>NC_022524.1:272500-945833 GCF_000473245.1 Bacillus infantis NRRL B-14911
GCTGACAGATACTAATAGATCGAGGACTTAACCACATTTGATTGCTTTGTAATTCTTCTTCTGCATTATCTAGTTTTGAGGGAACAAAAACCTCATCTAAATAGTCTGGTGGCGATAGCGAGAAGGTCACACCCGTTCCCATACCGAACACGGAAGTTAAGCTTCTCAGCGCCGATGGTAGTTGGGGGCTCTCCCCCTGTGAGAGTAGGACGCTGCCGGGCGAAACGAAGAACAGTCTGCATGACTGTTCTTTTTTTATGCTTTTTTAGTGAAATGGAGAGATTTTTAATAAGAAAATTGCTCTTAAGCGGAAATGAGTGGCCAGGTAGGCGAATGAGAAGGGTTTTTGAAGGGGAGAATAGACGATTCAATCGCGAATTTAATTAATTCTCCCAATAATCTACCGAATTTACTATTTATTTACCGAATAGGCCGAGTAATTTACCGAATTCCAATGGTATTTTACCATTTGTCCAAGAAACATCAATTCACCTTCACCATTTATTTCACCAACCGCACTTAACCCGCCCAACTCAGCCAAAGCCCCAGCAAAGCCCCAATAAAGCCGCCAGCAAAGCCGCCAGCTAACCCTCCTGCTTACTTAATAACCGAAACCATCCTGCAGTCCCTGACTTCTAATCCCCCGGAAAAAACTCTGCGTCCTTCCTCCAGCTTCCCTCCATTTCCCTGCCCACGCTATCCGCAGCAGCGTTTTATCATGAGCCAAATAGGTTAACATAACAAAAAGATCCTTTTATTTTTTCTAAGTGGTTCGCAAATGCAGATTTCTCTTGTACAATAGGGATTTACGTTGAATTAAGGCCGAGGCTTGGAGGAGGTTTATTTTTTGCTTGAAAATAGTTTAGTGATGGTTGCCATCATACTTGTCATTAATATTGTATACGTCTCCTTTTTTACGATCAGGATGATCCTTACGCTGAAAGGGCAGCGTTATTTGGCGGCTTTTATCAGCATGATCGAAGTGGTCATTTATGTAATCGGACTGGGGCTTGTACTCGATAATCTGGATCAGATTCAGAATTTGATTGCATATGCTGTGGGCTACGGAATCGGCGTTGTTGTCGGTATGAAAATCGAGGAGAAGCTTGCTCTTGGATATATAACGGTTAATGTAATAACAAAAGAATATGATAAAGATGTTCCCAGGGTATTGAGGGAAAAAGGGTATGGCGTAACGAACTGGGCTGCCAATGGGCTGGAGGGCGACCGGATGGCTATGCAGATCCTGACGCCGAGGAAATATGAGCTTAAGCTTTACCAGACGATCAAGGAGCTTGATCCTAAAGCATTCATTATTGCCTATGAGCCTAAGACGATCCATGGCGGCTTCTGGGTGAAATCTGTCAGGAAAGGAAAATTGTATTCATGAGCAAGGAAAAGAAAAAGAAGCAGTTTGAAGTCCTTGAAAATGAGACGATTGGCCAATGCCTGGACCGTATAGCAAAGGAAGGCTATGTTCCGGTAAGAAGGACGGAGAAGCCGATATTTAAAGAAGTCAAGACCGGGGGCTCGGTCACTTATGAGCCGGCAGGACGGCAAATAGTCTTTGAAGCAAAAAAGGAAGAGTGAAACACGAACATTATTCTATTCTCAATCCTTATTGTTCGAATAGTGGTTGACACCCCCATAGGATAGTTGGTAAGATGTTGTTAGATAAGATTACAATTAAAATTATATTTATATAAAGATTTACCCTTATATAATAATGGGGATATGGCCCATAAGTTTCTACCTGGCTGCCGTAAATGGCCGGACTATAAGGGAAAGATGATATGACCGGTTCAAGGGTCTGCTTTCTTGTGTGTATGAGGAGCTTTCCTTTATTATCCGAGCCCGGACAGATTACTTTCTCTATTAGTGAAAAGTAACTGTCCGGGCTTTTTATTTTGAGGAAGATTAAATTTTCTGTTGGGGGAGAGGCATATGCAAGTGGCTGTTATTATGGGAAGCAAATCTGACTGGGATACGATGAAGCACACATGCGGCATGTTGGATAAGCTTGAGATTTCTTATGAAAAGCAGGTCGTTTCTGCCCATCGAACCCCGGATTTGATGTTCCGGTTTGCAGAAGAAGCAAGGGACCGCGGGATAAAAGTGATCATTGCGGGGGCTGGAGGGGCAGCTCACTTGCCAGGGATGGTGGCAGCGAAAACGACATTGCCGGTCATTGGCGTGCCAGTCCAATCCAAGGCGCTTAATGGACTCGATTCGCTGCTGTCCATTGTTCAAATGCCAGGAGGTGTTCCTGTAGCTACAGTGGCTATCGGAAAGGCAGGTGCAGTCAATGCGGCCCTCCTTGCTGCACAGATGCTGGGAGCATTTGACCAAAACATTGCAGGCAGGATAGAGGACTTGAGGCTGCACACAAAACAGGAAGTAATGGAGAGCAGTGATGAACTTGTCTAAACAAACCATTTTGCCTGGACAGACGATAGGAATCATCGGAGGCGGACAGCTGGGGAGAATGATGGCATTGGCGGCAAAGGCTCAGGGATTCAGGATTGCCGTTCTTGATCCGGCACCGGATTCTCCCTGCGGCCAGGTGGCGGACCGGCAGATAGTCGGCGGCTACGATAACCTGCTGTGTATAAAGGAGCTTGCTGAGGCGAGCGATGTGATCACTTATGAATTTGAAAATATCAATGCCGAGGCGCTTGACTGGCTGACCAGCCATGCCTATGTTCCACAGGGGTCTGAACTGCTCCGCATAACGCAGGACCGCCTGACGGAGAAAGAAGCGATCGAACGGGCAGGGGCAAAGGTTGCGCCTTACGCCCGCATCGAAAAGACGGCCGATATTTATGATAATATAGAGAAGCTTGATTTTCCTGCGGTACTAAAGACGGCACGCGGCGGCTATGATGGCAAAGGGCAATATGTGATCCGGTCAAAAGACGATATTCCTGAGGCTGCAGAGCTGCTTGAAAAAGGAATCTGTGTCCTGGAAAAGTGGATCTCTTTTCAAAAGGAAATCTCTGTGATCATTGCAAGAAACCCTGATGGGGAGACAGCTGTTTTTCCAGTAGGAGAGAATATTCATAAGGATAATATCCTGCATGAAACCATTGTACCGGCCCATATCAGCGAGAGTGCTGCACGCAAGGCTGAGGACTTGGCCAAAAGAATCGGCAAAGCGCTTGGGCTGGTTGGTACGCTTGCAGTGGAGATGTTTCTCTCTGACGGCGATGAGATTTACATAAATGAATTGGCCC
This sequence comes from Bacillus infantis NRRL B-14911, assembly GCF_000473245.1. Classification (NCBI taxonomy): domain Bacteria; kingdom Bacillati; phylum Bacillota; class Bacilli; order Caryophanales; family Bacillaceae; genus Bacillus; species Bacillus infantis. The sequence continues at coordinate 275,734 of NC_022524.1, forward strand.
CAAGGCCGCATAACTCAGGCCATTATACAATCGAGGCCTGTGAAACGTCGCAGTTTGAGCAGCATATCAGGGCAGTGTGCAATTGGCCGCTTGGAAGCACAAGGCTATTAAATCCGGCAGTTATGGTCAACATATTAGGAGAGCACCAGTCAGATGTGATCAGGGCGATACCGGGCCTGAAGGATTGGAAGATCCATCTGTATGGGAAGGATGAACCTAAGCATAAGCGGAAAATGGGGCATGCAACCCTTTTACGGCCGACAGCGGCAGAATCGCTTGCCGAGATAGACCGCAGCGGAATATGGAGCAAAGCAAAAGAAGGTATGGAGGTTTTACGATGATTGGACGTTATACAAGACCTGAAATGGGAGCGATATGGACAGAGGAAAATCGCTTTAAGGCCTGGCTGGAAGTAGAGATCCTTGCTTGTGAAGCATGGGCGGAGCTCGGGGATATCCCAAAAGAAGATGTGCAGAAAATCCGTGAGAATGCTTCATTCGATATCGAACGCATCAATGAAATTGAGCAGGAGACGCGCCATGACGTAGTGGCATTCACCCGTGCGGTTTCAGAAACGCTCGGTGAAGAGCGGAAATGGGTGCATTATGGCCTTACTTCCACGGATGTAGTGGACACAGCTCTTTCCTACCTGATCAAGCAGGCTAACAGCATCCTTCTTCAGGACTTGGAGAACTTCGTTGAAATTTTAAAGAATAAAGCAAAAGAACATAAATACACAGTCATGATGGGACGCACGCACGGTGTTCATGCAGAGCCGACAACTTTCGGGCTGAAGCTGGCTTTATGGTATGAGGAAATGAAGCGGAACCTGGAGCGCTTCAAGCAGGCCGCTTCCGGCGTTGAATTCGGGAAGATGTCCGGTGCTGTAGGAACTTACGCCAATATTAACCCCTTTGTGGAAAGCTATGTATGCGAAAAACTTGGCCTCCAGCCGGCTCCGATTTCGACACAGACACTTCAGCGTGACCGCCATGCCCACTATATGGCCGCCATCTCGCTGATTGCGACTTCCATCGAGAAGTTTGCTGTTGAAATCCGCGGACTGCAAAAGAGTGAAACACGTGAAGTGGAGGAGTTCTTTGCGAAAGGGCAGAAAGGGTCTTCTGCCATGCCGCATAAACGCAATCCAATCGGATCTGAGAATATGACAGGCCTTGCACGCGTAATCCGCGGCCATATGCTGACTGCCTATGAAAATGTGCCGTTATGGCATGAGCGTGATATTTCACACTCTTCGGCAGAGCGGATTATTCTTCCGGATGCAACGATTGCCCTGAATTATATGCTGAACCGATTTGGGAATATCGTTAAGAATCTCACTGTGTTCCCGGAGAACATGAAGAGAAATATGGACCGAACCCTTGGCCTCATCTATTCTCAGCGCGTGCTGCTTGCTCTAATTGATAAAGGCATGGCCCGCGAAGAGGCATATGACGTTGTCCAGCCGAGGGCGATGGAGGCATGGGAGAAGCAGGTAGCGTTCAAATCGCTGGTGGAAGCTGATGAAACGATTTCTTCCAGGCTGTCTGCTGAGGAAATTGAAGACTGCTTCGATTACAACTATCACATCAAGCATGTGGACACTATTTTTGACCGTCTAGGCTTATAAAATCCGGGGGCTTCGGTCCCCTTTTATCAGGAAGATTCCCAATATTCTTACCAAGGAGGCTCTGCCATGGAAAAGAGAGCGCAACTATATGAAGGCAAGGCGAAAAAGGTATATCTGACCGATGATGAAAATATTGTCTGGCTTGAATATAAAGATTCTGCAACTGCATTCAACGGGGAGAAAAAAGCAGAGATTGCCGGTAAAGGCCGTTTGAATAACGAGATTACAAGTCTGCTGTTTTCAGAGCTTCATAAAAAGGGCATCAGTTCTCATTTTATTGAGAAGGTTTCAGCAACTGAGCAGCTTGTACAAAAAGTCGAGATTATTCCTATTGAAGTGGTTGTAAGGAATGTGGCTGCTGGAAGCATGGCAAAAAGGCTCGGAATGGAAGAAGGGGCTCTTTTGAAAAAAACGCTTGTGGAGTTTTATTTGAAGGATGACAGTCTGGGCGATCCGATCATGACTGATGATCATGTGATTGAGCTTGAGCTTGCTTCTCCTGAAGAAGCTGCCCTGCTGAAGAGAAAAGCGCTTGAGGTTAATGCATTTTTATCAAGCTTCTTTAAGGAAATGGGCATTCGTCTCATTGACTTTAAGCTTGAGTTCGGAAAAAATGCTGCCGGCGATATTCTGCTGGCAGATGAAATCTCTCCTGATACTTGCCGCCTTTGGGATATGGAGACAAATGCGAAGCTTGATAAGGATGTATTCCGCCGTGATCTGGGAAGCTTAACAGATGCCTATGAAAATATTTTAACGAGATTGGGAGGACGCCAGCATGTATAAAGTAAAGGTGTATATCACATTAAGAGAAAGTGTATTGGATCCACAGGGGACGGTTGTAAAAGGGTCGCTCCATTCTTTGGACTTCAATGAAGTTCAGGACGTCCGGATTGGGAAATATATGGAGCTGACGATCGATAAGACTGATCGTGACATCGATGCGGCTGTAAAAGAAATGTGTGAGCGCCTGCTGGCCAATATAGTGATTGAGGATTACCGCTACGAGATCGAGGAGTGTGTTGCACTGTGAGGTTTGCAGTCATCGTTTTTCCAGGCTCCAATTGTGATATTGATATGTTCCATGCGATCCAGGATGAGCTCGGGGAGCAGGCAGAATACGTATGGCATGATACAGAAAGCCTTGATGACTATGATGCGATCCTTCTGCCTGGAGGTTTCTCTTATGGAGATTATCTCCGTTCCGGCGCGATCGCCCGCTTCAGCAAGGTGATGAAGGCCGTGATCAAAGCAGCAGAGGAAGGAAAACCGGTCCTTGGTGTCTGCAATGGATTCCAGATACTCCTTGAAACCGGCCTGCTGCCAGGAGCGATGCGCAGGAATGAAAGCCTGAAATTTATGTGCCGGCCCGTTCAGCTGCAGGTAGCGAATAATCAAACGATCTTCTCTTCCGCCTATCAACAGGGCGAAGAAATCACTATCCCAATCGCACATGGAGAAGGCAATTATTACTGCGATGAAGCCACACTAAAATCACTTAAAGATAATAATAGGATCGTATTCACATACAGCGGCGAGAATCCGAATGGAAGCCTTGGGGACATCGCCGGAATCATCAATGAAAAAGGTAATGTCCTTGGCATGATGCCGCACCCTGAAAGGGCCGTCGACCAGCTATTGGGCGGTGCCGATGGACTGAAGCTTTTCCAATCAATCGTCAAACAATGGAGGGAATCTTATGCCGTTAATGCTTGAGCCAAGCCCGCAGCAGATTGTAACAGAGAAAGTCTACAAAGAGATGGGATTGACGGATCAGGAATTTGCAATGGTTGAGGACATCCTTGGCAGATTGCCGAATTACACAGAGCTCGGATTGTTTTCCGTCATGTGGTCAGAGCATTGCAGTTACAAAAATTCCAAGCCGGTCCTGAAAAAATTCCCGGTCAAAGGCGAGCGCGTCCTGCAGGGCCCTGGGGAAGGAGCTGGCATCGTTGACATCGGAGACGGCCAGGCAGTTGTATTTAAAATTGAAAGCCATAACCACCCATCTGCAATCGAGCCTTACCAGGGAGCGGCAACGGGTGTGGGCGGCATTATCCGGGATGTATTTTCAATGGGAGCAAGACCGATCGCTCTCCTTAACTCTCTTCGCTTTGGAGAGCTGGATTCTCCTCGCGTTCGGTACCTTTTTAAAGAAGTAGTGGCAGGCATTGCCGGCTACGGAAACTGCATCGGCATTCCGACTGTCGGGGGCGAAGTGCAGTTTGATGCTTCCTATGAAGGCAACCCTCTTGTCAATGCCATGTGCGTCGGGCTGATCGATCATAAAGATATAAAAAAAGGCCAGGCGCATGGAGTCGGAAATACGGTTATGTATGTTGGTGCAAAGACAGGCCGCGATGGTATCCACGGCGCGACCTTTGCTTCAGAGGAACTGACAGAGCAGTCTGAAGAAAAGCGCCCTGCCGTCCAGGTCGGCGATCCGTTCATGGAGAAGCTGCTGCTTGAGGCATGCCTTGAGCTGGTTAAGAACGACGCGCTTGTAGGCATCCAGGACATGGGGGCAGCCGGGCTGACAAGCTCTTCTGCCGAAATGGCCAGCAAAGCAGGCTCCGGCATCGAGATGAATCTTGATCTTGTCCCGCAGAGGGAAACGGGCATGACTGCCTATGAAATGATGCTGTCTGAATCACAGGAGCGTATGCTGATTGTCGTCCAAAAAGGGCGTGAGCAGGAAATCGTTGATCTTTTTTCAAAATATGAACTTGAAGCCGTGGCGATCGGCCGGGTGACAGATGATAAAATGCTGCGCCTCCTACATAAAGGGGAAGTGGTGGCAGACGTTCCGGCTGATGCACTTGCCGAGGAAGCGCCTGTATACCACAAGCCTTCACGCGAGCCTGAGTATTTCCGTGAATTCCAGGCTATGGAGACGGAAATTCCGGCAGCAGGGAATGCAGGGGAAACTCTGATGCGCCTGCTGCAGCAGCCTACCATTGCAAGCAAGGAATGGGTCTATGACCAATATGACTATATGGTTCGCACGAGCACAGTTGTTTCTCCAGGTTCTGATGCGGCGGTCGTAAGAATCCGCGGAACGCGCAAGGCGCTTGCCATGACAACCGACTGCAATTCGCGTTATCTGTATTTGGATCCTGAAACAGGCGGAAAGATTGCCGTGGCTGAAGCAGCAAGGAATATTATTGCATCCGGTGCCGAACCGCTTGCCATTACAGACTGCCTGAACTTCGGCAATCCGGAAAAGCCTGAGATCTTCTGGCAGCTGGAAAAAGCAGCAGACGGCATGAGCAGTGCCTGCCTTGCCCTGAATACGCCGGTTATCGGCGGAAACGTGTCACTATATAACGAAACCAACGGTACAGCCGTCTATCCAACACCAGTAGTCGGGATGGTCGGACTTGTAGAAGATGTTGACCATATTACAACCCAGAGCTTCAAGCAGGCTGGCGATCTAATTTATCTTCTCGGAGAAACAAAGGCCGAGTTTGGCGGCAGCGAGCTGCAAAAGCTTGTTCACGGCGAGATATTCGGAAAAGCACCGGAGCTTGACCTGGAAAAAGAAGCACGGAATCAGGAGCAGGTGCTAAAAGCCATCCGTGCGGGGCTTGTCTCTTCCGCTCATGACCTGGCAGAAGGCGGACTTGCAGTTGCAGCTGCTGAGAGCGTGATAGGCTCTGAGGGACTTGGCGCTTTAATCCGCATTTCAGGAGACGAGACCAGCGCACTATTCAGTGAATCACAGTCCCGCTTCCTCCTCACTGTTAAAAAGGAAGATCAGCAGGCATTTGAAAGCATGACTGATGCGATTCTGGTCGGCGAGGTGACAGACGAGCCTGTACTTGAAGTCCACTCTGACAGCGGTCTGGTTATGAAAGAACAAACTGAAGTTCTGAAATCAGCCTGGAAAGGAGCAATCCCATGCTTGCTGAAATAAGAGGCCTGAACGAAGAATGCGGAATCTTTGGTGTCTGGGGGCATGAAAATGCCGCCCAGATCACCTATTACGGCCTTCACAGCCTGCAGCACCGCGGCCAGGAAGGTACAGGGATGGTCGTGACAGACGGGAAAAAGCTGAAGGGTCTGAAAGGTGAAGGACTTGTTGCGGAAATATTCACCGAGGATGCCATGGAGGCAATGGACGGAAAGTCGGCCATCGGTCATGTCCGCTATGCAACAGCAGGCGGCGGCGGATATGAAAATGTCCAGCCTCTTCTGTTTAACTCACAAAACGGCGGCCTGGCACTTGCTCATAATGGCAATCTGGTAAATGCCACTGCATTGAAAAATCAGCTTGAAGGACAGGGAAGCATCTTCCAGACCAGCTCAGATACAGAGGTGCTGGCCCATCTGATCAAGCGCGGCGGTTTTTCAGCCTTAAAGGACCGGGTTAAAACGGCCCTTTCCATGGTAAAGGGCGCATATGCATTTCTGATCATGACAGAAACCGAATTGATGGTGGCGCTTGACCCGAATGGCATGCGGCCGCTATCGCTCGCCAAGCTTGGCGATGCCTATGTGGTAGCTTCCGAGACCTGTGCATTTGATGTGGTCGGGGCAGAATTCATCAGGGATGTTCTTCCTGGCGAGCTCTTGATCATTGATGATGAAGGCTTCCGTTCCGAGATGTTTGCGGTTGCCTCAACGACAGCCATGTGCACGATGGAATATGTTTATTTCTCAAGGCCTGACAGCAATATCAACGGCATCAATGTCCATACGGCCCGTAAAAACCTTGGGAAGAAGCTGGCTGAAGAGTTTCCTTTTGAAGCAGATGTGGTGACAGGCGTGCCTGATTCAAGCATTTCAGCTGCCATCGGCTATGCAGAAGCATCCGGGATTCCTTATGAAATGGGGCTGATCAAGAATAGATATGTCGGCAGGACATTCATCCAGCCGTCCCAATCATTGAGGGAGCAGGGCGTCAAGATGAAGCTCTCCCCTGTGCGCGGCGTTGTCGAGGGCAAAAGGGTCATCATGGTCGATGATTCCATTGTCCGCGGCACAACAAGCAGAAGGATCGTCACCATGCTCCGCGAAGCAGGCGCGACTGAGGTTCATGTCGTGATCAGTTCACCGCCGATCAAGAACCCTTGCTTCTACGGGATCGATACATCGACACGGGAGGAATTGATTGCCTCCGAGCATTCTGTTGAAGAGATTCGGGAAATCATCGGGGCAGACACCCTTTCCTTTTTAAGCGCGGAAGGGATGATCGAAGCAATCGGCAGGACAGATTCGGGAGCATTGAAAGGCCAGTGCCTGGCATGCTTTACCGGGAACTATCCGACTGAAATCTATCCTTCTACCATTCATCCTTACGAAAAAGTCTAAGAAGCGGCATTCAGCAATGCTGCTTTTCTTTTCAAATAATCATGATAGAGGGGGAACTGTAATGGCTAATGCCTATAAGCAGGCTGGCGTCGATATAGAAGCAGGATATGAGGCGGTATCCAGGATGAAAAAGCATGTGCAGAGGACGCAGAGGGCTGGCGTAATGGGAGGCCTGGGCGGATTCGGCGGCATGTTTGATCTGTCAGTCCTGAACCTGAAGGAGCCGGTGCTGGTTTCAGGGACAGACGGGGTCGGCACAAAGCTTATGCTCGCGTTCATGATGGACCGGCATGATACAATCGGAGTGGATGCTGTTGCCATGTGCGTGAATGATATTGTCGTACAGGGCGCTGAACCGCTGTATTTCCTTGATTATATCGCATGCGGAAAAGCGGATCCGGCAAGGATTGAAGCAATCGTCAAAGGCATTGCAGACGGCTGCGAGCAGGCCGGCTGTGCGCTTGTTGGCGGAGAAACAGCCGAAATGCCCGGCATGTACAAAGAGGAAGAATATGATCTGGCCGGTTTTGCAGCAGGGGCATGTGAGAAGTCAGCGCTGATTGACGGGAGCACGATCAAGGAAGGCGATGTACTTGTCGGCCTTGCATCGAACGGGATCCACAGCAATGGGTATTCTCTTGTCAGAAAGATCCTGCTGGAGGATGCCGGCCTGATGCTGGACAGTTATCAGGAGGAACTTGGCTGCACATTGGGCGAGGAGCTTCTGAAGCCGACGCGGATTTATGTGAAGCCGGTGCTTGATGCGATGAAAAAATTCGACATCAAGGGATTGGCCCATATCACAGGCGGCGGATTCATTGAAAATCTTCCAAGAATGCTTCCAGAGGGGCTTGGAGCTGAAATTGATGAAAGCGGAAGGGAAATCCCGCCGGTATTCGCTCTTATGGAAAAGCTGGGCAATCTGGATCGCATGGAAATGTATAATATTTTTAATATGGGCACGGGAATGGCCGCGGCTGTCAGCCCGGAGCAGGCTGACATGCTCATCAGCCACCTGAATGCTTCAGGAGAAAAAGCCTACAGACTCGGGACGGTTAATAGGAAAGAAGGAATTCAAATTACCGTGTAAAACGGATTTCGGAGGTTCCCATGAAAAAGATAGCAGTATTTGCTTCCGGAAGCGGAACCAACTTTCAGGCTATAATAGATGCTGTAAAAAGCGGCGGACTGGATGCGGATATCCGGCTTTTGGTTTCTGACAGGCCGGGAGCTTATTGCCTGGAGAGGGCAGAAGCAAGTGGAGTGCCGAGCTTTTCCTTCCGTGCAAAAGAGTTTGAAAGCAAGCAGGCATATGAAGAGGAAATTCTCGTCAGGCTCAGGGAGTGCGGAGCTGAATTCATCATTCTGGCAGGATATATGAGGCTGATCGGTGAGGTTCTCCTTGCCGAATATGAGGGAAGGATTGTCAATATCCATCCTTCGCTTCTGCCCTCCTTTCCGGGAAAAGATGCCATCGGACAGGCACTCGCAGCCAGGGTGCCGATGAGCGGTGTAACGGTTCATTATGTGGATGCCGGAATGGACACAGGGCCGATCATTGCCCAGCAGTCTGTGAAGCTTGATGAAGCCGAGACGAGGGAGAGCCTGCAGGAAAAAATTCACCGGATCGAACACAGATTGTATCCTGCTACTTTGAAAAAGATATTTGCAGAAGATGCAGCAAGGATCAGCAGCAGTAAATAAGGACAGTCAACAGGAGGAATTCAAATTGAAAAAGCGAGCGTTAATCAGTGTGTCAGACAAAAACGGAATTGTCGATTTTGCCAAGGAGCTCGCCAGTCTTGGCTATGAGATCATATCAACGGGCGGCACAAAGAAAGCACTCCAGGAAAGCGGCGTTGATGTAATCGGGGTAAGCGACGTCACCGGATTCCCGGAAATTCTTGAAGGCCGCGTTAAGACTTTGAATCCGATGATTCATGGGGGCCTTTTGGCAAAATTCGATCAGCCCGGGCATCATGCCCAGATGGAGGAGCATGGAATTGATCCGATCAGCATCGTCTGTGTTAATCTGTATCCTTTCCAGCAGACTATCGCCAAGAGCGATGCATCAGTCGAGGATGCGATTGAAAACATTGATATCGGCGGACCTGCCATGCTGCGCGCATCTGCAAAAAATCACCAATATGTCACAGTGGTCATCGATCCCTCAGACTATGGAACCGTCCTTTCGGAACTCAATGAAAACGGTGAAACCCAGCCCGCAACACGCCGCAGGCTTGCAGCGAAGGTCTTCCGCCATACAGCTTCCTATGACAGTCTGATTGCTGAATATATGACTAAGCTTGCAGGTGAAGAGAATCCGGAAAAAATGACTGTTACATACGAATTGAAACAAACGCTGCGCTATGGCGAGAATCCTCATCAGAAGGCTGCTTTTTACCGGAAGCCCCTCGGCTCTGAATTTTCAATTGCCAATGCAGAGCAGCTTCATGGGAAAGAGCTTTCCTACAACAATATCAATGATGCAGAAGCTGCACTGCAGATCGTCAGGGAATTCAAGGATCCGGCTGCTGTTGCTGTGAAGCATATGAATCCTTGCGGCGTCGGAACGGGCAAAGATACTTATGATGCATTTACAAAAGCATTTGAAGCAGATCCTGTTTCCATCTTTGGGGGTATCATTGCGCTGAACCGGGAAGTGGATGCTGAAACTGCAAAGAAGCTCCATGAAATTTTCCTTGAAATTGTCATTGCTCCGTCCTATTCGGAAGAGGCGCTTGAAATATTGACAGGCAAAAAGAATATCCGCCTCCTGACCATCCCCTTTGACGTGGAAAAAAAGGAAGAGGCAAGGCTGACCAGCATAGAAGGGGGACTTCTCGTTCAGGAATATGACCGCTATTCCCTGGAGGATGCCACCGTTACTGTTGCAACCAGGAGAGAGCCGACAGAGGAAGAATGGGCGGCGTTAAAGCTTGGCTGGAAGGTTGTTAAGCATGTGAAGTCCAATGCGATTGTCGTAAATAACAAAGAGATGACTTTAGGCGTCGGAGCTGGACAGATGAATCGTGTCGGAGCGGCCAAAATCGCTCTGGAGCAAGCAGGTCACCGTGCAGAAGGAGCAGTGCTCGCTTCTGATGCGTTTTTCCCTATGGATGATACTGTTGAAGCGGCAGCCAAGGCAGGCATCACTGCCATCATCCAGCCTGGCGGCTCTATCAAGGATCAGGATTCTGTGAAAAAGGCAGACGAATATGGGATTGCGATGGTATTAACAGGAGTAAGGCATTTCAAACATTAATCAGGGAGCTGATGGATGGTGAACGTATTAGTCATCGGGCGCGGCGGCAGGGAGCACAGCATCTGCCGGAAAATGAGCGAAAGCCCGTCTGTGGATCAAGTGTATGCAGCACCAGGGAATCACGGAATGGCCGATTGTGCCATTCAGGTTCCGATAGATGAAATGAATTTTCCGGAGATAGCAGCCTTTGCAAAGGAAAATGAAATCGGACTGACAGTCATCGGTCCGGAGGCACCGCTTCAGGCAGGGCTGGCAGATTTCCTTGGCAGTCTGGGAATGAAGGTATTCGGCCCGAAAAAAGAGGCAGCTGTCATTGAAGGAAGCAAGTCCTTCGCCAAAGAGCTGATGGAGAAATACGATATCCCTACTGCAGAGTATCGGGCATTCACTGATTATGAAAAAGCCAGGAGCTATCTTATTGAAAAAGGGGCTCCCATCGTGATTAAAGCTGATGGGCTTGCGGCAGGCAAAGGAGTCACGGTCGCCATCACCCTCGATGAAGCCCAGCAGGCGCTGGAAGAAATGATGGTAGGTGCCCGGTTCGGGGAAGCCTCGGCGAAGGTAGTCATTGAAGAATTCCTTGAAGGGGAGGAATTCTCCCTGATGGCTTTTGTCAACGGAAGCACGGTGGTGCCGCTTGAAATTGCCCAGGACCATAAGCGGGCATATGATGGTGACCTTGGGCCGAACACAGGCGGGATGGGTGCCTATTCACCAGTCCCTCACATTGGCGATGCTGTGGTGGAGGAGGCCGTACGGACAATCCTTGAGCCGGCGGCAAAGGCGATGGAGCTCGAAGGCCGAAGCTTCTGCGGCGTGCTGTATGCAGGCCTGATCAATACAGGGCAGGGCCCGAAGGTCATCGAATTCAACGCGCGCTTCGGTGATCCGGAAACCCAGGCAGTGCTTCCCAGGATGAAGTCGGACCTGGCTGAAGCCATGCTGGCTGTGATTGATGGCGGGAAGCCGGAAATAGATTGGGATTCCCAATTTGTGCTTGGTGTCGTCGCTGCTTCCAAAGGCTATCCGGAGTCTTACGGAAAGGGAGACGTGCTGAAAGGGCTCAGTGAGCTGGATTCTTCCTTGTTTGTCTTCCATGCCGGCACAAAACAGAATGAAGACGGTGAGTTTGTGACTGATGGAGGACGGGTGCTTCTCGCCGGCGCCAGGGCCGAAAGCCTTTCAGAGGCGCAGGAAAAAGTCTATGCCGGGCTTGAAAAGCTTCAGTGCGACGGTGTTTTCTACCGCAGGGATATAGGCGGCAGGGCTATCGCGCGCCTTTCTTCCCGGACTTCCTTATAAAAGCGTAAAGAATTGCGACGATGCTGCCGATCAGGATGATCAGCACAAACGACATATCGGTAACATACTCAAGAAACATTCATATCATCTCCTTAAGATTCAAAAGCGGCAGGCACCTTTATACAGGTGTCCGCCGCTTTCTTTTTTCTCATTTAAGCGTGTTATTCTGCATCAGGGTCTTTTCAAGCATGGCCAGATCCTGATCGTTCAGGTCCTGTTTGCTCCCGCCAGCCTGGTGTTCATGATGCTTCTGTTCAGAATGATCTTTCCGGCTGCCGCTTTCATTCATCATATCCTGTCCGCGGTCAAGCATGGCTGTCACCGGACAATAGCGGACAATCCCTTCTGCCACCTTCATGGCCCCAAGCATAGCCATTACCAAATAAGAATCACGCCAAGGCATTTTTACCAGCTTCGCGGTGCTCCAGGAAAGGACGGTAAGACCGATGGTGATGCGGATAAGAGCATTCAAGATGCCGATGTTCTGCTTGATCTTCATGACTTCTGCACTCCTTCACAAAATTTTCAATTTCTTTACAATTCTTTAATGCGTTAAACAGTGAAATATGTTAGTATAGATAGAACAGCTCTGAAAGGGCTTTCTTTTTTAGAATCTGATCTTTTAAGATCTTTTTAAAATATAACTAAGCCGTCTCAGCGGCATCGTAAACGGAGGGGACATTGTTGCTCGAACAGCGGTATCGGTGGAAAAACAAACAAATTAGGGAACAGGTCTCCGTTCTGGATGGAAAGCTTGCCCCGACTATGCTTTTGAAAAATGCCACATACTTAAACCAAGTACTGAATAAATGGATTACCGCCAATATCTGGATCTATGACGACCGGATTGTCTATGTCGGAGAGAAGCTTCCCGCACGGACAGACGGCTGTGAAATCAGGGACTGTCATGGCGAATGGCTTGTTCCAGGCTATATTGAGCCCCATGCCCATCCATTTCAACTTTATAATCCCCATTCTCTGGCGGCCTATGCATCACAACTCGGCACAACGACACTCATCAATGATAATATGTCGCTTGTTTTGCAGATGGATAAAAAGAAAGCGTTTTCTTTATTGAGGGAGATGCGCAATATTCCTTCTACGATGTATTGGTGGTGCCGGTTTGATGCTCAGACAGAGATTCAAAATGAAGAACAGGCCTTCTCCCATGGAAACATCAAATCCTGGCTTGAACATGACGCCGTCCTGCAGGGCGGGGAACTCACAGGGTGGCCGCGGCTTTTGGACGGCGATGATATGATGCTTCACTGGATACAGGAAGCTAAACGGATGCGCAAGCAGATTGAAGGGCATTTCCCGGGTGCATCGGAAAAAACACTGGCGAAGATGATGCTCTTTGGCGCAGACTGCGACCATGAAGCGATGACAGGAAAAGAGGCTTATGACCGGCTCATGCATGGATATACGGTATCCCTTCGCCATTCCTCCATCAGGCCGGACCTGCCTAAGCTGCTGGAAGAAATTCATGAGCTGGGAATCAATATGTATGACCGGTTTATTTTTACGACGGATGGTTCGTCCGCTTCCTTTTACGAGCAAGGCATGATTGATCATATGATCAGGATTGCCATCGAAAAAGGGGTGCCTGTAATAGACGCTTATAATATGGGGACGATCAATCCCGCCCGCCATTATAACATCGACTATCTTCATGGCAATATCACGACAGGCAGAATTGCCAACATCAACTTCCTTGAAGATGAAAGAAACCCCACACCGGTTTCTGTCCTGGCGAAAGGCAAATGGGTCAAAAAGGACGGCAAAGAAGTGGAAGGTGCTTACGGCTGGAATACCTGGGAGGAACATGGCTTTGAAAAGCTGGACATTGACTGGAGCCTGACGGGTGATGATATGCAATTCTCCATGCCGTTTGGGATCAAAATGGAAAACGCAGTGATTACAAAACCGTATTCCATCTCCATTGATGTTTCCTATGAAGAGCTGTCAGAAGATCATGATGAATGCTTCTTCATGCTTGTTGACAGGAAGGGCAAATGGCGGATCAACACCATGCTGAAGGGCTTTGCCAGCAGGATTGGGGGCATGGCGAGCTCGTTCTCCAATACCGGGGATATCATCCTGATCGGGAAGAACAAACAGGATATGCTGACAGCCTTTGAACGGATCAAAATGCTCGGCGGAGGGATTGCGATTGCCGGAAATGGAACGATTGAATGCGAGGTCGAGCTCCCGCTGAATGGAGGGATGTCCGCAAAGGCCGTTCCAGACTTGATAGAGGATGAAAAGAAGCTGCTGAGGCTGCTCGAAGAAAAAGGGTACAGATTCGAGGACCCGATCTATTCGCTCCTCTTTTTCTCATCGACCCATCTTCCGTACATCCGGATCACTCAGCATGGAATGTATGATGTCATGAATAAAACGGTACTCTTTCCAACGATAATGCGTTAAAATATAAAAGAATAGACTATAAAGATAGATAGGGATCAACAGGGGTGAAAAAGATAAAGAAGTGGATGATGCTTTCAGCAGCAGTGCTGATGCTTATTTCAGGGTGCAGCAAGTCAAATGATGAGGCAGAGCCTGGAAAAGGGAATAATCAGGCTCCGGTTGAACAACCTTCCAAGGAAGACGAAGGACAGGAAACAGTGGCAGAATCGCCGTATGCCTTTCCGCTGACAGGGATTGGCACAGAGAAGGAAGCCGCTGGCCGTGCCGTCGCAGTGATGATCAATAACCATCCGGCTGCAAGACCGCAATCCGGACTTCCGGAAGCTGATATTGTTTATGAGCTTTTAGCGGAAGGGGATGTGACCAGGTTCCTGGCCATCTACCAAAGTGAACAGCCGGAGAAGATCGGTCCGGTCAGGAGTGCCCGTGATTATTACATCGAGCTTGCCAAAGCATATGATGGGCTTTATGTCTGCCACGGAAACAGCCCGGACGCGAAGGAGCTTATGGACAACGGCTATATCGACCATCTGAATGGTCTTTATTATGACGGAACCCTTTTTCAAAGGGCCGGTTTCCGCAAGGCGCCGCATAACTCGTATACCTCTTATGAAAATATTCTGAAGGGGGCAGCGGAAAAGGACTATGAAATGGAAGAAGCCCCCGGTCCCCTCAGCTTCATGACAGCTGAAGAAGCAGGGCAGCTCACAGGCGAAGAAGCAGAGAGTGCAACAGTTTCGTACCTTTCAAACGAAACATTCTCGAGCACCTATGAATACGACAGGAATCTAGATAAATACAAAAGATATTCCAATGGCGAACTGACCGCTGATTATGACAGCGGCGCCCCCGTCCTGATTGACAATATATTCATCATAGAAGCCTCCCACAAAATTGTTGACAGTGCAGGCAGGCGTAAGATTAACTTAACATCTGGGGGAAGAGGCTATCTTCTTCAGAAAGGCCTCCTCAGGGAAGTTGAGTGGAAAAATGAAAAAGGAAGGCTGCTACCTTATATTGATGGAAAGGAAGCACCGCTGGTCCGCGGAAAGACATGGATCAATGTTGTTCCATCAGACCCTGGCCTCGGCCAGGCAGTCAGCTTGAATGAATCTAATTAAATCTTAAAAAATATGGTTTAAATAAAGGAGACCCCATATGCAAATTGAAAAACTTAGAGGCAAAGAACTGGATCAATTGTTCAAATCGGTCCTGTCCCTAAAAGACCTGGAAGAATGCTATCGATTTTTCGACGATCTTTGCACGGTAAATGAAATCCAATCTCTTGCCCAGCGCCTTGAGGTTGCCCGGATGCTGCGCGAAGGAAAGACCTATCATAAGATCGAAACAGAAACAGGAGCAAGCACGGCAACGATTTCCCGTGTAAAACGCTGCCTGAATTATGGCAATGACGCCTATGAAATGGCCCTTGAGCGCATCAAGGACGAAGAAGCACAGGCCGCAGCAGAATAATTGATGTAAAGCCGCAGGATGAAGATCCCGCGGCTTTTTCTTTAGGAAAAGCCAGCATTCCGGTCTGCGCTTTTTGTTTTCGCTGCCGCCCCGCATCCTGCAGGCATGACTTGCCTTCTTCCATCAATATGCAGGAAAAGTCCTCCCTGCTTTCCTTTTTGATTCCAGTGTCTAATGCTATAATGTTGTAATGGAATGATAGAATGGAGGCAAGTATGCATGTATGATGTTCGCGAGTGGCGCCACGCCTTTAAACTCGATCCCAATAAAGAAATTTCTGACCGCGACCTGGAGCGGATCTGCGAATCAGGGACGGATGCTGTAATAGTCGGAGGAACAGACGGCATTACACTTGAAAAGGTGCTGGACCTCATGGCAAGAATACGCCGCTATACGGTGCCCTGCGTGCTCGAAGTTTCGACGATTGAGTCTGTTACTCCGGGCTTTGATTTGTATTTTATCCCGTCTGTCCTGAACAGCGGGGACAGCAAATGGATCACCGGGCTTCATCATCAGGCGGTCAAGGAATACGGCGAGATCATGAGCTGGGAGGAAATCCTTGTCCAGGGCTATTGCATCCTGAACAGCGAATGCAAGGCGGCAAAGCTGACAGGGGCGAAGACGGATCTGGATGCAGAGGATGTTGTTGCATACGCCATGATGGCAGAGAAGATGTTCCATCTCCCAATCTTCTATCTCGAATACAGCGGGACATATGGCGATCCCGGGCTTGCGGCTGAAGTCAAGCGCACACTGGAGGAAACAACCTTTTTCTACGGCGGAGGAATCTCGTCTGAAGCACAGGCAAGGGAAATGGCTGAAGCAGCGGATGTCATCGTTGTCGGCAATATAATATATGAAAATCTAGATGAAGCTCTAAAGACAGTTTTGCCTAAATAATGTTGCTTGCAGAGGGACTTAAGGATACACTAACTATAAAGAACATATGTTTGTTTGGCGGTGAATAAAAAGATGCAATATTTAACGGATAAACTATTAAACGGATTGAATGCCCAGCAGCAGAATGCTGTAAAGGCAACGGACGGGCCGCTGCTTATCATGGCCGGTGCGGGAAGCGGAAAGACGAGGGTGCTGACCCACAGGATTGGATACCTGATGGTTGAAAAAGGGGTAAACCCTTATAACATCCTTGCCATCACCTTCACTAACAAGGCTGCAAGGGAAATGCGCGAGAGGATCCAGAACATGATGGGGGGAGCAGCCGATGATATTTGGATTTCAACGTTCCACTCAATGTGTGTGCGGATTCTCAGGAGAGATATAGACAGAATCGGCTTTAACCGTAATTTCACGATCCTTGATACAACAGACCAGCAGTCTGTCATCAAGGCGATCCTCAAGGAAAAGAATCTGGATCCCAAAAAATACGACCCGCGTGCGATTCTGGGCAGCATCAGCTCGGCGAAGAACGAACTGATCGACCCGGAGGAATATGCAAAGGCGGCCGGCGGCTACTTCGAGCAGATCGCAAGCGACGTATACACAGAATATCAAAGACGCCTCCGCAAAAATCAGGCGCTGGACTTTGATGACCTGATCATGACAACGATCCAGCTATTCCAGCGGGTGCCTGAGGTGCTGGAATATTATCAGCGCAAATTCCAATATATCCATGTTGATGAGTATCAGGATACAAACAGAGCACAATATATGCTTGTAAAGCTGATGGCAGACAGATTCAAGAATCTTTGCGTGGTCGGGGACTCCGACCAGTCAATCTATCGCTGGCGCGGAGCTGACATTGCCAATATCCTGTCATTTGAAAAAGATTACCAAAATGCCCGCACGATCCTCCTGGAGCAGAATTACCGTTCAACAAAGCGGATCCTGCTGGCTGCCAATGAGGTGATTGCCAAGAACCTCAACAGGAAGGCCAAGAATCTCTGGACAGAAAATGCAGAAGGCAATAAACTGTTCCATTACCGCGCCGACAGCGAGCAGGGTGAAGGGCAGTTTGTCGCTGGGAAAATCAAAGAAATGGTCGACAGCGGCAAACGGAAGTATTCCGAGATCGCCATCCTTTACCGGACCAATGCCCAGTCACGTGTAATGGAGGAAGTGCTGCTTAAATCAAACATCGAGTACTCCATTGTCGGCGGCATCAAGTTCTATGACAGAAAAGAAATCAAGGATATCCTTGCCTATCTGAGGCTGATTGCCAATCCTGATGATGACATCAGCCTGCAGCGCGTGATCAATGTGCCAAAACGCGGCATAGGCTCAGGGTCCGTGGACAAAATCGCCAATTTTGCGCAGATGCATGATATGACGATGTACCAGGCACTCGATGCCCTTGACCTGATTGGCCTGAGCCCGAAAATCACGAAGGCGGCAACCGAGTTCCGCGATCTGATCAGAAGCTACGAACAGATGCAGGAATATTTGTCTGTAACTGAGCTTGTAGAGGAAGTGCTGGAGAAGTCCGGCTACAGGGACATGCTGAAGGCAGAGAAGTCAATTGAAGCCCAAAGCCGCCTGGAGAACATCGACGAGTTCCTGTCTGTAACGAAAAACTTCGAGGACGGCAGCGAAGATAAAACACTCGTCGCTTTCCTGACAGACCTGGCCCTTGTTGCAGACATTGACAAGCTTGAAGACGATGGCACAAAGACCGATAGTGTCGTCCTTATGACGCTTCACTCCGCAAAGGGGCTGGAATTCCCCGTTGTATTCCTGATCGGGCTTGAGGAAGGCGTCTTCCCTCACAGCCGCTCCCTCATGGAAGAGGCGGAAATGGAAGAAGAACGCCGCCTCGCCTATGTGGGAATCACCCGTGCAGAGGAAGAATTATATATAACCAATGCTCAGATGAGGACATTATTCGGACGGACGAATATGAATCCTCCATCACGCTTCATCCAGGAAATCCCGGCAGACCTTATCGAAGGGATCGAGCCGAAGAAGGCATCACCTTCTCCATTTGGCAGCCCGGCAGCAGGAGGACGGCAACCATCATCCTCAGCACCGCGGCAGGCTATGCGCAAGGCCGTGGTCAAGCCGGCTGTTGCCTCGACCGGCGGGGATGCCCTTGGCTGGCAGGTCGGAGACAAAGCCGTCCATGGAAAATGGGGCACCGGAACAGTTGTCAGCGTAAAAGGCCAGGGAGAAGGAACAGAGCTCGATATCGCCTTCCCGAGCCCGACCGGCATCAAACGCCTGCTGGCAAAATTCGCTCCGATTACAAAAGGATGATACAGTACAGAAATATAGGATAAAAAAGCATAATTGCTGCGGAGCTGCCAGGCCTAATTGGAGGCGGGCAGCGGCCGAGTTTTTCTAATGGTAAGAAAGTTTATTTTTTATCTTCGATTACTGTCTAGCTCCAGCGCCTACCCCCTCGAGGTCACAAGCCAATCCTCCCAAAAAGGCAAAGAACGCCTTTTAGGGAGGATCGTCTTGAGGCCCCCAGGATGGGGGTCATGCAGACGTTGCCACAGGACGTGGCGTTCTTAGTCTGCGTTCCTTTAGGGAGCAAGGCGCTTGCGCTTTTCTAATGAAAGGGCTGGAAAATATGGACCTTCAAAATGCCGAAGCAAGAGTAAAAGAACTGCATAATCTGCTGAATCAATATGGCTATGAATATTATGTCCTTGATAAGCCGTCAGTGCCGGATTCTGAGTATGACCGGCTTCTGAAAGAGCTGATGGAGCTTGAAAATGAACATCCTCAGCTGAAAACCGCTGATTCCCCTACCCAGCGGGTCGGCGGCGAAATACTCGATATGTTCGAAAAGGTCGAGCACCAAACACCTATGCTGAGCCTTGGCAATGCCTTCAACGAAGAAGATCTGCGCAGCTTTGACCGCCGGGTGCGGCAGACTGCAGGAGAAAATCTTTCTTATGTGTGCGAGCTGAAAATTGATGGCCTGGCCGTCGCCCTGAAATATGAGGATGGGCTGTTCATCCAGGGTGCGACAAGGGGGGACGGGACGATCGGAGAGGATATCACCGTAAACCTGCGGACAATCCGCTCCATTCCCCTCCGCCTTTCAGAGCCTGTATCCATTGAGGTGCGCGGGGAAGCATTCATGCCTGGCCGTTCCTTTGAAGCATTGAATAAAGGGAAAGAAGAGCGGGGCGAGGAGCCGTTTGCAAATCCGCGCAATGCGGCTGCAGGCTCCCTTCGCCAGCTCGATCCCCGCATCGCCGCTTCCCGAAATCTTGATATCTTTTTATACGGGATATCAAACACTGGCGATACAGGTGTAGAATCACACAGTGCCGGACTGGATTATCTGGAAACACTCGGATTCAAGACGAACAAAGAGCGCAGAAAATGTGCCAGCATAGAAGAAGTTATTGAATATGTCAGCAGCTGGACCGAGAAGCGGCCTAACCTGGATTACGATATAGACGGAATCGTCATCAAGGTTGACTCGCTTGCACTTCAGGAAGAGCTGGGTGCAACAGCGAAAAGCCCGCGCTGGGCGATTGCTTATAAATTCCCTGCTGAAGAAGTGGTCACCACTTTAAGGGATATTGAGCTGAGCGTCGGACGTACCGGCGTTGTCACTCCTACAGCCCTGCTTGAACCGGTCCGTGTCGCCGGGACAACTGTCCAGCGTGCATCACTTCATAACGAAGACCTGATCCGTGAAAAAGACATCAAGATCGGTGACAAGGTCGTCGTCAAGAAAGCCGGAGATATCATCCCGGAGGTTGTCAATGTGCTGGCTGAGCAGAGGACAGGAGAAGAGCGAGAATTTATAATGCCGACACATTGTCCGGAGTGCGGAAGCGAGCTGGTCCGCCTTGAGGGTGAAGTGGCCCTGCGCTGCATCAATCCGAAATGCCCGGCCCAGATCCGTGAGGGGCTGATCCATTTTGTCTCCCGGAATGCGATGAATATTGACGGACTTGGCGAAAAAGTGGTCAGCCAGCTGTTTGCAAAAGAGCTGATCAAGGATGTCGCTGACCTTTATAAGCTCACTCATGAAGCTTTGATCGGAATGGAGCGCATGGGCGAAAAATCAGTCAATAATCTGGTGCAGGCCATTGAGGCATCAAAGCAGAACTCCCTTGAAAAGCTGCTGTTTGGATTAGGAATCAGGCATGTAGGCGCCAAGGCAGCCAAAACGCTTGCCCAGCATTTCAGCAGCATGGATAACCTGATGGCCGCCTCTGAAGATGATCTGACGGCGATCAATGAAATCGGCGGTAAAATGGCTGGCGCAATTGTCGCATTCTTTGAGCAGGAAGAAGCGAAGGAGCTTATCCGCGAATTAAAAGAATCAGGCGTCAACATGGAATACAAAGGGCCGAAGCCGGTTGCGGCAGAGGACTCCGACTCGTTTTTTGCAGGAAAGACGATCGTGCTGACAGGCAAGCTTTCCATATTGAGCCGAAATGAAGCAAAAGAAAAGATCGAAGCACTGGGCGGAAATGTTTCCGGAAGCGTCAGCAAGAAAACGGACCTCCTGATTGCAGGCGAGGATGCCGGCTCCAAGCTGGCGAAAGCCCAGGACCTGGGAATTGATATTTGGAATGAGGAGCAGCTGGTTGAAGAATTAAATAATTAAGAGGTGTAAAAGCAGTGAGAAGAACATCAATAATCGCCTTGTCCCTTGTCCTTTTGCTGACAGGCTGCGCCCCAAACTTCCAGAAGCAGGAGGAAGTGGTGCAGGAGCAGGATGACTCAAAGGAAAATGCGATTATTCCAAACTATAAGATCTCGGATCAGTACTATCGTACGATCCTGCCTTTTAAGCCCGGGGAAGCACGCGGATTGGTCGTCAATAATATCAATACGAGATATGACCTGAATGAATTTGAGACAGGCCTCATGAGAGTGGCCCAAAACTCATTCGATCCTGATAAGTTCTTTTTCCAGGAAGGCCAGTATCTGAAAAGAGATATGGTCAGCAAATGGCTGAGCCGCAAATATACGGCCGCGCAGCTGAAGGAAAAGAACCTCGAGGAAGAAGACAATCTTGGCCTGAATCCGGTTGATGATGAGAAAGGCGACATCAAATCGAGGGAAGAAAGAAACCCGATTTACCTTGCCCATATCCTTGAGCATAACTACCTCCTGAAAAATGAAGATGGCAAAGCCTATCTCGGGGGAGTCGTCATCGGTCTCGCCATGAACTCTGTACACTATTACAGAACAGTGGAGTATGGAGACGTTTTTGAGAAAAAAATCGATCACGCCACCCTTGAAAAAGAAGGAAAGCAGATTGCCGATCAGGTATTAAGCAGACTCCGCAGCATGGACGAGCTTAAAAATGTACCGATCACCATCGCCCTTTTCGAGCAGGAAAGCAATAAATCAGTCGTGCCTGGCACTTTCTTTGCCTATGCCCAGGCGGACAAAGGAAGCAGCAAGCTAGGCGGCTGGGAAAACGTAGATGAAGAATATGTGTTATTCCCATCCCCTGGAGCCACCGAAGATCACAGGGAAGACGTCACCTCATTCCTTAACTTCAAGCAGGACGTCGAAAAATACTTCCCGAACTTCAACGGGGTCATTGGGAAAGCCTTCTATGCTCAGGATCAGCTCCAGGAGCTGAACATTGAAATCCCGATTCAATTCTACGGGAAAGCAGAAGGCATAGGCTTTACCCAATATGTGACCGGACTCGTCATGAAGCATTTCCCGGACTATATATCCGTCCAGGTCAGCGTCACCTCCGTCAACGGCCCGGAAGCACTCATCGTCCGGAAAGCCGGAGACCAGGAACCATTTGTGCATATTTATCAGCAGTAGAAGAGACAAGCAGCCGGTTGGGGGGCTGCTTGTTTTTTTTGTGGGGCGGGAGCAGTAAAAACTCCTGTTCGATAATATATTTGTTAAATCGATAATAAATCCTCAATTTCGATAATATAAATGGAGTTTCGATAATATATCCACAAATTTGATAGGATACCACTCTTATTAGAATTAGCTTCCATTTTTACAGTCTAAAATAAAGGAATTTTTTACTTGCGTGGAGTATTCTTACGATACTAAGACAGAAGGGAGCTATTATGATTATAAAAAATAAAGAAATGCCAACTTCTTTGGAAAAACTGCAGGCACTTTATAAGAGAACTCCATTTACCCATCATAAATACAAGCTAATAAAAGAAAACCTTGCAAAGCAGTCTGCTGGCTATAAAGGTGAGCTTTCTCTGGCTTATCCGCTTAGCTTACTTTCTGATAAGAAATATTATATATTTCATGACATCCGATTATTGGCAGGTATTCATAATTTTCAGGTGGATGCCCTGCTGCTATCGCGTAAATTCATAGTTTTATTGGAAGTTAAGAATATAACAGGAACCCTATATTTTGATCAATATTTTCACCAGTTGATACGCACTCAGGAAGATAAAGAAGAAGCATTTCCGGATCCGCTTACCCAAATAAGCAGACACACATTTTTAATGAAAAAATGGTTGAAGTCTCAAGGGTTTCCGGATATACCAATAGAATCATTCGTTGTTATCAGCAGCCCCTATACCCTCATTAAAACTTCTCCCGAAAACCAGTTAATCTCCCGCAAAATACTTCGAAGCGATTATATACCGATTAAGTTTATCCAACTGGATTTACATTATAAGACAGATGCTTTAAGCCAAAAGGAGCTTGAAAAATTATCCGGAATAATATTAAAGAATGATAATCCCGGAACTATCGACATCCTGAAACAATATGGAGTGGCAAGAGGAGAATTGATCAAAGGGGTAGAATGTCCATTATGCAAAAGGATGCCTATGGACAGGACACATGGCAATTGGCAGTGTCCAGCATGCGGGATAAAAAAACCCGACCTTCATCTATCTGCATTAAAGGATTATAGTCTCCTTATTTCATCGTCTATCACAAGCCGTGAAGCCAGGGATTTCCTGCTTTTCAGTTCAAAACCGCTTGCTACAAGACTATTGCGCCCTTTTCCAGTTCTGGCAGCAACAAAGGAAAGATATATCATCTTGACATTAAAACACACTGAAAGAAAGAACTTTTGGAAAAATAAACATTTCTCAGAATGTTGGAGATAAATAGAAAGTCATGTTAAAATGGAACCTGGATGTAAACGTTTTAGTACATAGGAGGCGTTATAAATGGTACAACCTTACAAGCATGAACCTTTTACTAATTTTTCTGTTGAAGAAGAGCGCGAGGGCTACCTGCAGGGATTAAAGACTGTTGAGGGCTATCTTGGCCAGGATTATGATCTGCTGATTGGCGGAGAGCGCGTGTCGACTGAAGATAAAATAGTTTCCTATAATCCTTCTAATAAAGAAGAAGTGATCGGCCGTGTATCAAAGGCGACGCAGGAGCATGCCGAGCAGGCAATGCAGGCGGCTGTCGAAGCCTTCAAGACTTGGAGAAAAGTGAAGCCTGAGACGCGTGCTGATGTGCTTTTTAAGGCAGCAGCGATTATCCGCCGCCGCAAGCATGAGTTCTCTGCTTTGCTGACAAAGGAAGCGGGCAAGCCTTGGAATGAGGCTGATGCAGATACAGCGGAAGCAATTGACTTCCTTGAGTACTATGCACGTCAAGCTCTGAAAGTGAAAGACGGCATGCCAGTGAACAGCCGTCCGAATGAATATAACCGCTATGATTATATTCCATTGGGCGTGGGCATCGTTATTTCACCTTGGAACTTCCCGCTTGCAATCATGGCTGGTACGACTGTGGCTGCGATTGTTGCCGGAAACACTGTACTGCTGAAGCCGGCTTCAACTACTCCTGTGGTTGCAGCAAAATTCGTTGAAGTCATGGAACAGGCAGGCCTTCCGAAGGGCGTCCTGAACTTTGTACCTGGAAGCGGTGCAGAAGTGGGCGACTATCTGGTTGATCATAAGGACACTCGCTTTATTTCATTCACAGGATCACGTGATGTTGGTCTGCGCATCAATGAACGTGCTTCTAAGTTGAATGATGGCCAGATCTGGCTGAAGCGCGTGATTGCGGAAATGGGCGGAAAAGATACAATTGTTGTTGACAAAGAGGCAGATCTTGAGCTTGCTGCACAGTCAATCGTTGCTTCCGCATTCGGTTTCTCCGGTCAGAAATGCTCAGCCTGCTCACGCGCAGTGGTGGTAGAGGATGTGTACGATCAAGTGCTTAACCGCGTGGTTGAGCTGACAAATGATCTGACACAGGGCAACCCGGAAGACAAGAGCAATTTCATGGGTCCTGTTATCGACCAGAATGCATTTGACAAGATTATGAGCTATGTTGAAATCGGCAAAGAAGAAGGCAAGCTGATGACAGGCGGAGAAGGGGACAGCTCTAAAGGCTACTTCATCAAACCGACTGTGTTCGCTGACCTTGCTCCTGATGCACGTTTGATGCAGGAAGAAATCTTTGGTCCGGTTGTAGGCTTTACAAAGGCTAAAGACTTTGACCATGCATTGGAAATTGCCAATAATACAGAGTACGGCTTAACAGGTGCGGTCATCACTACGAACCGTGAAAACATCCAGAAAGCGCGCGAAGATTTCCATGTCGGGAATCTGTATTTCAACCGCGGCTGTACAGGAGCAATCGTTGGATACCAGCCATTCGGCGGTTTCAACATGTCTGGTACAGATTCAAAAGCTGGAGGACCTGATTATATCCTTCTGCATATGCAGGCGAAGACAACTTCTGAAATGTACTAATCCGCCGGACATGCCCGCATCCCAATATGGGATGCGGGCTTTTTGTGCTTGTTAAGGAATTTATAAATTGTAATTCTTGTGGATGATTAGTATTTCTTGATCAACGTCCAGCTCCAGCGACTACACCCTCGAGGTCACAAGACGAACCTCCCAAGAAGGCAAAGAACGCCTTTCCGGGAGGTTCGTCTTGAGGCCCCAGGATGCGGGTCATGCAGACGTTGCAACAGGACGTGGCGTTCTTAGTCTGCGTTCCTTAGGGTGATCAAGGCGCTTGCGCTCTTCTAGTAGGATAGTCATGTTTTTATCTTAATATTTATACTATTAAATTAATTGTGTATAATTTTATTAGTTTTACCCTCTTAAAGCCGCTTGGTAGGAGGGTGGAACAGGAATTAATCAATCGTTTGATGAAGAGGCTTTTACTAAAAAAATGGAGGTGACGGGAGATGGGCTTGAGCGGGATGACGATTTTCTGGCTGTTTGTGCCGATGCCGGCATTGATTTTGCTTTCTATCGTTACGTATTTTACGGAGAGGAGAATGGAAAGATGATGTCTACGGCTACATTGGTTACTTTTATTGTCTATTTGGCCGGGATGCTGGCAATTGGCCTGTTTTTTTACCGGATGACCAGCAATCTGTCTGATTATGTTTTAGGCGGGAGGAGCCTGGGGCCGGGTGTAGCAGCGCTAAGCGCCGGGGCCTCTGACATGAGCGGCTGGCTTCTCCTGGGATTGCCGGGCGCGGCCTATGTTTCAGGATTTTCTGCTGTCTGGATCTGCATCGGCCTATCTGCAGGCGCTTATTTGAACTGGCAGTTTGTTGCAAGAAGGCTGAGGGCCTATACAGAGGTTTCACGAAATTCCATTACGATTCCTGATTATCTTGAGAATCGCTTCAGGGACCATTCAAAAATGCTGAGGGTGATTTCTGCATTTGTTATTTTATTATTTTTTACCTTTTATGCTTCATCAGGAATGGTGGCAGGAGGCAAGCTGTTTGAAAATTCCTTTGGTCTGCAGTATGAAGCAGCCTTGTGGATCGGAGCCATTGTCATCATTTCCTATACTTTCCTTGGCGGCTTTCTCGCAGTAAGCTGGACTGACTTTGTGCAGGGAATCCTGATGTTCATTGCCCTTCTCATTGTCCCGATAGCGGCCATCAGCGAAGTCGGCGGATGGAGTGAGGCTGTTGATAAGGTGGGAAGCATTAAGCCGGACGGCCTTGATGTTTTTGCCGGCACTACTGCAATCGGGATCATATCTTCAATGGCCTGGGGCCTCGGTTACTTTGGGCAGCCGCATATCATCACCCGTTTTATGGCATTGAGATCAACCAGGGATGTGCCGATGGCAAGGCTGATCGGGATGGTATGGATGATTGCAGGGCTGTTTGGTGCTATATTTACTGGTTTTGCAGGCATTGCTTATTTTGCGGATACGCCGTTAAAGGATTCGGAAACCGTCTTTATGGATTTTAGCTCTCTGCTTTTCAATCCCTGGATCTCTGGCATTCTTCTTGCTGCGATCCTTTCAGCGATTATGAGTACAATTGATTCCCAGCTGCTTGTGTCCTCAAGTGCTGTGGCCGAAGATTTCTATAAGGCAGTCTTCAGGAAGGGAGCCGGAGAAAAGGAGCTTGTATGGGTCGGCAGGATCTCGGTCATTGTGATTGCCCTGATTGCCATCATTCTTGCCATGAACCCGGAAAGCTCTGTCCTTGATCTTGTGAGCTATGCGTGGGGCGGATTTGGCGCGGCATTCGGTCCAGTGATTATCCTGTCGCTTTTCTGGAAGCGAATGACAAGGAATGGGGCACTCGCAGGGCTTATTTCCGGAGCTGCCACTGTTGTCATTTGGGAAAAATTGAAGGGCGGCATCTTTGATTTATATGAAATTGTTCCTGGCTTTCTGGTATGTACTGCAGCCATTATTATTTTCAGTCTGGCATCTTCTTCACCGGATAAGGAAATTGAAGAAGAGTTTGAAAAGGCAAAGGCATCCTCTTTTGATTGAAAAAATTCATCTATTGAATGGCAGGCTATTATGGCCTGCTTTTTTATATTCCAGAGAAAATGATGACTTAATTTTATAAATTTAGATGAATAGATACTCGTGTATAACCGTTTTCTTAATTATATATGCAGATTTAGTGAATAAATATAAAAGGCATTACGGAAAACTGAATTTTCTCCCTGTTCTGATTATGTATCTGTGTTACGCTTATTAACGGCTGTTAAACGGCGGGAGTGAGGATTGTTTTCTTTCAGTATTTTTTCAAATGATGATCCCTGCATAAGGTTGCAGAAATACTGCATAGAAAATGATGCTCGTATTTAAATATCTTAGTTATGGAAAGGAGAATGCTTTAAAACAATGGAAACGGCTACGTTAATTACTTTTATTGTGTATTTAATTGGAATGCTTGCAATTGGACTTATTTCTTATAAACTGACAAGCAATCTGTCTGACTATGTTCTCGGAGGTAGAAGCCTTGGGCCTGGAGTGACAGCCCTTAGTGCTGGTGCTTCTGATATGAGCTCCTGGCTGCTGCTTGGACTCCCGGGCCTTGCTTATGCAACAGGACTTGATTCTATTTGGATGTGTGTAGGCTTAATTATTGGTGCTTATCTCAATTGGAAATTTGTTGCTTCCAGGCTGCGTGCCTATACGGAGGTTGCGAATGACTCCATCACAGTCCCCGACTTTTTTGAAAACCGCTTTAAGGATGGATCACGGCTTCTCCGTGTTATATCCGCTCTCGTCATATTAATCTTTTTCACCTTTTATGCTTCATCGGGTCTGGTAGGAGGAGCCCTGCTTTTCCAGGAGACCTTTGGGATGACGTATAATACAGCTCTGCTGATTGGGGCGATTGTCATCATTTCCTATACTTTCCTTGGCGGCTTCCTGGCTGTCAGCTGGACTGACTTTTTCCAGGGCCTTCTGATGTTCCTGGCACTTGTGATTGTACCGATTGTGGCTTTCGCAAAGCTTGGCGGGTGGGGAGAAACGATTGATACAGTCCGGTCCATCGATCCGTCTTATCTGGATCCAATTGATACGATGTCAGGCCTGGGAATCGTTTCTCTGATGGCTTGGGGGCTTGGCTATTTCGGTCAGCCGCATATCATTACCCGATTTATGGCCATCAGATCTACAAAGGAAATTCCTAAAGCACGTTTTTATGGGATGTCCTGGATGACCATTTCCATTATCGGCGCCATTTTGGTCGGTCTTGTAGGAATTCCGTCATTTGCGGAAAACCCCCTGATCCAGGGAGACGTGGATAATAGCGAAAAGGTATTCATTTTCTTCGCCGATATCCTGTTTAATCCATGGGTATCAGGCATCCTGCTGGCTGCAATCCTGTCAGCCATCATGAGTACGATTGATTCCCAGCTGCTTGTATCATCGAGTGCTTTGGCGGAGGACTTTTATAAAGGCATCATCCGCAAAAATGCGAGTGATAAAGAGCTTGTCTGGGTCGGGCGCATCGGTGTCATCGTCATTGCATTGATTGCGATTCTTCTGGCTTATACCGGCAATCCGAAAAACGGAGGGGCTTCGATCCTCGATCTGGTCAGCTATGCATGGGGCGGATTCGGCGCTGCATTCGGTCCGGTTGTTCTTTTGTCCCTGTATTGGAAACGGATGACACGCAACGGCGCGCTTGCAGGTATGCTTACCGGTGCCATCACGGTGGTCGTCTGGAAACAGCTGACTGATAAAGAAATCATCCCGTTTGAGCTGTATGAAATTGTCCCTGGCTTCTTCCTCGCTCTTCTGGCCATTATAATCTTCAGCCTTATCGGCAATCAGCCGGACAAGGTGATCAGGGAAGAATTTGAAGAAGCAGTAGAGAGCGATCGGGAATAAACGGGAAAAAAGCTGATGAGATCTCTCATCAGCTTTTTTTTGCGGGAAGTTTCAGAAAATTTAACAAAAACTCTTTTCAATCTCTCGACAGCTGTTATATAATACAAAATGTAAATATTTATCTGTATTATAACATAAAGGAGGAGTTGGAATGGTTACTAACACAGCTGCAGCAATTCAGGAGAAGTGGGAAATGGAGGATCGGTGGAAGGGAATTGAGCGTCCTTATTCTGCGGAGGATGTATTAAGGCTGCGAGGGACGGTTCAAATTGAACACACATTGGCCAGAAGGGGCGCCGATAAGCTGTGGAATCTGGTTCATGAGGAAGATTTTGTGAATGCACTGGGAGCACTGACAGGCAATCAGGCGGTCCAGCAGGTAAAAGCGGGTCTGAAGGCGATTTATTTGAGCGGATGGCAGGTGGCGGCAGATGCCAATCTTTCAGGCCATATGTACCCTGATCAAAGCCTTTATCCTGCCAACAGTGTTCCGCAGGTGGTCAAACGGATCAATCAGGCGCTGCAGCGGGCTGATCAGATTACACACAGCGAAGGTGACCATTCTATTGACTGGTTTGCCCCGATTGTTGCCGATGCAGAAGCCGGCTTCGGGGGGCAGCTGAATGTATTTGAGCTGATGAAAGGGATGATTGAGGCAGGAGCGGCTGGTGTCCATTTTGAAGACCAGCTTTCCTCAGAAAAGAAATGCGGCCATCTTGGCGGAAAGGTGCTCCTGCCGACACAGACAGCTGTAAAAAATCTGATCGCTGCCAGGCTGGCGGCAGATATAATGGATGTCCCGACTGTGCTGGTGGCACGGACAGATGCCAATGCGGCTGATTTGATCACAAGTGATGTTGATCCATATGATCACGCGTTCATCATGGGTGAGAGGACACCGGAAGGCTTTTTCCGGACCAG
The DNA here is from genome assembly GCF_000473245.1 of Bacillus infantis NRRL B-14911. Classification (NCBI taxonomy): domain Bacteria; kingdom Bacillati; phylum Bacillota; class Bacilli; order Caryophanales; family Bacillaceae; genus Bacillus; species Bacillus infantis. The sequence continues at coordinate 305,556 of NC_022524.1, forward strand.
GGCAGGGCTTGATCAGGCCATCGCCCGCGGGCTTGCCTATGCCCCTTACGCGGATTTGATTTGGTGTGAGACATCCGAACCGGATCTGGAGGAGGCGAGAAGGTTTGCAGAAGCCATGCATGAAAGGTTCCCGGGAAAATTGCTTGCCTACAACTGCTCACCTTCATTCAACTGGAAGAAAAAGCTGGATGATGAAACAATAGCGAAATTCCAAAAAGAGCTCGGCAGCATGGGCTATAAATTCCAATTTGTCACACTGGCAGGATTCCATGCTTTGAACCACAGCATGTTTGAACTGGCACGGGGCTATAAAGACAGGGGGATGGCTGCCTATTCCGAGCTGCAGCAAAGAGAATTCGCCAGCGAGGAATTCGGCTATACGGCCACCCGCCATCAGCGCGAGGTGGGCACAGGTTATTTTGACCAGGTTTCCATGGTTGTTTCCGGAGGCACATCCTCAACAACTGCGCTAAAGGGTTCGACTGAGGAAGATCAGTTTACGGTGTCCCAATAGCATTTTGATTCCCTCCTTGGGCAAAGGAGGGTTTTTTTTATCCGGGAAAAGGAATAGTAAAAAGAGGAGCATCACAATCTTAGACAAATTTACATACATAATAGTAGGCTCATACTAGAGGAGGTGTGGAGATGCCCCAAAATGTGGATGATTATGTGAAGCAGGGAATGTATGGGCAGAAGCAGACAAAACCGGATGAACGAAGAAAATTCCTCGGAACGATCAGGGAGCGGATTGTGATTGCACTCACCCAGCCCCAAGTCAGAAGGGAAGGGACGCACCGTGAGGTTGAAGCTGCGCTGAAGGAGAACCCGTCTGCCCATCTATACTTAAATGGGAACATGAATTACTCTTATCTGTCCAAGTATATTAAGCTCGCGTCAAAATTCGGAGTCGAATATACCATTGTTACAAACAAAGAGCACAATACGGAAATCGGTCTTGTCCTTGCTTATGATCATGCGATAGATAAGGAAGAGATTTATATTAGCAGTGACAAGGCTGGAAAGGAAGCTCCTGAGAAAAAGGCAAAAAAGGGAGTGGCTGGTTTTTTGAAGAAATTTTTCAAAGGTAATTAAAGAATGCTGAGGCCGATGGTCCTCAGCATTTTATGTTAAAATTAAGAAGTATTTTCCAAAACTATTTCTTCAGTCAATTGACATCCCCCATATAAACAGGCAGCCCTGTTTCACCATCTGCATGCCTGATGATCAGCTCCCTGATGGGGGCAGGAAATAAAGGGCAGTCTGCCAATTCTTTTAGGGGAAGCCATTCAATTCCAACCTGATTTTTATCCGGGATGCTTCCTGATGCCGGAGAGCCTCCGTCCTGGATGCAGCAGGCAAAAAAGAATTCTACTTGATGCTGTCCTGCGTGAGGTTCATAGCCATGATTGCTGCCGATATAATCACGAACAAACAGCAGGCTGCCGATCTCGACAGGTACGCCGATTTCTTCCAGGCATTCGCGCTGCAGATTGGCATGCAGATTTTCACCGTTTTCCTGGCCGCCCCCCGGAAGGACATAGAAATCCTCCCCGCTGTCATGCATCTTGATGGCAAGCAGGCAGCCATTCTGTATAATGATTGCTTTTGAAGCTGTTCTGATCATTTTTATATCCTCCTTGGGAATACATCCTTGAGTCTTTCATGGAATGGGGACATTCAGACTCTATTTTTTTGTTAAGAGTAAATAAAAGTTCAGGAGCCTCTGTTTATTGGAGTGGAAGGCACGTAGACTCCTGTGGGAAAGCAGCGGCAATGCTGATACCCCGCAGCGCGCAGCGTGAGGAGGCTCAGCGTCGCCCCGCGGAAAGCGAAGTGCCTGGAACGGAAATGAACAGACCCCATATGAATGCTATCCCTTTTGTTTTATTTTTAAGCGAGGTGTCATGGATGAATATTGCCGAATTGCGCCCCAAAAAACGTTCAGACTTAAGAATTAGAGCCGGCACGTGGTTTTACACCTGGAAAAGATATGGCCGCTGGCTGGCAGAAGCCGCTCTGCCATATCCGGTGTTCAGGCACCAGACCCCCCTTCTCAGAAAGCTGAAGGACGTAGACATGGCCTATCAATTATAATAAAATCAAAAACCTGAAAATTGCGGTTGAGCGTCTGAACTCGATCGTCATTTATCCCGGGGAAACATTCAGCTACTGGAAGCTTATAGGCAGGCCGACTGCCAGAAAAGGATACCAGCCCGGCATGATTCTTCATTGCGGCAGCTTTAAGATGGGAACGGGGGGAGGTCTCTGCCAGCTTTCCAATCTGATTTATTGGATGACACTGCATACTCCGCTGACAGTGACAGAAAGGCACCGCCACAGCTATGATGTATTCCCGGACTCAAACCGCACCCAGCCGTTTGGGAGCGGCGCTACATGTGCCTATAATTATCTGGACCTGCAAATTACCAATCATACTGAAGAGCCTTATCAGCTGATCCTGTATCTGACGGATGAGTATTTATGCGGCGAGTGGCGGACAGTTTCAGAGCCTTTATACACGTATATGGTGTATGAACGGAGCCATGCCATCACGCCTGCATACTGGGGCGGATATGTCCGCCATAATGAAATCTTCCGCAGGTCCTATAACCGGCAGGGAAAGCTTTATGAAGACGAATATGTAACAGAGAACCATGCCATTATGATGTACGAGCCTCTTCTGGAAGGAACAGCCCGCCCGGATTAACAGAGCGGGCTTCCTTATTGTGCAGGAAATTTAAAAATTGTAAGTCTTGTGGAATATTATCAATCCTTGATCCACGTCCAGCAGCTGCACCAAGTTCACAAGCTAAACATCCCAAAAAGGCAAAGAACGCCTTTCCGGGATGTTCGTCTTAAGGCCCCCAGGAAGCTGGCCATGCAGACGTTGCCACAGGATGCGGCATTCCTAGTCTGCGTTCCTTAAGGGTGATCAAGGCGCTTGCGCTTTTGTTCTTCAGAGAGGCTGAAGCTGCGAAGAAGGCTCAAGTCCGGGGCCTTCAATAATAACGGCGGTCATGCCAAGAGCAGAGCCGGATTCATGTTCTTCCCCATCTTCCCAGAAAACAGCCGTTCCAGGACCTACAGCTATTCGCTCTCCATCAGCAATCCTTACCCAGCCCTCCCCCGAAACAATCAGGAAAAGCTGCGGGCAGGCCGCAGGATGCATGCCAAGGACGCTGTCCTCCTTCAGATGCATGCAGCCTACCGTAACCGTGATTTCTCTGGATAATAGAGTATAATAGCTGTTCAGGCTGCCAAATTTTGAAACCTCTTTGCCGTCTGAATCAAATCGAAATAGCTTCATCTAAAACCTCTCCTTGAATGGATTCACCTTCTATTATAACTAAAAAAAATGAATAGATGGAATTGTAAAAAAACGGGTGTGACTTATTGGATTCAGCCCGTATAATAGTTTTATCAGGCAGCAAATGCCAGCATACAAGGAGGAGTTCAATATGACAATCAAGGTGCTTGTTTCCTAGTCTGGGACGGGGAGCTTGTCACGAGATCTCCGTTTCAGACTTTCTTAGTTTTTATTAAGAAGGAGAAGCGGAGGAAGGGCAATGGAGGCAAAAAAAGTATATTATAGGCTGACGGGAATTCGGGCATTTTTATTTCAAGTCATTTTTACCGTAAATGCGATTTATTTTGTTGTGGAGGCTGGGCTTAATCCGCTCCAGCTTGTCCTGATCGGGACGATTATGGAATTGTCCATTGTGCTGTTTGAAGTGCCGACAGGAGTCATAGCTGATCATGTCAGCAGAAAGAAATCCGTTATCATAGGAACGATCCTGCTCGGACTGGCCCATCTTCTGGAGGGGGCAGTGCCTGCATTTTGGGGAATCGCATCAGCTTATGCTGTCTGGGGCCTGGGATACACATTTCTCAGCGGTGCGGAAGAAGCATGGATTGCCGACGAAGTGGAAGGAAAAGGTCTTGATAAGGTTTTTCTAAAAGGATCGCAGATTGCCTCTATTGGCAAAATTGCCGGTATCATAGCAAGCATGATTATATCCATGCTCTTTTCAGTTCAGGCAGCGATTCTGATTGCGGGCGGTTCTTTCATTATATTGGCTGTCTGGCTCTGGTTTCGGATGCCTGAAGAACGATTTGAAAAGCTGGAGCGTGAAGAATCATCCCAGCTCCGGCAGCTTGCCGGAGCCATACACAAAGGATACAGGACAGTGAAGGGCCATCCGGTTCTTGCCGGCATGGCTGGCATTGCCCTTATGTGGGGGCTCGCAAGCGAAGGTTTCGACAGGCTGTGGGCTGCCCATTTTCTGGAGGATATTCAGCTTGCCGGGAGCTCTGCAGTTCTCTGGTTCGGATTGATCAATGGGATTGCATTGCTTCTGAATATCGGGGTGGTCGAGTGGATCAGCAGGAGGCTGAATGGGGAAGGGGAGCAGACATATGTCCGCCTGCTGCTCCTCGTGAACGGAGCTCTCGCGGCCAGCACACTGATTTTTGCGCTTAGCGGGGAGCTTTGGCTTGCCCTTGCCTCTTATTGGGCCAGTTTTACACTGAGAGGCCTTAACAGCCCGCTTTACAGCATCTGGCTTAATCAAATGCTTGAGCCAAAGGGAAGGGCCACCATGCTTTCACTGTTCGGACAGCTTGATGCAATCGGACAGATTGCAGGGGGGCCGCTTGTTGGCTGGATCGCGTTTTCGATTTCCATCCAGGCCGGATTATTTGCAACAGGTCTGCTTACTGTACCGGTCCTGATTTTTCTTTGCATCGCCGGCCGCTATGCGAGCAGCCGCGGAGTGTCCAAGTCATCCGGACAGGAAGGTGCAGGATGAAACCGGATGAATGCAATATTTAGAACAAGGGTAAAGGCGTCTGGGATATCCAGGCGCCTTAGCTTTTCACTGCGGCCGCCATATATTCCACTACTTTCGGCAATTGCTTTAAAGCGCTGGAGTCTGATATGATTCTATCTATACTTATAGCATTTTTAAAATATTTGGAGGTGACAGAGATGTCTAGAATATCAGAAGATCAGGTCAGGCATGTAGCCCACCTGGCACGTTTGGAGATTTCGGATGAGGAAGCAGCGCGGATGCAAAAAGAGCTGGAAAAAATGCTTTCTTTTGCAGAGCAGCTTAGTGAACTTGACACAGAGAAGGTTGAGCCAACTTCCCATGTACTGGATATCAAGAATGTATTCCGGGAAGATATCGCGAAAGAAGGGCTGCCGCAGGAGGAAGTGCTGAAAAACGCGCCGGACCACCAGGATGGGCAAATTAAGGTGCCATCCATACTGGAATAGGGGGAAGACAAATGAGTTTGTTTGATCATAAAGTTTCAGAGCTCCATGAACTTTTACATAAAAAAGAAATTTCCGTATCTGATCTGGTTGAGCAGTCTTTTAAGCGGATTGGGGAAGTAGACAGCCAAGTGGGGGCATTCCTGACCTTGAATGAGGAAGAAGCACGGCGGCAGGCAAAGCGCTTAGACGAAAAGCTGGGCACGGAAGAATCGAAGGGCCTCCTTTTTGGCATGCCGATCGGCATTAAAGATAATATTGTCACGAAGGGACTGAGAACCACCAGTGCCAGCAAGATCCTCGAAGATTTCGACCCGATCTATAATGCGACTGTTATGGATCATTTACATAATGCCGAGACCATCACGATTGGAAAACTGAATATGGATGAATTCGCGATGGGTTCCTCAAACGAGAATTCAGGATTCGGAAATGTCCGCAATCCATGGAATCTTGAGAAAGTGCCAGGCGGCTCTTCAGGCGGCTCGGCTGCAGCGGTCGCAGCAGGGGAAGTGCCTTTTGCCCTTGGGTCAGATACAGGGGGATCCATCAGACAGCCTGCTTCCTATTGCGGAGTGGTTGGGTTAAAGCCTACCTATGGGCGTGTTTCCCGGTTCGGTCTTGTTGCGTTTGCCTCATCCCTTGATCAGATCGGCCCAATAACCAGGAATGTTGAAGATAATGCTTACCTTCTTCAGGCGATTTCCGGTCTGGACCCGAATGACTCTACCTCAGCAGATGTTCCTGTCGATCATTACGCCGGCGCCCTGACCGGAGATGTGAAGGGTCTGCGAATCGCTGTGCCAAAAGAGTACCTTGCTGAAGGTGTGGATGAAGAAGTCCGCCAGTCAGTCCTCGATGCGCTTAAGGTGCTGGAGAATCTGGGAGCTGTATGGGAAGAAGTATCCCTCCCGCATTCCAAGTATGCTCTGGCTGCCTATTATCTGCTTTCATCATCAGAAGCGTCCGCCAACCTTGCCCGCTTTGACGGTGTCAGGTACGGCTACCGCTCTCCGGATGCTGAAACATTGATGGAGCTTTACAAAAAGTCGCGCGCCCAGGGCTTCGGCGATGAGGTGAAAAGAAGGATCATGCTCGGAACCTTCGCCTTAAGCTCAGGCTATTATGACGCTTATTATAAAAAAGCACAAAAGGTCCGCACTTTAATTAAAAAGGATTTCGAAGAGGTATTTCAATCTTATGATGTCATCATCGGGCCTACAGCGCCGACTCCGGCATTCAATATCGGGGAGAATATAGACGATCCGCTGACTATGTATGCCAATGATATATTAACTATCCCTGTTAACCTGGCCGGTGCGCCTGCCATTTCGGTTCCGTGCGGATATTCGAATGGCATGCCGCTCGGACTGCAGATCATCGGCAAGTATTTTGACGAGAGCACGATCTACAGAACAGCTCATGCCTTTGAGCAGGCAACTGACTTCCATAAGCAAAAGCCGGGACTGTAAGGGGGAAACAGACATGAACTATGAAACGGTTATTGGACTTGAGGTCCATGTTGAATTAAAAACAGATTCGAAAATCTTTTCCGCGAGCCCGAACCATTTCGGGGCGGAACCCAATACAAACACAAGCGTTGTGGAACTCGGCTATCCCGGCGTGCTGCCGGTGCTTAACCGGAAAGTGGTCGATTACGGGATGAAAGCGAGCATGGCGCTGAACTGCCAAATAGCTGATGTAACGAAATTTGACCGCAAAAACTATTTTTATCCGGATAATCCAAAGGCCTATCAGATCTCACAGTTTGATAAGCCGATTGGTGAGCATGGCTGGATTGAAATAGAAGTGGACGGATATAAGAAAAAAATCGGAATCACCCGGATCCATCTGGAAGAGGATGCCGGCAAGCTGAATCATGAAAAAGGCTATTCCCTCTGCGATTACAACCGCCAGGGAACCCCGCTGATTGAAATCGTGTCAGAGCCTGATATCAGGACAGCCAATGAAGCCTATGCTTATCTCGAAAAACTGAAAAGCATCATTCAATATACGGGTGTTTCTGATTGTAAAATGGAAGAAGGATCGCTCAGATGTGATGCGAATATTTCCATCAGGCCAGTTGGCCAGGAGGAATTCGGCACTAAGACCGAGCTGAAAAATCTGAACTCTTTCAACTTTGTCAGAAAAGGGATTGAGTATGAAGCAAAGCGCCAGGAGGAGGTGCTTCTTGCCGGAGGTACGATCCAGCAGGAAACCCGCCGTTATGACGAGTCTACTAATACGACCCTGCTTATGCGTGTAAAAGAGGGTTCTGATGATTACCGCTATTTCCCTGAACCTGATCTGACGGATATTTACATAGACCAGGAGTGGAAGGACCGGATCCGTGCCGAGATTCCGGAGCTGCCGGACGCGAGGCAAAAGCGTTATGTAGAAGAGCTTGGCCTCCCTGCTTATGATGCTGCAGTCCTGACGGTAACAAAGGAGACAGCTGACTTCTTCGAGGCAGCGGTCGAAGCAGGAGCGGACGCCAAGCAGGCATCAAATTGGCTGATGGGTGAAGTGTCTGCCTACTTGAATGCGGAGCAGAAAGAGCTGGCTGATGTAAAGCTGACACCGGAGAACCTGGCCGGGATGATCAAGCTGATTGAAAACGGGACAATCTCCAGCAAAATCGCTAAAAAGGTCTTCAAGGAGCTCATCGAAAATGGCGGGACCGCGGAAGCCATCGTCAAGGAGAAGGGCCTCGTCCAGATTTCTGACGAAGGAGCGCTCCTTCAATATGTGACAGATGCACTTGATGCAAATCCGCAATCGATCGATGACTTCAAGGCAGGCAAACAAAAAGCAACCGGGTTCCTGGTCGGGCAGATCATGAAAGCCTCCAAGGGACAGGCTAATCCCCAAATGATCAACAAGCTGCTGATGCAGGAAATAACAAAACGATAGAGAATAAGCCGCTGGGGAAATCCAGCGGTTTCTATTTATTATGGGGAAATTTGCTGGTCTGTTTAGACAAACTTCCTCTTTATTTCCCAGGAAAGGATGAAATGCAGCAAAGTCCGGCAAAAAAAGGATTGTACTGTATTCGCAGAGAATAAATAAGAGATGCAATAGCCAATTAATCAATATTGATAGGAAAGGAAGTGCTTGTATGGAATTGAAAGACTGGTTTGCGAAGGGACTGACCTTCTCTGAATATGTGGAAGGTATGAGTGTTAATAAGCAGGAGATGGAAAGCATAGAAAATAAGTTTTCTCTTACAGAAGAGGAAGAGGCCAAGCTGGGGAATGTGAAGGGAAAAGGATTAAAAGTGATTGTCCTGACAGAGGACTGGTGCGGGGATGCGATGCTTAATATTCCGATCCTTATGCATATAGCAAGAGAGACGGATATGGAGACAAGGTTCATTCTGCGGGATGAAAATCTTGAGCTGATGGATCAGTATTTAACCAATGGAACGGCACGTTCAATTCCTATTTTTATCTTCATCGATGGAGACGGACAGGAAAAGGCTGTATGGGGCCCGCGGGCAGAGACCGTTCAGGCCTTTGTCGATAATGAACGGGCGCAGCTTCCATCAGCCGACAGTGAAGACTTCAAAGAAAAGCAAGGCATCATGTTTAAAAAGATGAAAGCGGCATACCAGGAAGATGAACAGGTCTGGCATGATGTGGCAGCAAGCATTATAGCTAAACTTCAATAAAGGCAGCAAAGAATAGCCGCCCATATTAAAAGTATAGCAGGCAGCCCGGCTGGCTTCTCAATTACAAATAAAGCTTCCGCATCTCAGCGGCAGCTTTATTTGTATTCTGTTCAAGAGAACAAAAACGAAATTCCAAGGGAAGCAGCGAGCATAAGCAGGGAGGATGCGAGCAGGGGATTGACTCTGATGTGGAACATTTCTCTGGCTTCCCTGTGCCCTGTATCCCGGTGGTTCATGAATGAACTGGCGATGACTCTGTTGGTCCAAGCATCGCCTGTGCTGGAAAAAAACAAGACGAAAGCAAACCACAGAGCGGAAAATAAGAATGAGAAATCAATCAGTCCATAGCCGGAAAAGAAGAAATGCCAGATGGAGAAAAGCAGCAGGGCCTGGATGGTCAAGGAAGCAGCAAGGATGATGGCAAAACGTTTCATGAATTTATCTCCTTTCCATTATTAGAGGAAGCGGCGTATGGAAGGATGTGTGTTTCAAAGTGGGCGGCTTGCCCCCATGCTACTTTTTTTACGATTAAAGAAAGAAAAAGTTCCAAAAAAAGTAAAAATTAAGAGATGGTATGAAAGAAAGAGAGAGGGATATAACTTTGTTTCAGTATAGAGCGGGCTATTTGCTTGATTACACCGGGCTCCCGCAGCCCGTTATCGTCCATGCTGAGAATTTCCTGAGCTGTCATCCATTTATATTCTGTCATCCCATTTTCTAATTTAATAGTGCCGCCGGCAAATTCAGCAAGAAATTGAAAAAGGAGAATAGGGTGGCCTGTCCTGCTGGTAAACTGGAAGATTCCTGCCGATTCCGCAATTTTAATATCCAGCCCTGTTTCTTCTTTTGTTTCCCGCCGGGCGGCCGAAATTATATCTTCCCCGGGCTCCACATGGCCGGAGGGGAAATTCCAGGTGGGACCAGCCTCATTTTTTTGTTCCTTAATCATGAGCAGGCGGCCATCCATCAGGACGGCAGTGCTTGCAATCAAGATAGAATTCATTGAGTACCTCCTGTATACTTTTTGGTTCATTATAACATGAGAAATGCCCCCTTCATTCAGGGGGCATGGTGTTAAATGATAGCTTCCTCTTCTTTTTCAAAGTGTTTATCCATCCAGTCTTTCCCTTCGAGCTGTTTGGTGACAAGCATGCTGGAAACAGTATCTCCGGTGACATTGACGGCAGTGGCTGGCGGATCGACCACTACGCCGATTGCTGAAATGATCGGAAGCGCCTCAATTGGCAGGCCGTAAAGTGTGATGATCATCATCTCGCCAATAAAGCCTCCTCCTGGCACACCGCTCATGACTGTCCCTGCAAGCAGAGAGATGCCGATTGCCGTTAAGAAGGTGTCCAGGCCAGTGAAATCCATATTGAAAATGCCGAATACAAAAGATATCTTCAATATGGCCGCCAGGCAGGAGCCATCCATATGAATGGTTGCGCCGAGCGGAAGAACGGTTTCCCTAATATCTTTAGGCACGCCGATTCGTTTGGCGGCCTGCAGGTTAACAGGCAATGAGCCAACGCTGCTTCCAGTGGCAAGAGCGGTGGCAGCAGGGGAAAAGATATTTTTCCAAAAGCGGGCCACTCCTCTCCGTCCCCCGGCAATAAAGGCATAAAGCGTAAAGCCGATCAGGAAATAAAGAATGGCAGCAGGGTAATAGACGATTACGGCACGGGCATAATCTCCGAGAAGTTCAGGACCGAATACGCCTATCAGTGACGCAAAGTAAGCGCCAAGTCCAATGGGTGCATAATACATGACAAGATTGATCAGCCTCATAAAGACTTCTGAACCGCTGACCAGAAACTTTGTGAAAGGGCGTCCTTTTTCACCAGAAAGGCCTGAAGCCACCCCAACCAGGACTGAAAAGACTATTAAAGCGAGCATATTCTTGCGGGAGAAGATTTCAATAAAGTCAGGCACAGTAAAGGTTTTGACCAACTGATCGGGCAGGCTCAGCTCTTCTGTATTTTCCGGCTGTGTCAGAGGGATGTCAGTCCCCTGGGCCGGCGGGAAGGCTGTTACCGCAACCAGCATTACAATAGAGGCAATAATGCCTGTAGCAATGAATACAACCATCATGCTGCCCATGATTTTTCCGAGCCGCTTCATGCTGTTCATATTGGCGATAGCCGATGAGATTGTGAAAAAGACGAGCGGTACTACTAACATAAATAAGAGATTTAAGAATAAGTCCCCAAGCGGCTTGATTACTTCCGCTTTTTCTCCGAAAACGAACCCGATAATGCTTCCAATGATAATTGAAGCAAACAGGATAATGGGAAAGCGGTATGCTTTTAATTTTTCCTTCATTTAGGTAACTCCTTTTGCAAAAAAAATTGAGATGATGCCCATAGGATATGGGTGAACCTCTACCATTCTACCCGAAATGGAATGGATATGACAGATTGGGAAATGAACAGGTATTTTTTTCATTCAAAGGATCTGCCATTCAGAAGGCGGACCGGGCTTGTTTATACAACAAAAAAAAGAGAGCCATCACAGCTCTCAAGCCTGCTTCGGCCCTTTTTTCGCAGGTATCCTGTCATTCTTTAAGTTTTTGTCATTGATCTTTGGCTCTTTATTTTGGCGGAAGTTTGAGATGTTTGAACGGTGCAGGATGATCAGAAAGATTGTAAAAAAGAAAAATATAAGTTCATGGGTCCAACCGGGCTGAAATAAAGAAAAAATGAAAAGGGCAATTCCGACAGAGATTGAACCGAAAAATACATATTTTGTTGCATAAATGACTCCGACAAACGCTGCATAGGCCGCCAGAAACATCCAGGCATTGGCAACCAGCAGCACCCCTGCGGTTGTTGCAATGGCTTTGCCTCCGCGGAAGCCAGCGAAAATAGGGAAGCAGTGGCCCGCAACCGCAATCAGTCCGGTGTAGAGCGGATCCAGGTCAGTATGAAGAAGGAGAGGCAGACCTGCGGCAAGTGCCCCCTTGCCTGCATCAATGAGAAGGACGGCAATCCCGGCCCGCTTTCCAAGGACCCGCACGGTGTTGGTTGCCCCGGGATTATTGCTGCCATGCTCACGTATGTCGATTTGGAACAGCCACCTGCCAATCAGAAGAGCGGTTGGAATCGAGCCGATCAAATAGGCGGCTGCAAGAATAGCAAAATTCATAAATCCTCCTTTCTGCAAGCCCTACAGCAAAAATAAAGTGAGAGAAATTGTAATTGCTTTCATTCTACCATATAATGAGCATACCCCGATTTAAATTCCTAATATTTTGAAAAAGGATGTGGCGGAATGGGTATTGTTGATTTTGGAAACAGGGCAAGTGAATATGCACGTTCCCGGAACGATGTTCCAAATAGTCTGTTTGATAGCCTTCATCTAAGAAATATTAATTTTACCGGCAAAAAAGTGGTTGATCTGGGCTGCGGGACAGGAGCGCTGACTAGGAGGCTGATTTTCCGCAAAGCAGACGCTGTCGGAATCGATCCCTCAGAAAAGCTTCTACAGGAAGCCGCCGGGATCAGCCGGGACAAGTATCTTGAAATCCCTTATAAAAAAGGAACTGCAGAAAATACAGGCCTTGACGGGGCTGAGTATGATATGGCGACGGTGCTCCGTGCCTGGCACTGGTTTGACAGGGAAGAAGCCCTCAGGGAAATTACCAGGATTCTTAAGCCGAAGGGTCACCTGATTGTGGCAGATACAGGATTCAAGACAGACCAAAGGCTTGTGGAAATCACTTTTGATTTTTTGAAGAAAGAAGGAGCAGAGCTTAAACCTGCCGGAAGCAAGGCAGAGTCAAGCCAAAGAATCAATGGATTTCCTGTAGAGTGGTTCCGTGAGTGGGAAGAGGCAGGGTTCGGGCTGAAGGATTTGTATGCGCTTCCATACGATGTCCATTTCACCAATGAAGAATGGCTGGACAGAGTGGCTTCTTTATCGTATTTGGCGGACCTCTCAAAAGAGGAAGGAGATGGATTGCTGCAGCGCCTGAAAGAAGAGCTGGAGGCACACTATGGGGCCAGTGCCTCACATGAGATTGCGCATTTCTGCACTATAGCTATTCTTCAGGAGGGAATCCGGTAAAGTGACTGATGGAGGACATTCAGTACAGAGCGCTTTTTCAAACCGAAATGTGCATATGCCATTCTTTTCGCTTATAATAGATTCATATAGTGATTGAGAGGAGAATGACCATGGCAGGGAACAGCAAAAAGTCTGAATGGATTTCATGGGCCAAATCGATTGCCCTCGCGCTCGTCATTGCGTTTATTTGCCGCCAGTTTATATTTGCGCCGGTGACTGTCCAGGGCGATTCCATGATGCCGACCTTCCAGAATCAGAATAAAGTGATCGTGACCAAGCTCAGCAAGATTGAGCGTTTGGATGTCGTTGTATTTCATTCGCCTGATTCCGAGGATGATTATATAAAAAGGGTGATCGGTCTGCCAGGGGATGAAATTTCTGTGAAGGACGACCAGCTTTTTGTGAATGGGAAAAAAGTGGACGAACCATATCTGGCTGAAAACCGCAAGGAAGCGGCAGAGTTCGGCATTGAGCATCTGACAGAAAATTTTGGACCGCTTGTCGTGCCGGAGCATCAATATTTTGTGATGGGCGATAACCGTTTGAACAGCAATGACAGCAGAAGCTTTGGATTCATTTCTGATGAGTCTGTCGTTGGGGAAGCCAAGTTCCGCTACTTCCCGCTCAATCGGATAGGAAATCCTGAGAAACCATAAAAGAAGGAGCCCGGCTGCTAATTAGCCGGGCTCTTTTCCTGTCACTCGCTTTTTTGATCCTTTAAAGCTCCTTGAACGTGATAAGGATTGAGATCAATGTCTGTATCATGCCCCAATGCCAGCTTTGCAAGCTGCTGTCCAAGAAACGGCCCCATCGTCAGGCCGGAAGCGCCAAGCCCGTTGGCAGTGAGCAGGCCTTCCCACCCAGGGACAGCTCCGATGACCGGAAGGAAGCCGGGAGTAAAGGGGCGGAAACCGACCCTGGCTTCTATCAGACTGGCATCCGCCAGGCCGGGAGCTGTAGAGAGGGCTTTTGAAAGGACCTCCTGCATGCCTCCGGCTGTGATTCTCGCATCAAAACCGGATACATCATTTTCATGAGTTGCCCCTGCAACAATCCGTCCGCCGGTGAAGGCAAGCAGATACTGGTCACCGGGGGGCATAAGGACAGGCCAGCTGTCAGTTGCTTCATCCGGAAGCTTTAGGTGGGCAATCTGGGCCTTCTGATAGCTGACATCCATTTCAATGCCGAGCGGCTTGAATATTTCCGCTGCCCATGCGCCGGCACAGACGATGACAGCATCTGCCTCCCACTGTTCTTGACCGGCAAGGATGCCTGTCACCCGGTTTCCTTCATAGATCAATGAAGCATCCTTTTCGAGAAAGACTGCCCCTTCCTTTTCTGCCGCACGGATCAGGGAATCCCTCAGTGCCCGTCCGTCTACCCGGGCGGCTCCGCTGACCTGCACTGCTTCAAACTCTTTATCAACCGGAGGGAAAGCCTCTGTTGTCTGTTCCCGGGTAAGAAGTGTGACTTCGCCGATTTCCGGTGCTTCCTCCCTCCGCTTCAATGTCCGTTCTTCAGCCTTTTCCAATTTATTGGTTTCCTTGTGCAGGATAAGGGCCCCAACCCTGCTGTAGCCTGTATCCGACTCGCCGCGTTCCTCAAGCTCCTTCACGAGCTCCGGATAATAGCGTGCCCCCGCTTTAGCAAGCCGGTACCAATCTTTATTGCGCCTCTGCGATACCCATGGGCAGACAATGCCGGCAGCAGCGGCAGTAGCCTGTCCTTTTTCATTCCGGTCCGCCAAGATCACCCGGTTCCCCGATTTTGCCAGGTGGTAGGCAGCTGAGGCGCCCAATATCCCTGCACCTATCACAATATATTTTTTCATAGCCTGCATCCTTTATAATGGAATTTAGTTATAGTATACCGTCCTGTCGGCTTAATTGTAAAAAGTGCATAGAGCATCTTTGTGGAATCTGGCAGAATATGTATTTTTGTGTGATATAATAAAAGCATCCTTACAAGAAAGCAGTGACAATAGATGAAAAAACTCCTCATGATCGGCCTTGCCGCAAGCCTTCTTGCAGGCTGCCAGAATATGCAGAGCGGAAAACTGGATACAGATAATCTGAAAAAAGTGGAGATGGCCGACGTGGATAAAGAACAGGCCAAAAAAATTCCTGTTACATATGAAGCGCAGACTGTTGAAGAGGGACTCGATGCGCTCCCGTTTGAAATGAAGCTGCCGAAAAAGCTGCCGTTTGATGGGGAGGGGTTTCAGCCGCCGGCTATTATGGATATGAACCATACCGGAAAACAAATCAAGGCGGAATTCAAGGCCATTCCAAAAAGCAAAAAAGAGGATTACTTGTTGATGGTTTTTGCTGATTACCCGGTCGAATCCTCCGAGCAGCCCAATTCCGAACCAGTGGAGCTTGAAGGAGGAGCAGAGGGCATGTATCAGGGAAACACCTTGTCCTTTCTGCGGGATAAGGTTCAGTACACCATTATGTACAATAACAAAGCCATTCCGGAAGATCAGCACAAAAAAGAGCTGACTGAAATGGCCAATGAGATGCTGAAGTAGTTCGCTTAGCAGGCTCCTGATATGGTATGCTAATGTTCATGTGCAAGCCTTGCTGCGGACCGTGTGTTGGCAGGAAGAACGCTTCACAGTTACATGGGAGCTGATTATTGATGACCAAAGCAAAAAAAGGAAAAAGCGGCACTGGCAGCGGAACTGGAAAGAAAGGGTGGAACCGCTGGCAGGCGGGTGCCAAAAAAGCAAAAAGCGCCAAGCCATATAAAAGCAAAGGCACAAAAAATCAAGGGAAATCCGGGGATTCCGGCGGGAATGACTAAGGATGGGGATAAGAGCCAGGAAGTTCCTCTGGCTCTATTTTATTTGTTCATAAAGACCCCTGCAGTTATTTGTAATCCTGCTGATCCTCTCTTCCGTCATTTCCTTCATCAACGCCCGTTGCCCGGTTGAATGCCTGGGAGATGATATTGAGCCCCTGATCCATCGCGTCCATCGACTTCATTTTTTCCCCGACCTTTTTGTCCTTCTTTTGTTCTTCCATAAAAAGCACCTCCTGTGTTTATAGGATTCGATGCTATCCATGGATTATGCGCCTATTCCAGGAAGAAGCTGTTCACAGGCACCTCCGACAGGGCAATATGGGTGACTGTTCCTGCATAAGGTGTAATTTCATTGATGAATCCTTCAATATCCTCAAGCTTTTTCAGTCTCAGCTTGACGAGATAGCAGGCCTGGCCGGCTATACGGGAGCAGAATTCCGCGTTGGGGACCTCAGCTATTTTTTCCCTGAACTTCTGATAATCTCCTTGCCGCAAGGTGACTTCTACAAAACATTCAATCCCATATCCGAGTTTTTTATAGTCAATGGAAATGGTGTATCCTTTGATGATTTCCTCACTTTCCAGGCGTCTGACGCGTTCTGTGACTGAAGGGGCTGAAAGGTTTACTTTCTTTGCCAGCTCCCTCATTGATTGCCGGCCGTTTCTCTCCAGCTCCTGCAAAATACGCTTGTCTGTCTCATCGATTATCATTTGTAAGCCTCCTTGGTAGAAACATATTTCATTTGAAACGAGTATCGGTAAAAGCTGGTTTCATATTTAATTCATTATTATTTTAATTCCTTCTATTATAAAAGCAGAAGGAGGAGTTGCAAATGCCAAGAATTAAATTGAATGAAAAACAGGGGGAGACCAATTTTCAAAAAGCGCTGGCTTATGTGCCAGAAGTGGCCGCCCTGTATGATGCCCTGTATGAGCAGCTGTGGAATGAGGAAGGAATCAGCCTGGACGTAAAAGAGAAGGTGCGTTTATATCTGGCTAATAAAAATGGATGTGCGACTTGCATGAGCCTCTCGTATACCGGCGGAATGGAACAGAATGAAGCCATCGCTTATGCTGTGGAGCACAATAATTTCTCGGATTTCTCTCATTGGGACCGGAAGCTGTTTGATTTTCTGGAAACCTACAGATCCAATCCGCGGCTCTTAAAAGACTCGGATTTGGAGTGGCTGAAAAATTCCTATGACGAAAAGGAAATCATGAAGCTGCTGGCACTCATCAATCTTTTTGACGGCTATCATAAAATGATTGTCAGCCTTGATTTATACGATTTTTGTTCTTTAGGGAAGGAGGGTGCCTGATGGCTGTTCTGCTGTTGGTTGATATCCAGAAGGCCTTCGAGGATCTTTCCTGGGGTGAGCGGAATAATCCTGGTGCGGAAAAAGAAGCTGCAAGGCTTTTGAAGCATTGGAGAAACTGCAATCTGCCGGTGATTCACGTCCAGCATACCTCTCAAAGCAGGGAGTCTTTATTTTTCAAAGGAAGCATCGGCCATCAATTCAAGGAAGAGGTGAAGCCTGCAGCTGGGGAAAGCATTATCCAGAAAAGCGTCAACAGTGCGTTTATCGGCACGCCCCTTGAAGATTTGCTTAAAAATCTAAGAAGCAAAGAGCTTGTCATTGCCGGGCTTACCACACCCCATTGCGTTTCAACCACTGTCCGGATGGCAGCTAATCTCGGCTTTTCGGTCTGGCTGCCGGAGGATGCCTGTGCATCCTTTGAACGGAAAGGCCATGACGGCACCATCTTCTCTCCCGGTCATATTCATCAAATAGAGCTTGCCATCCTCCATGGGGAGTTTGCGGAAGTGTGTACTACTGAAAAAGTATTAAAGGAATTCCCGGCCTGAAGAGCCGGGATTTTTTGATTCCAGTGGGATCCGGAATGGGGGATGATAGAATGAAAAGGACTTTTAATTTTTTTTTTTTAAAACCTGTAGGGGTCTTTTATCCCGGTTTCGTCTATTACGTTGGAAGCTGCCAGAAAGGGGGAGAGAGAGATTAGCGACCAAGTTCTTATCCAGCAAGCGAAGAGCGGCAAGGAGCATGCCTTCCGGCTCCTGGTTGAAAAATACAGCAATGATTTGTTCCGGACAATCTTTGCAGTATTAAGGGACCGGAAGGAAGCGGAAGATGCCGCTCAGGAAGTGTTTATAAAAATCTATTCCTCTCTCCCCCAATATGAGGACCAGGGCTTTAAAACCTGGATCACCAGAATTGCAGTCAATCATGCTATTGATGTAAAAAGAAAGAGGGACCGGCGCAGGGAGGATTCCCTTGAGTATGCCGGATATGAGCTTCACGGCACCCAAAAAGAGGCTGTAGAGGCCGAAGTTATGAATAAGGAAAGGCGGAAGCGGGTGAGGGAAAAGCTTCACCAGCTGCCTGATAATTATCGAGATGTAATCTATGACTTTTATATAGCTGAAAAAAGCTATCAGCAAATAGCGGAAGAACAGAATGTCCAGGTGAAGACTGTGGAGACAAAGCTCTACAGAGCGCGCTTATGGATGAGGAAGCACTGGAAGGAGGATGATTTCTCATGAAGCACTTTACGTATGAAGAGTGGAAGCGGTATGCGAATAATGAACTGGCAGAGGCGGAAAGGGAAGTTTATGAAGATCATCTGTACAGCTGTGATGAGTGCCTCGACGTCTATCTGGAGGCAGTTGCGGTAACAGAGCTGCCGCAAATGGAAAGCGGCTCAGGCTTCACTGATCTGGTGATGGCGCAAATCTCAGCAGAAGCATTAGAGCCTGCCCAGCCTCCGGTTTATGAAGAAAAGAAGCGCAGGCCATTCTACCAGTCGCCGCTGTTCCACTACTCCCTTGCAGCGGCAATGACCATCCTGCTCATGACGACCGGTGTTTTCCAGTCGATCACCCAGTATGCTGGAGCTGTTCAGGATCCGGATTTCCAGGAAAAGAAAACATCTGTGACAGAAGGGCTAGTGGATAAAACCTTTGCCTGGATGGATACGATCGAGAAGAAGAATAAGGAGGCAAATAAATAATGAAGAAAAATCCGATTATCGCTTTTCTTTTAGCTTTTTTCCCTGGGGGAGGCCTGCTTTATCTGGGAAAGACCCTTAGAGGTTTATTTTATACAGCAGCTGTGTTCGGGCTGATGATCTTAACGGTGGCTTTGATCAGCATGTATGTTTACGGGGACGGGGCAATCATATTTGCACTGTTCGGCCTGCTGATCTATTTCGTCAACTTTATTGATACGGCCATCACTGCATCAAAGCTCTACCAGCAGGGCGGCACAGCCTTTACGGATGGCAGCGGGGCTGCCGGATCAGCTAAGCCGGCAGCAAGCCAGGAGTCGGAGCGCTTTTTTACCATCATCCTGTCCTTTGTGCCTGGTCTTGGACACTTTCAGCTGGGCCTGATGAACCGGGGTTTAACGCTCCTGACCGCTTTTCTTGGTCTTGGTGTGATGGTGCTGTTTGTGTCGGTGCTGACCCATCGAAGTGAGTTCCTTGTATTCTGGGCGATCCTGCCGGTTATTTGGGTATACGGCTTCTTTGATAGCATCCAGCAGCTGAACCGTAAGCATCGGGGAGAAGAGCTGGTGGACCGTACAATCATGGAGGATTTCGAGTCGAAGCGGGATGAAGGCAAGAAAAGCAAATCTATTGCCACATTCCTGTCCATTTTTCCGGGAGCAGGCCATCTGTATCTCGGACTGCAGCGGCGGGGCATTCAGCTGATGGCTGCCTTCCTGTTCTCCATTTATATCCTGGATGTACTTAGGCTGGGGATCTTCCTGTTCCTGATTCCGATCATCTGGTTCTACAGTTTCTTCGACGGACTCCAGAAATCATCCAGATATGGAAATGAGCCTTTGGAGGATACGCCGATCATTTCGTATTTCATCAATCATCAGAAATGGGTGGGGATCGGCCTGGTCCTTGTAGGGCTGTACTATCTGACAACAAGCATCGTCCTTCCCGCCATTTCTCCAATGCTGTATAACATGATTGATATAGACATCCGCTATTGGTTTGACCGCTACTTCCAGACAGGCATTGTATGCATCCTGCTGATCGGCGGCGGGCTGCGCCTCCTTCTTGGCAGCAAATCTGTAAAAGAAAAGGCGGTTGATTAATTTGGGCATGGATGAGAAAAATGAAGGGCGGAATGAAGGAATGAGGACATGGCGTGTTGGTACATTTTCCATGGGGGCGGCACTGCTTTTCCTTGGGGTTTTCCTGCTGCTTTCGCGTATGCTTGATATGGATTTCGGCTATGCCATGATGTCATGGTGGCCGATCATCCTCGTAATCCTGGGAGCGGAAATCCTGCTTTTCCTGCTTTTTTCCAAACAGGAAAAGCCTTATTTGAAATATGATTTTCTCAGCATTCTCTTTGTCGGCATTCTCGGCACGGCCGGCATCGGATTTGCGGCAGTCAGCTCAACGGGCATTCTGGATAAATTGGATGATGTGGTGAGCAGGGAAGAACGGACTATGGATCTGCCTGAGTTCACCGAAAAGCTGGATGGAAGCATTAAGAGGGTTATTGTCCAGACCGGAAATTCCCCGATTACTATTGAAGGTGCTTCCGGGAAAGACGTTTCCATGTTTGGCACCTACAGGGCAATGACTGGCAAAAACGAAAAACTGGTTTCAAAGCCCTCAGATTATGTCAGTTCCCACCGGAACGGCGACTCGCTCTATATCACGGTCAAAGAGCTCCCGAATGAAACAGCGGGGCCGTTTGAACGATACGCCTCCACAGATGCCACGCTCCTTATTCCTAAAGGTGTGAAGCTTGAAGTGACAGGAAGCGGCAACACGGTGACCATGAAGCCGAGGGAGCTGATGAGCGACTGGAGTGTTGAACAGGTATCCCATGTCTCCCTTTATATCCAGGAAGAAAGCAGCCTGAAGGTAAATGCCTTTGATATAAAGGATCTTCAGGGCAGCGAGGGAGACTGGAAGGTGACAAAAGAAGAAAAGCCCTCTGCTGAAGAGGGATATGCAGATTCCGGCAGCGGCGGAAAGGATGCAACCTACCAGTCTGGCAGCGGAGAGCACCGGATCAGCATTTCCGGCAGCTATAGTGTGAGTTTGAATACAGCTGCAGAATAAGATGCAAGGCCGATTGGGCCCTGCATCTTTTTGTTATCCTTATACTTCTTGTGCGGAACTGCTTTTGATTGTTTCTTCTTTTTTAGCCTTTGCCCTCATGTACATGCCGATATTCAGGATAACAAGGATGCTCGAAACCATTAAAGAGCGGTCTGTCAGCCCGTCGCGGAAAATATAGCTGGACGCAGCCGCCAGAATAATGAGTGCTGCGAGTAATAAATGGTGCATGATCTTATTTCCTCCCATAATGTCTTTTTCCCAAGTATACAGGCCGGAAATTTCAGCGCTGTGAACAGAACCTTACGGGAACCTTAACAAGGCAGGAATTAACAGCAGGGTGAAAATTGGGTATACTGAAAAGACTCATACTCTTACATAACGTTGGTGAAATATGAAGACATTTATTGAAAAAGTCCTGGAGCGGTTATCTTCCGCGCAGCTGATTGTTCTGTTCTACTTATTTGCTGTTATTCTTTCGGCTGTACTGCTGGAGCTGCCGATCACCCTGAAGGAAGGCGTTGAACTGTCCTTTATAGATGCTTTTTTTACTTCAGTCAGCGCCATCAGCGTCACGGGCCTCTCCACTGTGAATGTCAGCGAGATCCTCAGTGTGCCAGGCACTTT
The DNA here is from genome assembly GCF_000473245.1 of Bacillus infantis NRRL B-14911. Taxonomy (NCBI): domain Bacteria; kingdom Bacillati; phylum Bacillota; class Bacilli; order Caryophanales; family Bacillaceae; genus Bacillus; species Bacillus infantis. The sequence goes on from NC_022524.1 coordinate 327,110, forward strand.
TATCTTTGCTTTTATCCTGCAGTTCGGCGGAATAGGGATTATGACGCTTGGCACTTTTTTCTGGCTGCTTGTTGGAAAGAAAATCGGGTTAAGAAAAAGGAAGCTGATCATGACCGATCAGAATCAGTACAATCTTGCTGGACTGGTCGTGCTTATCAGGCGTATTCTTGTTATCTTTATAACCATTGAATTAATTGGCGCCATCATTCTTGGCTTTCATTTCCTGAGGTATTTTCCTACCTGGCAGGAGGCGTTCCTTCAGGGATTCTTTGCCTCTGTCAGTGCAACGACCAATGCGGGTTTCGATATTACAGGGCAGTCCCTGATCCCGTTTGCTGATGATTATTTTGTGCAGCTCATTAACATCATCCTGCTGATCGTCGGGGCCATCGGCTTTCCTGTATTGATTGAGATACGAGAATTTATACGGCATCGCGGTACGATTCCGTATAAGTTCACCCTTTTTACCAAAGTTACGACCGTGACCTTCTTTCTGCTGGTTGTACTGGGTACTGCGTTTATCTGCCTTTTTGAATATAATCATTTCTTTGCTGATAAATCGTGGCATGAATCCTTCTTCTACGCGCTGTTCCAATCTGTATCAACCCGGAATGGGGGGCTCGCAACCATGAATATCAGCGATTTTTCAGAGCCAACCTTGTTCTTTATCTCTATCCTGATGTTTATCGGCGCCTCTCCCAGCAGTGTCGGCGGAGGAATCAGGACAACCACCTTCGCTATCATGGTGCTGAGCATCTACACATATGCCAAGGGCAATACGCATATCAAAGTGTTTAAAAAGGAAATCATGCAGGAGGATGTAATCAAATCTTACATTGTGTTCGCAACCGCTATCCTGATTTGCAGCCTGGCAGTCATCCTGCTCACCTTCACTGATCCGAAGTTCACCTTTCTGCAGATTGCCTTTGAGGTGGCTTCTGCATTCGGGACAACCGGCCTTTCCATGGGAATTACAGCGGATCTGACGGATGCAGGGAAAATCATCATCATCCTGCTGATGTTCATCGGGCGGATCGGCATTCTGTCCTTCCTGTTCCTGATCAGGGGAACCCCGAACAAGGAAAGATATCATTATCCGAAGGAAAAAATCATAATTGGATAACATACAGCAGCCTGCTTCGAAAGCGGGCTGCCTTTTTTTGTTCATGAATGGGATATCTTTTCAATATATAAATATATACACAATGGGGGGGATTGGAATGATTATAAAAGCGATAGATCTTGGGCTGATGTCAGAGCATTTAATGGTGCATAAAGGTGTCCTTGGAAAGCTGGAGCTGTATTTTTGCCTGGCGGAGGATGAGAGGCTCAAACAAATACTGTATGAACAGGCTGTGGTGATGAAAAACCATGTAAATGTGATGATCAAGCTGATGAATCCAGAGACAAATGAAGGAGTGACTGCAGCCGCCCTTCAGGAACTGAAACCATTAGAAATGGTATGTACTGATACAGAGGGCAGGTTGAGCGATCAGGAAATCGCCCTGGAAGCGAGAAACACGGCAAAGTCGATGGCCGGCACCAATTTCAGCTCGGCACTTGATATGAAAACCCCGAATGTCCGCCGCATTCACATACAGATGGCACTTCAGCAGACAGGGATACAGGAAAGATACAGTGAACTGATTAAGGAAAAGGGCTGGGAATACGCCCCCGATTCAAACAGAGGGGAGCAGGAAGAGGCTGCCCGCCGATTCAAAGAGCTGTTTAGAGAATAAGGCCTGCTGCTCTTCTAAAATCCACCATCTTACCGCATAATGGCTGTTTGGGAGGTAGGCGATCTTCAGCTTCCTTCCCTCCAGCCGTTCTTCATAATAGCTTCGGCTGATATCCATGGAATACACGTCCACCATCAAATCATCAAAAATAAGCTCCATTACAAACTCGGTGCCTGTTTCGGGATCATCGTACTCTGCCTCATCTGGAACACCTTCTACAAACAGGAACTCTTTATTTTCATAGGCATCCTTATCCTTGTAGAGCAGATGGGCTTCGTGTATGAAATATCCCCCGGATGCGAGGAAGACTATGGTAAAAAGAGAGATAATAATTCCCCCCGACCAGCTTTCTGCAGTCCATACTAAAGCCAGGAAAGCAAGGCCTGCGCAAAGGCATATAGAGACAGCAATAATTAAGCTGAGTACCTCCGACCAGAGGAAATCGTTAATCAATCCGGACACATCCCAAAGAACGAGCGAACAAATCAAAAAGAAAAGGCTTCCAATGCCAGAGATTGCAGTCAGCCATTCCAGGACAGACTGCGGCCTTTTAATTTTTTTGTTTTTGAAGTTCGGCTTCTTTTTCTTCATATAAACCTCCATCTGCCTTTTTCTTTTTATACGTTAAAAAAGGAGAGAAGTTTCGTCAAGAAAAGCAGAAGGCATTCAGGGAGATCCGGAAAGCAAAGAGCACCAAATCAGGACTCTATGCATTTTAATCAAGTAAAAGATAAAATGTTTGAATTTTTAGATATATATCCTTATAATTAAATAAACTAATTGGTTTATTTAATGGGGAAACAGGGAAACACAATGCGGTTGTTTTAAGAAAAGCGGGTGAGAAAGATGAGCAGAAGAAGAATCTCAAGCGAGATGAAGAAAACGAGCAAGAGCATCCATATGGAAGAATGGATATGGGAGCTTTCCGGGCATATCCAGCCTTGCCGGTCAGGTGCGATTAAGGAGCTGTTCTTAGATAGAATCAGAACAGAACTGGTGAAAGAGGGGCTGATAGGTGAAGATGCTGTTATTACCAAAGAGCATGGGGAACTTTTTGCAGTGCTGATGGAGAAGCGTGCAAAAAGCTGCGGATAGAAAGGATTTTGCGTGATGGAAAACTATTTTACAGGAAACCGGGTCAGTCTGCGGCCTTTTAGAGAAGGAGACAGCACCCATATTTATCAGGCCCTCCTCGATCCTGAGTTCAGGAAGCTTACAGGGACACAGACCTTTTTTACAGAAGACAGCCTTGAAAAAGCCTATAAGAACTTTGCTGAAGACAAATCACGGATCGATCTTGTCATAACAGACAAAGAGACAGGAGCTGCGATAGGGGATCTGGCTCTGACGGAAATTGATTATATCAATAAAAATGCCAGCCTCAGAATTGCTCTTTATAAAAAAGAGCATTACGGAAAGGGGCTTGGAACGGAGGCTATTTCGCTTCTGCTTCAATATGCCTTTGAAGTACTCAGCCTTTACCGCGTGTATCTCAATGTGTATGAGTATAACAGCCGGGCCATCAGGGCTTATGAAAAACTAGGATTTGTAAAGGAAGGGGCTTTCAGAGGAGAACTGCTTTGGAATGGAGTCCACTACGACAATCTGATCATGGGCATTCTCAGGCATGAGTTCCGTCCTATGAGCACAAACAGGGAGGGGAATTGAGTGCCTCCGATTGTATCAGAGGAGTATAAACGGAATAAGAAGAAGGAGATTTTGGCCAGTGCGCTGAGATGCTTCGCCAGGAAAGGCTTCCAGGCTGCATCCATCGACGACATCGTTGCAGAATCAGGCATCAGCAAGGGTGCCATCTACAACTATTTTAAAAGCAAGGATGATATTTATATCACCCTTATGATGGAGCAGACGGAGGAAGCTAATGACCGCCTCCTGAAGGAAATCGAGGCACTTGATTCCGCCGGTGCCAGGCTTTCTTATCTTTTTGACCGCTACAGCCGCTCAAGGCCGGATAAAGACATGAAAGATTACATCGTCGTCCATTATGAATTTACACTTCATTCTTCGCGGAATGAAGAGATCAGCAGAGTGCTGAAACAGCGAGGCAATCAATTCTTTATTGACCTTATCCTCAAAATTGTAGAAGAAGGCAAGGAGTCGGGAGAATTTGCAGCTGAAACCGATTCCCGTCTTATCGCCAATATGTTCTGGGTGGTGGTTGACGGAACGAATATCCAGCGCATCCTCTTTGATGATTTTCCTTCAGATAAAGTTTTTCAGACGTTTAAGCAGTTTATGATGTCGTATATTAAGAGTGGATGAGGCTGAGAATTACCTCACCGGTATATCCCTGAAAATCTGCCGCCGGCAGGTTTTTTATTTTTTCAGCAGCTGATGCAGAGAGAGGATAATTATCGCCAAAAGGGGTATAATGCCAAGGTGCATAATCGAAAAAATTAAGGGTAAAATTATGCTTTTCAAACTGTATGGTGTTAAAATTATGAAGGAAGCTTATTTCCTATATTAAGGAAAAAGTAATGGACAGTTTTGAATTGAGCGTTAATTTTATTAATAGGATGATGGGTATGAAAAGAGCAAGAATCATTTATAATCCAACCTCTGGACGGGAAATTTTCAAGAAGAATCTGGCAGAGGTGCTGCAGAAGCTGGAGGAAGCGGGCTATGAAACCTCGTGCCATGCTACAACCTGTGAGGGTGATGCCACTAAGGCGGCACGTGTAGCAGTGGAACGGAAATATGATTTGGTCATAGCAGCCGGGGGAGACGGAACGATCAATGAAGTGGTCAATGGGATGGCCGAGCAGGAGTACCGGCCGAAGCTTGGCATCATTCCGTGCGGCACAACCAATGACTTTGCCCGTGCGGTCCATATTCCCCGAGATGTACAGGCTGCAGTTGATATCATCATACAGGGCGATACGATTCCTGTTGATATCGGCCGGTTCAATGATAAATATTTTATTAATATAGCCGGGGGCGGAAGGCTGACCGAGCTTACGTATGAAGTGCCGAGCAAGCTGAAAACCATGCTGGGGCAGCTGGCCTATTATCTGAAGGGCATTGAAATGCTTCCTTCGATCAAATCCACGGAAGTCAGCATTGAATACGATGGGAAGCTGTATGAAGGTGAAGCCATGCTCTTTTTGGTTGGGCTCACCAACTCGGTGGGGGGCTTTGAACGCCTGGCCCCGGATGCGTCGATCAATGACGGGCTGTTTTCCCTGCTGATCCTGAAAAAGACGAATCTCGCCGATTTCATCCGGATTGCCTCCATGGCAGTAAGAGGAGAGCATATCCATGATCCCCATGTCATCTATACACAGGCCAACCGGATAAAAGTTACCTCCAAAGAAAAAGTCCAGCTGAACCTGGACGGAGAATTCGGCGGACTGCTTCCAGCTGAATTCGTCAATCTTTACCGCCATCTTGAAGTATTCGTGCCGATCGATAAAATCCGCAAGGAAGACCGGCCGTACGAAACTGTGGAGGAATAAGAAACAGGGAAGAGAGCTGGTGTCTCTTCCCTGTTTTTTTGTTTTACAAAAGGCGCGGAAAAGCTCCCGCGCCTTGTCTCATCTTATTTATGCTTTATGCTTAATCAAATCAGTAATTGCGTGGTAAATCTCCATTCCCTGGTAAAGAAACAGAGTAGACGCCGTTAATGAAAAAGCGCCGATCATTAAGAATCGAATCCACATAATATTGTCCTCCTTATTGTTTGTTTAGCTTTAGCTGAACAATGCAGGAGAACGGTCCACATAGTTGGACTGATAAAAGACGCTTTTCAGGAAAAAATGATGAAGTGCGAAAGCAAGATGGCGGACAGCCAGGAATACCATGATAGCTGCCAGCAGGATAACAGTGGAACTGCCGGGTAATGCGGAAGGTTCGTGCTTTTCATCCGCAGTCAGCTGGAATGATTCCCCGGTTTCTCCGAGAAGGGCTGCCTTGCTTTCATGGACGGGCTGGTGATCCTGATGGATTGGCTGATAATGAACGAACAAAAATGACAGGATTGTCATTAAAAGCAGTGCTGAAACAGCTCTCGCCTTTCTCATCTTCTCACACCCCTTCGCCAAATAGAATATTACCATCATATCGCCTTTGTTCATGTTTTAAAACAAAAAAGTTTTGACAAAATCCCCAGTTTTGACGCGATTTGGGGATGAAAAGGTTTACTTTGCTGCTGTATCAGGGGTGGGGAAATTTTGTGTGTTTTTCATGTGCATGCGGTTGGTTTCAGCTAGTGAGAATGTGGCAGGGGAGGCGGTTATTTGCGAGTTTTGGGATTTATTTGCGGGATATGATTTTTATTTGCGACTTTTAAGATATATTTGCAGTTTTCAATAATATTTGTGACTTTCGGCATATATTTGCGACTGTCCTCAGATCGGGGGACTCTGCAAGCAGGCCGCACATTCCGGTTATTAGCAACTTTTCAAGTTTATTAGCAAGTTTCCTGTTTTATTAGCAACTTTTCCCATATACTAGCAACTTTTCGATTTTATTAGCAACTTCTTCAATATATTAGCAACTCCACTCCGCCCAACCTCCAAACCCAGCTCCCCAGCCAACCCCTCATCCCCAAAAATCTCCCTGCCTTCGCTTTCCCCCACCCTTTGTGGTACAATCTTGCTAGTCAATAGAGCCACGGAAATTAACACAGCAAAGGACGAACGTGATGAAGGGTACTGTTCCAGTTCAGAAGAATGATTATATAGATGTAATGTTTGAAGATTTGACGCATGATGGGGCGGGAGTCGCGAAGGTGGATGGCTATCCGCTGTTTGTGCCGAATGGCCTGCCGGGCGAGAGGGCCCAGGTGAAGGTGACGAAGGTGAATAAAGGGTACGGGTTTGGGCGTTTGATGGAGATTTATGAAGAGAGCCCGCACCGTGTCGTTGCTCCCTGCCCGATTTATAAGGAGTGCGGCGGCTGCCAGCTGCAGCATCTCAGCTATCAGGGCCAGATGCTGGCAAAGGAAAAGCAGGTGCGTGATGTGCTTACAAGGATCGGAAAGCTTGAGGACGTGAAGGTTCATCCGGTTCTCGGGATGAGTGAGCCGTGGAGATACCGGAATAAGGCACAGGTGCCGATAGGCGAGCATGAAGGCGGTCTGATCGGCGGCTTCTACCAGCAGCGATCCCACCAGATCATCGATATGAAAGAGTGTCTGATCCAGCAGGAAAAAAATGATGAAGTCGTCCAGACAGTCAAAGAGATCTGCGCCAAGTATGGAGTCAGGGCTTATGATGAAGGGCGCCATAAAGGTGAGCTCCGCCACATCATGGCGCGGCATGGACTTGTAACCGGAGAAGTGATGGTCGTGCTGATTACAAGGACCAATGAGCTTCCGAACCGGAAAAAGATCACCGAGGAAATTGCAGCGAGCATAAAAGGAATCAAGTCGATCGTCCATAATGTGAACCCGAAGAAAACGAATGTGATCTTTGGAGACGTCACCCGTGTCATCTGGGGCGAAGAAGTGATCTACGATTATATTGGCGATATCAAGTTCGCCATCTCAGCCCGCTCTTTTTACCAGGTCAATCCGGAGCAGACGAAGGTGCTTTACGAGAAGGCGCTTGAATATGCAGATCTGTCAGGCGAAGAAAGCGTCATAGATGCTTATTGCGGAATCGGCACCATTTCTCTTTTTCTCGCTCAAAAGGCAAAGAAGGTCTTTGGAGTGGAAATCGTGCCTGAGGCAATTGAGGATGCCAAACGCAATGCGGCTCTTAACGGGATAACAAATGCGGAGTTTGCGGTTGGGGAAGCGGAAAAGGTCATCCCTGATTGGTATAAGGAAGGAAACCAGGCGGATGTCCTGGTTGTCGATCCGCCGCGCAAAGGCTGTGATGAAGCCTTGCTGCAGACGATTCTAAGCATGAAGCCGAAAAAAGTGGTCTATGTTTCCTGCAATCCTGCCACGCTTGCCCGCGATTTGCGGATCCTTGAAGACGGCGGGTATAAGACAGAGGAAGTCCAGCCGGTTGATATGTTCCCGCAGACGATGCATTGTGAAGCAGTGGCAAAAATCACCCTAAAAGATCAATAATCCATAAAACTGAGGCAGCCCCAACCAGGCTGCCTTTTCACATACTTCCAAACACTCTGACCAATACTAAAACGGGTGATGAAAATGGCATGCCGTTCTAGTGATGAATTAAAAAAACTGGTTGAGGAAGCGCGGAAGGAGACGGTGCACGGAAGGGTGGCCGATTATATCCCTGCGCTTGGTAAGGCGGATCCGGGGGATTTATCCATTGCGATCCAATATCCTGGCGGCGAATGCGTCTCTGCCGGTGATGTTGAGGAAAAGATTACGCTTCAAAGTGTGTCAAAAGTAATCAGCCTGGCCTATGTTTTAATGGAAAGGGGCCCTGGTTATGTGTTCGACCGTGTGGGGATGGAGCCGACGGGCGATCCGTTCAACTCGATTGCCAAGCTTGAGACCATGGCGCCTGCCAAACCCCTGAATCCCATGATTAATGCAGGGGCGCTTGTCGTTACACACATGGTGGAAGGAAGTTCTCCTGATGAACGTTTCGAAAAGCTTCTTGGTTTCGTCCGGCGGCTCGCAGATGATGAAACGATCGGCTACTGCCGGGAAGTAGCAGAGTCCGAATTGAGGACAGCCGACCTGAACAGGGCGCTTTGCTATTTCCTGAAGCAGCATGATGTTATCCAGGAAGATGTAGAAGATCTGCTCGACTTATATACGAGGCAGTGTGCTATTGAAATGAACTGCCTGAACCTGGCGAGGATTGGCCTTGTTTTTGCACTGGATGGAAAAGACCCGCGGACAGGCGGGGAAATCATGCCTAGGGACATCGCGCGGATCTGCAAGACCTTTATGGTAACCTGCGGCATGTACAATGCTTCAGGCGAATTTGCGATCAAAATCGGGATCCCGGCGAAAAGCGGTGTTTCAGGAGGGATCATGGGTGCGGTCCCTGGCCGTTTTGGCATTGGCATCTTCGGGCCGGCCCTTGATGAGAGGGGAAACAGTATTGCAGGGATCCGGCTTTTGGAACTGCTGTCGAAGAATTACAGTTTAAGCATGTTTTAATCCAATCATAAAACCCGCTGCAATTACAGCGGGTTTCTGGCTTATGCCGGTTCCTTGATCTGGTCAAAAAATGCCGAAATAAGCTGTTCAAGTTTGTCGGTATCCATCAGTTTGAATAAGCCACTTGCCTTAATGGTTGCCAATGTGCTCTCAATCAAAAACCTTCTCGGATTCTTGGATCTTAGAAGCTCTTCCTGTATAAAATCAAGAAGCTCCACATATTTAGGCTCTTCTTTGTTGATTGTTTTTTTCAGCGTTAGGACCGTGTGGTGGAGATCCTTTTGGAAGCCGGGATTTGGATGTCTGCAGTCTGGAGCCCATTTATCCAGAAGCTCTGGCTGAAACAGCTGGTCTTCTGTACTGGATACCTCCTCAACCATTTTCACAATTCTCTTTACACTGTACTGTACCACCTGGTGGATGCTGGCATTCACTTCATTCGCAATTGTGTGATATTTCAAGTTCTGGTTAAGGATCCCGAGAAATATGATCGAGCAGTCAAGAAGATAGTATTTCTTGCTTTCGCCGAACAGATCGATGAACCGCTGATACAGCCAGCGCAGCATGCGGAGCTGTCCGCGTTTGATGAATTCCTTCAGGTCTTCATCATTTAAGATGTAGACTTCTTCGAAAAGGGCGATCAGCTTATTCGCTCGGTTCGTTATCAGCTGAAGCTCGATCTGCTGGATGAATATATCTATATCGGCAGGATCCTGGCCGATGAGCAGTTCATTGCGTTCTTTTTCCAGCTGGGAATAGATGCTTCTGACCATTTCAATCAGGAGTTCATTCTTAGATGGAAAATAATTATAGAAGGTTCCTTTGGAGATGCCGCTGTACTCCAGGATATCCTGAATGCTGGTGGCCTGGAAGCCTTTATCGATAAACAGCTGGTGTGCCATTTTGATCACATGCTGTTTCCTGTCATTCATAAAATCACCTTTTTTAAGTAGTATACTGCCTGTATAAATTTTATAGTACACCATTTATTATGCCAAAACAAATCCAGTTATTTCAACGGAATTTAATGATTGCAATCTTTGTACCGATGGTATATGATATGTTTTGTGAAACAGGAGTCCAATATATTGGACTTAAAGTATAGGAGGAAAAAATGGAACAAAAAATAAATAATACAGGCAGGCCGCCGTACGGTATGATTGCGGTTCTGATGATTGGCGCCTTTATTGCTTTCTTGAATAATACGCTCTTGAATATCGCGCTGCCTTCTATCATGAAGGAGCTTGAAATCGGCGCATCAACCGTTCAATGGCTGACTACCGGCTTCATGCTCGTCAACGGAATTCTAATCCCGACAACTGCTTTCCTTATTCAAAAATATTCTGTACGCAGGCTGTTCCTTGCAGCCATGCTTTTATTTACAGCGGGGACTGTGCTGGCCGGAACTGCGCATATTTTCCCGGTATTGCTGGCTGGAAGGATGCTTCAGGCATCAGGTTCGGCTATTCTTATGCCGCTTTTGATGAATGTTATGCTGATCAGCTTCCCTGTTGAAAAAAGGGGAACGGCGATGGGTGTATTTGGACTGATCCTCATGTTTGCACCTGCAATCGGCCCTACGCTGTCAGGATGGATCATTGAGCACTATGATTGGAGAATGCTGTTCCACTTCATTACTCCGATTGCGGCTGTAGTTCTGCTTGTCGGATTCTTCCTGCTGAAGGACAAGAAGGAAAAAGTGAACATCCGCCTGGATATGCTGTCTCTTATCCTGTCCAGCATCGGTTTCGGCGGAATCCTTTACGGGTTCAGCTCCGCGGGGGACAAAGGCTGGGACAGCCCGCATGTGTATGTAACCATTACAGTGGGTGTTATCTCGCTGATTATTTTCATCCTGCGCCAGACAAAGCAGGAGCGCCCGATGCTGAACTTCGGGGTTTATAAATATCCGATGTTTGCTTTATCATCAGCCATTACAATGGTAGTCAATATGGCACTGTTCTCAGGGATGATCCTTCTGCCGATCTATGTGCAGACCCTTCGCGGAATCTCGCCTATGGATGCAGGGCTTCTGCTTCTGCCTGGAGCCATCATCATGGCATTCATGTCGCCTATTACCGGCCGTTTGTTCGATAAATTCGGAGGCCGCGTGCTTGCGATCATCGGACTTGCGATCACTGTAGTAACGACTTACCTGTTCTCAAAGCTTACTCTTGATACAACTTATACAAATTTGATCATTCTTTACTCTGTCCGTATGCTTGGGATGTCCATGGTTATGATGCCGGTATCAACTAATGGCCTTAACCAGCTGCCAGCCCAGTACTATCCGCACGGAACAGCGATGAATAACACTTTGAACCAGGTATCTGGCGCGATTGGAACAGCGTTGCTTGTGACAATCATGTCAACGCGGACCAAAACCCATGCTGAAGAGATTGCTGCTGATGCATTGCAGCAGTCGGCAGGGTCAAATGCCGGCGTCCAGCCGACAGAAGCTGCGCTTGCCCAAATGGAGCAGCAGATCGGCATGCAGGCTATGCTTGAAGGCATCAATGATGCTTTCCTTGTGGCAACCTTCATTGCTGGTGTTGCCCTTGTGCTTGCCTTCTTCATCAAGCGTGCCAAGCCGGCTGAAGAACCATCTGAAGCAAAATCTTCACAGGAAAAGACTGCACCAAAGCTGGCTGAAAACTAATAGAGAAAAGGAGAATGTCCATGGGGCATTCTCCTTTTTACATTAAAAAAAGGAAGAGCAGAATCTTCCTTTTCCCTTTTAATATGTTTTTACCACATCATCGAAAGCCCTTCTTGATTTCGGACGCGGATCTTTTGTACGGTAGCCGAATGCAACCATGACGGATATGCCGAAGTGGCCGTCCTCGAGGATGCCTTCCTCCTGGAGCAGTTCATTCATTTTTTCAATATTAAAGCCTTCGATCGGACAGGAATCGATGCCAATCTGGGCAGCAGCTGTCATCATATTAGCAAGGGCGATGTAGGTCTGCTTGGAAGCCCAGTCATACAGCGGACGGTCTCCTTCAAGAAGCTTGAAATCATCTTTCTGGAATTCCTCAACCCGGCCAAGGTATTTTTCGAGTATATCAGAAGGCATATTCAGAACATTGGTGAATTGGTCTTTTAAATAATCCGAATCATACTTAGTATCCATTTTGGTCCGCGCCAGAATGACGACGAAATGGCTCGCATCAGGCAGCTTGCTGTAAGCACCCCAGGAAGCGTTTTTGATTTTTTCCCGAAGTTCCGGGCTTTCAATGACAGCAAAGCGCCAAGGCTCAAATCCGAATGAGCTTGGAGAGAGACGGCCGGTTTCCATGATGAAGCGGAAGTCATCCTCCGGGATTTTTTTATCTGGATCAAATTCCTTTGTTGCGTGGCGGAAATGGTAAGCGTCCAGAATCTCCTGCTTTAATTCTTCTTTATTGCGCATCTCGTCAACTCCTTCTATTTTACTCTCATTAAAATTACCATAATCCATTTTTTAATTCATGAAATCGGCTCGGCGGGAAATAGTAATGGAAAAATCTGTTTATTATTCCTCTATTTCCATAAATTATTGGGCAGGCGGTGCGGGTACATAACAACTACACCTGAATAATAGAACATCTTGGAAAGGCTGGATGAGGCAGAACATTTTTTGTATGTTTCCAGCAGAGTCCATCGGGTAATTAAAAAGCATATTAAAATCTAAAATTTACAGGAGGTAATCATGATGAATGACAACAAAAAGTTCATTGGAGTATTCGATACACAGGAAGAAGCAATCAAGAAGATTGACGACTTAAAACTCCAGGGCTACGGAGAATCGGATATTTATGCGGTTGCGAAGGATGCCGATGATATCTCTATGGTAAGAGGGCGAACCGGTGCAGAAGTGGAAGGAACGGATGCAGACGGCGGTTCATGGCTGGACAAGTTTATGTCATTCCTGACTGGTGAGGATGAGGTCCGCGGAGGAATGCAGAATATGGGACTGACAGATGCAGAGGCTGACCGCTATTACAGTGATATTCAGGCGGGAAAAATTCTGCTGTACGTTGATAAGGATTATGATCAATACTATGGAGAACGGACACTTGCTAATGAAGCAAACCCTACGAGCCCTGCTGCTCCGACCCTTGATGCCACAGGCTATGGGGCAGTAACCGGTCCGAATAATACAGCAGGTACAGCCGGCATGGCAAACACTGCAGGAATGCGTACAGGCAGACTGACCGACGAGCCGGACGGCTATGTAGAGGGTGTCAAGGCAGATGAATTGACCGGCTCTGCTGATGTAGAGGGTGTCAAGGCAGATAAATTGAATGGCTATGCTGATGAAGATGACTTGACTGACGAACAGCGCCTGCGCCTGCGTGAGGAGCGCCTGCAGGTTGACAAAGAGCGCGTCCAGACCGGTGAGGTTCACGTTGAAAAAGACGTTGTAGAAGAAGAGCGTTCAGTTGATGTGAATGTCAGCCATGATGAAGTATATGTAGAACGGCGCAAAGTTGACGGGCAGGCCGTTGATGGAGATGCCGGACCGATTGTCGATGACAATGACGATATAAGAATTCCCATTACTGAAGAACGTCTGGAAGTTACGAAGAAACCTGTCGTGACTGAGGAGCTTGTTGTCGGCAAGCGGAAGGTTGAGGATACAGAGACTGTCAGGGATACAGTCAAGCGTGAAAAAGCCCATGTGGATGGTGCGGATGATTACGATGAAGATGACCGTGATTCCGGCACAGCCTATCTGGGCAGCGATCAGGACGACAGCATGGCAGACCGTATGGACGATCGCGGCCGCTTCTAATCTGAATAAAGACGAAACAGCCAGCATCATGCTGGCTGTTTTTTCTGTGCAGAATTTTATTTACATTCACATATCGGTGGTATAAATTGGTATATAAAAAGAAAGCGGGTAAGCGTATGGTGAACTTCTATTTATTTGCTTTAATGTGCATTTTTCTGATCATCCTGCCAGGGCCTGATACAGCGGTTGCTACAAGAAATACACTCTCTGCAGGCAGGATGGGCGGACTCAAAACGGCGGCAGGCACATGCTCTGCGCTGGCAATCCATACACTTGCTGCGGTTGCCGGGCTTTCCGCCCTGATTGTCAAGTCGGCTATGCTTTTTTCTGTATTGAAATATGCCGGTGCTGCTTATTTGGTCTATCTTGGAATCAAAAGCCTGCTATCAATCAGGAATGGCGGACAGGAAAAAGATAATAGCAGCGGGCCGTTGATAAAAGGGAAAACGTTTTTCAGGCAGGGCTTTCTGACGAATTTGCTTAATCCGAAGGTCGCTGTATTTTTCCTGACCTTTCTGCCGCAGTTTGTTGAAGAGGGGACCGCGCCATTTTTCCCATTCCTCCTTATGGGAGCGGTCTATACCATTTTGACTGCTGTCTGGTTTTTCTTATATGTACTCTTAATCCAGCAGATTAGTTCTTTTATGAAAAAACCGAAAACTCAGAAGGCAATCGAAGGGCTGACCGGGACCATTCTCATCGGTTTCGGGGTCAAGCTTGCTCTGGAGAAGGCGCGGTAGTCTCCTCATTTCCATTAAAACATGCTATTCTGTAAATAAGATCATAAGAACAGAAGGGCTGAGTCCATGTATTTAACTATTGAAGAAACGGCAGAATATCTGTCAATGCCAGCTGCTGCTGTCGAAAAGCTTGTACAGCAGAAGAAAATCCGCGCCATTTTTGACGGCGAGCAGTATCTCATTTATAAAGAGCAATTCAAGACTCATTTAGAACAGATGGAGAAGTATAAAAGGCTGGTCGAGGAAGTACTGAATGAACCAATTCCGGAAGATCGGGATATAAAGGATGAAGACTAAAACAAAGCGCCTGGGATGCCGGGTGCTTTTCTATTTTTAAAAAGCTCTGTTAAAATCTGTTGTTGATAATTTGATTACATGGAAATATAAAAACAGGAAGTCGTGTCCTTATTTGAGTGGCCAGCAAGCTTTAAAATAAGCGGAAATTTTCCGGTTAAGCTGCTAAATATGGCACGAGTGGGTATAAATAAGCGGAGAATTTCCGTTTAAGCGGAGCAAAGTTGCCCATTTTCCTGTTTTTTGAGTTGATAGGCGGAATTTCTCCGTCTATTTGAGCTGTTTTTAGAGGTTTTAAGAAATTAGGGGGAATTTCTCCGCTTATTTTTTAGCTGGTCACTGATTCCCTAATTCAGGTCCGGGAAGGGAAGGTTCGCTCTGTTATGGCTGGAAGGGAAGAAAAAAATTGCTCTTATGTAGTTTTCCTTTAATGTCGCCCCAATTAGATTATGCACAAACGGGGCAGGTTAGCTTAATAAGAAGTCATAAAGAAACCTTGGTGAGGGCAGACTTACATCGAGGTGTATATATGAAAAGACAACTAGGAATATTAATCGTTTTTTGCATTATGGTACTTGTTGCTGCCAATCATACTAAAGCCCTTGAAGTACTACTTAAAGAAGAAATCAAATATAACCATAACAGTATGACTATTTCCGAAGTTAAAAAGCTCGTTCCTTTTAATGTCATTGTACCTGAAAATGTACCAGACGATTGGACACTAGAAATCAAAACTTACCCTTGGGGAACAAAGACCGATTTCACCAGCTTTAGTCTGCATTATATGGATAGAAATGATGAAAAAATGATGGTTAGCATTACTCAAAAGAAGAGTATAGCGAAACAAACAAAAGAGTATATCCCGAATGTCAAAACAATATCGATAAATGGACATTTAGGCAGATTAACTAAATGGGGTAATGCCGGTGAAGTTGACCGTAAAGGAGAAATTATTACTGGAGGATTACTTCAATGGTCGCAAAAAGGAACTGATATTGAAATACATAGTTCAAGGATACCAATGGAGAAGATGGTGGAGATTGCATGTTCGATGAAATAATCATTAAAAGCAAAATAAGCAAGAGCGTTAGTCTAAGCAGGACTGACGCTTTTTTTGTGGGATTCCATATTAATCCAAAGGGGCAAGTGTGTTTTAGTAAATTTTCATGTAAATAAATCTAACCTTTCTTGCAGCTCAAACGGTAAAAAATGAAGACTTTCAATTATTTTATGTTGAAAAGGATGTAATCAGCAATCCTGCACATGATATCCCTAAATTGATTAAGGGGGATGCAAATGAGATCTCATTTACTTTGTATTATAAGTGCCTTAACCCTTGGATTGAGCACCGCTCCTGCATATGCTGCCCAGGAAGACAAACCTCAACCTTTAGAAGAAATATACCCTCAGCTCGGGTATAAACCAGTTGAGGAGGCAGTAAGGGAGTTTGAAGAGCACACCAAGGAAGACTTAAAGCTGCCAACAAGATTGCCGCCTATACCTTTCACCCACATTTTCGGAAGGTTTTATGAGGACAAACAATACGGCATTAATGATGGCTTAAGCATAGAGTATATAAATGAAGACCTGGGTGAAAATCACTTTAATATTGATATAAGACCACTAAAGAATAAGATTAAATTGAGGAATAAAGGTGGTCAAAAAATATACAGACTTCAAAATGGAGAAGAAGCTATTTACATTGTTGATAGGAACCATACATTGCTTGTCTTTGAAAAGGACCATTGGCAATACATGCTCGGTGTTTCAAAGAGGATTGCCGATAGAGTACCACCAGAAATGTTGGTTTCGATTGCTAACTCAACTATTCTAGACTAATAAGACCTCTTTGTTATTAATAGCGATCACCGAAAAGGGACGCTTTTTTTCTTGGTAATTTGCCTTGTCAAAGTGATATTTAGTTTGTGTAAATAAAGAGTGCCTGTGTCTAATAGAAGCTGCCAATAGCATTAGGCGGCTTTTTTTTATTCTAGAAAAGGGGCAGGTTAGTATTGGAGGATAAGCCGATATAGAAACAATGAAACTTTTGTTTTATATAAGCGTATTAGTGTGTAAGAGGAACACATTAGGTTTTGTCAATGGCATTATTGAAGGAAATTGAGAAATAAGGGGATATTATATGTCACCATTTTCATTAGGATTAATACTAGGTGCCTTTTTAGTTATAGGGGTACAACAAATTATTTACACTTTAATATGGGTATATACAGGGGAAAATATGGGGATGTTGCGAAACATTAGAACAGCTATAAAGATTCTAAAGAATAAGGAAAAAGAGAAAAGTGGAGAAAGTTATTAAGAAATTGTTGAATGACAACAAAGTCGGGAAAGACTTGAATTTGTCAATCAACTACCGTGTAAAAAAACGTTCAATAAAGACTCGTTACAAATTTAGGATTGAGTCTTATTTAATGAGAATTTGGAACAAAAATTGCAGATATTGTTTTATTAAAATGCAATAGATATTTATGTTAAGATAAACAATTGTGGAAATGCACTTAAACAAACGGGTGCTTTAGTCTACCAAGCAATTATTACAAAATGGAACTTCCACAAATCAGGAAGTTCCATTTTTATTTTTAATCTCACTCAACATTGAACTTTAACAGCCCTATCAATTATGCATCAGCCTGGTGAGACAGAAAAAAGAGAAACTGTGACATTTCGGATAAGTTTATTGTTGTGCTGGAGGGTAAAAAGGAGTATATTTAAATGAGAATGATAATCAATTCTATTGGTTATGAGGAGTGAGCGGAATGAATCAGCAGGAGATTTTTGATGTCACCATTATCGGCGGGGGGCCAGCAGGCCTTTATTCAGCCTTTTACAGCGGCCTCAGGGAAATGAAAACAAAACTGATTGAATTTCAGCCGCAGCTTGGCGGAAAAATACATGTTTATCCTGAAAAGATGATTTGGGACGTCGGCGGCCTGACGCCAACTCCAGGTGCAAAGCTGATTACACAGCTGGTAGAGCAGGGGCTGACCTTTGATCCGGAGGTTGTGCTTAATGAAAAGGTGGAAGCGATCTCCCGCGGGGAGGATGGAATTTTTGTCCTTTCCGTATCTTCGGGAAGGCTGCATTATTCAAGGACAATCATTGTCGCTGTAGGCAGCGGAATTCTGAATCCTCAGAAGCTGAACATAGAGGGCGCTGAACGGTTTGAGGTTTCCAATCTGAATTATACGGTAAAATCACTGCAGCATTTCAAGGATAAAACGGTCATCATTTCAGGCGGCGGCAATTCTGCGATTGATTGGGCGAATGAGCTGGAGCCGGTCGCACGCCAGGTGTATATCGCTTTCCGGAAGGAGAACCTTTCCGGACATGAGGCGCAGGTGTCCCAGCTTCTCGGGAGCTCAGCCATCTGCCTTGGCTGCACGTCTATCACAAAGCTGATTGCCGGTGAAAGCCATGAGGAGATTGAAAAGGTAGAGTTGACCAATTGTGAAACAGGAGAAGTTTCTTATCTGGATGTGGACGAAGTCATCATCAACCATGGCTATGAGCAGGATGCTTCATTATTGAAGAATAGCGGATTGAAGATTGATATTGCCCAGGATTTCTATATTTCCGGGAACAGCTGCAGTGAGTCATCCATTGATGGTCTCTATGCAGCAGGGGATATCCTTCAGCATGAAGGCAAGCTTAACCTGATTGCAGGCGCGTTCCAGGATGCTGCCAATGCGGTGAACAAAGCAAAGCAATACATCCAGCCGGACGCCGGCAGGGCCGCGATGGTCTCGTCCCATAATGATGTATTTAAGCAGCGCAACCGCAAGATTGTCCAGCAGATGATTAAATAATAGACGTAAAGGCAGGTACCCTGATTTGGGCGCCTGCCTTTTTTTAGTATTCTTGATACTTGATTTCCGTTCCTCTTCCCACATACCATTCATAGAAGTCTGCCGCCATTTCTTTCGGCACATCATCAAGGCTGGAATGGAGGACCGGCTTGGCTCTGTTGACGGTTTCAATTGAAGCAAGTCCGAGCCACTTTTGAAAAAGATTGCTTGTTACGCTGACCTCGATCACCTTTTCCCGTTTAGAAATGAACAGTGAAGTGGATAGGCTTCCGGATTTCATCTGGATGAACTGGCTGTTCAGAGTGTATCTTGTATTCCAGTAATCCAGGATTCTTAACAGGGCTATGATGATTAGGAGGCCAGCAGAAACGAACAGCCAGGCTCTCTCTGTATCAAGGATTTCAGGCTTGAACCATGCCAGCCCTGCAGTGGCCAGAATCAACACCCAGCTTGGCTTTAACAGGCGGATCCAGAAAGACTTCCCTGGCAGCCGCTTCATTTCCCTGGTGACCTCGTATTGCGGCAGGATTTCAGAAATCATTTCATAGGCTCTTTTAACAGGGAGGAACGGATACAATGTGCTGATTTCAGGCGAATCCTCACCGAGGCTTACACCGCCTGCGCTTGTCAGCTTTACTTCTGCAAGTCCCAGCAGCCTTTTGATGGGCGGCTGTTTCACCTCAATAGCCTGCACCCTCTCTTTTAAAATGGAAAATCTGGATTCATCGAGCACTCCCTGAACGATATAGATCCGTTCCTGATCTGAGGAAATTTCATATTTCCCGTATTTAAGATAAGTCCTTGCCACTCCGATCCCGGTCGAAACGAGCAGCAGAAGGATTAGGATGCCAGCAAGAAGAAGGCTTGAACCCATCAATGCGGCAAAAAGACCCTGGGCCTGCTCATCCAGGTCAAATACTTCATCAATTTTAAAATAAATGGACACAATGGCGGAAAAAAGGACAAGAAAGCTGAAGGAAGTGAATGATGCTTTAAGGATGTCCTTTTTTCCAGGGGTAAAATGGACGATCCTCCCGGCAGGAAGCACAGGCTGTGCAGTTTGCTCGTTTCCGGCTTCCTGGCCAGCCGGAGGAGCGTCCGCCGGATCCACAAGTGAAATGCCTTCCTCTTCCTCCTGCGGATGGGAAACATGTTCTTCCAGCTTTTCAGCTTCTTCCTTTCGGATGACCTTGAATTCAATCGCTGAATCTGCGCCTGTCATTCCTGTTTCAAACCGGATTGAAGTCAACCCGAATATCCGGTGAAAAAGGGAGGTGCGGTAATTCACATTCTGTACCTTTGAAAAAGGGATGGTCTGATTCGATTTGGTAAAAATCCCTTCTTTTAAATGAAAGGAACTGCCGTCAAGCTTATAGGTGCTTGTCAGCCATTTCAGGACAATTGAAACAGCGGAAACAGCCATGAAAAGGAAGAATACCAGCCTTCCGTATTTAACATACGCAGCATCAGAGCCAAATTTGATGACAAACAGAAAGAAAACGATGAATATGGAACCCTTCACCAGCTGGTAAAGATTCATCAGCATGATAAGCGGGTGATGGCGTTTTTCCTCGATCATTGTTCCACTTCCTTTATTTTGGCGAAACGGGCAATCGTATCCCGCAGCTGCATAGCCACTTCGTCAGGCAATGCAGGAATAGTGTGGGAAGAGCCCATCGTTTCAATCGAGATGGAATAGAGGCCATATCTCCTCATCAATGGTCCCTGGCTGGCAGATACAGATTGGATTTTTGTCATAGGGACCAGCTGGTGCTTCTCGGTAATCGCCCCGAACTTCAGCTTCAGGAATTCCTCGTCCACTCCATACCGCCAATTTTTATAAAGCAGCATCGGCCTGATGATCGACCAGGGAATAGAGAGAACTGTAATCACCACTAACCCGATCAGAATCCAGCCGATCCACTCTTTCCATGCAAAATAATGATCCAGATACAATAGTATGCCGAGAACGGCGAAGGCAATAATGTCGCCGATCATATCGGCCGTAATCCAAACTTTTACCGCGTTTTTTGATAATCTGTTTTGAGGCGGTGCGATCCGCGATTCCAAAAATACCACTCCTGAAAACAATTTAATAGAAAGATTAAGTCCTTATGTTACTTACGTCGAAGGTTCTCATAAAGATTCATTTAATTTTGCGGATAAGAGGGGGATTTCTAGTTTACAGCCTGTTTCACACGAAAAATGGAATGTATCTGTTTTCAAAAGATATTTCACTTGTAAAATACGAACATTATTATAAGTTGACTTTTTATCGTTCGTATATTAAACTCTTTAATGGGTTGGGGCAATAAATGCCCGCCGAATAATAATCATAGTTGACTCTGGATGCTTCCGAGGAAGCAGGACTTGATTTTATACACATATAAGGAGTGTTACTCATGGATAATGTATTTGATTACGAGGATATTCAATTAATTCCGGCAAAATCAATTGTGAACAGCAGGACTGAGTGTGATACAACGGTTGAGTTTGGAGGACGCACCTTTAAGCTGCCGGTTGTGCCTGCCAATATGCAGACCATTATTGATGAGCGCATTTCCATTCAATTAGCAGAAAAGAATTATTTTTACGTCATGCACCGCTTCCAGCCTGAGAAGCGCCTTGCATTTGTAAGGGATATGAAATCACGCGGATTATATGCGTCAATCAGCGTCGGTGTTAAAGAGGAAGAATACACTTTCGTTCAGCAGCTGGCTGAGGAAAATCTGGTTCCTGAATATATTACAATCGACATCGCCCATGGCCATTCCAATGCAGTGATTAAAATGATTCAGCATATCAAGCAGCTCCTTCCGGGAAGCTTTGTCATCGCAGGAAATGTCGGCACGCCTGAAGCAGTCCGTGAGCTGGAGAATGCGGGTGCTGATGCAACGAAAGTTGGAATCGGGCCAGGGAAGGTCTGCATTACGAAAATCAAAACCGGCTTTGGAACCGGCGGCTGGCAGCTGGCGGCATTAAGATGGTGCGCCAAGGCAGCAAGCAAGCCGATCATTGCGGATGGGGGCATCCGCACACATGGCGATATCGCCAAATCAGTCCGTTTCGGCGCTTCCATGGTCATGATCGGTTCCCTTTTTGCGGGACATGAAGAATCCCCTGGAGAAACAGTCGAAGTCAACGGGAAGCTGTACAAAGAATACTTCGGATCTGCTTCCGAGTTCCAAAAAGGCGAAAAGAAGAATGTTGAAGGCAAGAAAATGCACGTAGAATACAAAGGTGCTTTAGAAGATACACTGATCGAAATGGAGCAGGATCTTCAGTCCTCCATCTCCTATGCGGGAGGAAACAAGCTGTCCGCCATCAAGAATGTGGACTATGTGATTGTCAAGAACTCCATCTTCAATGGAGATAAAGTATACTAATCAGCAAGCCGCCTGTCCTGGATAGGCGGTTTTTTGCTGCATTCTGAGGATAAAAATAAAATAAGAGGGACTTTTTTGAAACCAAAAACGGTTTGGAATTGTCTAACTGCCAGGAAGAAGGGGGGAAGGAATTGGAGAAAAAAGAAAGAGACCAATTGCTGACAGAAGCCATGGATGAATATGGGCATTACCTGACCCGGCTCGCTTATGCTTTTGTAAAAGACGAAGCGAAAGCCGACGATATCGTCCAGGAGGTCTATATCCGCTATTATCTGAAGCTGGAACAATTTAAAGGCCGGTCCAGTGTTAAAACCTATTTATACAGAATGACCGTGAACGAATGCAAAAACTACCTGAAAAGCTGGGGTTTCCGAAAAATAGATTTTTTTAATAGAAAAAGTGTGATGCCTTCATCCAATTTTACCCCTGAAGAGGAAGTGCTGAGGCGGGAGGAGGAAAGCTGGACTTTCCGGCTGATTGACAGGCTGCCGGTCAAATATAAGGAAGTCCTTTGGCTCCATTATTATGCAGAGCTTTCTGTAAAGGAGATCGGAGATATTTTGAAGTGCCCGGCCAATACGGTGAAAACCAGGCTGGCCAGGGGAAGGAAGATGGCTCGTCTGACAATGGGAGAGGAGGAGATTGATGATGCCAAAGAATATTAAACAGGAACTTGAGGACAGCATCCCGGATCATATCACCATGTCAGGCAGGCAGAAGCAGACAATTTTAACAGAGGCAGCCAAACGCTTCGAACGCAAGCCCCGCCGCACCAGCAGGCTCATTCTGCCCCTTGTCAGTGCTGCCGCTATCCTCGGGCTGTCGGGCATACTTGCCGCACCCTATGTCCAGGAGGAGCTGAAAGAGAGTGAAGTCCGGCAGCAGCTTGACGCCTCTTTAGAAAAAGTGACGGTTCCAGACGCAAGCTATCCTTCTTTAATCAACTCTCAATATATTGGGGACACCAAAGAGCTGGTCTACACAGACGGAAAAGGGTTCTATTCCTTTAATAAGGAAACGAAAACAACCGAGATGCTGGTCAAGCCGGAAGAGGGGGCGGGTTTGTATGAATTTGCGGTGAATGGAGATTGGCTTGTGTGGGACAGCAGGAACAAGCTGTACGCCTTTGACCGTCATACTAAAGAAATTGAAGAGATTCCTGGTAGTGCTGCTGCAGGCGATTTTCAGATTGAAGAGGATAAACTGAGCTACCTCTCGGCTGATG
This sequence comes from Bacillus infantis NRRL B-14911, assembly GCF_000473245.1. Lineage (NCBI taxonomy): Bacteria > Bacillati > Bacillota > Bacilli > Caryophanales > Bacillaceae > Bacillus > Bacillus infantis. The sequence goes on from NC_022524.1 coordinate 350,152, forward strand.
GCCAATCATGGGGATATAAACTGCTGGATTTGCTCACGTTATCTGAATCTAATTTCCATGAGATTACAGGAGAAGGCACAAACAGCCAGGCATCCTTAAATGAAGGATATATTGTCATACCAGAAACCATTGTGGAAAATGAAGAAAAGAATATTCTTTTTACCCTCTATGACTTGAAAGGCAGGGGAGAGGAAAGGGAATTCAAAGTTCCTTATGATCAGGCTGTCAATGTTACACTGACCGATGACAAAATCTATGCTGAGCTTTCAAATGAGGGGAGGTCTCCGGTTTTAGCATACCTCAGCCTGGATGACGGAAAGCTCCACAAAGTAAAGACTCCTCCCTTCGATGCTTTTGCTGTATACGAAGATTACCTGGCTTTGAGTATACCGGAAAAAGAGGATTCAAATTCGGTCAAACTGTACAGGATCATTGATAATCGTGCAGTGGCCCTGCCTGCCTTCGAGCATGTAGAAGAACGGCTGGTCAAACCGAGGTTTACAGCTGACGGGGTGCTTGTGGTGAACGGAGAAGGCGAGGACTTTTCTATGTATCTTCTGGATATAGAAAAAATTAAAAAATGAAGGAGAGATTACTTCAGCTTGGTGCTGAGCAGAGAAAATCTCTCCGCCCATTCGTCGCTGGCGCTATAATAATTGTAAATGGGAGATAAAAAAGGAGAGGGGCGGTTTCAATCGATTTGTTTGAATTGTACTATAAAAAATACAATGAAACGGTGCAGGCGGAGGATTATATTGAGTGGGCCGGCGGCTGCCTGGAGCTTGATACACGCGAAATCCTGAAGCTCGCCGGGATGAGGGCACCCTTAAATTTATTTGAAGTGGAAAGCATGTTTGCGGATGCAATGAAAAGTGCTGGATATGAAGCTCCTCCTGAAGAAGAGTGCCTTGAATACCATCTAAAGCAGCTGCATGCAAAGTTATTGATGCCTGCAGAGAATGCCATTGAAAGGGTTAAAGAGATTTATGTCTGTACGGCGCGAAATGGCTTATCAGAAGAACAGATGGATTGGCAGGAGGTCAGCGATGCCATTGATGACTTTGAGTTCGGTGATAATATCCCTGGCTATAACATGGATAAGATCCATGAACTGATCATGACAAACGCCAGGAGGCTCTGGCATACTAAATTCAGCAAAATATCTTTCGGGGATTTCATTGGGCAAAAAATTACTAAAGTCGAGACAGAAGGTCAATTTATAATTGAATTTGAGAAGGGATATCTCAGTATCGAGTGCCCCTGGAGGATACGAAAGGCAGATGGAATTCTGCTGGGAGAAACTGATATACGCTCAAATTCAAGAGAATGTAAGTCTGTCAAAGAGCTTTTGGCCGGCAAAAGAATTGAGGATGTCAGGCTGCTGGAGCAGTGTCCGTTTCTTATAGTACAGTGCGGTGACCTGTTCCTGGATTTATTCCATGCAAGTTCTTTTTTCGACGGATGGACCTTGGCTGACGAGGAAGATTTCTATCTGTTTTCCATGCATGGCGGGAGTATAGCTTAACTATAAGAAGGAACAAGAAAAACGGCACCCATCCAGGTGCCGTCTTCTATTATCCGGCTTTCTCAGCCAGCTCCATCCCGTTTTTCAGGCTCTTGAACCTCAGGTAAAAGGCACAGGTCATGACCAGGGACAAGGCCCCGAAGATGACGCTCATATACTGCAGGCCGACCGCATCAAGCAGGAAGCCTGTCATAAGGAGGACGATCTGGAAGACCAGGCGGTCGAGCATGTTCCGGAAAGAGAAAAAGCGGCCATGGAAATCTTTTGGCACCCGTGTCTGGAAGATGGTGGCGGCAGTCGGGAAGAAGCAGCCGACCGCAAAACCGAAGATCAGGAATGCCAGGACAGACAGAACAGGTATATCAGCAAAATAAAGGATCAGCTGCGATAAGCCGATGATAAAGGAAAAGAAAAACAGGATGCTGTATGGCGAGCTTTTGCCGCTGATCTTTTTCACCGCAAAGGCGCCAAGCATGAAGGCGACTCCCTCAGCAGTATAAATCCACCCTTTAATGGCCGAGCTGTCCTGAAGCTCGCTGATATTGATGACCATCAGGTTAAATCCGCCAAGAAATAACAGCGGGACAAGCGTCAGCACGAGTGTCATGAATACAATCGGAAGCCCCTTGATGACAGGGAAGACCTCTGAAAATCCTGCAGGCTTCTGTTTGGCATCTTCCTGCTTCTCCAGCTCCTTTTTCTCATCAAAGCTCAGGAAGCATGTGAGAATGAATAAGCCCAGATAGGCAGCGAGGGACAGGAGATACAGCATGGATAAAGACATGATGACCAGGAATACCCCGGCAACGGCCGTTCCAAGTACTCGTGAAAGAGTGGATACATTCATGTACACGCCGTTCAGCTGCAAGAGATCTTTCTCGCCGACTACCATCGGGATGGCTGCCTGGAGGGCAGGGAAATAGAAGGCAGCCGAAATCTGCAGGCAGACGAGGAAGACGACCATCCACCAGACTGAGCCGGTGTGGATGGCGATCAGCATAAATACAACGCTCACAGAGCGGGCGAAGCCGGAAACAAGCATGACGGTTTTCTTGCTTGCCTGATCTGTAATCCTGCCGGCTGCAGGACCGACTGCAAGGCCGGCAAGCAGGCCTGCTGCAAGTATTAAAGATTTCAAGAAATCTGACGGCACTTTTTCCTGCATAAATTCAAGGTTTCCGATAATTCCGAGCCACAGGCCGAGCCCTGCAATGAACTCCCCTGTCAGTAAAATCCACACATTCTTATTTCTCCACATATCTGCAGCCTCACGTTTCTGAATTATTTCGTTTCTCTAAAGATACTACAGAATTGAAATTTAATGAATGGGTTTACAAAAACTTCTTGCTTTATACAAAAATAAAGAAAAAATTAGAAATGGAAGTCTTTTTGCGCTTGTGCCCTGTCTAACAGATAGAAATAAAAAAAGGGGGTATCTCCTTGGATACAGCAAAGTTCATTAAGAAAGCCAGGAAAGGGGATGATGAAGCTTTTTATGAGCTGATGCAAGCGCACAAAGTGCAGCTGCTCAAAATTGCCTATTCTTATTTAAGAAACGAGGAGGAGGCGCTTGAAGCCCTGCAGGAGGTCACATTCAGGGCATACCGGTCAATCCGCAGCCTTAAGAAGGCAGATTATTTCTCCACATGGCTGATCCGGATCATGCTTAACTACTGCCATGATCAAAGCAGAAAGAAGAAAAGAGCAGCACCTTTGGATCTTACAGAGTCATTGGCAGAAACATACAATTACAGCCAAGCGCTTGAAATTGAGGAAGCATTGGAAAAAATAGATTCAAAGTGCCGGGAAGTTATTATCCTGAAGTATTATCATGATATGAAAATAAAAGAAATCGCGAACCTGCTGGAAAGTCCGGAAAGTACCATTAAAACATGGCTGTATAAAGGGCTCAAGGCTCTTCGTGAGCAGCTGGGTGAAAGAGGTGAAGCCAATGTTCAGTAATGAAGAGAGAGAGCTGGACCGTTCAAGGAAAGAACTCGACCGTTTGATGGTTTCGAATGAGCTGGCAGACCAGGCCATCATGGCTGGAATCAGGCAGGCTAAAGCGGCAGGCAGGAAAAGGAAAAGATATGCCTCTCTTTTTACTGCAGGGGCCGCCGCTCTCATTTTGCTGTTTTCTGTTAAAGGAGGCAGCACGATGGCTGAGTATTTCTCTAAAATGCCAGGCCTTGAGAAAGTTATGGAGCTTGTCAGCGGCGACAGAGGTCTGATGGCAGCAGCTGAAAATGAATATATACAAAAAATCGGAGCGTCTGCTGAACAAAATGGCATAAAGGCAACCCTGGACTCTGCGATTTACGATGAACAGGCATTGATTCTTTTTTACAGCTATGAGGCAGAAAATAAAACTGCAGATGTTTACACGACAGATATAACCCTGCTTGACCGGGAAGGAAATAAGCTGCCATACCAAGCGAATCATGGGACTTTTTGGACTGCGGACAGAGAAGATTTGCATGAAATCCGTTTTCAGCTGGATGATGCGGCAGATCTTCCTGATGAATTGAGCCTTTCAATGGGGGTCACAGTGAATGACAGCCGCCAGTCTGAATCGGTCGTTCTGCCGTTTGCACTGGATAAAGAGAAGCTGGCTGAGAAAAAGGTGTACAGCCTGAATAAAACAGTAACGGTTGAAGGGCAGAAGATGACTGTAAAGGATGTCAGCATCTATCCATCACAAACAGCGGTGAGAATTGTATTTGATCCGGATAATACGAAAAAAATCTTTGGGTTTAACGATCTCCATATCGCTGATGAAAATGGGGGCAAGTGGAAGGCCAATCATGTAAAAGATGAAAAAGTGAATGACAACGAAACAGTCATTTATTTAGAAAGCAGCTATTTTGCAGATCCGAAAGAATTGTATCTGCGCTTCAACAGCATCCGTGCCCTGGATAAGGATGAACTCATTGTCCGGGTGAACCCCTCAGATAATAAAATCATAAAGGCGCCGAAGGATGGAAAGCTGAAATCAGCAAGTGTTTTCAAAGACGAGCTCCGTCTTAACCTGGAAGCACCTTTCAGTTTCCTAGATACAATGATTTTCATGCATGCAGCCGATCTGGAAGGCCGGACTATTGGAGAGGGGCTGTCTTTTGGGGCAGGCGGTTCGCCAGTCGATAAGGAGATCACCTATTATGTTCCGTATCCAAAGGAAGAAGCCAGTGAGCAAGATATCCTTCTCGAGCTTCTTGACTACCCTGCATCCATCAATGGGAATGCAGAAATAAAATTAAAATAGGAAAAAGGGGTATCCTCACATCTGAAGGATACCCCTTTTCTAATTACACTGCATCAGCAGCTGACCGTAAAGCATGATCCTTCCTGCCATGCAGGAAATAATACAGCACAGCCGACAACAGGATCAGTGCAGCCATCATGATATACAGGCTGCTGTAGCCTGTTATGGGAATGACGAGTCCAAGCAGGTAAGGGCCGAATCCAAGGCCGGCATCAAGGAAAATAAAGAAAGTTGATGTGGCCAGCCCCAGCCTGTGCGGAGCCGTCAGCTTGACGGCGATCGCCTGTGTGCTTGACTGCATATTCCCGAAGCCAAGGCCGATCAGGACACCTGATAGGAGCAGGACAAAGCTTGACCCTGCTGTGCTTAACAGAATCATACCGGCTGCGAACAGGATGAATGCCGGATACATGATATAGTTGGCGCCCTTCAGGTCCATCAGGCGCCCTGTAAACGGACGGGACAGCAGGACGGCGACTGCATAGATGATAAAGAAGAAGCTTGCAGCGTCCACAAGATCAAGCTCCATCGCATAGAAATTGATGAAAGAAAGGACGCTGGAATAACAAAATGCGATTGCCAGGGTGATGACCGCAATCGGCAGCGCTTTTGGTTCCACAAAGTCCGAAACCCTGAAGCCTTTTGCTTCTGCGCTCTTCGGAGAGCCTGTGACAGGCGGGACAGTGACAAGAAAGGCAGTCACAAGACTGATAATTCCCAATGCCAGACAAAAGCAGAATATCATTTCAAAGCTTGTATGCTGGCTCATATAAATCCCGATAAATGGTCCGACGGCTGTCGCCAGTGTCGCGCTCATGCTATAGTAGCCAATCCCTTCGCCTTTCCGGGCTGCCGGAATGATCTGCGCAACGATTGTGCCTGTAGCGGTGCTGGCCATGCCAAGCGTAATTCCGTGAACGAAACGGTTGGCAAGAAGAAAGGCAACCCCGGCGTGGACAAAATATAAAAGAGTCGTCAGCGTAAAGAAAATCAGTCCGATGAACAGCATTCTTTTGCGGCCGACCAGATCGATATAGCGCCCGATGAACAGCCTCCCGATGAGCGTCCCGATAATAAAGATCCCTGTTACAAGTCCGGCCTGGCTTGTCGATGCATCATATTCATTGACGGCATAGACAGAGATGGTGACCATCAGCAAGTAAAAGACAAGTGTTAAAAAAAAGTTGATGGAGGATACAACGATGAAGTCCTTCGTCCAAAGTTTTGCTTCTGAGCTGTTCAATGTGCTTCCCCCTGTTCCATTAAGTTGCTGCGGATGCCTTCCATGATGCAAATGGCTTCGAGCTGTTCTTCTTCTGTAAAACCTTTAAGGATTCTCTGCTCAAATTCATCAATGGTCAGCCGCACTTCACTGTAGACTTTATGGCCGAGCCCTGTGAGCTGCATCCTTTTTTCACGTCGGTCTTTGCTTGGCACCTGCTCTACAAAGCCGAGCTCCTCCAGTCTGGTGATAGTCCGTGTGACGGTCGGTTTTTCGACACCCTGATAGTGGGAGAGCTCCACAAGAGTGGCTGAACCGAAATTAGCGATATAATATAAAATCGTCCATTGCGCCCTCTGAAGCTGATGCTGTGCAAGAAGCTGGTTAAGCTTATTTTCAAACGGGCGGTAGAGCATCAATAGCTGATGAAAAAATTTCTGAAACGTTTTGATAGCAAACACCTCTATATAGTTATCAATAATAATAGTTACCGTGAGTAACTATAATAATATAACAGAAAATGTCTGCCTCTGTCCAGGGAACAGGCTTTTTTTTACAATTCTAAGGCGGGGCGGCAGGAAAGAGACATGGGGTTTTCCCTTTCTCTATGATAAAATTTTATTATCAAAAACGGACGAGGGGATATAGTTGAACATTCAATTGGACAGCAAAAAAATAAAAGAGGCGTGCGGGCTGGTTTCTTTTAGGAAAGGGGATTCTTTCTACCGTTCCAAAAAAGTAGTGTTCAGCCTGTATGAGCCGGAATATTGCGAGGCAGATGTGATGGCTGCCGAGGATTTCCATGTCATCATCCAGGGGGATGGGAAAGGCGGCTATCATGCGGACTGCAGCTGTCCGAGACTTGCTTCGGTTAAAACAGACTGCCAGCATATTGCCGCCGTCCTGCTGGCCATTCTTGACCATCAGAAAAAGGGCACAGTCCCGTTGGCGGATGTGGAGAGAGCGGGGCATGAGTCGCTGGCGGAAAGTCTGCTGACGATTTTTGAAAAAGAGCATTCCCGCTCAAGCGGGGAACAGCTTCACTTCGAAGACAGACAGCCGGCAGAAGCCTCCTTTTCCTGCATGCCGGTATCTCTTGCGGATGGAAGCACCATGCTGGGAATAGAAGCCAGCATAGACCTGCATCCGGTCAGGGACATCAGAAAATTCCTTATGGATGTAAAAGAAAGAAGCTCGAGTGCAGTTTCCCCCTTCTTTACATACGAACCTGCCGGGCATTATTTTCGGAAAGAGGATGATGCTGTGCTCCAGGAGCTGATGCGGATCATTGAGGATGAGCAGGCCCATAAAGAAGGACAGACTTTAGAAGCTGAACCGTCTATCCTGCTGATCCCGCCTACCTCCTGGAGGCGGCTCCTTTCCCTTCTCACAGCTGCCCCGATGGTTCAGCTCAAAAATAAAGGGCAGGTATACGAAGGCATCAGCTTGCCGGTGGAGCCGCTGCCACTGTCGTTCCGTTTTGAATTGAACGAAGATAAAGGCGGCCGGCTTGTGATGAAAGGCATGGACAAAATCTTAATTCTGCAGGCATATCAGTCTGTTTTGTACCGGGGGATGATCTATCAGCTGGAAAATGAGGACTGCAAGCGCCTGGCGGACCTGAAGGGAATGCTCTCGGCTTCAGGGACAGACCGGATTCCCATACAAAAAGAACAGGTCGGCTTTCTGCTGGAAAAGGTCGTACCAGGATTGAAAAAGCTGGGAGAAGTGCATCTTCCAGGCGGGATCAATACCCAGCTCATCCAGTCGCCGCTGACAGCCAAACTCTACTTGGACCGCCTGAAAAACAGGCTCCTTGCAAGCCTTGAATTTCAGTATGATAATGTCGTCTTTAATCCGCTTGAGGAGAAGGAATTCCATACAGATTTACTTCTGATCAGAGATGAAGAGAAGGAAAGAAGCATCCTGGAAGTGATGGAGGAAAGCAGCTTTGCCAGAACCGACAGCGGCTACTATCTCCAGAATGAAGAGCTGGAATATGAATTCCTGTACCGGCAGCTTCCAAAGCTTCAGACGATGGTCAAGGTCTATGCGACAACTGCGATCAGGAACCGCATCTTCAGGGAAAGCATTCATCCGCGCATTTCCGTTAAAGTGAAAAAAGAACGGACCAATTGGCTGGAATTCAAATTTGCTATGGACGGGATCCCTGAGCATGAAGTTCGCGGCCTTTTGGCTTCGCTTGAGGAAAAAAGGAAATATTACCGGCTGCGGGACGGGGCGCTGCTCTCCCTTGAATCCAGAGAGTTTGATGAAATCAGACGGTTTTTGAATGAGATTCCTGCCCAGGATGAGGATCTGGAAGAGGGGCTGAACGTCCCCATGGTCCCAGGGCTCCGCCTTATGGGATCACTGGAGGAAGGGGAGGTATTCAGCTTTGAAGATTCTTTCCGGAACTTTATTAAGGAGGTCCGGACCCCTGGCAGCCGCCAATTTGCCGTACCTGAAAGCCTTGAGCATGTACTGCGCGACTATCAAAAACAAGGCTATCAATGGCTGAAAACATTGGCGGGCTATGGTTTCGGCGGCATCCTTGCAGATGATATGGGACTGGGAAAGACGCTCCAGGCTATCGCCTATATCCTGTCCGAGCTTCCGGCAATCCGGAGGCTGCAGCAGCCTGCCCTCATCGTATGCCCATCCTCCCTGACCTATAACTGGCAGAGTGAATTTGAGAGATTTGCACCGGAGATCAAGAGCATAGTGATGGACGGCAGCAAATCTGAAAGGGAGAAGATGCTCGCAGAAGCAGGAGACCTGGATGTCCTGATTGTGTCATACCCGCTGCTCCGCAAGGACATCAGCAGCTATGAGAAACAGCCTTTCAGCACAGTCTTTTTTGACGAGGCACAGGCGTTTAAAAATCCTGTCACCCAAACGGCGAGGACGGTTAAGCGGCTCCAGGCTGGAAACCGGTTCGCGCTTACAGGGACACCGATTGAAAATTCACTGGAGGAACTATGGTCGATTTTCCATGTAATCTTCCCGGAGCTCTTCCAGGGGCTCCGCGAGTTCAGCTTTCTTGACAGGAAAACAATCAGCAGGAGGACCAGCCTGTTCCTGCTTAGAAGATTAAAATCGGATGTGCTTTCGGAGCTTCCGGAAAAAACGGAATATCTAGAGTCGGCCGAGCTGCTGCCAGATCAGAAAAAGCTGTATGCCGCCTATTTGGCCAAGCTCCGTCATGACACACTTAAGCATCTGGACAAAGATACGCTCCGAAAAAACAAGATCAGGATCCTTGCCGGACTCACCAGGCTGAGGCAGATCTGCTGCCATCCGGCCCTTTTCGTGGACGGGTACAAAGGAAGCTCGGCGAAATATGAGCAGCTGCTGCAGATCATTAAAGAATCACGTCTGTCAGGCAGGCGGGTGCTGATTTTTTCCCAATTCACAAAGATGCTCGATATGATTGGAAGAGAATTGGCCAGGCAGGGCATCGGCTTCTTCTACCTGGATGGCCAGACGCCCTCAGAGGAGAGGGTCAAGCTGTGCGGGCGCTTTAACAGCGGTGAGCATGACTTTTTCCTGATTTCCCTGAAGGCGGGCGGAACCGGCCTGAATCTGACCGGCGCCGATACGGTCATCCTTTATGATCTCTGGTGGAATCCTGCAGTCGAGAACCAGGCTGCAGACCGTGCCTACAGAATGGGCCAAAGGCATAATGTGCAGGTGATCAAGCTGCTGGCCCGCGGCACCATTGAGGAAAAGATGAACGAATTGCAGGATAAGAAACGGAATCTCATTGAAGAGGTCATCGAACCTGGCGGAAAAAGTCAGGGAATGCTCACAGAGGATGATATCCGGGAGATTTTGAATGTTTGATACTCTTTAAAATAGCGAAATAGACCTTGAGGACAGGACACAGTCTGCTAATAGAAATCTGGCTGCTGTTTAATTGGCTGGCCTGAGAAATGGCTCCGGGATTTGCAGAACCTGGACCATAATAGCAAGATTGAAGACGAAACCGGGAGCCTTATCCTGTAAAATGGCAGTACAAAGCTGAAGACAGGAGGGGAGAGGTTTGGAGAAAGTTTCTTTGTCATTTGAAGAAATGTGGGAGAAAATCCTTGCCTGTGACCGGAAGTATGACGGACTCTTTTTTACAGCAGTGAAAACAACCAAAATCTATTGCAGGCCATCCTGCCGGTCAAGGAAGCCGAAAAAGATCAATGTAGAATTCTATTTTAGTAAGGCGGAGGCGGAGCAGAAAGGCTATCGGGCCTGCAAAAGATGCCAGCCGGAAGTGGAGCATTCCCCTCAAGTCGGGCTGGTCCGGAAGGTCGTTGCTTTTCTGATCAATCATTACGGGGAAAAAGTGACGCTGCAGGATATTGCTGAGGATGCCGGAGTGAGCGCATTTTATCTGGAGCGGTTATTTAAGGAGGAAACTTCTGAAACACCGCGGGAATACCTGGAAAAGGTTCGGGTGGATAAAGCTGCCCATCTGCTGGCTCACTCCAGGCTGACGAATTTGGAGATATGCTTGGAAGCAGGCTTTCACAGTCCTTCGAGTTTTTATAAAAGCTTCCGGAGGTTGAATGGATGCACCCCGAGTGAATACCGGAAACGAAAGCAGGTGCCTCAGGAATGAAGTGGAAGGATGATCAATCTTCAATGGAGCTGGAGCTGCCTGCACATTTTCACTTTAGAGAAGCCCTCGTCTTTCTGGACAGATCCAGCTATGAGATTCTTCACTATGTTGAAGGTTCTGCAGTTTTTAAAGGGATTATCACTGATGGGGAAGTGATCCTTCTGAAGATAAGCTCGACAGAAACCCATCTTCATGCGAGCTTTCTGCTTGGGGCTCCATCTGATAATGGAAGAAAGCAGGCAGCAGCCTTTATTGAAGAGTGGCTTGATTTAAAGCGTGATGCAAGTGGATTTGGAAGGATGGCCGCTGGAGACCCGCTCCTGAAGGGCCTGGCAGAACGTTATGCTGGGCTGCGGATCATAGGAATCCCGGATTTATTTGAGGCGCTTGTCTGGGCGGTCATCGGCCAGCAGATCAATCTCACCTTCGCCTATAAGCTGAAAAAGGCATTCACCGAAAAGTATGGGACATGCTTTTCTTATGAGGGCAGGTGCTTTTGGTTATTTCCTGAACCAGGGATGATTGCTGCCCTTGAACCGGAAGAGCTGAAGCAGCTGCAGTTTACAGGCCGGAAAGCAGAATACATTATTGGAATTGCAAAGCTGATGGCAGAAAAAAAGCTGAAAAAGGATGATCTGTTAGGCCAGCCGGGGGCAAGGGATGTGCTGATGTCTCTTAAAGGAGTCGGAGCATGGACCGCAGATTATGTTAGGATGAAATGTCTGCTGGACCCTGCCGCTTTTCCCATTGGGGACGCGGGGTTTCAGAACGCCTTAAAGCTGCAGATGGGCTTAGACAGAAAACCATCCATTGAAGAAGTTGAAAAAGCCGCAAGCCGGTGGGCTGGCTGGCAGGCTTATGCAGTCTTTTATTTTTGGAGGTCTTTATATGAATAAAATATACCGGGCTGATTATGAATCGCCAATCGGAACCATTGAAATTGCCGGCAATGACCAGGCTGTTGTCTCAATTTTATTTACTGATCGTGAAAAAGCAGAATACCCTTTGGAAAAAGGGCATCCTGATGCCATTAAAGAATGCTGGCAGCAGCTTGATGAGTATTTTAAAGGGGAACGCCGGGAATTTTCCTTCCCATACATGATGGAGGGGACTAATTTTCAGCAGCGTGTCTGGAATGCTTTGACTTCCATTCCATATGCCAGCACGGGCACCTACAAGGATATTGCCTCCCTGATTGAAAACGAAAAGGCGGTAAGGGCAGTAGGGACAGCAAATGGAAGAAATAAGCTGAGCATTGTGCTCCCCTGCCACCGGATCATTGGCACAAATGGGACGATGACCGGCTATGCCGGTGGGATATGGAGGAAAGAGTGGCTTTTGGAGCATGAGCGGAAGCATTTCAGCAAAAAGAGCTGAGAAAAAGCTGTCCGGCAGCCTTGCACCTTATGTTAATATTTTGAAAATAATGGTAATATAATAGGGAAACGCTATGATGGGAGGCCTTCCATGGACAGGAAATACAACGATTTAATTGGCGATATTCTTGAAAATGCAGGTGAAAAAGATAACTTCAGCGGTAAAGGAAAGCCGCTGCCTAAAGAGTATTTGGAGCAGGATACCTACCAGCGTTTTCAGAAAATCGCCAAGGATGCGGGTTATTTGCCGCCTTGGCTCAAGCTCCAGAAAGAAATCTCCGAAATGGTCCATGCATGCCACTCAGAGCAGGATGCTGCTGCTATTAACGAAAAGATCAGGAAATACAATATGGCATGCCCCCCGCCGATGCAGAAAAACATTATCCGTTTCCATGACCTGGAACAGGCAAAGAGGATATGGCAGGTATAGGGGACTTTAACAGCTGCTTGCGGGCGGCTTTTTATTTTGTAAAAAGAGAAAAATTTGTGCACACGCTATCACTCCTTCGGTTTTGTTTTCCAGTAAATAACACGAATCCTTGCAGTGAAAAAGGGAAAACCCCAATTGGAGGGTGATACCATTGCAGATTGAAAAAAAGGTACATGAATTTGATGAGGATGTGCATATCCAGATTGGGAAATATAAGATGATCGTTGAGAAAAGGTATAAGGTGCTTTCCTGGCTGAATGATTTCTTTCTTGGTGTCTTATATCTTATCGGCAGCAGCCTGTACCTGACAGATGTGGACCAAAGAATAGCCATATCATTTTTTCTCGCTGGCAGTGTCCTCATGATTGCCAGGGCAGTTTTGAATATATTGAAGGACTTGCATATCAGGAGTATTAAGCCGGGCAGCGGTAAAGGGAGATGGAAGGAACGGGATGATGATGAATAGGAGAGAAATTGGGAGAGGCAGGCAGCTATCTCTCTTTTTTATTGTCTAAATAAACTCCATTAGTAAATTTTAAAACTGTTCGGAGAAGTCAGCGTGAATGCGTACGAAATAAAAATTAAAACTTTGTAAATATTTTAGTAAAAATATTGATTTATTTACTAAAAGTAATAAAATAAATGTAAGCGATTTATTCGTTTGTACGGAAGGAGGCTGAGTATGGCGACAATCAAGAAAATAGCAGAAAAAGCAGGGGTATCGATTGCCACTGTTTCCAGGGTGCTCAATTATGATGCTTCCCTGTCAGTGACAGATGATACCCGCAAAAAGATTTTTGAAGCCGCGGAAGAGCTTGATTATAAGAAAAAACCTGTCAAAAAGGATGCCGCATTAAAAATTGCAGTCGTTCACTGGTATACAGAGAAAGAAGAGCTGGAAGATCTGTATTATATGTCGATCCGCTATGGCATTGAGCAGCGCTGCCAGCAGCTCGGCATCCAGTATGCCAACTATTTTTATGATGACCTGGAAAAAGCCAGAAGTGAAAGCCTTCAGGGCATTATAGCTGTCGGAAAGTTCAGCAGGGCGCAGGCTGATGCTTTGGGGGAAATTACGGACGCTGTTATTTTTGCAGACTACAGTCCGGATGAAGACCGGTATGACTCTGTTGTCGTAGATTTTGAAAAAGCGGCAGTGAAAATACTGAATTATTTAACAGGTAAAGGCCATCAAACCATTGGCTATATCGGCGGACAAGAGGTTTTTAAAGACGAATCGGGCGGAATTGAAGATGCACGTGAAAGAGCCTACAGAAATTATATGGCAAGCCGCGGGCTTCTGGATGAAGGTAATATCTATATCGGAAGCTTTACGGTGGACAGCGGCTATACGCTGATGAACAAGATGATAGAGGATAAAGGGGAGAGTCTCCCGACCGCGGTATTTGCAGGCAATGATCTGATTGCCATCGGCTGCCTGAGGGCCCTCCACGAAGCCGGCATCCAGGTTCCGGAGCGTGTCAATGTGATCGGGATCAATGATATCAGTGTATCCAAATATATATTCCCGGCGCTGACCACCTTGAAGGTGCATACAGAGCCGATGGGCGAGGTGGCCGTCGACTTATTCTTGGAAAGAAATCAGGGCAGGAAGATCGCAAAGAAGGTGTTTCTTGCGACTGAACTGATTGCCCGGAGCAGCAGTTTCTAACTTTGTGAAGCAGGAGATGACGATATGGAACTTCAAACAATGATTAATGACTTTCAAACCATATATACTGACTCTATGGTAGGGGATGCCAGGCTTTTCTTTTCTCCAGGGAGGATCAATCTGATCGGGGAGCACACTGACTATAATGGCGGCCATGTATTCCCCTGTGCCATTACGCTTGGGACATATGGAGCGGTTAAGAAGCGGAACGACAGGATTGTCCGGGTATATTCAAAGAATTTCCCTGATGCAGGCATCGTCGAATTTTCGTTGGGTGAACTGGAGTATAAAAAAGAACATGGCTGGGCGAATTTTCCGAAAGGTATGATTGCTTATATAGAAGAAGCCGGCTGGAAGCTGCCAGTCGGGATCGATTTATACGTGTACGGGAATATCCCGAACGGCGCCGGGCTTTCTTCATCTGCTTCACTTGAAATGCTGATCGGAGTAACTGTTAATGAGCTATTTGGTTTTAATATCGGAAGGATTGAACTTGTAAAGCTTGGGAAAAAAGTCGAGAACGAATTCATTGGCGTCAACAGCGGCATCATGGATCAGTTTGCCATTGGCATGGGCCAGGCTGGAAGCGCCATCCTGCTTGACTGTAATACTTTGAAGTATGAATATGCCCCTATCAATCTGGAAGATTATCAGATCATGGTCATGAATACGAATAAGCGCAGGGAGCTGGCAGATTCAAAGTATAATGAACGGCGGAGCGAGTGTGAAGCAGCGCTTGCTAAGCTTCAGTCTAAGCTTTCCATTTCATCACTTGGTGAATTATCAGAGGATGAATTTGAACAGCATAAGCAGCTGATCGGGGATAAAGTCCTGGAAAAAAGGGCGAAGCATGCCGTCTGTGAAAACCAGCGGACGCTAAAAGCTTTCAAGGCTTTGCAGGAAGGGCGCCTTGAAGACTTCGGAAAGCTGATGAATGAGTCGCATCAGTCGCTGAAAAATGATTATGAAGTAACCGGAAAAGAGCTCGATGCTCTGGTGGAAGCCGCCTGGCAGCAGGAAGGCACGCTTGGGGCCCGTATGACCGGTGCGGGGTTTGGCGGATGTGCGATTGCCATTGTTGAGAAAGACAAAGCTGCTTCTTTCATTAAAGAGGTAGGCAAAAAATATATGAAAAGAATCGGCTATGCTGCAGATTTCTACGCAGCAAGTGTCGGGGATGGAACCAAGGAAATCATTTTGGAGGTGCAGGGATGAGTATTTTAGTTCTTGGCGGTGCAGGATATATTGGTTCACATGCTGTTTATCAGCTGATCGACCAGAATTATGAAGCGGTAGTTGTTGACAGCCTTGAGACAGGCCACAGGGAAGCGGTTCACCCGGATGCGAAGTTTTATCAGGGGGACATCCGCGACAAGGAGTTTCTGCGCAGTGTGTTTGAAAAGGAAAGCATTGACGGCGTCCTCCATTTTGCGGCCAACTCTCTTGTGGGCGAATCTATGGAGAATCCGCTGAAATACTTCAACAATAATGTCTACGGTACTCAGGTGCTGCTCGAAGTGATGAACGAGTTCGATGTAAAGAATATTGTGTTCTCTTCAACCGCAGCCACCTATGGAGAGCAGAAAACAATGCCGATCACGGAAGAGATGTCTGCCAATCCTACGAATGCCTATGGCGAAACCAAGCTGACGATGGAAAAAATCATGAAATGGTGTGAAGCGGCCCATGATTTGAAATATGTATCACTCCGTTATTTCAATGTGGCGGGAGCAAGACCCACAGGTGAGATCGGGGAAGACCATCAGCCTGAGACCCATCTGATCCCGATCATTCTTCAGGTGGCCCTCGGCCAGCGGGAGCATATTTCAATCTTCGGCGATGATTATGATACAGAAGATGGAACCTGCATCCGCGACTATATTCATGTCGAGGATCTGATCGGCGCCCATCTGCTTGCCCTGCAATACCTGCAGAATGGCGGAAAAAGCGAGATCATTAATCTCGGAAGCGGGCAGGGCTTTTCTGTTAAGGAAATGATCGAAGCGGTCAGAGAGGTGACCGGGCATGAGATTCCGGCTAAAGTCGTTCCAAGAAGAAGCGGGGACCCAAGCACCCTCATCGCTTCATCAGAAAAAGCAAAAACAGTTCTTGGATGGAATCCGCAGAGAACAAGCATCAAGCAGATCATTGAAGATGCGTGGAGCTGGCATCAGGCGCATCCGCACGGCTATAACGATTAAGGAGGGCTCGGAATGGAAGTATATGCGAGCATAGAGACGCTGGTCAATAAGGCTGCTGCCTTAGGCATGATTGAGGAGCGCGACAGGATATATGCACGAAATCAGATCATGTCTTTGCTTGGGCTAGTCGAGTATCCGGAACATGCCGAAGCGGTGGAAAAGGCCATTCCTGATGTGTTGGAAGACCTTGTCGGATTTGCGGCTGCTGAAGGCAGGATAGCCGGCCTTGAAAGTGATAAAGACATTCTCTCAAGCAAGATCATGGATGTGCTTGTTCCAAAGCCTTCTTCTGTCAATAAAGAGTTCTATGACAAATATGAGGAAAGCCCTGCTAAGGCCACCAGGTATTTTTACGATCTCAGCCGGAACAGCAACTATATCCAGACCAAAAGCATTGCAAAGAATATCAATTATAAAATCGCCACCGATTATGGCGAACTGGACATCACGATCAATTTGTCCAAGCCGGAGAAGGACCCTCAGCAGATAGCACGCGAACGGGAGATGAAAGTGGTCTCCTCCAATTATCCGAAGTGCCTGCTATGTGCAGAAAATGAAGGATATGCAGGGCGTCCGGGGCATCCGGCGCGCTCCAACCACCGGATCATCGACCTGGAGCTGTCTGATGAACCGTGGTTCCTGCAGTACTCTCCTTATGTATATTACAACGAGCACTGCATCGTCCTTTGCGGGGAGCACCGTGATATGAAAATCGACCGCAGCACTTTTGCGAGACTGCTCGAGTTTACAGGGAAGTTCCCGCATTATTTCGTTGGCTCCAATGCGGATCTGCCGATTGTCGGCGGATCCATACTCAGCCATGATCACTATCAGGGCGGCAGCTATGAGTTTGCTATGGCAGGTGCAGATGAAATAGGCTCGTTCCAGCTGAGCCGTTTCCCCGATATAAGCGCCAGTATGCTGAGATGGCCGCTGTCTGTTATCCGCCTGAAAGGCAAAAAACAGGAAGAGCTTGCAGATGCAGCAGAGATGATCCTTGAAGCATGGGTTCAATACAGTGATGCAGAAGCTGAAATTGAGGCATTTACAGGAGAGACGAGGCATAACACTATCACACCGATTGCAAGAATGCGGGATGGACTCTATGAATTGGATCTTGTCCTCAGGAACAACCGCACGAGCACTGAGCATCCGCTCGGCATTTTTCATCCGCATGCCGATGTCCATCATATCAAAAAGGAAAACATCGGCCTGATTGAAGTGATGGGGCTGGCCGTTCTGCCTGCGCGTCTAGAAAAGGAAATCAGTGAGATAGAAAAATTCCTGCTGGATCAGCCATCAGAGGTAAAGGATTACCATCTGCCATGGGCTGCTGAAATGAAAGAGAAATATGCGGCTGAGCTAACCGGCAAAACAGCCGGATCTATTATACGGAAAGAAATCGGGTATAAGTTTGTAAGGGTTCTTGAGGATGCAGGCGTGTTCAAGCAGACTGAATACGGCCTGGCGGCATTCCGCAGGTTTGCTGATCTCCTGGCGGGACTTGATTGATTGGAGCAATGAATTACATTTTTTAAAAGAATGGGAGTCTTGCAAATGAAGGCAGTTAGAGAGAAGTTTGCAGAGCTGGATGGACGGACAGTTTCCATCTTTACACTGGTGAATAGGCAGGGAATGGAGGTTTCCTGCCTCGATTATGGGTGTATCATCACGAAAATCCTTGTGCCGGACCGGGATGGGCGGATGGAAAATGTGGTCCTGGGCTTTGATACTCTGGAAGAATACCAGCAGCATTCCCCTTACTTTGGAGCAGTTTGCGGGCGCCATGCCGGGAGGATTGCCGGAGGGGAATTCGAGCTGAACGGGAAAACCTATAAGCTTGCCAAAAATAATGGCGGAAATAATCTTCACGGCGGAGTGGAAGGTTTTGATAAAAAGCTGTGGGAGGCAGAAGTCACAGAAGGCCCGGATTCAGCAAGCGTCATTTTCCGGTACGTCAGCAAGGATGGCGAAGAAGGCTATCCAGGAAACCTTGAGATGAAGGTTACTTACACATTGAATGACCGGAACGAACTGGAGATCAGCTATGAAGGAACCAGTGATGAAGATACGATCGTCAATGTAACGAATCATTCGTATTTTAATCTGAGCGGAGATTTGAAAAGGGAAATCCTTGATCATGAATTGACGCTTAAAAGTGACCGGTTTGCGGAACTGGACGAAGCACTCATTCCGACCGGCAAGCTCGTGCCTGTCAATGGAACGGTATTTGATTTTACAGAAGGCCGAAAACTCAAGGATGGGAACACTTCGGATAATCCGCAGAATATACGGGTCGGCAGCGGCTATGACCATCCATTCCTGCTCGCTGAAAATGAGAATGAAGAAATCAGCTTATATGACGCAGAAAGCGGCCGGCGCCTTGTTGTAGAAACAGACCAGCCTGCCGTTGTCCTTTATACAAGCAATACACTGGAGGGGTCATTCTCCATACGCGGTGTAACAGCCGCCAATCATTTGGGCGTTTGCCTGGAGACCCAGGGGCTGCCGGATGCGGTGCATCACCCGGAATTTCCATCATGTATTTTGAAAGCAGGGGAAAGCTTCCGGTCGGTTACTGCTTTTAAGTTTTCACAAGAATAGTAAAGAGCGCCATAGGCTAAGCCTGTACAGTATATCTGTGCAGGCTTTTCTTTTAGTGCGGGGAATCCCAAGGTTTGATGAATCGGTGTACCTGAGTTTTCTTATGGAAGCTAAAGCAAAGCATTCTTATAGAAATCTGTTCTGCATTGAGGGGTAACGGGATAACTGGTTACCGAAAGAGTTTTCTGAAAATTTTGCTGGTTAGAACGCAACTTAATTGAATTTCATTCGTAATATAGAGACAGATATTCCGCTGGATAATTTTCTATAAAACATAGAAACTCCAAAGGCTCTTAAAGATTCTCTCTGATGCAATCCTTTTTTAAACCAATGTTTCCTATCTTGGAAGGGGGTTATGACCAATGAAAAAGATAAAGCTGTTTGCGGGTCTATTCTTAAGAGAACCGCTGTGGTTCAAGATTTTGATCACAGGATCTCTGTTTTTATCGATTCTATTCAGCAGTTCTGTTTTTGCAGATGGTGGCGCATTTTTTCAAGGAACTTCGAAAATTGCGGCTGCGGTATTCTTCGGTGCTTGGGGGATAAAGCTTAAGGCAAGCCGGGGGGCTTCAGCTGCTTTATTCATAGCAGCAGCAGTTTGCCTTGGACTCGGTGCAGCGGCCTTTTATTATTAGATAGGGGTAATCAAAAAGATGAAAAACATAAAGATTAGAAGACCCGTTTATGAAGATACAGCTGAACTAAATGATTTTTTTAATATGGTCATAACCGATACGTTTATCAAGGAAGGCATCGGCGGACTTTTAGAGGATATGGAGAAAGAGATTGAAGTGAAAAAAGAGTACCTGCTGCAGGATCTATCAAGCCGGGGAGAGGCCCGGTATTTTTTGCTTGCGCAGGCAGGCGAGAAGATAATCGGGACTGTTGAATTTGGGCCGGCCAGCAGGCTGATTCTGGAGAACACCAATCAGGAGTACAGCCATTTATTTGAAGTTGGCACCGTCTTTGTTCATCCTGATGTTCAGGGAGAGGGTGTCGGCAGCAAGCTGCTGAGCAGCCTTTACCCTGTTTTTTGCGAAAGGGAAATTGAAGAATTCTGTATGGACAGCGGGTACAAAAGGGCCCAGGAAATTTGGAAGATGAAGTTCGGACAGCCTGCGGTTGTAATAGAGAATTATTGGGGAAAGGGTTCCCATCATATGATTTGGCGGCCGCGGACGGATGAACTGCTGTGAAGTTTCATTTAAGGTAGCAATCAAGATTAGCGGAATGTTTTCGTATTTAATACAAAGGAGTGCTAAAAAGGGGAGGAATTCCGATGAAAAAAATAGCGGGGGAATGCCCAAAATGCGAAGGGAAGGAATTGGGCAAAGGCAGTCAGCACGGATATGGGACAATCATACCCGACAATAGGATGAGCTTTGGATCACCCGTTGAGCATATCATCTGCACGGGCTGCGGTTACATAATTGAGAGCTATGTTACAAAGCCGGAAAAATTTAAGGGGACCATTTTCTAGAAGAATGCTGCCAGTGCCAGGCACCGTCTGTGGACAAATAGCGGGTAGGTGTCTTTTTGCGGTGCCTGGCACGGCGGGAGGAACGCTGGGTATTTCGTCGGGATGTGCGGAAGCTGACCCTTCAAGATTGAATCACCATTCATCAATATGGTAAAGTGCAATTATCATTTAAGAGGAGGATAACCATGCTACCGAATACTCAGCAGCAAATTCAGCTTGCTTCACGTCCGAAAGGGACACCTGTGAAGGATGATTTCCGTTTTGCCGATGTTAAGGTCGAGGAGCCGAAGGAAGGAGAGGTTCTTCTTCAGACGGTCTACCTGTCTGTGGATCCTTATATGCGCGGGCGGATGTCTGACGCAAAATCGTATGTAGAGCCATTTAAGCTCGATGAGGCGCTTCACGGCGGAGGGGTGGCCAAGGTTGTAAAGTCCAAATCGGCTGCATTTAATGAAGGTGATTATATTGTCGGAATGCTGCCTTGGCAGGAATATTCCGTTGCCTCAGAAAAGGCTGTCCGCAAAATTGATCCTCAGGTTGCACCGGTCTCAACTCACCTTGGGATCCTGGGAATGCCAGGTTTGACTGCCTATTTTGGGCTTCTTGATATCGGGCAGCCGAAGGAAAATGAAACCGTCGTTGTTTCAGGTGCGGCAGGAGCAGTAGGATCCGCAGTCGGCCAGATTGCTAAGATCAAGGGTGCCCGGGTAGTCGGGATTGCAGGGTCTGATGAGAAGATTTCTTATCTGAAGGATGAGCTTGGATTCGATGAAGCCATCAATTACAAAACAGCTGGCGATATCCGCGAGGCTTTGGAAAAGGCCTGTCCGGACGGCATTGATGTTTATTTTGAAAATGTCGGCGGAGAAATTGGCGATGCAGCCATCAGCCTTTTGAACAAATTTGGCAGGGTGCCGGTATGCGGAGCTATCTCAGCTTATAACAAGCAGGGTGAAGATACAGGTCCGCGCGTCCAGGGCCAGCTGATCAAAACGAGCGCGCTCATGAAAGGCTTCACAGTCGGGGATTACGCCAGCCGCTACAAAGAAGCAGCTGCCGACCTCGGCAAATGGGTCAGCGAAGGAAAGCTCAAATACGAAGAAACAGTAACTGAAGGATTTGATAATATCCTTGATGCCTTCCTTGGACTATTTGAAGGAAAAAATATGGGCAAGCAGCTGGTGAAGGTTGCAGAAGATAAATAAAAATGAATGAAGGGAAGCGCTGGTCCAGAGGGGCTGGCGTTTTCTTGTTTTTACCATAAAATGTATTATTTGTTGAATCAAGTGATTTTTATGTAGAAAAAAGCAAAATTTATGTAGAATCATTCAGTTTTTATGTAGAAATATTAAAAAATTTGGTAGAATCATATTCATTTAGATAATCTATCGCTATCTTACATCGGAATTTTCCTGTATTTAATTATGAAAACGTTTACGGCAGTGATTTATAATAAAGAAAAACACAAATTCCTGCATGGAGGGGTCAATTATGCCAAAGGAAGAGCTGTGCAGAGTGCTGATTGTAGATGATGAGGTTTTAATCAGGCAGGGAATTAAGCATTATATGGATTATGAGCAGGCTGGATTCAGGATTGCGGGAGAGGCATCGAATGGGCAGGAGGCACTGGACATGATTGAGGCGTTGAGGCCGCATATCATTCTGACAGACATTGTCATGCCAATCATGGATGGAGAAGAACTCACAAGGATTGTGACTGAACGTTATCCTGATATAAAGATTGTTGTATTGAGCAGCTATGGGGAGTTCGACTATGTCAGAGCAGCTTTCCAGAACGGGGCGGTTGACTATATATTAAAACCGAAGCTTGATGCGGAAGGGCTGCTGAAAGTACTCCAGGCAGCTGCCAGCAAGATTCCCTCCCTCCTGCAAACCGAGGGAAACAGCAGCCATTCAATAGAATCAGTGATAGAAAAGCTGGCTGCAGGCTATGAAGCGGTTATGGACCAGTCAGCTATAGAAGAAAGTTTTCCCTTTGGAACTTTTTATCTTCTTGGCATTGAGGCAAAACGTGCAGCAAGTACTGCCGCAGAGCTTGTCCATCAAGTTAAAGCAGGGATCAGTCAAAAGGCGCCTAAAGCCGCTGCAATTCCCTTTTTTACAGACGAAAGCATTGCAGGGATATTGATCAATATAGAAAAAGAAGAGGAAGCCCCGCTTTTCCTTGTGATTGAGGAAGCTGCTGCACGTGCAGATACGGCTGCAGTGGCGCTCAGCCGTAAATTTGAAGGCTTATCCGATCTCGGTGCTGTGTGGAAGGACAGCATACTGAATCTGCTTCCCTATTCCTTTTATTTTCCTGAAAAAGGGGTCTTAAAGGAAGAAGATCTGCCTGCAGCTTCTTCAGAGAGGAATGAGTTCAGCCTGGAACGGTTTACAGAGGAATTCAAGAACGGAAATGTTCATTCTGCACTGGCCTATCTGAGTGAGCATACCTCTTCCCTGGCGAAGGACAGTTCTATTGCGCCTTTTGAATTTAAAGCATTTTTAGGGAATGCGATTTTTAATATTACGGTCATTCTGGGAAATATGACTGTTGAAGCGGATGCGATCCAAAAGAAAAAATATGAATACTTTAAGGCTGTTGAAGATGCAGGGACTGCCTCAGAGGCACTTGATGTTCTGGCACGTTTTATAAAAGAGGTGGATGAATTACTGATTCCTGCTGACAACCAAAACGGGATTACCATAAAAAAAATTATTGAATACATGAAAGAACACTATACCGAGCCTATTACCCTGACAGAAGCAGCCAGGCACTTTCATTTTAATCCGTCCTATTTATCCAGCTACTTTTCGGCCCATAACGAGGGAAGCTTTATTGAGCAGCTGAACAAAATCAGGATTGAGGAGGCCTCTAAGCTATTGCTGGAGGGGGAGGCCACGATATCGGAAATCAGCGGGCTGGTCGGATTTTCAGATCACAGCTATTTCTGCAGGGTGTTCAAGAAAAGGACGGGGCTGTCGCCAAGCCAGTATAAACGAAAATATTTTACAAGATAAGAGATGAGCGACTATGAGACTTAACGGATTATTTATGAAGCAGTTCCTTTTCACAGTGTTTATTATTATATCGGTTGCCGCTGTGCTGACTGTCACAATCGTCAGGATGTCAGAGCAGTTTTTTATCGACAGGTTCAGCATAACCAACTCAAAGGTAATGAATCAGGTGAAGGACAGCTTTGAATCCTTCCATTACTCTATCGTGACAGCTTCCAATAATGTTCTGCAAAATGGGACTGTCAAACGGATACTGACAGATGAAGAAACAGAATATGAGCAGATGGTTTCATATTTTAATATGTACCAGCAGATGAACAGGATCAAATCCTATCTTGACGCCTATGAAATTGGCATTGTCGTGACAGGCAAGAATGGAATAGACTATGCGACCGACCGTCCTTATTGGCCCATAACCGATGAGGAGCTTAGAAGGAGTGCCATCCGGAAAAACACCCTCCGGAATCCCAAGAGGCTTTTGTATCAGTATGACTATAGGCCGGGGAAGGATATTGAGTCGGATGACAGGAATTTCATCGTCGCCACGAGAGCCATCAGGGAGCCGATTTCGGGGAGGGATTATGGTGAGATGTATTTTGCCATCCAGGAAAAAGAATTCAAAAAGTTTTATGCCAGTTATACCAGTCCTGGGAATCATGTCTTCATTACCAATAATTCGGGTGTGATACTTTCCAGCAGCCGGCCGGACCTGATTGGCCGGACGTCAACTGATCTGCGCCGCTATACGGAGGAATTGAAAGGACCTGAGCCTTATAAAGTGGGGAAATTCATGGGAAAGGATCACATCATCCTCATGGAATATCTGCCTTCCTTTGATTTGTATCTATTCAATGTCATAGATAAGGAAGTAGCGTTCGGAGATTTGATTGATAAAAGCGATATCGCGCAAATTGTCATTTTAATTGTAATTGCCGTCCTGTTTATCGTGTTTTTTGCTTCACGCCGGCTTACAAATTCTCTTTCCACTTTAGCACGGCAAATCTCAGGGGCTGCGAAGCATGACTTTGTCCAGTATGTGACTGTGGGAGGGACCTATGAAACAAAGAAAATCGCCTATGCATTCAACAGTATGCTGGACGAGCTGCATGATTATGTCGAGGAACTGATGCAGACACAGAAGGAAAAGCGTAATGCCGAGCTGGCAGCCCTTCAGCAGCAGATCAATCCGCACTTCTTATATAATACGCTCACATCAATCCGTTTTATGGTTCAGCAGGGCGGCAGGCAGGAGGCGGAAAACACCATCATGGCGCTGATATCACTGCTTCAAAACACAATCGGCTCTCCGAGTGAAACCGTGACGGTTAAGCAGGAGGTCGATAATCTTAAAAATTATGCTTTTATTAATCAAAAGCGTTATGGAGACCGGATTAAGACCAATTATTTTGTTTCACCGGACTGCCTGAATGAGCCTATTCCAAATCTGATCCTTCAGCCTTTTATGGAAAATGCCTTTTTCCATGCGTTCAATCGGAAGGATGGAGGCTATATCAATGTACTGATCTGGAAGGAGAACAGCAGGCTGATTTGCGAGGTAGTGGATAATGGTGACGGAATGGAGATTGAGGAAGATAAGCAAATGCCTGCTAAAAGCAAGCAGCAGCTTTTCACCGGCATTGGCGTGAGAAATGTGCATGATAGACTGCAGCTCATTTATGGAGACGATGCGGGTGTATCCATCTCCAGTAAGGCGGGAGACGGGACAACCATCCTGCTCACCATACCGCTCCCACAAGCTTAAAATCGTCCAAATTTCTAAAGAAAGTCCAAAGAACAACCGGTGAAAACGCATTCATGAGACAAAGATATTACAAATGTAAAAAAAAATCCTCCTAATACTCCCTCCTTTTAAGATGCTACGATAAAGACAGAAAGATAACGCTTACAAAAATAGATGGAGGGGAATCAATGAAAAAGCTGCTGGCCTTTTTATTAATTGCGGTATTGATGCTGTCTGCCTGTTCTTCAGGGTCAGATACTGAAGATGCTTCAGGTGAATCAAAAGATACAAATGAAATAACAGTTTGGGCATGGGATCCAAACTTCAACATCAAAGCTCTCGAACTGGCAAAAGAAGCCTATCAGAAAGAGGATTCTGAGCTTGACGTAAAGATTGTTGAGAATGCACAGGCGGATATCATCCAAAAGCTAAACACAAGCCTGAGCTCAGGGACGGCAAAGGGTCTCCCGAACATCGTCCTGATCGAGGACTATCGGGCGCAAAGCTTCCTGCAGGCATATCCTGATATGTTCTACGAACTGACAGATTCATTCAATGCAGATGATTTCGCACAATACAAGATCGCGCCGACGAGCCTGGATGGCAAGAATTACGGGCTCCCGTTTGATACAGGTGTCACAGGGCTGTATTTCAGAACTGATTACCTTGAGCAGGCAGGCTATACGCCTGAAGATATCCAAAACATTGACTGGGACAAATATATAGAAATCGGTAAAAAGGTTAAAGAAGCTACAGGCAAACATATGCTGACTCAAGACCCGAAAGATCTTGGGCTGATCCGCACCATGATTCAGTCCAGCGGCTCCTGGTATCTGAAGGAAGATGGAAAATCACCTGATTTGGCAGACAATGAAGCATTGAAGGAAGCTTTCAAGACGTACAAGGCAATCCTGGATGCAGACCTTGTTAAACCGGTTTCAGACTGGAGTCAGTTCGTGGCAGGCTTCAACAGCGGAGATGTGGCAACTGTTCCTTCGGGCAACTGGATTACTGCATCCATCAAAGCAGAAGCTGACCAGTCCGGCAAATGGACAGTAGCAGCACAGCCGAAGCAGTCCGGCGTTTCCGGATCAGTAAATGCTTCCAATCTCGGCGGCAGCTCATGGTACGTGCTGAACATCCCTGGAAAAGAGAAAGCTGCAGAATTCCTGGCAAAAACCTTTGGTTCTGATTCAGAGTTTTATCAGACTCTGAATACCGAGATCGGGGCAATCGGCACTTATAAACCAGCTGCTGAAGGAGAGGCATATAAATCAGGCGATGACTTCTTCGGCGGCCAGGAGGTTATTTCTGACTTTGCCAAATGGACAGAGCAGATTCCTCAAGTAAACTACGGATTGCACACCTATGCCATTGAAGATATCCTTGCAGTTGAAATGCAGAACTATCTGAAGGGCAAAGATTTGGATAAGGCACTTGAAGACGCACAGGCACAGGCAGAAGCGCAAATTCAATGAAATTAAATAAGAATTAAGCCTCGGGAATTCGCCGGCTACTCCTTTCGGTTTAATGGAGCTAACTGATTATCAGGCGGATGAACGGGGCTTTTTCCTACTAGAACAAGGTTGGGAGCTGATGAATATGATGCCGGCAAAAGCCAGCCAGACAATGACAGCAGAAAAGCCAGGGCAGGGCCCAGGCACAGCAAGGCCAAATAGAAAATTGAAAATAAAGAATGGTGCAGTGGGATGGTCATTTATCGTCATTGCAGCAGGATTGATTTGCTTGTTTTATTTTTATCCGATGGTACAGGCATTACTTCTTTCGTTTCAGTCAGGGACAGGAGCAAATCTTCAATTCACCGGGATTGATAATTATACCCGGCTTTTGAAGGATCCTACTTTTCTGACGACTCTTAAGAATACTGTGATCTTCTTGATTGTCCAGGTGCCAGTGATGATTATTCTGGCTTTATTCCTTTCTGTATTGCTTAACAACAAAACACTTAAGTGGAAGGGATTATTCCGGACAGCCATCTTTTTGCCGTGTGTGACCTCACTGGTAGCCTACTCGGTCATCTTTAAGTACCTTTTCAGCCAGGATGGAATCATCAATATTATGCTGATGAAGCTGGCGCTTATTTCTGAGCCGATTTCCTGGCTCACTGATCCGTTCTGGGCAAAAGTAACGATCATTGTGGCCATCACTTGGCGATGGACGGGTTATAATATGATTTTTTATTTATCGGCTCTTCAAAATGTGGATCAGTCAATCTATGAAGCAGCCAAAATGGACGGGGCCTCTTCTTTTCAGCAGTTCTTCAGAATAACGGTGCCCATGCTGAAGCCGATCATTCTCTTTACATCTATTACATCAACAATCGGTACACTGCAGCTGTTTGACGAAGTCATGAATATCACAGCGGGCGGACCGGCAAATGCAACCATGACAATCTCTCAATATATTTATAATCTTTCCTTTAAGTACACACCTGATTTTGGCTATGCTGCAACGGTTTCATATGCCATTGTCATCTTGATTGTCATTTTCTCCATCATTCAGTTTAAAGTGGCAGGTGACAGAAATGAGTAAATCGAATCGTATAATAGGCTACACCGTTCTGATAGTGGCTTCTATCATTTCCATATTCCCATTTCTATGGATGATCGTCAGCTCGACAAACAGGTCAGCAGATGTAACAAAAGGCAGACTTCTTCCGGGCAGCCATTTTATGGATAATGTGACGAATCTCCTGAATACGGTTGATCTCGTTCCAGCCCTGATGAACTCAGCAAAAATCTCGATTTCTACGACTCTGCTGGCGCTTCTGATTGCTTCCCTTGCAGGCTATGGCTTTGAAATCTACCGAAGCCGGGCGAAGGATATTGTGTTCAATATCCTGCTCTTATCAATGATGATTCCGTTTGCTGCTTTAATGGTGCCTTTATTCCGCATGTTCGGAACCATATCGCAGACCATGCCGATGATCGGGATCGACACTCTCACGGCAGCCGTCCTGCCGACGATTACTACCGCTTTCCTGATTTTCTTCTTCAGGCAGAGCACAAAAATGTTTCCGCGCGACATACTCGAAGCCGGGCGGATCGATGGTCTTTCTGAGCTGGGCATCTTTTTCCGCATTTATGTGCCAACCATGAAAACGACTTATGCTGCAGCTGCAATCATCACCTTCATGGCAAGCTGGAACAGCTATCTATGGCCCCTGGTTGTCCTGCAGTCACCGGAAAACCAGACAATTCCGCTTTTGATATCCAACTTAGGTTCAAGCTATTCACCTGACTATGGTGTGATCATGACAGCTATTGTCATTGCGACCCTCCCGTCTGCACTGATTTTCTTCATTATGCAGAAGCACTTCGTGGCAGGGATGATGGGATCGGTTAAATAAACTTTTTATAAAAAGGAAGTGCAGGAAAAATGTCTTCAACTCCATCTTTAAATTGGCTATCGGATGTCAGTGTGTTTGCAGTGAACCGCCTCCCCGCACACTCAGACCATAAATACTATAAAACACTGGAAGAAGCCAGGGCGGGTGCTTCCATGAGCATGCGACACAGCCTGAATGGCAGCTGGAAATTTAATTATTCGGTGAACCCCGATATGAGGCCTGCCGAATTTTACAAGGAAAAATTTTCGTGTGATGGCTGGGATTTCATCAATGTCCCCGGACACATCCAGCTGCAGGGCTACGGCAAACCCCAATATGCGAATACGATGTATCCATGGGACGGCCTTGCTGATATCCGCCCGCCTGAGATTCCGCAGGACGTTAATCCTGTCGGAAGCTATGTAAAAGAATTTACGGTGCCTGAATCTATGGAAGGCAAGCCTCTTTATATTTCATTCCAGGGAGTGGAGTCCGCTTTTTATGTGTGGCTGAACGGAGAATTCGTCGGCTACAGCGAGGACAGCTTTACTCCTGCTGAGTTTGAGCTGACACCATACCTTAAGGATGGTGATAACAAGCTGGCTGTAGAAGTATACCAGCGCAGTACAGGAAGCTGGCTGGAGGATCAGGATTTCTGGCGCTTCTCCGGGATATTCCGGGATGTGTATCTGTATACGGTGCCCGGCACTCACATCAATGACCTTTTTGTCAGGACAGAGCTTGATGATCATTTCACCAGCGGTACGCTGAAGGGAAGACTGGAACTGCTGAAGGGCAGTGATGTTCCGTCACGGATTGCAGCAGATTTATATGACGACCTTGGGAACCGTGTTTCCTCAGGAGAGGCAGTTGAAAGCGGCGGGAGCTGGGAATTCACGCTCGGGCTCGACTCTCCTGCATTATGGAGTGCGGAGCAGCCTAACCTGTATAAGCTTTATCTTACGGTATATGGAGAAAACGGAAGTATAGAAGAAGTTATACCGGAAAGGGTTGGGTTCAGAAGGTTTGAAATGAAAGATAAAATCATGACCCTGAACGGACAGCGGATTGTCTTTAAAGGAGTCAACCGGCATGAATTCAATTGCCGGACAGGAAGGGCCATCACCAGGGAGGATATGCTCTGGGATATTAAGATGCTTAAGCAGCATAACATCAATGCTGTGCGCACCTCGCATTATCCGAACCAGAGCCTGTGGTATGAGCTTTGTGATGAATACGGGATTTACGTGATTGATGAAATGAATCTTGAAACACATGGATCATGGCAGAAGATGGGCAAAGTCGAGCCTTCCTGGAATATACCGGGGAATCTGCCGGAATGGCAGGATATCGTCATGGACCGGGCGATTTCCATGTATGAGCGGGATAAGAACCATCCATCCATCCTGATCTGGTCCTGCGGCAATGAATCATATGCAGGCGACGTGATCCTGAACGTCTCAAAATACTTCAAGGAAAAAGACCCCGGCAGGCTCGTTCATTATGAAGGGGTATTCTATGACCGGAATTACAGCGAAACGAGTGACATGGAAAGCCGGATGTATGCCAAGCCGGCCGATATTGAAAAATACTTAACCGAAGATCCCGAAAAGCCATACATCAGCTGTGAATATATGCATGCGATGGGCAACTCGCTTGGAGGCATGTACAAATATACTGATCTGGAAAACAAATACCCGATGTACCAGGGCGGCTTTATTTGGGATTATATTGATCAGTCACTGGTGAAAAAAGACCGTTTCGGCAAAGAATTTCTTGCCTATGGCGGGGACTTTGATGACCGGCCGACCGATTATGGCTTCTGTACGAACGGCATCGTTTATGCCAACCGGGAGCTGTCCCCGAAAATGCAGGAAGTGAAATTCCTTTATCAGGACTTTAAGCTGGAAGTAGAATGGGCCGGTGCCAGGATTAAGAATGAAAGCTTGTTTACTAATCTGGAACAGTATGATCTGCAGTATACACTGCAGCATGAGGGAAATGAGATTTTTAAAGGATTTTCGTCCTTGTCTGTAAATCCAGGTGAAGAAGGGTATGCAGCCTTCGAATGGCCTGAAGCTATCAGAGAGAAGGCTGGTGAGTACTGCATTACAGCTTCGCTTATCCTTAGAGAGCCGGAGCAATGGGCTGAGCAGGGGCATGAAGCTGCATTCGGCCAATATATTTTCGAGGTGGAAGGTGAGCAAAAAGCTGAAGCAGTGTCTGGGAAACTAAGGATTGTAGAAGGAGACGTAAATATCGGTGTCCATGGAAGCGATTTTTCCATCATATTCTCTAAGCAGGCTGGAACACTTGTCTCGCTCAAATATGCCGGAAAAGAAATGATTTCGTATCCAGTCTTCCCGCTGTTCTGGAGAGCAACTACAGACAATGACAGGGGATTCGCACAGGGATTCACATCAGGGGCATGGTATGCGGCGAGCCTGGCAAGGCAGTGTACAGCGGTGGAAGTAAAGGAAGAAGAAGCGGGCTCTGCCGAAATTGCGTTCAGCTATCAATTTTCCATCAGCGAAAAAATGAGCGTAAAGGTTCATTACACAGTACGCGAAAATGGTTCCCTGCATGTAAGATCCGTATACAATGGTGCAGATAACCTTCCGCAAATGCCGATATTCGCCCTTTCCTTCAAGGTGCCGGCTGAATATGAAAAGCTTGACTGGTATGCCCTTGGGCCGGAGGAGAATTATGATGACCGCAGCCGTGGGGCCAGGCTTGGAAGATTCCAGAACACAGTGAAAGATAATGTCTCCGGCTATGTGATGCCGCAGGAGTCCGGAAACCGTACCGGCGTCCGCTCAGTGGACATAACCAATCAGAATGGTTCAGGCATCAGGATCTCAGCAGAAGGGGAGCCGGTGGAGTGTACAGTCTCTCCATACACGGCATTCGAATTGGAGCATGCAAACCATCACTATGAACTGCCTGATATCCATTACACAGTGGTGACGGTTGCCGGCCGCCAGATGGGTGTGGGCGGCGATGACAGCTGGGGGGCTCCTGTCCACAGCGAACATACAATCCAGCCGGAGAAAGACATGGTATTCGAGTTTGTCATTGAACGGGTGTAAGAATTTTTTGAAGCAGGTGATCCTATGCTAATACATGCAAACAGTGAGACAAGACAGTTCCATCTGACAAATGGGCAGGTCAGCTATATTTTTCACGTCATGAAAAATGGCCAGCTTGGCCATCTTTATTACGGAAAGGCACTCCGCCACCGGGAGGATTTTTCCCATTTACAGATTTATGATGTACCGACCGCAGCAAGCTGCCACCCTTATGCAGATGATCCTGCCTTTTCCCTTGAGACATTGCGCCAGGAATATCCTGTCTATGGCAGCTCAGATTTCAGGGAACCTGCCATTTTGGTAAAACGAAATGGATTGAATCATATTCCTGACTTTCAGTTTGAACGTTTTAAGATAATGGAAGGGAAGCCCCTGCTAAAGGGGCTTCCGGCCACCTATACGGAAGAGAATGGGGAAGCGGCTACGCTCCAGATCTTTTTAAGGGATGAAAAACTTCAGGCAGAGCTTTTGCTGAATTACACCATTTTCAAGAATCATCCTGCGATCACAAGAAGCGTCCTCCTTAAAAATGAAGGAGAAGAGTCTCTTGAAATAGACCGTTTAATGAGTGCGTCCATTGATTTACCTGATAGTAACTTTCGCTTTCTTCATCTGGCAGGTACCTGGTCAAGGGAGCGGCATGTGAAGGAAAGAAAGCTCCAGGCAGGAATTCAATCCATTTCAAGCATAAGAGGTGCAAGCTCTCACCATCATAATCCGTTTGCCGCATTGGCGAGGCCTGATGCGACAGAGCATAACGGTGAGGTCTATGGCTTAAACTTTGTTTACAGCAGCAATTTCATCATTCAGGCTGAGGTGGACCATTATGAAGCGGTAAGGCTTACAGCTGGCATCCATCCTTTCGGGTTTCACTGGTCTCTGGGGGAAAAGGAGTCATTCCAGAGCCCGGAAGCAGTGATGATATACTCTGACAGCGGGCTGAACGGGATGAGCCAGGCCTTCCATAATCTTTACCGGAAACATCTGATTCCTGCACAATGGCGCAAAAAGGAAAGGCCGATTCTGATTAATAACTGGGAAGCCACCTACTTTGATTTTAACGAAGAAAAGCTGGTGAATATCGCAAAGTCTGCTGCAGAGCTGGGAATCGAGCTGTTTGTCCTGGATGATGGCTGGTTTGGCAAGCGCAATGATGACACAACCTCGCTGGGAGACTGGGAAACAGACGAAAGCAAGCTCCCGAATGGATTGGAGAAGCTCGCAGAAAAAATAAAGGAAACCGGAATGAAATTCGGCCTTTGGTTCGAACCGGAGATGATCAGCCCGAAAAGCAGGCTGTATGAAAAGCATCCCGACTGGGCGGTCGGCCAAACCCTGGGGAGGAATCAGCTGGTGCTGGACTTCTCACGGGAAGAGATCGTCGAGTATTTATATGAGAAAATGTCAGGCATCATTAAAATGACAGGATTGTCCTACATAAAATGGGACATGAA
This sequence comes from Bacillus infantis NRRL B-14911, assembly GCF_000473245.1. Lineage (NCBI taxonomy): Bacteria > Bacillati > Bacillota > Bacilli > Caryophanales > Bacillaceae > Bacillus > Bacillus infantis. Next base: position 383,193 of record NC_022524.1, read on the forward strand.
CCGGAATATCACGGAAGCCTTTTCAGCGAATCTTCCGGCTGGGCAGCAGGGTGAGTTCTTCCATCGTTATATTCTTGGAGTGTACCGCTTGTATCAAAAGCTGACATCAGAATTTCCGGAGGTATTATTTGAATCGTGTGCAGGCGGGGGAGGCAGGTTCGATCCCGGAATGCTGTATTACGCCCCGCAGGCGTGGGCCAGCGATGATACAGATGCAGTCGAAAGATTGAAGATCCAATATGGGACCTCCTTTGCCTATCCTCTGTACAGCATCGGGTCACATGTGTCTGCCGTGCCGAACCACCAGACTTTAAGAGAGACTCCGCTGTCTACCCGGGCCAATACAGCCTATTTTGGAACATTTGGTTATGAATTGAATCCTCTTAGTCTATCAGATGAAGAGCGCAGCCGGATTTCAGAGCAGGTTTCTTTTTATAAACAGCACCGAAGCCTGATAAGGGACGGGCATTTCTGCAGATTATTGAGTCCTTTTGAAGGAAACGAAACAGCCTGGCTGACAGTGAATGAGGACAAAACGGAGGCGCTGGTTGGCTGGTATAAGGTACTGGCAATGGCGAATCCGCCGAAACAGCAAACGCTGAAGCTTTCAGGACTGGATCCTTCTATTATGTACCAGGTATCAGGAAGCAGCAGAAGCTATTACGGAGATGAGCTGATGCAGACCGGGCTGCAGCTTCCCGTTGAATTTAACGGCGTTAATGGAAAGACGGCCGAGCGCGGCGGGGATTTTCAGTCTTATGTGTTCCATTTAAGAGCAGTGGATTAAAAGGAAGGGCGGGAGAACCGCCCTTTTTCCTTTGAAGACTATTAAACTGCTGATTCTTCAATCTCCCTGCCTTTAACAACCTCTCGAATAGAAAGCGGACAAGACGCCCCATAACGAGAAGCTGCAGGGGGAGCGCAAAGATAAAGTTCTTAAAAGCAATTGATCCGTAGCTTTGCACCCATGAGTCCAAGCTTCAGAACCAAAATGCATATGCCCCAAGTGCTGAAGCCTCTTTAATCAAACGTTTGATTAAGAAGAAATCTCCTTACTTTTCCTGTGATGACACCTCTTTTTGAAAAAGAAAAGGAACCACCACAGCATCAAATATAAATAACCTGCCAGCGAAAATAAGGTCCAGCCGATGCCCTGCTGCAGCTGGCCGATAAAGTATTCCATTTCATTTATTCCGGGTCCTCTTTCAGTGCTGGCAGCCATGCTGGCAATAGGTACACTCAGTACAAAGAAAATCAAAATGACAGATGGAATCTTCAGCTGTTCTTTCATAATACAATAGACAGCGGCAACCATCGAGCTAAACAGAATAGAATAATAAATGGCCCAAAACCAGCCGGGCATAGTCTCCCAATACATAATGCTCCTCCTGATTTCAGCCTTATAAAAAGCTCACTGTACCTGCTGCCTATCTATCATTCCTAAAGAAAGCTCTCTCCTGATTAGGGAGATATGCTTTTCCATGGAGAGCCTTGCTTCTTGGACCTGGCCTGAAGCGATGGCCAGAAAGATTTCTTTATGCTCTTCAATGGTATCCTGCCTTCTCGATGGATCGAGGAGCCTTTCCTTCCTAGTAGCACGGATGGTGTCATTCATATGTCCGCTTACCGTTTCAAACAGTTTGGCAAAGATGGAATTGCGGGCGGCATTGACAATGGCGAAATGAAAGTCGACATCCGCCTTAATCCCCAGCTCTGCATCATCCGTGCTCTCCATCAGGAGAAGGGCCTGTCTGATCGGCTCCAAATCCAGAGAGCCTGCCCTCTGTGCTGCAAGCCCGGCACATTCTACTTCCAAGGCGCGCCTGAGCTCAAGCATCTCATAGACAAGCTTGGTTTTTTCATTTTCGATGGTAAAAGAGACGCTCTCCGGCCGGGAATTCGGACGGGCTTTCAAATAGCTCCCGCTGCCCTGCCTGATTTCGAGCACCCCCTGTGCTTCGAGCTGCCTTAAGGCTTCTCTGACAGATGTGCGGCTCGCCGTAAAGCGGGATGCCAGTTCCCTTTCAGTCGGAAGCCTGTCCCCGGGCTGGAAGGCACCGGAAAAAAGTATATTCTGAAGGTGATCTATTATAGTTTCATAGGCCTTTTTTTTCATATTTTTCACTCCCTAAAAATGACAGGTAAAGCGATTTCATCATACAGAAAATCCAGGGAAAGCTCAATACTTTGAAAGAAGTTATTGATTTTTTCAGACAATTTAGTAAAATGGACGAAAAGGTTGGACCAATCTGAATATATAACTAATTGGTATGAACCATTATTCAGCAGGGAGAGAGATGCATGAATACAGTCAGCGCGGAAGCGATAGGAGAACTGCAGAGTATGTTAAAAGAAGGGCAGGTTTCTGTCAATCAAACAGAAAGGGAGCAGCGAAGCCGGGATGAATCCTATCATAAAGAAAGCCTGCCGGATGTCGTCGTCTTTCCGGAATCGACGGAGGATGTCCAAAAAATCATCATAACTGCCAGGCGGCATAAAATGCCGGTTATCCCATTTGGGCGCGGAACCAGCCTGGAAGGACATGTGATCCCCTATAACGGCGGGATAACTGTCGATTTTTCAAAAATGGATAAAGTGCTGGAGGTCAGGGAAAAGGATTTTCTTGTGCGGGTGCAGCCGGGCGTTACCCGGTCCCAGCTTAACAAAGTCCTGAAGAAATATGGTTTGTTTTTCCCGGTTGATCCTGGGGCAGATGCCACTTTAGGCGGGATGGCTGCGACCAATGCAAGCGGGACAACCTCGGTCAGGTATGGAGTGATGCGGGATCAGGTTCGCGATCTTGAAGTGGTGACAGCTGACGGGACCATTATACATACAGGCAATCTGGCGGCCAAATCATCCTCCGGCTATCATTTGAATGGACTGTTTGTCGGATCTGAAGGGACGCTGGGATGCTTTACTGAATTGACCTTGAAGGTGTATGGCATACCGGAAGCCATTCTGGCGGCAAGGGCTTCATTTCCCACCATCACCTCTGCGGTCGAAGCAATCGTCAGCATCCTCCAGGCAGGAATTCCGATAGCCAGGGGAGAGCTAGTTGATGAGGCTTCAATGAAGCAGGTTAATTTATTCAGCGGTACCGGGTATGCTGAAAAGCCGACGCTGTTTCTGGAGTTTCATGGAAACGGGGCCGGGCTGAAGCAGGATGTTGAATTCATGAAGGCGATCGCTGAGGAATGCCAGGCAGAACAAATTGACTTTGAAACTGACAACGCTTCCAGGACGCAGCTCTGGGAGGCGCGCCATAATCTCGCTTATGCTTATATTCACGGGTATCCTGGAAAGAAGATGATGGTAACAGATGTATGCCTGCCTATATCAGAACTGGCCGGAGCTGTGGAACACAGCAAGGTCCACCTCGATGCACTGGGATTGGCCGGGGGCATAGTCGGGCATGTCGGGGACGGGAATTTTCATGTGCTGCTGATGATCAATATGGATGATCCGCTGGAGGTGCAGCAGGCAGAGGAGTTCAATGAACGGATTGTCATGTATGCACTGGAGCGCGGCGGGACCTGTACAGGAGAGCATGGGGTCGGAATCGGCAAGCAGAAGTATCAGGAGAAGGAGCATGGCGCGGCCTATGAGGTGATGAAGAAAATCAAGCGGGCCATTGATCCAGAAGGCCTCCTGAATCCCAATAAACTTGTTTAAAAAGAAAGCGGGGGAAAATTGATGAGGGTTCTTGAAACAATCAGTACAATTGCCGGCAAATATTTTGCCATATGGGTCATCTGCATGGCGGTGATTGCTTACCTGCTGCCTGACCCATTCCTTGTGTTCGGCAGCTATATCACCATCCTGCTTGGCGTTGTTATGTTTGGAATGGGGCTGACCTTGAAAGGGACCGACTTTAATCTTATTTTTAAAAATCCGGTGCCTGTTATCATCGGTGTCTGTGCCCAGTTCATCATCATGCCGCTCGGGGCATTTGCAATTGCTTACCTTCTGGATCTGCCTGCAGAGCTTGCAGCCGGCCTGGTCCTGCTTGGGTCTGTACCAGGGGGAACGGCTTCCAATGTGATGGTTTACTTGGCAAAAGGGAATCTGCCTCTTTCCATCGCTATGACTTCGTTTTCAACGCTGCTTGCCCCGCTGGCAACCCCCTTTATCCTGCTGCTGCTGGCAGGCCAGTGGATGCCGGTGGATGCGAAAGCCATGATCCTATCGATTGTTCAGGTCATCATTGTACCGATCGTTCTAGGCCTGCTTATCCGCCGTTTTATGCCGCAGGCTGTAGAAAAAGGCATCACGATCATTCCGCTTATTTCCGTACTTGCCATCATTATTATTGTCGCAGCTGTGGTAGCAGGAAATGTAGCCAATATTGCATCGGCAGGGCTGCTGACCTTTGCAGCTGTAGCGCTTCACAATGGATTGGGGCTTTTATTGGGCTATTTGGCCGCGTCAGCCTTAAGGCTGGATGAAAGCACAAGGAGAGCCATCAGCATTGAGGTCGGAATGCAGAACTCAGGTCTTGGTGTGGCGCTTGCCACGGCCCATTTTGGCCCTCTCGCAGCACTGCCGAGTGTAGCTGGTGCTGTATGGCATAATATATCCGGCCCGATTTTGGCTACCTATTGGTCGAAGAAGCCTGTTTCCGAAAGAGCGGAAGAAGATTACCCCATTAGTGAAGGAAATGCGAAAACAAATGTATAGCAGAATTTGAGATTTAGGAGAAGCACTGCAGCAGCAGTGCTTTTCGTTTTCAGGAAAGAAAGCAGAAGCAAAAAAATGCCGGCCCGCTAAATCCGCCGGGGGAAGGCGGCCTTTAACGAGCCAGCATTTGTGTTATTAGCTGTTCAAACGTCTGATTCTCTCATCCAGATCAGGGTGGGTTGAGAATAGGGAACGCTTGCCTTTGTTATTAATTTTCAAGGTTGATATCGCTGTCTGCTCTTCGCCTTTCATACGGGCAGAGTAGGCTTTCAGCATGTGGAGGGCATGGGTCATTTTATCCCTGCCGGCAAGATCTGCGCCTCCCCGGTCTGCGTGGTATTCGCGATGCCTTGAGTAGGCGAACACGACCAGGCTTCCAAGGATCGAGAATGCGATCTGGAAGATAATCACTGCGATGAAGTGGACAATCGGAGCCATCTCTTCCCTTACAAAACGTGATGCCACCCAGGCAGCAATACGGGCCAGGAAGACGACGAATGTGTTCACTACACCCTGCAGGAGGGTCATGGTCACCATATCGCCATTGGCAATATGGGCAACTTCATGGGCAATAACGCCTTCAATGGCATCATCATCCATTTCCTGAAGCAGACCAGTCGATACTGCAACCAATGAACGCTTTTTGGAAGGTCCGGTCGCAAATGCGTTAACCTCAGGGGAATGATAGATTCCGACCTCCGGCATATGTGTGAGTCCTGCTGCCCTTGAGAGGCGGTGGACTTTTTCAACAATCTGCCTTTCAGAAGGAGATAAAGACCCTTCAGGCTTCAGCACCTGGACATTCATCATCCGCTTTGCCATCCAGCGCGACATTGCCAGGGAGATGAATGATCCGGAGAAACCAATGACAGCACTGAATATCAGCAGGGAAGCAAAATCAATCCCGCCCTGTGCATTAATGTAATTTCCGCCGCCGATCAGTGAAAAAATAATCGAGATGGTCAACAGAACCAGCACATTGGTCAATAAAAAGTAAAATATCCTTTTACCCAATTCTTCTCATCCTTTTTATATAAATTTTAAGGTCATTTGAACTTGTAACTTGACCTTATTTTATATGATTATGCACAAATAAGCAAGTATAAAACATCCTCCCCAAACACTCCGTGCCTGACACCGGAAAAAGACAAATACGCCATTTTTGTCCACATATGGTGCCAGGCACGCGGAAGCACCGTTGACGGTGTCAGGGGAAAGATTTAGGATAGGGTTACAAAGTATCGGTCGGGAGATGAATGAGTATGGAGTTGTTTCAGTTGTCGAGGGCCAGGATGGCGGAGCTTTTATTTGCCCTCAGGGGGGAAGGGGAGAAGAACCCGAAGGCTGTGCTGCAAGAAGCATGGAAATCGGGCCATCTGACCAATATATATGGAAAGAAGCTTGAGATATTTATAGAGACGGATATGCCTGCTGTATTTGAAAAAATTATGAGGCAGACTCCCCCGGTTCCGGGCTTCAGCGTCAATGAAATTGTCTCGCTCGGAAATCAGATCGAGTATACGAATCTTTCCTCCACAGCAGTCCAGAACTGGGTGAAAAGAGAAATGCGCGAACTGGTTGGGACGCCGCAGGCCGGGAAGAAGTATACCATTGACCAGGCGGCCATTCTTTTTATTGTGGAGGATCTGAAGTCGGCTTTGGATTTTGGCTCTATCCGTAAGATACTGACACTTCTTTTTAATAATCCGGAAGATAGGACAGACGATGTGATTGATCCGATCATCTTCTACGCTGGATATGCCGGCATTTTTGAAAAGGTGCATCCGCAGAAGCTGGCTGAAGGCACCGCGCAATTTCAAGTAGAACAGGAGATCCGGAGAGAATCGGCTTCAATAGTGGAAGGATACACGGATTTGACCAGACCTCAAAAAGAGATTGTATCCAATGTGCTGACAACCGCCGCCCTCACTGTGCTGTCAGCCTACTATAAGACACTGACAAGGAAATATGTGAGTGCGACCCTGTTTCTTAACGGAGAATAGGGTACCGCAGTGTATTTCTGTAAGAGTTTGTCGAACGGGCGGAATTGATGTTTGGAAGGATAAAATTTAAAATTGAATAGATATCTTATCTATCCTATTTCAGTTTTAATGGAGGTTTAACGTGGCAGAACAAAAGAATGTAAATCTTGTAGTGGCAGGGCTTCTGCTGGGCATCCTGATGGCAGCGATGGACAACACGATTGTTGCCACAGCGATGGGGACCATTGTGGCAGACCTGGGCGGATTCGAACAGTTTGTCTGGGTTACTTCAGCCTATATGGTCACCGTCATGGCGGGCATGCCGATTTTTGGGAAGCTTTCCGATATGTACGGCCGCAAGCGCTTTTTTATTTTTGGACTGGCTGTATTCCTGATCGGCTCTGCCCTTTGCGGGCTTGCCCAGTCGATGGTCCAGCTCAGCGTTTACCGGGCTATCCAGGGGGTTGGCGGAGGAGCCCTCATGCCGATAGCTTTTACGATTGTATTTGATATTTTTCCGCCTGAAAAACGGGGGAAAATGACCGGCCTTCTCGGGGCTGTGTTCGGGACAGCCAGTGTCCTGGGCCCGCTGCTCGGAGCATTCATTACAGACTGGATCAGCTGGCATTGGGTTTTCTACATAAATGTACCGATCGGGATCGTTTCCGTCTTCCTGATCATCAAGTACTATCATGAATCCAATGACTATCAAAGGCAGAAAATTGACTGGGCCGGTGCTTTCACCCTGGTGGCTGCAGTTGTCAGCCTTATGTTCGGCCTTGAGCTCGGCGGAAAGGAATTCGCCTGGGACTCTTTCCAGATTATCGGACTGTTCGCGGGCTTTGTCTTCTTTTTCATTGCGTTCCTGTGGGTGGAAACGCGGGCGGATGAACCGATCATTTCTTTCTGGATGTTCAAGCGCCGCCTTTTTGCAACTTCCCAGATCCTTGCATTCCTTTACGGCGGCACCTTTGTCGTCCTGGCTGTGTACATCCCGATTTTTGTCCAGGCCGTGTACGGGGGATCAGCCAAAAATGCCGGTCTGATCCTGACGCCGATGATGCTTGGTTCTGTAGCAGGAAGCGCCATCGGGGGGATCTTCCAGACAAAAACCAGCTATCGGAATCTGATGGTCATCTCGGTCATTTCCTTTTTTGCAGGCATGCTTCTGCTTGGCAATATGACACCTGATACAGCCAGATGGGCTTTGACTCTGTTTATGATCCTCACCGGCTTTGGAGTAGGGTTTTCATTTTCGCTGCTTCCGACAGCATCCATCCATAACCTGGATCCGAGATACCGCGGTTCAGCCAACTCAACGAACTCATTCTTGCGTTCGCTTGGCATGACGCTTGGCATTACCATCTTCGGAATCGTCCAGCAGAATGTATTTGCTGACAAACTGCAGAATGCTTTTAAAGGCATGCAGGGCGGCGGGGCAATGCCGATGGGTGACCCGCAGCAGCTGTTCGAACCGGCAGAGCGGGCGAAAATTCCGGCTCCGGTTCTTGATAAAATCATTGCAGGGATGTCAGACAGTATCACCATCATATTTATGCTGGCCCTCATCCCGATCGGCATTGCGGCAGTGACCATTCTCTTTATGGGAAAAGAACGCGTGGAAATCAACAAGAAAATAGAAAAGCCGCAGGAGTAGCGGCAGGTGGCCGGCAGGGGGGAATCCTGCCGGTTGTTTTTTTGCAAAAAAGAAATAAAGTTCAAAACTAATTGCCGCCTTGTTACGAATATATAGATATAAGCTTATGAACCAACAGAATTCTGATAGGAATAGAGTGGTGGGAGATGCATCGGGACTTAAAGCTCATACAAAAGATAATTAAAAAGGGAAACGAAGAGGCAGCGAATGAGCTGGTGTCCCTTTATTATCGCGAAATCTATCATTATGTCTACAAACAGACTCTTGATCAGGAGCAATCCAAGGATTTGACCCAGGAAATTTTCATTAATATGCTGCATGGACTTCATCAGTTTGAAGGAAAGAGGGCCCTTTTCCGCACCTGGCTGTATAAAATAGCAACCTATAAAATTGTCGATTATTACAGGTCAAAGCACTACAAAGCAAGCAGGAGGATGGCGGATATAGAAGATCTTGAAATTGGCAGCCATGAAGATTCTTCTGAGTCTATTCTGCAAAAAGAAGAGATAGAAGCAGTTTTGGCCGTGCTGGATCGAATGGAAGCTTCGTATCAGCAGATATTCCGGATGAAGCTGTTTGGCGAGCAAACCTTTCAGGAAATTGCCTCTTCACTTCAGGTTCCAGAATCAACAGTAAAAACAAAGTATTATCGCAGCCTCAAATTTATCAGAGAGGAAGCTAAAAAGGAGGGATTTACGCATGCAGAAAGATAAAGACTGGCAGATTCCAGAGCTAAAGATTTCAAAAGAGGAAATAACGTCAATTGTCCAAAAGGGCAATGTCAGAAAAGAGTCATTCATTACTTTGATAAGGGGAATGTACAGGAGAATCGGCTTCAGGTTTCTTATGAAGGATTGGCTTGAAATGCTCCTGGCCGCCGGCATGCTGGCAATGCTAATGATTGGAATCACAGCCACAGCCAGTGAAGGAGAGGCAGCTGGCGGGGGAACAAGCTTTTACAGCTTGATCATGATTGTTTCCCCGCTTCTCTATGCCTTCCTCGCCTTCCTGCCATACTTAAAAAGCAGGGCCAGCGGGACGTACGAGCTGGAAATGGTCTGCAAATATAATCTTCACCAGCTGGCAGCTTTCCGGATGCTGATATTCAGTGTCTTCTGTTTTCTTCTTAATAGCATATGGGTGCTGGCTCTTGCTGTACGGTTTGCTGCTGTGGAATTTGTACAGGGCTTATTGATATCAACGGCTTCCCTGCTGATTTTTTCTGTGCTGTTCTTATATGTATTAAGCTTCTTTAAAACGAATATGGCGCGGGCGGCAGCTCTGGTTATTTGGATAGCCGGCAATATTATTCTTGTCATACTGAATAATTCCATATATATGGGCTTGCTCATATCTGTTCCCAGGTACTTATACGGGGCAGTCATCGTTCTGTTTTTCTATTTATATATGAACAAATTGAAGGAACTGCTTATTCATAACAAAAGAAGAGGGGGCTACACACTATGCTGACAGTGAATAGCGTAAGCAAACATTTTGGCAGCCATGCAGTATTGAAAGATGTGCAGCTGGAATTCTCAAACGGGGTATATGGTTTGCTTGCCCCGAATGGCGCAGGGAAAACGACCCTCATCAAGATGCTGACTACTCTTCTGCACCCAGGAAAAGGTGAAATCCTGTACAGCGGGCAGAATATCCTGAGCATGGGCGAGGCTTACCGCGAGTTAATTGGCTATCTGCCCCAGGACTTTGGCTATTACAAAAATTATACTCCCTATCAGTATCTCCAATATCTTGCTGCTTTGAAGGGCATATCTAAGAAGGAAGCGGATGAAAAAATTCCGCATCTCATGACGCTTGTCGCGCTTGAGGGTGCGGTTAAAAAGAAAATGGGGAAGTTTTCAGGAGGGATGATTCAGCGGGTGGGGATTGCCCAGGCGATGCTGAATGATCCGAAGATCCTGATTCTCGATGAACCGACAGCAGGCCTTGACCCAAAAGAACGGGTCAGATTCAGGAACCTCCTGTCTGATTTGGCAAGAGACCGGATTGTCATCCTATCCACTCATATCGTTTCAGATGTTGAGTCGATCGCCAATGAAATTATTATGATAAAGGATGCGAAGGTCCTTTATAAGGATTCAATCGCTAATATCTGCCGAAGGCTGGACGGGAAAGTATTTGAAACAGAAATCGAATTCAGTGAAGCAGCCGATTTTAGAAGAAACTTTTTGTCTCTGTCTGAACGGCAGGAACAGGGCCGGATGAATATCCGTTTTATGGCAGAGGAAAGACAGTCAGCTCACTGGAAACAGGTTCAGCCTGTTCTGGAGGATATTTTTCTCTATGAGTATAGAGATGAAGCAGGCATTACGGCTCAATGAGAGTTCTGCGCTGGGAAATCCGCAAAGCCTTTTTATCGCCTTCGGTCCTTGGTCTTGTTTTTCTGTTCATGGCCTTTAATTTGTATCTTGTGCTCAACAATTCGGTCATAAAAGAAGATTTGAAAAAAACATCAGCATTCGCGGCGGCCTACGGGACAGATATTACTGGCGAGAGCCTGGATGCAATGAAGGATGATTATGACTCCCTGATGAAGCAAGTGAATCTTGCGATAGAAGAGAAAGAATCAAAGACCTACAAGGATATGAATTCTTTTTTCACGGATCATGCCTTCGATCCATTAGAAAACTATACAAAAGAAGAAAGGGAGCTATTTAATGACGCAGGGCTGCTGGAATACTATTATTCAAGCAGTTTATATGCTGATGAAGAATACCGGAAGATAGATCCGGTGGGCATTGCTGAGTACAATATTCAGAAGTATGGATTGACAGGTTCGGCAGCAGAGCTGGTAAGGAGCCAGTATGGAAAGTTTGAGGAGCGGTTCAAGGAAGTCCTGGAAAATGGAGAGCATATGCATCTGTTCCATTCACAGGAGGCCTTCGGTACACACTTGCTTCTGTTTAAAACCATGTTTAAAGCTTTCCTGCTCGAAGGAGTGATTCTTGCGGCCCTGATTACAGGCCATGTCATTAATTTTGAATTTGATCGCGGAACCCACCTGCTGGCATACAGCTCCAGAAGGGGAAGGAGGCTTTGGCAGGATAAATTTTGGGCAGCCCTGACGGCAAATCTAGTACTGTTCACAGTCATGCTGGCAGCCGGGCTCGCTGTCTATTTTGCAGTTTTTCCCTACAGCCAGTTTTGGCAAGTCCCAATGTCGAGCTATTTTAATAAAGGGGAGCATTGGTTCATGACGGTGAGGGAGATGACGTTTTCACAGTATCTTGCTGCAGTTATCGGCCTTTCCTATGTCATGATGATCATCTTCACCCTTATGGCTGCCGTAATTTCTAGATGGATACGAAACAGCTATCTTGTTTTTTTTGCCTTTCTCTTGTTATTCGGCATGCTTTTTGCTGTTCAGAAACTCTTTCCAACCAGTCATGCCAGTTACTTTATCGGCCTTTTCACACCGGTGAATCTGGTGCTGAATTCTTTTGTCTGGTTTATGCACCGCGCCATGCACGTCATTTCAGGATTTGAGCTGGCGGTTTCAGGTGTCTGGCTGATTTTCCTGGCAGCAGCTGTGATGCTGTCCTGCAAGAGCTTTAATAGATGCGACTTAACATGAAGGGGATGAACCGGGATTTGAGAATTATCTGGCAGGAAATGAAAAAGATCTTCCGACCAATCATGCTAATCATGCTTGTCTTAATTAATTTGCTGATGTACTACATTTTTATAGACTTCGATATTTCTTATTTTGCAAATGGCCGTCCAGCCAAAGATTATTATGAAATCAGCAGTGAGATGATAGAAGATTACGGAAGAAAGCTGGATGAAAAAGAGTATGATGATTTCAAGCAGGCATACCAGGAGGCATTGGACCGTGCAGACGCCTATATACAGAAGCTTGACGAAGCGCAGCAAACTGATGTTGCTTCGTACGCAGAATTAGTAGAATTAAATAATAAGAATGATTTAAGCAGCCCTGAAAGACAATTGTACGACAAGCTTTTCTCTGAGAAGGAGATAGGCTGGGAAATTCAGACGCGGGAAGGCATCATGGAAGATATGGATTCTGCCGGCACAGACTTTGGTTACGGCTATATTTCAGGTAAGCCGTCTGAAAGGCAGGAAGCAAGGATCAATGATCTGCTAGAGGATGAATCCTTCCGTTCCATTTTCCCGGCATATCCTGTAGGTGATAATTTTCACAGCATCAGCCAAAATATCTGCCTAACAATCCTGGTGAGCATTCTTTTTATGATTCTCCCTATTACGATCAGAGATTATAAGAACCGTATGATTGATCTGCAGTATACCTCCAGGGCTGGGAGAAAATTGTTTATAAAGAAGGCAGCGGCAGGCGTCCTGTCAGCATTCATCATTGCAACAGTCCTTCTTTGTGTCTATTACGGGTTATATTTTACCAATAATATTACAATCTTTTTGAACAGTGATATCAACAGCTTTCTTGGGTATCCATACTGGTACAACCTTACTTTCTGGCAGCTTATACTGATTGTCATCGGGCTAACCTATATCCTGGCTTTGTCCACCGCTCTTTGTGCCATATTCATTTCAAGCATCAGCAAAAATTACATCAGCGTCATCGGCCTCCAGTTCCCGATTTTTGCATGTGTCTGCTGGCTGCTGGCGCAAAGGATGCTCCTCGGAAACGCATTGGCAATTGATCATCCGCAGCCTCAATTCTTCTTTACTTATGGAGTGATCATCATATTGCCCGCAGTAGCTATTCTCTGGAAAAAGCAGCGGGAGCAGCAGCGCGATATTTTATAAGAGGGGCCTGGCATAAGCCAGGCCTTTAAGTATGTTCATGTAAAGAAATATTTACTCGAAAATAGTCAGGCAACTGAAACGTTTCCCACCCCCCAGCACTCTAACAAGCAGAAAGAAAGGAGGGGCAGGCGTGGATATAAAAAAAGTGAAGCAGGCGAAAAAGGGAAATAAGAAGGCCTTCCAGGATTTATTGGAGGCAGAGAAAGAGAAGCTGTATAAGATGGCTTACTTGTATATGAAAAATGAGGCGGATGCCCTGGAGGCCTTCCAGGAGACGGTATATAAAGCCCTCGTATCGATTCAGCAATTAAGGGAAGAACAGTATTTTTCAACCTGGCTGGCGCGGATCCTGATTAATACATGTAAGGACCTGCTGAAAAAGAAAAGCCGGGTCATCCCGATGGAAAGAGAAGTACTGGAAGATAGGACCTCTCCCTATATGCCGGAAAGCGACAGCTCTGAATTGCTGGAATGTCCGGAAGGCACCGTTAAGACAAATATCCATCGCGGAATAGGACAGCTGCGGGTGAAAATGAAGGAGGAGTGTGTTAATGAATAGCGAATTTCCTCAATTTAAGGTTGAAATGAAAAAAATTGCTGTGCCTGAAGATGAGCTGGATCAAATTATCAGCAAGGCCGTAAGGGAAACCAGAATTAAAGGAACGTTAAGGCGAAAAGCGTTTTACACAACCAGCGCAGCTGCTGCAGGGTTTGCCTTATTTATCGGTTCGGCTATATATTCTCCTGCTATTGCAAAAATCGCTTCCGAAATCCCGGTTGTGGGCACCTTTTTCAGCGGTTCGGGAGATGAAGGGCTGGAAATTGCCGGGGCAAAAGGTCTTACCCAGGTGGTCGGCAAATCGGCAACAGATAAAGGCATCACTTTAACCATAAATGAAGTCTTTTATGATGGAACCAGGCTGGCCTTTGGGTTTACACATGAATCTCTGTTAGCGATTGGGGAAATGGAGCGGCCGGCTATTTATGTGGATGGCAATGAAATCAACTTTAGCTCAGGCTCTTCAGGGGAGTTTGTTACACCGGCAAAATACCAGGGGATTCTGGATATTAATCCGACCGAAGAGCTTCCGGAGGAGTTCACCATGAAGTTCAGGGTGGATGCAGTCGGTCTGATGCCGGGGAAGTGGGAATTTGAATTCCCGGTCAAACAGTCCGGCGAAGTGACGGTTATCCGGCCTAAAGAAACCAAAAACATTCAAGGGATGGAAGTGAATGTGAATTCAGTTAAGATCGGCCCTGCTGGTACGGATCTTTCTGTCAGTCTGACAGCTGATTTGGAACAAACAAAGCTGGATCCTTATACAGATTTGCACTTCAATATTGTGGATAATCAGGGGTTGGCGCTAAGGCAGATGTCGGGAAGCGGGCATGGCGATACTGTGGACGGAAAGGAGGAGGCAACGCTTAGTATGTTATACTCTCCGGTAAAAGAGGGGACTAAATCCTTGAGCATCATCCCCTATACGCTGCCGGCTCAGCATAGCGCCCCTGAAGAGGTAATGATTCCTCTTAGTGAAGGAGGTCTTCCAGCTATACTCGAGCAGGGAGGGGGAGACAAAATAACGGTAACGGACATAGAACGGACAAAGCAAAGCACCACCATATTTTTCGAAGTAGACAGCGAATTTGCCTATGATGACCAGCTGACGAGAAATCCTACAATTCTTGAGACGGCTGATGGAGAAAACCTCACAATTGAGAAGGAACCGTTTGCTGAAAGGGTGAAAGGAAACCTATATAAACAAGTATTTAAGGCAGCTGGGAGTAAGGAACTGATTTTCAAAGCCTTTGTCATGCCTGAGCCGGAAATGTTTGAAGCTTTTACTGTAGAACTGCCATGATAATAGCCAGGCACCTTTCATCGGTGCCTGGCTATTATTTCACTCCACCTTAACACTCACCATATCAATCGCATGATACCCATACCCCTTCCTATTCCAAAATGGGGAAGCCGGCTGTACACGGCCATGTGTATCATACGCTCTGGACATAAGAGTATATTCTCCTTTACCGGCCTTCCAATCATACACCCAAGGCTGCCACTCATACCCGCTTGCTGCCGGGCTTTCAAGTCTTGCCTCCTTCCAGTTTTCACCGCCGTCAGTGCTTACCTCCACTTTTTCGATTTTCCCTTTACCGGTCCATGCGATGCCTTTGACAGGATGGCTCCCGGTTTGAAGAATCTGTCCGTCCAATGGATGGCGGATGGAACTGTTGACATGGAGCTTCGTTACTGGCGCTGCTCCTTCATCCTTTTCTCTATGAGGATAATAGACATAATCGATTGTCTGGAAAGGTCCTGTAAACGGGGCATCTGCAACAGTGATGCTCTTGAGCCATTTTACGGAAGCCATTGCGTACCACTGGGGAACGATAAGTCTTAGTGGAAAGCCGTGCTTGAAAGGGATCGGCTTTCCGTTGTATTCGTAGGCAACCAGTGTATCCGGATGCAGGGCTTTTTCCAGCGGAAGGCTTCTTGTAAACGAATATACCTCGTCAGAATCGGTTCTTTCTCCAAAGTCATAGCCCCCAAAGATGACTTCTGCCGCTCCATTCCGGATGCCTGCACCCTCGAGGAGGGAGGCAAGCGGAACGCCCTTCCAGCTCCCCTGGCTGACCGCGCCTTTTTCCCATTGCTCACCGAAGGTTTTGGGTTCAAAAAGGCTCCTCTTGTTCCCGGCGCATTCCAAAACGGCGGTCACGGTCCTCGATGGGAGATTCATCAATTCGGTCAGGGAATAGAGCCGGGGTGAAGAAACTGACCCATTGACAGGCAGCCAATAGGCAGATGCTGAAAGCGAAGGATAGGCAAAATGATTTCTCCGGTAAAAAAGCGAATTGCCGACTCTCCTGCCTGAAATGAACTCAATGGGCGATTCCTGATTCTCAGGCTGCAGGCTATGGGTGGTCAAATAGGGCCTTACAAAAGGTTTTTGCATAATACGGCCTCCTGAATCGGTAAATATCCATTTATATGATAGAAACAGGATGATCATGCCTTTCCTATATGTAAAAAATTCCGGCCCTTAATGGAGATAATTCCTGTCCTGTGCGGGTATATGACTAAAAGATATGATTCTTGCGAAAGAAAATGGCAGCAGGGAGGATAAACCATGAAATGGAAGGGAAGAAGAGCGAGCTCCAATGTTGAGGATAGAAGGGGAATGGGCGGCAAAACGCTCGTCGGGGGAGGTCTCGGAGGTATTGTCATTGTCCTGATTATTACACTATTGGGAGGCAATCCCGGCGAGCTTCTCGGCGGTCTGGGGATGACCGGTGGGGAACAGTCGCCTGCACCTTATGAAGAAACGGCCGAGGAAAGGGAACTGGCCGATTTTGTATCAGTCGTGCTGGCGGATACAGAGGAAGTCTGGAGTGAGATTTTCCAGGAGCAGGGGATGGAATACAGGGAGCCTACCCTTGTTCTGTATACCGGCAGCGTCCAGTCTGCCTGCGGAGCAGCAGGTGCATCGGTCGGTCCATTCTATTGCCCTGGAGATCAAAAGCTTTATATTGATTTAAGCTTCTATAGGGAGCTTCGGGAAAAATTCCAGGCGCCTGGCGATTTTGCCATGGCCTATGTCGTTGCCCATGAAGTCGGCCATCATGTCCAGACGCTCCTTGGCACTACGGATGAAATTATGCCTCTCCGCCAAAAGCTCAGCCAGGAAGAATTCAATAAATATCAGGTCAGGTTTGAGCTTCAAGCTGATTATTATGCCGGCGTTTGGGCGCATCATGCACAGGGAATGGGTTATTTAGAGCAAGGTGATCTGGAAGAAGCAATCCAGGCTGCCCATGCAGTCGGCGACGATACGATCCAGAAAAAGGCGCAGGGCTATGCAGTTCCGGAAAGCTTTACCCACGGCACCTCTGAACAGAGGAAGCGCTGGTTCAATAGGGGCTTCCAGAGTGGAACGATAGAGGGCGGCGATACGTTCAGCGCCCGAAATCTATAACTTACAAAGGAGTGGATGCATATGGCAACGCAAGTCAGATCATTTTTTCTCCAGGACAATGGTGATATCCCGAACAATCAGGAACTGCCTGTCATCATCTATGAAGGGATCTTCAGTGACAATGCCAATACGATAGAGGGGACATTCACCCGCCACAATTGGCTCGGCACATGGACAGGCGGAGTGTTCGACTACCATCACTATCACAGCAACTCACACGAAGTCCTCGGTGTCCGTTCAGGCCGCGCTACTATTCTCTTAGGCGGGGACGGCGGAGAAAGAGTTGAAGTGAAAGCCGGGGATGTCATTGTGCTGCCTGCAGGTACAGGCCATAAAAACGTCGACAGCTCAGAAGACTTTGAGGTTGTTGGAGCCTACCCGGACGGAATGAGCCATGATTTGAAAAAGAAAGATCCGGGAGGGCGCGCGCAGGCACTCTCAGATATCCGCAGTGTACCGGTGCCTGCAACAGACCCTGTCTATGGAGATACAGGCCCGCTGCTTGAAAAATGGGTGAAATAAACAAAAAAGCCTGGCACAAGATGAGTGCCAGGCTTTTGATTGCTTTAAAGAATTCCCCAAACGAACATATAATAAAATCCGAACACGGCGAAGATGAGCAGCAAAAGAGCTGAGAGGAGAACAATCATCCTTCTGGAAAACCTGAATGATTGGCTGCTGATTTCATGCCCTTTCCTGAAGTAGCCGATTGTCGTCATGATGATCGTCAATATACCCACAATAATGGAGGCAAGCCCGATGATCTGCGCCAGGGCGTCTCCTATCATCGAAGCAGCCGGCAGAGTGGAAAAGTGAAGATTTGTGATAAGGAAGCCGACTCCTATAATTGTGATGCTTGTCCTGACCCAGGCCAGATAGGTCCGCTCATTGGCCAAATGCTGCTGGATATACTTAGAATCCTTTGTAGGCTGCCCATTGTCCATCCTCAATCACCACACTATCAGTTTGTTGGATAAATGGTAGCATACACTGGGAAAATTGGCTAATCTGCAACCTGATGCAACTGGCTCCTTGCCCAAAGAGCAAGTAGAATAAGGGTAAACTCTCAATCTGGAAGGGGTACCACTAATATGCTGTCTGAAAAAGAAAAGATGCTTGCAGGTGAGCTATATGATGCGGCAGATCCAATCCTTGTAAAAGAAAGGGCCAATGCACGCAGACTGACACGGCTGTTCAATCTGACAGAAGAAACTGAAGAGAAGAAACGGGCAGCACTTTTAAAAGAGCTGTTGGGATCGACTGGGAAGAAGCTTTATATTGAACCAAGCTTCCGCTGTGACTATGGCTATAACATCAAGGTTGGCGAAAACTTTTATGCGAATTTTGACTGTGTCATCCTGGACGTGTGTGAAGTGAATATCGGCGATAACTGCTTTATGGCTCCAGGTGTACATATCTATACAGCAGGGCATCCGCTGCATCCGGAAGAGCGGAATGCCGGTCCGGAATTCGGGAAGCCCGTCACCATCGGAAATAGTGTCTGGATCGGGGGCAGGGCCGTCATTAATCCGGGCATAAAGATTGGGGACAATGCAGTCATCGCCTCAGGTGCAGTTGTAACAAAGGATGTGCCTGATAATGCTGTAGTAGGCGGAAACCCGGCGAGAGTGATTAAGTTTATAGACGTCTAATCTTCTTCATGATCAACTCTCAAAGATTCACTATAAAAAAAGCAGACTGGCCTATTGCCGGCTGGTCTGCTTCACATAACGCTCCCAATGATCCTCAATTTCCTTCTTATGCTTGTGGTCATGCTCAATCAATCCGGCAAAGTATTGGCCGATTGTCATGTCCCTCCCTGGGTACAGCTCCTGAAATCTTTCCGGCTCCAGTTTTTCCAAAAGTAAGAGAAGCTCTTTTCTTGCCTCAGCAAACTCACTGATCAGCATTTTTTTGCTGATGCCTGACCTCGCGTATTGTCCCGCTTCCATATTCATTGCATCTGCATCAATTTTTTCAGAAGGAATTTCCTCTTTGCTCAGCAGGGCAGGCATACGCCGGCTGATGACAAATCGATCCCAGGTAATAAAGTGGGAAACCACATCGGCTGTTCCCCAGGAGCCTTCCCGGAAAGGGAGGAACCATAGTTCTTCATCCATTTGTGCCAGTGAGTTCACCCAGTTAATGAAACTTGATTTTTCTTCAATAATATCTTCTTTCCTCATAAAGCTTCCCCCTTAATTAGCTATCACACTCTCTCTTCTTTCTGAGCAGAGTGAATTCCTGCTTTTAAAAAGAAGAGGGACCTCCGTATGAAGGTCCCTGCACTATTAAAATTTGTGTCCGCCCATCAGAGGCTTCTCTACACCAAGCTCTTCCAGTTCTTCTTTGGCAGAATCCATAATGCTCCCGGCTTTAGCTTTCGTCTCTTCATCGAGATCAGCGAACGGATCTCCTTTGCCATGCCTCCCAGGAAGAGTGATGCCAAGAGCCTTCAATTGCTCATTAGCTTCATCACGAGTAAGTGAGCCATCTTTGACCTTATCTTGAATGGCCTGTACTTTAGCTTTCGTTTCTTCACCCAGATCCGCGAAAGGACCTCCTTTGCCATGATGGTCAGGAAGAGTGATGCCGAGAGCCTTTAACTGCTCATTAGCTTCTTCGCGGGCGAGGGAGCCAGCCATAACCTGATCCTGAATAGCCTGAGCTTTTGCTTTTGTCTCTTCATCAAGGTTAGCAAAAAGGTCCTCTTTTTCTCTTTTTGCAGGAAGTTCAACACCGATCGCAGCCAGTTCTTCTTTCATTTTGTCCATGATCGCCTGAACCTTTGCCTTGGTGCTGTCATCCAATACTTGTCCGGCCTTTTCTAAAAGAGAAGCAGGTGCATTCCCTGTCCCGCTTTCCTCTGCGGCCATTGCCTTGAATGCCGTTCCGCCAATGAGGCTTAGCGACAATGCTCCTGTAAGTGCATATCCAGCCCATTTTTTCTTCATCAATAAATACCTCCATTTTTTATTAGAATTTTGGATCGTCTTGCTGTGTACATGCTTTACTATAGGGAACCTTGGTGAAAAACAGGTGAAAATAAAATAGAATTAAAAATATGAAAGGATTTTTTTTTTTTATTTTTTTAAAAATTTTTGGTAATATAAGGATATGGTTGTGTGTAACCCCATAACGGCAAGCTTGCAATGTTCTTAATTGGGAGGTTTATATGCAAAAAGTGAATGTCTGGTCTTTCATTTTCTCTATCATTTGTTTCCTGCTGTTTATGGAGGCTGCTTTTTCAGGACCGATCGATGATTCCCTCTTCGGCCTTGACCCGCTCGAAATATTGCTTTACCTTACTCTGGCGGCCTTTGTTGTAGCTGTTATGGGATTTGGCGGCATCCAGAACAGGATGGGACTGGTGAGGAGTGTTGCTTCACTTGCAATAACACTGGGACTTTCAGGATTCTTAACTTATATCGTTTTTTTCGGAAAACTGTTAAGCTAGCAGCTCAAAACATAATAGTTGAAAGCAGAAAGACTCATAAGCAGAGTCTTTTTTCTTTTGGACAATGAGGCAGATGGAGAAGGCTGATTTTTTCACTCGTTTTTCACCTACGTATGGTATCTTAATCATACAGAATTGCGGGAAGGTGGACATATTGAAAATACTGCTTGCAGAAGATGATGAATATCTTGGTGAATTGATCGTCCATTTGCTGAAGAAGAAAGGGTTTGGAAAAGCAGATTGGGTGATGGAAGGCGAGGATGCTTATGAATATGCAAAGGCTTCCTATTATGATGTGCTCATCCTGGATTGGATGATGCCGAATGGAGATGGCATTTCCGTCTGCCGCCGGCTGCGCCGGGAAGGATACAGCGGTGCCATTTTAATGCTGACTGCGAGGGATGCAGTCTCTGACAGGGTCGAAGGGCTTGAAGCAGGCGCTGACGACTATTTGATTAAGCCGTTTGAAATTGATGAGCTGGCAGCCCGGCTGAAGGCTTTATCGCGGAGGATGCTTGCTCCGCTTCAGGAGGATGTTATCCAATGGAAAAGTCTTGAGCTGAACCGGACGAGCCATACGCTGTTCCTGAACGGAGAAGAAATCTTCCTGACCCCGAGGGAGTACCAGCTTCTTGAAATGCTCCTGCGCAATAAAGGGCAGGTCCTGACAAGAGAGATGATTTTGGACCGGATATGGGGCATTGAATCAGATGTTTCAATGAAAACGATTGATGCGACCATCAAGCTGCTGCGAAAGAAAATAGATAAGCACGGTACAAACAGCCTCATTGAAACCATCCGCGGAGTGGGGTATAAAATTGAAGCCTAGACCTTTCCTGGATAGATGGAAAAAGAAGCTGCCTCAGGAGGTGTTCGGCCAGACCAGCCTTCGCCTGACACTGTTCTACAGCGGCATCATCACTCTTTTTCTGATTATATTTGTTATCATTGTCCTCTTTATTTTATACGGTGTCATCTATGCCGACCAGGAACGGAAAATTACGGAGCTGGCTAACCGGGAAACAAATGAGTTTCAGGAGGATGGCTTCCGCCGGCACAGGCCTCAGCAAAGGGAAGGAGACAAGCAGGTGTTTCTCAGTGAGAATCAGCTGTTTTATTATGTTGCTGCCGGGGATGGCAGCCTGGTCAGTGCCAATGAAAGTTTTGGCCCGCTGCGGCCATTGTTTCTGGACCTTGTAAAAAACTGGACCCCCGGCCAGAGTGAAATCAGGCAGAAGACACTCCAGATTCCCGAAGATGATGCCGACTACAGCCAGTTCAGGGACTTTGACATCAGGGTCCTTATGCTTGCAAGGCCGGTCATTATAAATGGACAGGCAGCCGGGATGATGTATATCGGATTGGATATATCTAATTTAAATACCATTTTTAAATGGGTGGTCATCGTTTTAAGCAGCCTGGCCGCTGTTTTTATCGGCATTGGTGTCTGGCTCAGCCGGATGATGTCAAGGAGGGCGCTTATCCCGATTGAGAAGTCGTATAATCAGCAGCGTGAATTTGTGGCGAATGCCTCCCATGAACTCCGGACCCCGCTGAGTGTTATCTTTTCTTCGGTTGAAGCGATTGAAATGGAGCTGGAGGATCCGGATCCTTTTACAAGGAAAATGATGAATGGACTGAAGCATGAAGTAAAAAGGATGACTAAGCTGATCAATGACCTCCTGACCCTGGCCCGATCTGACTCTGCTGATGGTGCAGTGCTGGAACGGAAATGGGAGGATATGCGTCCATTGGGCGCGCAGGTCCTTGATTCTTTTGAAAGTTTTGCGGCTGAAAAACAGATCAGGCTCTCACTCCACGCTCCTGAACAGGTAATGGTCCATGCTGACAGCGGGATGCTTGTCCAGCTCTTATATATTCTGGTGGATAACGCTATCAAGTACAGCCCCTCTGGGGGAGAAGTCAGCGTGAATCTCGGTGTGAAGCGGGAGAAGCAGTCAGGCATTTTTGTTCTCTCGGTAAAAGATACGGGGATGGGCATGAGCAGGGAGGAGCAGGCCCAGGTATTTGACCGCTTCTTCCGGGCAGATAAAGCCAGGAGCCGAAAGGAAGGCGGACACGGGCTCGGGCTTTCAATCGCCAAGTGGATTGCAGATGTTCATAGAGGGAGGATCACTGTGGAAAGCGAACCTGGGGAAGGAACAGAATTCCGTGTCGTGATACCATTTGAAAAAAACAATTAAGTATGATTGAAATGGTTCTTTAACTGCCATACTAAAAAGCGGGTACATGAGTACCTGCTTTTTTTAGTATTTCGAAATAACTAGGGATCGGTGTTTTGTACTTTAAAATATAGATGTGACAAAAGGTAATAGTCTGAACTGGATACTTTGAGGTGGAGATATATACCATTTATTTTAGGAGATGAACTTCTTATGAAGATTAAAGCAGCTGTCACCCATGGCCAGGGAGAAAACTTCAAGATTGAAGAAGTAGAACTGGCTGAACCAAAGGCAAATGAAGTCCTGATTAAAATCATTGCTTCCGGCGTCTGCCATACAGATGCAGTGGCTCGTGATCTGGGCCTGACTCCTTATCCGGTTGTACTGGGCCATGAAGGTTCCGGGATTGTAGAAAAAGTAGGCGCCGGCGTAAAAACAATCGAGCCGGGAGACCATGTTGTGCTTTCTTTTGCCTCATGCGGGCATTGTGAAAACTGCCTGACAGGCCACCCGACAGTCTGCACCGAATTCAATGATCTTAACTTCGGCGGCAAAATGGAAGACGAAACCCATCGCCTGCATCAGAATGACCGCAACCTTTCTACGTTCTTTGGGCAATCTTCCTTTGGTACATATGCAGTTGCCAATGAGCGAAATGTCGTTAAGGTCGACAAAGATGTTGATCTGGCACTGCTTGGACCTTTAGGATGCGGCATCCAAACCGGAAGCGGAACAGTATTGAACCGCCTGAAACCGGATTTTGGAACATCCATTGCTGTTTACGGCACAGGGGCAGTAGGCTTGAGCGGCATCATGGCGGCCAAAATAACCGGATGCAGGCATATCATCGCCATTGATATCCATGACAGCCGCCTCGAAAAAGCAAAAGAGCTTGGAGCTACACATGTCATCAACAGCAAAAACGAAGATGTTGTTGAACGCATCAAAGAAATTACAAATGGCGGAGTGCATTACGGACTTGAAACCACCGGAGTTCCGGTTGTGGTGCGCCAGGGGCTTCGGGCTCTCCGTCCGCTTGGGACGCTGGCAATCGTCGGTGTGACGCCGGAAATGGAAATCAATGTTCATGAAGAAATCATGGCAGAAGGGAAAACCATGGTCGGCGTCATCGAAGGAGATGCTGTGCCGCAATTATTCATCCCTCAATTGGTCGATTATTATAAAAATGGCCTGTTCCCATTCGACAAACTAGTGGAATTCTATGACTTCAGCGACATCAACCAGGCCTTTGAAGATTCTAAAAAAGGCCTTGCGATCAAGCCGATTGTCAAAATTGGATAACAGAGAATAAACCCTCGCCGCCTGCGGCGGGGGTTTATTTGTATACAGTGCAGCGGGGAGAGCTGGCGGGAATAATTTCATTGCTGACAACCAAACTAATAGCAGGATGGAATCACAATGAAAGGACATCACAGATGAAAAAACAACTAGCTGTTTTACTTAGCGTTCTTCTATCAGCCTCGGCATTGGCTGCCCCCGCCAGTGCAGCGAATAATCCCCGAAACATGTACGATGTAAAGCGGGGGGATACCTTGTGGAGAATATCGGAAATTTATAAGACAACAACTGAAGAATTAAAGAAAATCAACGGGCTGCAGACGTCCCTTCTTTTGCCGGGCCAGAAACTGCGGGTGCCCATCGTGTATGAGGTGAAATCCGGAGATACATTATGGAAGCTGTCACAAAGCTTCAGCTCTGATGCCGCGGCCATAAAGAAAGTGAACCGGCTTGCAACTGACCGGATTTATACGGGGCAGAAACTGAGAATACCGCCGAAGAAACTTCAAATGGAAGGGCAGTTTGTCCTGATGACAAGAGAAGAATTCCAGGACTGGATCTTCAATCAGAAATTCACAAGGAAGGTCGGCAAGGTCCAGCAGCATCATACATTTCAGCCTTCCTACGAGCAATTCAACGGGAGCAACCATTTTTCCATGCTGAAAGGCATGAAAGAGTATCATGTGACAGGAATGGGCTGGAGTGATATCAGCCAGCATCTGACCACTTTCCCGGATGGAAAAGTAGCTGTCGGGCGGTCCTTCAATACTGCACCTGAAGGGTCATTCGGACTGCAGAATAAAGCCGCCATGCACAGGATTGAAGCAGATAGCATAGCAATCGAAAATGTCGGCAATTTTGACAAAAACAAAATGACAAAAGAGCAAAAGGAAACCATCACTGCAGTTACAGCCCTGCTTATGCTCAAATACGGCCTTTCCCCATCAGTGGACACCATCACCTATCATCATTGGTGGGATATTAACACCGGTGAGAAAGTGCTGGACAAAAGCAGCGGACATGCAGTCAAGACATGTCCCGGAACAGAATTCTTCGGCGGGAATTCCACTGAGGACGCCAAGAAAGGCTTTTATCCGCTGGTGGTGAGGAAAATGAAAGAAATATCGGCTTCCATTCAGTAGCAGGAAAGGCCTGGACTTCTAAGAGTAATCATGCACTGGGGGAATGGGACATAGATATAACGACCTTTCCCCGTGCATGCCCTTCAGCAAAGTACCGGAATGCCTCCGGAACGTCTTCAAGACTATAGATGCGGTCAATGATTGGCCGCACCTTGCCTTCTTCAATAAGATCGGCCAAAAATATCAGGTCCTTCTGATTGTGCCTTTGAAGAAAACTGCCCACCTTTTGTCTTCCTGTTAAGGAAACCCACGGACCCATCATCAAAGCTTGAAACATCTGCTTGCCTGATCCGCCGACATGGACAAACTGCCCGTCTGGCCGCAATGAACGCCTGTACGTCCTTATTGAATTAGACCCGTTCACGCCAAGAATCAGGTCGTACTGATCATTGAGTACAGTAAAGTCTGTCTTCTTATAATCGATGCATCGGTCAGCGCCAAGCGCCTGTAAAATATCTATATTCCCTGTACTGCACACCCCGGTTACCTCAGCTTCGAAGGATTTGGCAATCTGTACGGCAAATGTTCCGACACCTCCGGATGCTCCGTATATCATCACCTTTTGCCCCTTTTTAATCTTTCCCTTATCACGCAGGCTTTGCAGGGCAGTGGCAGCTGCCATCGGCACAGCGGCTGCTTCCGTGAAGGATATTCCTGCAGGCATCAGCGCTAATGAACTTTCCGGAACAGCAGCATATTCCGCAAAGCTGCCCCAGCCGCTCCCCGAAAGATCGCCGAACACTTTATCGCCAGGCCTGAACTGTTTAACCTTTTTACCTGCTGCTTCTACCACCCCGGCCATATCACCGCCGGGTATGAGGTAATTCGGCTTGAAAAGCCCAAAGGCAAAACGCGCAAGAAACGGCTCCCCTTTCAATAAAACCAAATTGCCAAAGTTGATGGAAGCAGCATGTATCTTAACCAGGACCTGATCATCTCCAGGAACGGGCTTATCAATCTCTGCTAATTTTAGTACTTCGGGCGAGCCATATTTTTCGCTTATGATGGCTTTCATTTTGTGCCTCCTTCTCTTTCTTTTGGGAAAAAGATATTCCTGAAACTAATGAATAAGACTATTGCTTTAGGAAAAATATATCTTGTATTTATGCGTTTGCGAGAAGAACAAGGACCAGATTGGTCTTTTTTATATCTCCTGAAAAAATCTGTTTTTTTCACCAGATTTTCTCCTAAGCACTTTAATATTCTCTTTGCAGCCATCAACTAACAAGGAGGTGAAGAAAATGAAAATGAAGATGCTTATCGGAGGCGCTATCGGTGCTGCCGGAGTATACGCCATTTATAAATCAGCAGAGGGCTGGTTCTATGGACAAGCTTCAAGGCCGATGGCAGCAGAGGGTCAGATCCACTTTGCTCCTCATCACCGGGGCCGCGGATTCCACCAGCATGTGATCGAGTTTACATCAGCCGCGCAGCCTCACTCCTGGATGCAGGCAGGAAGCTTTATGGCGGTTATCCTGCAGCTGCTTTTGATTGCAGCAGGCTTTCTTTTATGGAAAACGGCCCGGAATGGGGGGCTGAAGAAATGGGCTGGCATACTTCTCGCGGGTCTGGGATTATTCCTGCTCCTTCCTGAGATTGTGTTCATTCCAGTGGCACTCATTGGACTGTACACGATCTATAAAATCCGCAGAAATGAGGAGACAGCCGCTTTTTCATATGAATGGACAAGCACCGTCTTTCAGGGAAACAGAGACTTCCTGGATGAGTGGGAAAAGAAAACGAAAATGGAGGAATAGGAGAAATGGGCGTATTAAAAAGAATGAAACGCATCGTTACTGCTGACTTGCATGATGCAGTTGATAAAATGGAGAATCCAATAAGCCTTTTGAAGCAGTATATAAGGGAAGTGGAGGAACAGCTGGAAAAAGGAAAGCAGGCAATGGCCCAGCAGTATGCTGTTGAACAGAAATACTCGTTACTGATTGCATCGGAACAGGAAACAGCAGAGAAGCGCAACAGACAGGCGGAACTGGCCGTATCAAAGGGTGAGGAAGATATTGCAAAGCTTGCCTTGCAGGAGAAGATCGTCAGCGAGCGGAAACTTTCGGTCTACGTCCAGCAATATGAAATGATTCAGGAAAAAACAAATGAACTGGCAGGGCAGCTTGAATGGCTCCACCAGCAATATGAAGAGCTGAAGCTGAAGAAAAATGAGCTGGCAGCCCGCTATCAGGCTGCAGCAGCCATCAGGAACATACAGGAAAGCACAGTTTCCTTTAAGGCGGAACAGGCTCTTAGCGGGTTTGCCAGAATGGAAGAAAAGGTACTTGAACAGGAATCTTATATAAAGGCAGGGCGGCTGCTCTCTGCTAATGCTTATAAACCGTCTGTCAGCCCGTATCTGGCAGATGAAGTGGAGCTTGAGCTGGAAAAGCTGAAAACAAAGGGATAAAGGTAAGGGACTCCGGTTCCTTGCTTTTTCAAATTTTGGGAATATATCCTTGAAGATTTCATCATACTAAGGCTTATCTATGATTATGGGAGGCTATGCTTTGATGAACAGGGAGCCAGTAAAGATTGATGCAATCATAAATGGAGAGAAAACACCGACTGGGAAAAACTTTCCCCGTGAAAATCCTGCCCATCCGGAGGAAATCGCAGGATATGCACCTGTAAATACAAAGGAAGAAGCTATCAAGGCCATTGATGCGGCTTACGATGCATTCAGCGGGTGGAAAGTCAGCAAGGTAGAAGACCGGGTCGAACGTATGGAGCGCGCTATCCGGAAAATCAAAGATGCCACCCCGGAAATTGCGGAGCTGTTGTCGCGGGAGCATGGCAAGGCACTGTGGGATTCGAAAGGGGAGATTGCCGTTTCCCTGATGTGGATGGAATTTGCCTGCCAGAATGTAAAAGAGGTAACAGAACCGCAGGTGAAGGAGCATGACAACGGAAGAACCCTTATTACCTATGATCCCATCGGCGTGGTGTCAGCCATCACGCCGTGGAATTATCCGATATCGCTATCAACGATTAAAATAGCCCCTGCACTGCTGACAGGAAATACGATGGTGCTGAAGCCAAGCCCATTTGCGCCCCTTGCTGTCAGCCGGGTGGTGGAGATCATTGCTTCCGAATTCCCGCCGGGGGTCCTTAATCTTGTTCATGGGGAGGCAGATGTCGGGGTTGAGCTTACATCCAATCCAAAGGTAGCAAAAATTGCGTTTACTGGCGGAACTAAAACAGCTAAGAGCATTATGAAGGCTGCCTCTGAGACGATCAAGAAAATGACACTTGAGCTGGGCGGGAATGATGCTGCCATCGTGCTGCCAAGCTTTGATGTTAATGATGGGAAGGCGATGCGCCGTATGGTCATCTCCAACTTCCTGACGTCAGGCCAGATCTGCATGATTGCCAAAAGAGTGTATGTGCATCAATCCATTTATAAAAGTTTCGTGGAGAAATACAGGGAAGCCGCAGATAAATGGATCCGGGTTGGTGATCCATTTAACCCGAAAGTAACCGTCGGGCCGGTCAATAACCCTGGACAGGTGAAGTATGTGAAAAGTCTGGTTGAGGATGCAAGGAGCAAGGGTGCAGAAGTCATCCAGCTCGGCAAAATCCTTGACCCGGATCTGATGGACAACGGCTACTTCCTTCAGCCCACACTGGTCCTCGGTGCAGATCCGCATGACCCGATCGTAGTGGAAGAGCAATTCGGGCCGACTGTCCCGATCATTCCCTATGATGACGAAGAGCAGGTGATCCAGCTTCATAATGAAAGCATTTATGGACTGACCAGCTCTGTCTGGGGAGATGAAGAAGAAGCGATCAAGGTTGCACGCAGGATTGAGGCCGGCACCACAATGATCAATACCGCTGCCGTACAGGGACTTGATGTCCGCTTTCCTTTCGGAGGCGTAAAGCAGTCCGGTGTGGGCCGCGAATACGGCAAAGAAGGGCTGAAATCCTATCTCGAAGTGCATGTCATCAATATCCCGAAGACATTGGAGCTGCCATATATCCCAGAATAATGAACGAAAAAAAACGAAGGCTGCTAAAGAAGCAGTCTTCGTTTTTTGTGAGTTTACAGAGTTGGAACGCGAATGTATAATTATGGAAACTTGTATAAAGGAGTTGTGCTATGAAGAGGCTGATATGGCCATGGTTCCTTGCTGCGGCCGGCTTTATTTTTACAGCTATGGGAATAATCTTCGGAATCATTGGAGCAGACGTTCTAAACATACCATTTACAAGGAAGGATTTAGTTCCAATCGCAGTCAGTTTCCTTGGGATCATGCTTTTGTTTGCAGGCATTATGTTCATTATGGATAAAAGATTTGAAACTTTGAAAGAAAAGGACAAAGGAAGTGAAAAAATCGTCCAAAAGGCAAAATCCAAAGCATTCAATTTAATGATTGGGCTATATTCCATTGGCACCATTACACTGGCACTGCTTGGTTACTTAAATGAAGTTTCTTTTTTCAGCCTGATTGGCCTGTACATCATTGGCCTGCTTTTCTATAGTTATCAGCTTGTGATGAATAGGCGTGCTGCTTGAATAAGGTGATAGGGGGGGATAGAATCTCTCCATTAACTGATATTTTTTTAAAAGGGA
The DNA here is from genome assembly GCF_000473245.1 of Bacillus infantis NRRL B-14911. Lineage (NCBI taxonomy): Bacteria > Bacillati > Bacillota > Bacilli > Caryophanales > Bacillaceae > Bacillus > Bacillus infantis. The sequence continues at coordinate 412,919 of NC_022524.1, forward strand.
GGCAGGGCTCTTTGATCCGTGAAGCCGAAGAAGCCGATCAGAAGCAAATTTCCGAACTTTATGGAATGCTGGTTCCTCATAGCAGGAAAAGGAATGTTTTGGGAGAACAAATTAAGACAATTAAAACTGACCCCAATAATTTTTTGCTTGTCTACGATGAAGAAGGAATCCTTCTCGGAACGCTGACACTCAATATATGTCTGCAGGCCTTGCATGGCTTAAGGCCTTATGGCGTAATTGAGAACTTTGTGGTTCATGAACATCATCGCGGCTGCGGGATTGGGCAGAAGCTATTGCAATATGCAGAGAATTACTGCAGATCGCTGGATTGCCATAGAATTATGCTGTTAAGCAGCTCCAAGCGGCAAATGGCCCATCAGTTTTTTGAACATGAGGGATTTGACGGGGCAGTGAGCAAGGGATTCAAGAAGTACTTATAGAAGTAAGATATCAACCTGGCTATATGGGAGGGTTTCGATGAAGAAGTACTTCCTCGCGGCTGTAATTGCCATACTGGGTATTGCGTTTTGGTATTATTCTCCGAAAAACATTCATAGGGATCTGACCGGATTGATTTACCAGTTGGGAGAAGCTGAGAATGGAAAGAAAGTTAATATTAAAATAGACGGGCAGCAGCGCTTTACAATGACTGGGGATAGAATCTTTGAAGGAACGATTGAGATTGAGGGGCAAAGCATTTCTGTGCCGCCCGAGGACAGGAAATTGGAGCTGAAATTTGATCAAAACAATTCTGCACACGTATCCTATGTCCACTTCCCTCACAAGAATGGCATTTCAAATACTGAAATCATTCCTTTTGGCCAGATTCATGCTGCCAAGTCCTTTAGCCGGCTTACAATTCAAAAATTCAATAAGGACGGTGTTTGGACTGGTTCTGAAGGAATGATGATTGCAGCTCCGGCAGACAATTGGAAGGAAGCCATCAGGCTGTCTGATGACCTAATTGAAGAATATCAGCTGAACGGGAATGTTTTTATGGAGGCAAAGACAGAATAAATGGGCTGAAAGATCCTCTGTACTTTTTAGAAAGGGTGAAGGCTATGAATGAGAAAAAGCGGGAAACCTGGAAGCTTTGGGATGCCATGTTCACCTCTGGTATTTTATCTCTTCTTAAGGACGGGGAAGAAGCTCAAACAGACGATAAAAAGTTCAGGCAATTAGTATGGCAGCTGTTGTTTGGGGTTATTTTTACGTTCTTATTGTTTATTATTCTGGCTATCTTTTTCTATTAGAGAGAGCCTTTCGGCTGAGGGTCAGCAGATAGAGCGATTATTTATGTAAAAATTACAGCGTCCGAAGGAGTGTCAAATATGACAGCAAACAAAGTAAATCATGCTAAAATTTCTTCCAGATTAATAGAGCAAAAAGAAACGGCTGATAGCCTGGCGATTATTTTGCCGGGGGCAGGGTATACGGCACAGGCTCCGCTGCTTCATTTTTGTACAGGGTTATTTTACTCCAAGGGCTTCGATGTTCTTCATCTCAACTACACATTTAATCGTGAAGAGCAGATGGCCTTATCTGGAGAAGGCCTGGCTGAAGCGGTCTGGCCTGCGATTGAAGATGCACTGAAAAATAAAGGGTATGACCATTTTTATATAGCTGCTAAATCGATAGGAACCATGGCACTGCCTTATCTATTGAAGGATCAAAGCTTTCTGGATGCGAAAGCAGTATGGCTGACCCCTTTGCTTCAAAAAGAGTTTGTATTGACTAGCCTGGCGGCGGGCAGCCATAAAGGGCTCTGTATCATTGGGGATCAGGATCCTTTTTTCACTTGGGAACGGATTGAAAGGATTAAAGGGAATCCCAATCTTTCTATTAAAGTAGTGGAGGGAGGCGATCACAGCCTGGAACTTAGCGGTGATCCCATCCAATCTATCGATCTGTTAAAGAACATCATTTCTGATATTCGTCAATTCCAGTCTTTCTAAAGGAGTTCCTATGAATTATATTCAATCTTTACGGAAATATATCGGTACAGAGCCAATCATTGCTCCCGGTTCAGCGGTCATCGTTCTCAATGATAAGGGAGAGATTCTGCTTCAATTGAGGTCAGATACACTGGATTGGGGGATTCCTGGAGGCGGGATGGAATTGGGCGATTCTTTTGAAGAGACGGCACGGAAAGAGCTTTACGAGGAAACGGGCTTAACGGCCCAATCTTTGGAGCTGCTGTCGCTCGTCTCAGGGAAAGAGTTTTATTATCAATTTCCCCATGGAGATGAAATTTATAATGCAACGGCAGTCTATAGAGCGGTTGACATAGAGGGCATCTTAAAAAAAGACGGAGAAAGCCTGGAGCTGGCCTACTTCCCCCTGCACTCCCTTCCATCACTGAATAGTACAGCCCGGAAAATGCTTGAAAAGACAGGATATATCTAATAAGTATTCTTTCATGTGAAAAAGAGCCTCTGCGGTTCTTTTTTATTTTAGGGAAATGTAAAACATGTTTGACATGTAAAATCCTGTCATGTTATTCTGTAAATGTAAAACATGTTTGACAAAAATACGGCAGAGTGGTGTGAATGGAAAATCAAATCAAAGAAGTGAGAAAAAGCAGCGGCCTTTCCCAGGAAGAGCTGGCTAAAGCATGCGGCGTTTCACGCCAGACGATTAATGCAATCGAGAACAATAAATATGATCCCAGCCTTGCACTTGCCTTTCAGCTGGCAGAGTCCCTTGGCATGACAGTGGATCAGCTATTCCATTTTAGGAGCAGGGGGAATGAGAGATGAAAGGTAAAGAAATAGCAGCGCTCGTATTACTGATAGCGGCAACACTTTATTTTGGGGGAACCTTCATCAGTTATATTAAAATTGATGGAGCATCTATTGGGTCAGCAGAGCTGCTCGTGATCATCGCCTTGCTGATTGGATGGGTCCAGTTCATCACATGGGGAACGAGGAAGGAAGTTCAGAAAGATGAAATGGGCAGGCAAATCATTAAGGACAGTGCCAGAGTCAGCTATTATGTTGTATTAGCGGCACTAATGCTGTTATGGATCATCGACTTCTTCCTTGTCAGCAAGGGAGAGAATTACACACTTTTTATCGCTTTGTGCATCGCCTATATTACGTATCCAATCATCCAATATGTACTTGTTAAAAGATTTGCGGATTAATATCATTCCAAAACCACAGTGCCTGCTGTGGTTTTTATTTTTGAGCAAAAACATTGATATTTCGTTATTGATTTTATAAAATTTAATTGTACACAACTAAAATGTAGGAGTGATTCACATGACAAAACCATTATTCACAGCATCAGTAACAGCAGTTGGCGGACGAGAAGGCCGGGTTTCATCAGCAGAAGGGAATTTGGCTTTGGATGTAGCGATGCCCGGAACTCCAAGAAAAAAGGAAGTTCCTGAAGCTACAAATCCTGAGCAGCTGTTTGCGGCCGGCTATGCAGCCTGCTTTGACAGTGCGCTGCAGATGGTTGCAAGGAAAGAAAGAGTCTCTTTTCAATCTGAAGTGACTGCAAATGTTAGTCTTTTAAAAGACGAAAGCGATCAAGGCTTTAAGCTCGGGGTTGTTCTGCAGGTGAAAGGAACAGGCATCGAGGACAGCCTACTGAATGAACTGGTAGAGAAAGCACATGGGGTCTGCCCATATTCAAAAGCTGTGAATGGGAATATTGAAGTTCAGCTTGAAGTAGTTCAGTAAAATAAAAAAGGATGCCCGCTTGGCTGGCATCCTTTTTTATTGCTCATGTTTATGATGAAGGATCTGTAAAAGCTGCAGAAGGGAGGTTTTCAGCGAGTTGTATTCCTCTTCGTTTGCGCCGCTCATTTCGAAGATCTTCCCAGGGATGGATTCTGCCTGACCCTGAAGAGATATTCCTTTTTCTGTCAGTGTCACAAATACAGAGCGCTGATCCTCAGCAGATCTTTCCCGGTTCAGGAGCCCCTGCTGCTCCATCCTCTTCAGCATGGGAGTAAGGGTGCCGGAATCGAGGTAGAGAAGCTCCCCAAGTTTTTTCACGGTCAGGCTTTTCTTTTCCCAAAGAAGGAGAAGGACAAGGTATTGAGGATAGGTGACTTCAAGCTTATCTAAAAGTGGCTTATACTGCTTGGTCATCTCTCTTGAAGCAGCATAAAGAAGGAAGCAAAGCTGATTTTCGAGCTTTAACTGGCTGTACTCGTTTGTCATTTTTTCACCGCTTATCGTTATAGTCTGTATATATACTATAACCTCCGCACTATATTTAATAAACTAAACTGCATACCGTTTTCCTTAATAGGGAGTCGGAACATCAAATATAAGATAGAGAGCTGCTATAAAAATCCCGCCAAGGAGCCAGGCGAGCCATGGCTTGCGATAATGGGCAATCAGAAGTGTGAAGGTCACGATATTGAACAAAAAGGACCAGCGGAAGGACCAGCCATGATGATGGATAATGCTGTCATTTATATAGGCGATGAGCTCCACACCAGTGAACAAGATTGACCAAAGAAGAATCCAGCCAGCCTGTGCCTTCAGCTTTTCCGGAAGCCGCCCGAGAAAAATGGGCAGGACGAAAGGGTAAATAATAAAAGCAATCGCCATCGAAATGGAATTGTGAGTAGGCAATAATAAATGATCAATCCAAACAGGCTTGAATTCCCAGACCCGATAATTATACAGGAGAAGCTCATAAGCAAGATTGGCAATAATCCAGAATAAGAGCGTGCTGTAGTATTGTGCAAAGCTTCTCCAGACTCCAAGGACGAGCCCTGCAATAATGAAAAATATAACGAATGATGACTGCATTTTTTTACCCTCTTATCAATGATATAAGAATAGGTTTTCCAATAACCTGGAAAATAACCTGCTCCCAAAGGCCTGCTGAAAAAGGAAATACGCCAGCTGGCGGCGAATTAGAAGAAAGCAAAAGTTTATCCCAAGACAATAGAGGTGCAAAGAATGAAAGCCAAACTAATACTCGTTGAGGGGCTTCCCGGCTTCGGTAAGTCAACAACTGCCAGATATACAAAAGAGATACTCGATGAGGCAGGGCTGGAGACCAGATTATTTCTGGAAGGCAATCTCGACCATCCTGCCGACTATGATGGAGTCGCTTATGCGGCGGAAGCAGAGATGGAGAAACTGCTGAAGGAAGCAGGCGGCCAAGGAGAACTTATTAAACAACATACAATCAAAAAGAATGGCTATTATCTAGTTCTATATGAAAAAATGAAACGGAAATATCCTGATGCATTTCCTGAAGGCCTGCTGGATCCTATTATCCGGACTGATATTTACGAACTGCCTATGAAGCTGCATATGGAGCTGATGGAGGCCAGCTGGCTCAGCTTTGCAGAAGAAGCAAATGGAGATGCGGTGTATATATTCGAATGCTGCTTCATTCAGAATCCTTTAACCATCGGGATGATCAAGTACAATGAGCCGGCAAATGAAATCATGGCTTATGTTAAGCGGCTTGGCGAAACGATTAAAGAACTTGATCCGCTTCTTATTTATCTGGAGCAGGACGATCCTGAGTCAGCCTTCAGAAAGGCTGTGAAAGAGAGGCCGGCAGAGTGGTTCGAGGGCTTCACCGAATATTACACTGGCCAAGGGTACGGACTCAGCCGCGGATGGAAAGGCCTGGAGGGAACGCTGAAGGTACTGGATGCAAGGAAGCAGCTGGAGCTGGACACGATGAAGCAGCTTGATCTGAAAAAGGCTGTGGTGAATAATTCCTGGTTCGATCCGGACAGCCATAAGGAAATGATCAGGCAGGTGCTGAAGGAACAAGGCGTAATTTAAGAAGAATTCCTATACCAAAACAGCCTGATGTGTTTGATAAAGCAGCTGTCCGGGAATATCCCCAAAAAACAGGCAAGGGGGATTAGAATTGAAGTTCAATAAAGATGACCTCACGAAAGTAATTAAAACGGCGGCAGATAAAGTAAGTGGAGACAATGCAGGCCAAACATCCAACAATGATGTTCAAACCCAGATAAACAGCATCAACAGACGGCTCTCATTGCTCGAGGAAGAGCTTAGGCAGATAAAGGAGAAGGTATAAGGGCCATTGAGGCCCTTTTTTGTTTAGGACAGTAATAATAATCCTGGTCAGGAACGGGCTTCAAGCCACCTCAAAATTTCTTTTACTATTAAATCCTGCTGTCTTTGAGGCGGAATGCTAGCATGATTGTCTCCTTTTTGAGGTCCATACATGCCGAATTGTGCATGGTTGCCGCCTTCTATTCCATATAAGTCTGCTCCATCAGAAAGCAAATGCCGTGTTTTCTCAATCTTCCCGGGTGTGGTCAGTCCATCTTTTTCCGCATAGATCGAAAGCATGGGCATCGTGGAATCTGAAAAGTCAGAGCCGCTGCTTGGATAGGAACCGAGCAGGATGACCCCATCAATCTGGTCCGCATGGTTAAACGCATAAGTAGCAGCGGAAACTCCTCCGAGGGAATGTCCTCCAATATACCATCTCTCAATCTCTGGATAATGCTCGATTAGTTCGTCTGCTTTATTTCCCTCGAGGATGGAGAAATTCAGGCGCATTTCCGGCACCAGCACCAGGTACCCATTCTCAGCAAGCCGCCCGCCCAAATAGCTGTATGCCTCTGGCTCCACCTTGGCTCCAGGGTAAATGATGATCCCTGCTTTCTTCACTGCACCCGGATCAAAGACAATCCAATCATTCTCATGCCGGATATTTTCTTCACCGATTAATTTAAAGAGTTCTTCAGACGGTTTATACGTTGCCTGGGCCAAAATGTAAAATCCCGCACCGCCTGCGATGATAACAGCTAAAACAATGATAAGGGCAACTTTAATGATCTTTTTCATAAAAAAGCCTCCTGCCCGCTGGATATATATCTTATTGTATTTTAAAAAAGGAGAAGGTTCCAGATTTGCGTGTACAGCCTGAAACCTTCCCTGTGCTCAGCACGTATATGAAGGAAAGCTATGGGAGGGTTTCAAATGAAAAGGTATAGAGTGCTGGCTGCGGCTGCTATTCTAATCATCTTCTTCCTGCTTGCCGGAAACCATTTCATCATACATACAGGAGAAGCAGAAGCGGCGGCAGTTGAAGATAAAGGAAAAGAGGGCACAGAATATTATATTCTCCTTAATGGGCGGAAGCTGATGGTCGAGGACGAAAATGTCTGGAATCTGATTGAAGTGGGCGGAATCTACGACATTGCTTATGAATGGTATGGAAATAAAGATCCTGTCATAACAAGCATTACATTTCCAGGGTATGAGGGCAGCCATTGATGGGAAGCGGGATTTAATGATGTTAACTCTCCGGGCTATTGAAACCCTGCAGGTTTGCATAAAAGGCTATTATGGGGTGTTTTAATTAGAAATTCCGGTTAAGCGGAGCGCAGTAGCCCGTTTTCCTGTTTTTCTAATCGATAGCCGGAATTTCTCCGTCTATTAGAGCTATATTTTGAGCTTTTTTGAAAATAAGGGAAATTTCTCCGCTAATTTTTCGGCCTGTCGCTGATTCCCTCATTCAGGTCGGGGAAGGTCCGCTCTTTTATGGACGGGCGGGGAACCCGCAATCAGAGCTTAAAATATGTAATGTGTGTTTCATTGAGCTTTTTTATAAAAATATTGAGGAATTAGCAGGAATAAGAGCCTGCCTAATCGAATATACGTTCTTTAACGAAAGGCTGGGTACCCTAAGGTAATTGCGGCATCGGGGCCTGAAAGATAGAAGGTGATCTTACATGGAAAAAACAGCACTGATAAAAACAGTCTCCCTTGAATTTTATAAAAACGAAGATGAATCGCGGCTTAAGGGCTATCAGCTCCCGGAAGAGCAGCTCGCCTTTACCTCAATGCCGGTTCCTGCGATTGAGGCCTGCCTGCAGGAGGATGACCGCCATCCTATTATCATTCAATATGGAGAGGATATAGCAGGCTTCTTCGTCCTTCATGGCAAGGGCGGGGCCATCAAGTACAGCCCGAAAGAACAGGCGATCCTGCTTCGCGCCTACTCGATCAGCTCCAGCTATCAGGGGAAAGGGATTGCGGGTGAATCATTGAGGCTCCTGCCTGACTTTGTAAAAAAGCATTTTCCTGATAAAAATGAAATCGTCCTTGGGGTCAATCACAGCAATCATGCGGCCCAGCATGTCTATAAAAAGGCTGGTTTCATTGACCAGGGCCTTCGAATCACCGGAAAAAAGGGCGAGCAGTATGTGCTGCACATGCAGCTTTAGAAAGGGAATGAAATCATGATCAAATATCCGATTTTAAAGGAAGAGGCCGTAATTGGCGTAACAGCAACATCGTCAGGAGTGCCGGAAGAGCTCCACGGCATGATCCGCTCCGCCTGCAGCCGCATGGAGTCAAGGGGATTCCGCGTAAAGTGCGGGGACACTCTGTGGACACAGGAAAAAGCAAAGTCGGCCCCGGCGACAGTCAGAGCGGATGAATTCAATGAAATGATGGCAGACAGCGGGATAGACTTAATCATTCCTCCGTGGGGAGGGGAGCTTTTAGTAGAAATTCTGGATAAAGTGGATTTCGCCGGAATGGAAGAAAAGTGGATATTAGGCTATTCGGATACGAGTTTGCTGCTGTTGGCCGTCACTTTGATGACCGGGATGGCGACGGCCCATGGAACCAATCTTGCCGACCTGCGCGGTGAGCAAATGGATGAAACAACAGCCAGATGGCTGGATGTTTTGAAAACAGAAGAGGGCGGATCGGTCCAACAGGAATCTTCCAGCAACTATCAGAAAGAATGGCAGCATGAGAATCCTTCACCATATGTATTTCATTTAACAGAGCCGACGAGCTGGAAATCTATATCCGGCAGTCCGGAGAGGATGGAAGGCCGGCTGCTCGGCGGATGCATTGATGTTATCAGGCATCTGATCGGCACCCCTTACGGCCGTGTCCGTGAATTTCAGCGGGAGCACCTTGGCGGGGATCCTATTGTCTGGTATTTTGAGAACTGTGAAATGACAACAACCGATCTGCGCAGGACTTTGGTTCATATGAAGATGGCCGGCTGGTTTGAAGACTGTGCGGGAATCATGTTTGGTCGCAGCAGCGCCAACACAGCAGTTGGCGGCTATACTGCAGAGGATGTATATAAAGAGCTTTCAGCTGAGCTTGAAGTGCCCGTTATTTATGACATCGACTGCGGCCATGTCCCTCCGCAGGTCACTTTGATCAACGGAGCATACGCGGAAATTGAGGTCCGGGACGGGAAAGGCAACATAGTTCAGCATTTTAAAGCATAAGAAGAGGCAGGCTGCGGAGTCTGCCTTTTTAATCGTGCCTTAATGAGGCATGGCATTTAAGTTTCACCATAATACTCAGCAAAATAAAGGAAGCCGAATTTCCTTACAAGATAGTTTCTTAAAAGGCCTTCAGTTGCTTTTTCAATTGGAGGATCTGTAAGTGTATAAGCCTTGCCGTTAAGCCTGGCAAATTTCTTGGAATCTGCTTTGTTATGGTAGTCATCCTCGATAATGCCTGAAGTCAAAGCAGCACCTGGATAGCCGCTTATAAAAACATGGGTCCTGAGAGCAAGGTGAGGGGTTGAATGCAGCAGCAGGAAAATGATCACTATACCGGCAAGAACCAGTTTCTCTTTTTTATATTTCATGAAAGATATTCTCCTTACCATTAAGTTCTTTTAACTATTCAGTGATCCTTATGATAATCCTGCTAAAATCTAACAAAAAGGAGTGAAGCAAATTATGAAACGAATAGTGCTGTTTCTCTTTCTGGCAGCCGCTGCCATTCTGGCTGCATGCGGAGCATCCGGCCAATCTTCGGGAAGTTATCAAGTCGTTATCATAGGGGGTAATGAGGATTTGAGCGGAGCATTCAGCGATTTTGCCGGCAGCGGCGGACCGGTTGGCGAGCTCCGGTATATTGCTGATCCTGAAGAGGCCCGCAAAGAATTTTCGAAGTATTCCTTTGAAGAGGTCCCGGCCATATTCATTTTTGAGACCGGGGGAAGTGAAATGAAAAAGCTTATGCTGGAAACGAACGAGGTAGAAGAGGCACAGGCGTTTTTAGAGGGGAAGGACTAAAAAAGAGGCAGTTGGTAAATTAACTGGTGAAGTTGGTAGAATAACGTATGAAGTCGGTAGATTATGCCCTGAATCGGTAGAATAACCGTCGAATTTGGCAGATTATCAGGCCGATTAATAAAATGAGCTCAAAAAGGGGCAGGCTGCCGGCTCTCCCAGCGCCATATTGTCTGAAAACCGGCTTGAAGAACGCTATCCAAGCCGGCAAAAACAGCTTTCTTCATCCAGCAGCAGTCTTTCTTGGCCTCTTGACAAGCTCGCCGCCGCAGTTCGGGCAAATATTCTCCATCTCTTCCGTGCAATCCCGGCAAAAAGTGCATTCATATACGCATATAAAAGCTGTATCGTCCAACCTCAAAGGAGCACTGCATCTTTCACATTCTTTTCTCATTTCCAAACCCATAGAAAGCCCTCCATCCGTCTATTTTCATAGCTAAGATTAGCAGAAATTCAGGCAATCATTCAGGGTCAGATCCCAACTATTTTCCGGGGTCAGCAGCGGCTGAAAACCTTATTGCGGAAGGAAGCCCTCTTTGCTGATCAGAACCTTTTCCGGAGGAAATACTTCTGTAAATCGCTTATATAGTTTCCTGTATGCGGTCCGGTTGTACCATTCTTTTAGATTCAGTTCTTCGTAAAGAGAAGGGATGCCGATCTTTTCCGTTCTTCGTCCTCCGCTTCCATCTCCCATAAAATAATCATCGATGCAGATCCGGTTTACAATGGGGAAAAGCAATTCCGGAAACCTCTCACTGCTGGGGAGCATAGGGGCAATGGCAGCCTGGACGGGTATTCCTGCTTCCTTCAGCTCCCGCAGGGCCTTCAGCCTTGCGGGGATCGGCGGGGCGGAGGGCGTAAAATGCTTTCTTATTCTCTCGCTGTCCGTTTCCACTGTCATGCTGATCCGGACCTTTTCTCCAAGCTTTTGAAACAGATCCGCATCCCTTGCTGCAAGGGGGCTTCTTGTTTGGACAAACAAGAAATCCGGCTGGTTTTCTGCCATAGCTTCAAGCAGGGAGCGGGTAATTCTCTCTGTGTGCTCAGCCGGCTGATAGGGGTCTGTGCTGGAAGACATAAAAATGGTCACAGGGCCTTTCTGTTTTGCTTTTGTTATTTCTTTATCAAGCAGTTCTGCCGCACCCTGTTTTACGTCGACCCAGCTGCCCCATTCTTCGCTGCGGAAGATGGAGACTGGCATTTCTCTGACATAGCAGTAGGAGCAGCCAAACGCACAGCCTGTATAAGGGTTAAGTGAGTGGCTGTAGCCGGAAAGGAACCCGGTGCCTTTTGTCAAAATGGTCTTAGGTGTTTTATAAGCTATATTAGCTTTCATTGTTATCATCCTTATTTTGCATTGTGGAAGATGATTCCTAATCCATACCTGGTACCGGAGGAGAGTGTACTGACACCGTGGCGGACAGTGTTCTTATAATAGCCTCTTTTCCCCTGGACCGGCCTGCTGCTCGTTGGGAAAATCAGGGCCTCACCCTGTTCGAGCGTAATCACATGCCCGCGGCTTTGCGCTCTTGGGCGCTGTTCTACGAGAAGAGACTCACCGCCGGTGTAATCCTGTCCTCTTCTGCTCAAAGTAAATAATACCTGGAAAGGAAAAAACACATCTCCGTAAAGATCCTGGTGCAGGCAGTTGTAGCCTCCCTGCTCATATTTCAGGATAAGCGGGGTTGTCCGTTCCTGTCCGTGCTGCCTGCACTCTTCCAGAAATTCCTCCAGGGTGCCGGGATAGGCAGGCTCTTTGCCAAGCAAGGCAAGCCAGCGGTTGGCAGCTTTCGCAAGCTCAGGGTAAAAAGCTGAGCGGAGCTCCTGCAAAAGAGGGGGAAGGGGATCCGCGAAGTACTTGTATTCACCTTCCCCAAAACGGTAGCGCTCCATATTGATGGTGCTTCGATAAAGGCTTTCATCCTCATACATACCGATAAGAGAATCGCATTGCGCGGGGGATAGGAGGGTGCCTAATTTTACAAATCCAGCCTCATCCAAGGATTGATGAAGCGCCTCCCAATCAAGTGTGCTTATCTTTTTGCCCATTTCGCTGTCCATGCTGCGGCCTCCTTTATTTCTAATGATATGTTCTATTATTAGCAAAGTCTTGTATTAAGAATGAGTTATATAGTGGTAAATAAAGGATATTTGAACTGATATTTAGGAAGGAGTAGTATGATGATTGTGCTTGCCGCTGTTACCGCACTATTTTCCATTGAGCTTAATCTGCGGAAGACAGTGAAACAAAATCTAAGGATATGAAGAAAGGAGAAGAGTAGATTGATATCTAAAACAAAAAGAAGCCGGCATCGGTCAGCCGGCTCCTATCTGAATCAAAGCGTATTGGCCATAATCTCCTTTAATACTTTCGCAGAGGTGCTGAACTGCTCTTTCTCTTTCTCATTGAGATCGATTTCGATTATTTCACGGATGCCTTCCCGGTTGATGATGGCGGGAACACCTATATAAAGGTCCTTTTCTCCATATTCGCCGTCCAAATAAGCAGAAATGGTCAGAATGCAATTTTCGTTATGGAGGATTGCTTTCGTAATCCTGGCCAGTGACATTCCGATCCCATAATAGGTCGCACCTTTTCTTTGAATGATATCGTAGGCTGCATCACGTACATTGACGAATATTTTTTCAAGACAGTCCGGGTTCACGTCTTCTTTGCGCTTCAAAAAGCTGCCAAGAGATTCAATTCCAATGCTGCTATGGCTCCAAACAGGGAATTCCGTATCTCCGTGTTCTCCGATGATGGCTGCGTGGACATTCCTTGTATCCACTTTGAAATACTCGCCCAGCTTAAAGCGCAGCCTGGCTGAATCAAGTACGGTGCCTGATCCGATGACTCTTTCCTTCGGGAGGCCGGATTCTTTCCACGTCACATATGTCAGGATGTCAACCGGATTTGTTGCGACCAGAAAAATGCCGTCAAAGCCGCTCGCCATAATCTGTTTGACAATGGTTTTGAAAATGCCGGTGTTCTTCGCTACAAGGTCAAGCCTTGTTTCACCGGGCTTTTGGGGCAAGCCTGCAGTGATGACGACAAGATCAGCTTCCCTGCAGTCATCATAGGTTCCGTTCCACAGTCTGACTGGGGAAGGGGCAAACGGCATTCCGTGATTAAGATCCATTGCTTCACCTTCGGCCTTAGCTTCGTTCACATCGATCAGGACAATTTCTTCTGCGGCGCCCTGGTTGACCATTGAGTATGCATAGCTGCAGCCCACAGCTCCAGTGCCAATTACAACAACCCTGTTCACTTTGTTTGTTTTCATCTCGAATTTCTCCCTTCAATTGTAAGAGTTATATGTCTGCTATTCCCGCGAGGCGGTTAACTAAGATACTTTTATTATATAGTAAAAATGTGAAATGATTCACAAACTCTATGGCTATTTTGTGAAATGTTTCACAAGTTCTCTGCGGAATAACGGTTATGATCCTGTCATAACCGTTAAAGCAGCTTCAGAGCCTTTTATTCAGCACTTTCCAGCCTTTTTCTGAAATCTGAGGGGGAGAGGAGGGTGTGATCTGTATTTTCCTTCAATCCTTCCAGGAAACCAAGGTCGGCTTCGTAAAGATCCTCTTCATCGTATTTATTGCTGTAGTAAAGCTGTTCAGAGCCAGTTTGGAGAAGGAGACTAAGCTCCAGACCCATCGCGGAGCCGCTGGGACTGTCTTCGTCCCCGAGAACAGCACCAGGACGAGAGGATTCCTCCTGGCTGATGTATAAACGGGAACCAGCCGCATTTTCCGCCCTCTTCACCAATTCGGGAAGCGTCCCTATCTTTTTCAATGTCATTCTTCATCACCTCTGTTCTTTGTTTACCTAATTAGAGGGGGCCTCTAAACTTTCCGTTTGCAGGAATGTCCGGAGGGTAAAAGAATAATGAATATAAATTGGAAAGGAGAATGCTAAAATGGCAGACAAAAAACCACCATACAAAGGGTTCAACACAGAGCAGAACAACGGGCTCTCCGATACCCAGGAAGTGAACTACAGCAGTGATTTCAAGAAAGCCTATAAAGCTGAAAAGAAACAAGACTCCGATTCCAGCGAAAAAAGTGAATGATGGAAAGGAAGCCCTGCCGCAAGACGGCGGGGCTTTTTGCATCTTATAAGATAAGAAAGTATATCTTTTCTACTTTGTCTTCTGTCTAGCAGCTGCGCCTACCCCCTCGAGGTCACAAGCCAATCCTCCCAAAAAGGCAAAGAACGCCTTTCCTGGAGTGAGGTCCCCCGGATGGGGGTCATGCAGACGTTGCCACAGGACGTGGCGTTCTTAGTCTGCGTGACCAAGGCGCTTGCGCTTTTCTTTGTAAAAAGGCCGTCTGCAGGAAGGAGATCAGCCGCTGCTATAGAAATGTACACTAAGTAAAATAGAAACTTAAGGAGGGAAATGATGTACGAGCAGAAGACGAGGGAAAATGATAAAAGTGTAGAAGAATTCATTGAAAATGTAGACAGCCCGAAGAAACGGCAGGATGCATACAGACTGATTGAAATTTTTGAAGATACAAGCAGATACAAGGCGAAGATGTGGGGAGAGAGCATTATCGGATTTGGATCTTATCATTATAAATATAAGACCGGGCATGAAGGAGACGCACCGCTTGTCGGCTTTTCCCCGAGGAAGGCAAAGATCAGCCTCTATTTTGCCACAGGAGACACTCAAAGGGGAGAACTGCTTGAAAGATTCGGCAAGCATACAGCCGGCAAGGCCTGTGTGTACATCAATAAGCTGGCAGATGTGGATGAAGAGGTATTAAGGGAGCTGATTCTCCAATCGATCCGATTTCTAAGGAATACATATCCGGAATCCTAGGGGGCGGGAGGGGCAAGAATGAAGATCAGGAGAGCGAAGGACCAGGATGCAGAAGGAATCGCCAAAGTCCATGTGGAAACATGGAGGACTGCTTATAGGGGCATTATTAATGATGAATATCTAGCAGCTCTTTCCGTGGAAAAAAGGACCGAACTGTGGCACAGGAATATCGCGATACCCGGAAATATTGTACTTGTGGCAGAGGAAAATGGCGGGATAGTTGGTTTTGCAGACGGAAGCCAAGAGGAAACAGGCGAGTATGGCGGTTTCAAGGGGAATGTCACCTGTCTATATGTGCTGGAAGAGCATCAGGGAACTGGCCTTGGAAAGGCACTCCTGCAAGAGCTTTTTCAAGCATTTCAAAAAGAGGGGATTCGTTCTGCTATCGTAAAGGTGCTGAAAGAAAATGATGCCTGCAGCTTTTATGAACACACGGGTGCAAGACTGCTGAAGGATGCTATCCCAATAAAAATCGGCAGCGGCCGGGAGCTCGAGCTCTGTGTGTATGGATGGAAGGATTTTAACGCTGCATTTTAGCAGCCAGAAAATCAAGAATAGGAGAGATGAAGCGATGAAGCTGGCAGTAAAGGCATGTATCCTTTCAGCATCATGCCATCTAATATATGCGGCTTATTCTATGGTGAATGGCTATATACAAACCAAAAACTATGAACCTGATATGGACAGGGCCTGGCATGAAGCTGCCTCAGCACCGGCCTTGGTTTCATTTGGACCGGCACCGTCCCCCTGGATATTACCTCTGACTTTTATAGCAGGTGCGCTCCTGTTTGGAGCAGTGCTGTCGTGGAAAAAAAGTGCCCGGTGACAGGAGCCGTAAAAAATCCTCCAGCATTATGCCCCGCTGGAGGATTCCTTTTTACTCTCATATTCACTTGAACTGGTTCTTTCTATACCTATATTTCCAAGCAGGTTTTCTATTGCTGTTAAGTGCTTTTTATCCGGCACAGCAATGAGGCCTGGCTGAAACAAACGATTCTTCACCTTGAGTTTTAATTGATAGCCATTGTCTGCGCGGGAGTCCAGCCCGTAAAGAGGATGCCAGCGGACAATTTTCTCTGTTTCAAAAGAGCGGATTTCGGTCTGGCTGTAAAACCTTCCGTGCAGAATCATGCCGTCCTTCATGATAAATAGATTCTGCGGCTGGCGGATGAAGCTTGCAATGGCAAAGAATATATAAGCCGCATTCAAGAAGGCGGGGTCAAACCAATCGGTTAAAAGCAGGAGCAGGAGGAAGCCGGCCATGAGGAAAAAAGCACATACGGTTCCCCATTTTATATACTGATAGGATCTAGTATTTTTCGTGATCGGCTGCATTTCCTTCCATTCGCCTGGCAGCAGGATGCCTGAATATTCTTCCTGTGTGCGTGGGAATAAAGCTTGTCCCGACAAATCGGCCGCTTTTTTTATACGGAGCCGGAGCTGCAGCAGGTAGTAGCATCCGATAAGGAACATCATAATAAAAAACAGGTCAAGCCACATCGTTTTCCGCCCTTTCATTGTCTAAAATTTTTGCCCCTTGCCCTCCTAATTAATACGGAGAAGATGGAAAAAGGTTCTCTATTTTTAAAAATCAGAAGGAGGCTAAGAAAAATGAAGATGACAGACCGCCTGAAAAGGATCATCCACTTGGCAGAAGGAGAACGGGTGGAGACTGGCTGCCGGTTTATCCAGCCGGAGCATCTGCTATCAGGGTGCCTGCTTGAAAGGACCGGGGCATTTGCGGAACTGGCGAATAAGTGCCGTTTAGACATAAGCAGCCTCCGCTCAGCCTCAGTCAAAAATTCTGAAGAAGGGGGGAGCTTGCTGCTTGGATTTCCGGCAGAGATATCTGAGGAAACAAAGGTCGTGATGGAGGCGGCGGCTGGATATATGAAGAAATACGGCCAGATGATCCTTAATGAAGGCCATCTCCTGAAGGCGCTGCTTTCCTGTGATTGTCTTGCTGATTTGGCAGGGAAGGAAGATAAACAGCAGATGCTAGCAGTCGGGGCAGCAGCCAGAGATTTAGCTGTACATCTGGCATCGTACTCACCGCCTGACAAGCTGCTCTCTGCGGTCAGGAGAGCAGGGAAAAAGGATAGAGAGATGCTTGCCGCATTTGCAGAAGCCCATTTTTCGGCTGAATGGGCCCAAACGGCTGAAGCTGGGATGGAGCAGGAGGAACCGCCGGTCTACATAGCTTTCAGTGGAGACGGGGAACTGATTGGGTTTGCAGTATTTGATTCATACAAGGGCAAAAAGGGATATTTCGGGCCGATGGGAGTGGCTGGAGGCATTCGGGAAAAAGGAACAGGAAGCGCCCTTCTCCATGCCTGCCTGAAGAATATGAAAGAAATCGGCTATGAATATGCGGTCATCGGCGGGGCGGGGCCAATTGAATTCTATGAAAAGTCGTGCCAGGCTGTCGTCATTCCATATCCGGATTAAAATAACCACTGTTCAAAAAATTGAAACATTTAGTCTGCTTTCTCTGTTTAGCTCTCTCTTCTGCTGGGAATGGGTAAGGGACTTGTACATAGCTGCCAGTCAGCATGAGCCATTCTATATGAGGAGGAGACTGAATGAAAGATAACCGCAATGTAAATGAATCCAGCAAAAACGAACAGCTGGAGCAATTCAGGACAGACGACCGTGGAGAAAAGCTGACAACCAATCAGGGAGTCAAAGTATCAGAGGACGAGTTCTCGCTTAAAGCCGGTGTCCGGGGGCCTACCTTGCTGGAGGATTTTCATTTCCGGGAAAAAATGACTCATTTTGACCACGAACGGATCCCCGAGCGGGTCGTTCATGCACGCGGCTTTGCAGCGCATGGGGAATTCCAGGTATATGAATCTATGAAAAAGTATACAAAGGCAAAGTTCCTGCAGGACCCTGCTGTGAAAACCCCTGTATTTGTAAGATTCTCAACGGTCGTCGGCTTCCGGGGATCAGCCGAGACTGTCAGGGATGTGCGCGGGTTTGCGACAAAGTTTTATACAGAAGAAGGCAATTATGACCTGGTAGGCAATAATATGCCGGTATTTTTTATACAGGATGCCATTAAGTTCCCGGATCTTGTTCATGCAATCAAGCCTGAGCCGCATAATGAAATGCCGCAGGCTTCTGCTGCCCACGATACCTTCTGGGATTTTGTCGCCAACAATCAGGAATCCGCCCATATGATCATGTGGGCTTTGTCAGACCGCGCATTGCCAAGAAGCTTCCGCATGATGGAAGGGTTTGGCGTCCATACATTCCGCCTTGTGAATGAGGAGGGTATCTCGCATTTTGTGAAATTCCACTGGAAGCCTGTGCTTGGCGTCCATTCCCTCGTCTGGGACGAAGCACAGAAAATAGCCGGCAAGGATCCTGATTTTAACCGCAGGGATCTTTGGGAGTCTATTGAACAGGGCAACTATCCAGAATTCGAGCTGGGGATCCAGGTGATAAAAGAAGAAGACGAATTCTCCTTTGATTTCGATATACTTGATCCTACGAAACTCTGGCCGGAGGAGGACATACCCGTCCAAATCATTGGAAAAATGACGCTTAACCGGAATGTAGACAATGTTTTTGCGGAGACTGAGCAGGTCGCTTTCCACCCGGGCCATGTAGTGCCGGGGATTGATTTTACCAATGATCCGCTGCTGCAGGGGCGCTTGTTCTCCTATACTGATACACAGCTCCTTCGTCTGGGAGGGCCAAACTTCCATGAGATACCGATTAACCGCCCGGTTTGCCCTTTCCATAACAACCAGCGGGATGGTTTCCACCGGCAGACCATCAACAAGGGACCGGTGAGCTATCATAATAACTCAATCGCCAATAATACCCCTTCTCCTGCGTCAGAGGAAGAGGGCGGGTATGTTCATTACCAGGAGAAGGTCGAGGGTCGCAAGGTGAGGGCGAGGAGCGATAGCTTCAAGGACCACTTTTCACAGGCGAAGCTTTTCTGGAACAGTATGAGCGGACCGGAAAAGCAGCATATCATCGATGCGTTCAGCTTTGAACTCGGCAAAGTGAAGAGCAAGTCGATCCAGCAGCAGGTTGTGGACATGTTTGCCAATGTCGATCTTGAAATGACAAGAGAATTTGCAAAAAATATCGGGGCAGTCCCTCCTGAAGAGGGCGGTTCTGCTGTAACAAAATCCTCGCCTGCACTCAGCCAGGAAAAAACGAAGAAGCTCCCTGCAACACGCAAGGTGGGAGTCATTGCCGCTGATGGATTTAATGGAGAAATCATGAAGGTACTGGAAGCCTTGAAGGCAGAAGGCATTATGCCCGTCATAATCAGCAGCAGGCTCGGGAAGATTAAAGGCTCTGATGGAAGCGAGCTTGAAGTCCAAGATACATTCCTTACCACTGAATCTGTCTTGGTGGATGCCATATATGCCACAGGAGGCAGTGGCGGGACAAAGAAATTTCAGCAGGATGCAGCCTATTTCATCCATGAGGCCTTCGCTCACTATAAGCCGATCGGAGTGACTCATGAAGGCAGGAACTGGCTTGAAAACAGCGGTAAAAACAATGCTGCAGGAATTGTACTTGGAGATGGAGCGGAAAGCTTCGCAGAGGAGTTTATCCAGGCAATTGCCCAGCACCGCTTTTGGGAGCGGGAGCTGGTATAAAAGGAAAGCAGCGGAACATGATTCCGCTGCTTTCTTTGTAATGCTAAGACCCTATAGCTTCCAGGCTGACTAAACCGTTCTTGGCCGAAACACGGTTCCTGCCAAGATCTTTTGCCTGAAAAAGCAGCTGGTCTGCCAGGATATAGGCTTTTTCCATTGGAGTTTCTGTGTTCACCTTCCCATAATAAAGACCGAAAGAGGCTGTATAGCCTATCTGAATCCTTTTTCCGTGGAAATCGGCTTCAGCCGGCTTTTCCAAAAGCCCCCGGTTAATATCTTCAATCAGCTTGCTGCATTGATTAAAGTTCCTGCCGCGGAGGAAAAGAGTGAATTCCTCTCCGCCGCTCCGGATAAGGACATCTTCCTCTGTGAGCACCCTTTTCAGGCAATCCGCAAAATGCCTGATAACGCAGTCGCCTACTGCGTGGTTATAAGAGTCATTGATCAGTTTAAATTTGTCTATATCGGCCACTATGATCCCAACCGTTTCCTGGGCCTTGTCCAATTCCTTCATTTTCTGATCCATGAAGGCGCGGTTATGGACACCTGTGAGAAAGTCGGTATATGCCATCTGCTCAAATTTATCGCGCTCATATTTATGCTGTGCACTCTGTGACTTGGAAAGGAAAGACCGGCTCACAAGATAATTCAGCAGGAACAGGCCAAGGAGCATATCCCATTTCCCTTGCTGGAGGAAAAGAAGGAGGAATCCGTTTGTAAAAGCGATCTTTCCCATATCAAGGACACTCCTGCTTTTAATAAAATCGATTGCCTCCCTGCGCGTATTGATTTCTCCAAGGAACGAGAAGAAAATGATCAAATAAAGGTCAGACAGCATGGCTGTCACGGTAATAAGCAGCAGCATCAGCAGCCAGAAGCCGAATGGGATGCCTTCCATCCTGGGATACAGAGATTGAAAGATGAAATAGGCAATGCTGTTATTCAGCGTAAAGGCACCGATATTGTAAAAGGTATGGACGAATTCATCAGGATCTGCTGTTTTGGTCTTCACTTTTGTAAAATAAACCGTAAAGCGATAGAGCGTCTCGAATATCAGCAGCCCTGCTGGCCCGGCGAAAAGTCCGAATGAAAGGCTGTAGGTAATGCCATAGTCAATGGTCGAGCTGCCCAGCTTGCTGTGTATCCTAAGATGGAAATAAGAAGCAGAAAAGATCCAATAAAAAGCAAGGGCCAGGAGATATACATTCATCTCCGGAACCGTCCATTCCGATTGGGAAGCAACAGCAAGTGAGGTGAAGAAAATAAAAAAGATAAATAATCGCGCCTTTAGCATAATTGGTATTTGGACCCCTTCCCCGCGATTGTTATAAAAAAATCGGTCTTAAAAAGTCAAACAGCTTAACTGCCACAAACCTATTTTCTAATTATATAGCAATTTAAAAATTCAGAACATAAAAAAAACAAATATTACATGATTTTCCCAAATAGAACAGAAGGGTGCCAGGCACGGCAGATGGACATTTGTCCAACTATGGTGCCTGGCACATAAGAAAATTGTCGAGATTTATCGGATTGTTACCGTTTCCATTTTTTTAACGAATAAATTTGCTTATCCTTTGTTAATCTGTTATCATAAAGTGAAATTATTTTTGTTCGGTATATAAGGAAAGAACAGTTTTGATACTTTTCGCCTTGATAACTTTGAGCAAGAATAGTAATACAATGTGTGTTTACACGCAAGGAGGCAACAAACATGGCTACAGGTAAAGTTAAATGGTTTAATGCAGAAAAAGGATTCGGATTCATCGAAACTTCAGAAGGTCAAGATGTATTCGTTCACTTCTCAGCTATCCAAGGCGAAGGTTTCAAAACTCTTGACGAAGGTCAAGAAGTTTCTTTCGACATCGAAGAAGGTCAGCGCGGACCTCAAGCTTCTAACGTAGTTAAAGGCTAATACGCAAAGAACGGGCACTCAATTGAGTGCCTGTTTTTTTTCGGCAAAAAGGAAAGGACACCCGCCCTATAAACGGCGGAGTCCTCTTTAACGGTCATTTCTTTTTAATATTGCTCATAATAAAGCCGCTCTCTGGAAATGTCGGCATCCTGGAAAGGCTGAAGCTCAAGTCCTGATTCTCCGGAACAGAATAGTCGATCTCGTTCACGAGGAAGTCAAGGCTTGCTTTCATAACCTCAATCGTTATGCCTTCTCCGGGACAGCGGTGGCCTTTCGAGGCATCGCCGCCGCCTTGAGGGATCAGGTCAAAAAGGCTGCCGTCCCAATTTTCGAAACGCTCCGGCCGGAATTCGTACGGTTCCTCCCAAAGCAGCGGGTCATGGTTGGTTCCGTAAATGTCGAGAAGGACAAGCATCCCCTCTTTGAATTCCGCCTCATTCCAGATGAAGTCTTTGCGTACAATCGCTCCAAGGAACGGACCGAAAGGATAAAAGCGCCGCACTTCCTGGACAAACATTTCAAGCTCGCTGCCGCTGCGGGTCTGCAGCATCTCCTTATAGCGGGGATGACCGTTAAGGGCAAGGGCAGAAAAGGCAATGAAAGTCGAAATGGCAACAATCGGGCGGAGAACATTGATGAGCTCGACAGCGGCCATTTGTGAATCAAGATGAGTCCCATCCAGATTTTTGTGGAAGGCCATTTCATACAGGGCAGTACCTTCTTCTGCAGCCAGCTTTCCATCTCTGACATCCTCGATAAGACCCCGTATCCAGTCTTCTGAGCTGCCCCTCGCATGCCTGCCTTTCCAATGGCGGGGACCAACCGCCCCGAAGGCGTCTACCATATCGGCAAACTCTTCAGCTCTCTCTTTTTCATCCTCCTGCTTCAGCGGGACACCCGCCCATGCACAGGCTGTGCGGCAGAGAATAACCTTTGCTTCTTCCATCAGCACAACTTCACGGCCGTCTTCCTGCCATTTGGCTGCCGCTGCCTTCCATTCATTCATGACCATCCCGGCAAGCCTTTTTTGGTGGGGAGGCGTCATCAGGGACATGAACAACAGTTTACGGTGGATATGGGCGTCACCGTCCATCGTCTGGATGGCATTTTCACCAAACAATGTTTTTTGTATCCGTTTGGGAGCGGCCCCGTTTCTTTTGAAACGGTCTGTATCATAGAATAGCCGAGCCGCTTCTTGTCCGCTCATGCAAATCACCTTTTGCCCGAGCAGCCGGGCTTCAAAAAGCTCTGTTCCGTACCGTTCTTTTCTGTTAGGAATAAATTCGTAGCCTTCCTTCATTAAAGTAAGGCTGTTATCAAGACTTTTATCATGAGGAATCTGCCCGTTCATGGCCATCAGCATCTGCTCCTTTGTATACCTGCATTTGTCTTGTATTATTTTTCACTAATTGCAGGCGGTTAAACACCGGGCTTAAGTTTCTTTAATAGAAACTTCTGAAACCCGGCAATATTGTTTGCAGGAACAAAAAAACTCCCCATTAAGTAATGGGGAGAATGACAGATTATTTAATCATCCTTAAGTATTCATCCAGCTGGCTGAAGGTGCTGGAGTATTCCTGGTGCAAACCATCAAGTGCAGCTTCAAAGCTGCGCTGCTCATGTTCTTCAGGATTTAGAGGGGACGCGAACAGCTCTATCTCGGTTTGATCCTCCGAACTGAGGAAGCCTACATGATTGACCACTTCAAGAGGCCATCCGGAATTAAAAGGAGCGCGGACAGCACTCCCTTCTTCATCTGAAAATGAATTTATAAATACGAGCTTATCCGGAGGAGAAATTTCATCAAAGATGAACCGGCCCCATATTTCATATCCTTCGGGAGACTTTTGGCTATAGTGGAACATTCCTTTTGGATGGAGTTCCAGCATGGTGACCTTCATGGCATAACCTTTTGGGCCCCACCAGTTCTTGAGGTGCTCTGCTTCTGTCCATGCTTTGAATACAAGCTCGCGCGGCGCATCGAATTTCCTTGAAACCACTAGCCCGGTTCGGGTATCTTTTAGCATTGTCATGTCCTCCTCCTTTGAAATATTCAGCCGAGGGAGGTGGGAAATAGAAGCTGCGAAGTCTGGCCCGGCCATAATTATACTATTCTAAATATACGTTAAAAGAATGAAAGCTGTAAATTTATTTATCAAAAATGAAGTTATATTTTTCCTGGAAAAGACTAATTCCCTATGCAATCATATGTTCTATTATGCTAGTATAATAAGTAACTTATAAAAAAAGACAGGATGACAGCATGAACGGAACAGCGCATATGACAGTCGGGGCAGTCATTGGATTTATGGCAGCAAATGCCGTGCAATCAAGCCCTGCGGAAACTCTTGTACTAGTGGGGATCGGCACAGCTTCAGCCCTCTTGCCGGATGCCGATATCGACGGCAAGCTCAGCAATAAAATTACGATATCACATAAAGCAATCCGCTCGATTGCCCAGACGATAGGGCTTTTGATGTGTTTGTACAGCTTTCTTGAAGGAGGAGATCAGGAGCGCTGGCTCGGAATGGGGGCTGGTGCAGCCATTGTAATCCTGGCATCCTTCATCACGAAGAGGAGGATGCTGACGGTTACAGGAATCGGGATAGCGGCCGGCGGCTTGTCTCTTCAGGAAAGCTGGCTTTTGCTTTTGGGCATATACATCATTGCAGCATCATTTGTCTCCCATAGGACCTACACGCATTCAGCGGCTGGCCTGATTTTCTTTGGGGTGATTGCCTATCAGCTCGATAGCTCCCTTGGGATAGAAGGAGTCTTTAAGACCTGCATGGCTGCCTATGCGAGCCATCTTATCACCGATATGAAGTTTTTACCTTTTAACAGGCGCGGCATTAAATTATTGCTGCCATTTTCATCAAAAGAGATATGAAGAAGCAGTCCTGAAGGGGGCTGCTTCTTTTTGTGTGCCGGGCATGTTCATCAACTAGGCGGTGCAAGTCCGCTATGGGCGTTGGGATATGCGAACCATTAGCTGAAGGCAAGGGTGTCCATGGCGACGTGGAATCTGAAGGAAGCCCTAGGCAAATCCTCGGTCTGAGGTACACGAATCACATTTGAGGTGGACTGTTTCAGGACGAGTTTGCAAAACAAAACAAAGTCCAAAATATCCCCGGATGGAACAGACATAAATGTGGCAGATATATGAGGAGAAAGTGGATGAACTTACCCCGGGAGGTCTCTTAGAAACCTCCGGAAGGAGAACCTGCTTAGTGATAAGCAGCTGAACTAAGAGAAGTCAGCAGAAGCCATAGTATCAACGATTTGTTGAGAAGGGCGGAACGAAAGGAGCTACCATGTTAGAGCAACTTTACAAAAGAACGATGACACAGCCAACAAATCTGGTTTAAGGCAGAAAGCTCGGAAAGCTGGAAACCTTAAACTAGCGTGGAGTTACTTTTGTGCAATCTCAAGAGCATGGAAACAATATGGAATGTAACCAAACATTAATTGACCGTATCGTTGATACTGAAAACCTTGACCTTGCTTTTAAAAAGGTTAAACGAAACAAAGGAGCAGCAGGTGTCGATGAGAAAGATATAGAAGCTACTCGCCTATATTTGAGGGAAAATGGACAAGAGATTATTCAACTGATACGAGAAGGAAAATACAAACCTCAGCCAGTTAGAAGGGTTGAGATACCAAAAGCTAATGGTGGAAAACGACAACTTGGGATTCCTACTGTGACGGACCGAGTGATTCAGCAAGCCGTGGTTCAAAGGTTAACACCTATATTTGAAAGGCAGTTCAGCCACTTTAGTTATGGTTTTCGACCGAATAAGAGTGCACATCAAGCCATCGAACAGGCAAGACAATACATCGAAGAAGGCTACAACTTCGTTGTAGATATGGATCTAGAGAAATTCTTTGACCGAGTCCAGCATGATAAGCTCATGTCTCTGATAGCCAAGACCATCTCTGATAAACCGACACTTAAGCTTATCCGAAGATTTCTTCAAGCCGGGGTTATGGTGAACGGTGTGGTTATTACCAACAGAGAGGGGACTCCGCAAGGAGGTCCCTTAAGCCCTCTTCTCAGCAATATTATCCTTAATGAATTAGATAAGGAGCTGGAGAAAAGAGGACATAAATTTGTACGCTACGCAGATGACTGCAATATCTATGTTAAGAGCATTAAAGCTGGAGAGAGAGTTAAACAAGGAGTTACAGAATTTCTAGAGAGAAAATTAAAGCTAAAGGTCAACGAGGAGAAAAGTGCGGTGGGAAAGCCGAGTGCACGGACATTCTTAGGAGTGAGTTTCTATAGAACGAAAACCAGGGTGTACGTGCCAAAGAAATCAAAACAAAGGCTTGAAACCAAACTACTGAAGCTGACAAACCGTAACTGGGGAGTAAGTATGACTTACAGAATCCTTAAAATTAATCAACTCATCCAGGGGTGGGGGAACTATTTTAAAGTTGGGGATATAAAATCATACGCAGAGGATATCGATAAACATATCCGTCGTAGACTGAGAGCGTGCCTGTGGAAACAATGGAAAAAGATAAAGACCAAGTACAAAAACCTTAGGAAATTAGGTATCTCAAGAGAAAATGCACGGAAAAGCGCCAACACCCGAAAGGGTTATTGGCGCAACTCCCGAAACCCTGTAATTAATGCCGCCTTGAGCAATAAGTATTGGCGACAGCTAGGTTTAAAATCGTTACAAGTAATCATTTCATAAAACTTTCGAGGCGCCGTATACCGAACGGTACGTACGGTGCTGTGAGAGGTCGGCACGGTGACGTGCCTCCTACTCGATATAAGCTGGAAAGTTATATCCTGAAAATGCCATCTTTCATTCCCTTCTTGAAAGTTTAGCTTTCCGGAAAAGAAGGAAAAATAATGTTCAAGCAGATAAATCATCTATGAATTGGAAGTGGACAACTTGAAAAAGGGTTTTGCAGGGATAGCGATTGCCGTTGTAGCCTTAGTCATCATTTTTATGATGCTGGGATCCAGCTATAATGGATTTGTAAATGCTGAGGAAGATGTGGACAAAGCGTATGCGCAGATCGAAAACCAGCTTCAGCGAAGGCTGGATCTGATCCCAAACCTCGTTAATACAGTCAAAGGATATGCAGCACATGAGAAGGAAGTCATCCAATCCATCTCTGATGCCAGGGCGAGGCTGGCAGGCGCAAGGACGCCGGAAGAAGAAGCGACGGCCAATACCGAGCTTTCAAATGCATTGAGCAGGCTGCTCGTTGTGGTCGAGAACTACCCGAATCTGAAGGCGGACAAGCAATTTACGCAGCTGATGGATGAACTTGCCGGAACAGAGAACCGGATATCGGTGGCACGCAAGGATTATAATGAGCAGGTAGGAAGCTACAACAAAAGAATTAAAAGGTTCCCCGGTGCGATTGTTGCCAATGTGACCGGCTTTGATGAGAAAGAATACTTCCGGGCCGATCCAGCTGCCGAAGAAGCGCCTGAAGTTGATTTTGGGGGCAATGAGTAATGATTCGGCATCGGGCATTCCCTTTTGTTCTGGCCCTTCTCCTGCTGTTCATCTCTGCAGGCGCAGCACACGCTGAAGAAAACGGAATTCCCGCCCCGTCCGGGGATATATATGTCCAGGATTTTGCAGATGTCCTAAGCCTGGAGCAGGAAAATGAAATACGGGCCCTCGGGCGCTCTCTTGAAGACCGGACCACTGCCCAGGTAGCAGTCCTGACAGTGGAAACAACCGGGGGAAGGCCAATTGAGGAATACGCGAACCAGGCATTCCGGCAATATGCAATCGGCAGTGCCGAAGAAAACAATGGCGTCCTGCTTGTTCTTGCCATGAAGGACAAAAAAGCCCGGATTGAAGTCGGCTATGGGCTGGAGGGCCGGATACCTGACGGCAAAGCCGGAAGGATACTGGATGAAATGACGATTCCGCTGCTCCAGGCCGGACAGCCGGGGCAGGCTGTCCTTGACACCTATAAAACACTTGCCGGCGAAGCCGCAGCGGAGTATGGCCAGGGCCAGGGTACAGCACAGCCTGCAGGAGAGCAGGGCACAGGCATTCCTTCCTGGCTATTATTTATTATTATCGTCGGGGTCATTGTGCTGGATTTCATGTTCTTTGGCGGTACACTGACCTATATTCTTCTTTCTGTCATTTCGCGGGGCGGAGGAAGAGGCGGCGGAGGCGGACCACGTGGCGGCGGGGGAGGCTCATCCGGCGGCGGAGGTGCCAGCAGGGGCTGGTGAGAGAGAAAAGAAGGGCTGCTTGCGTGTGATTTTGCCGATTCGGTAGAAAAAGTCAGGAAATAATCAAAAAAACACTGGCTTTAAGTGAATGAATCCTTCAATCGGTAAATTCAAGCACCGCTCTGATTCTAAACCACTCACATTCAGCCGCTGCAAACACGTCTTAAGGCTAACCCCGAGCTTTAGACGAACAGATTAATAAAAAGCCGGAAACTATGAATGATTAGTTTTCGGCTTTTCACCATTTTAGGATAATATTTTTGAAATCTTCTTCATCGCTTCGTCCGGGCAGAAACCGGAGAAATGCTGCAATAGTTTTTCTCTGGCTTCCTCTCTGCTGATAGAGAGGCGATCAATCCCGTTTTTCTCCAGCCAGCTTTTTAGGAGGTGCTGTTCCATCCGTTCGTTTCCCCTGCTTCATTTTGTTTTTCCTTTATTCCGGAAATGACAATATCCATGCTTCCCTGCAGTTCCTGCAATCCTTGGTCGAAAGCCTTTTTGTGCTCTTTGCCAAGCATGTTCGCCTCTTTCCGCAAAAGGCGTGTATCAATTCCTTCCTGTGAGCGGATAAGGCTGTACAGAGTCAGCGCTTCTTTTGAAAGCTCCCCCTTATGGTATCTTTCTTCAGGCCCATCGTTTTTTCCCAGAACAGCGAGAAAAAGAGGTACCCAGTCTTTTGAAATGAAAACTGCCTTTTTACTGATGAACTTTCCGTAAGCGGCAATCCCTTCCCCCGCAAACCGGGTCCGCCATGTCCAAGGGTCTGAATCTCCCCCTGCATGCCAGCTTACAGGATCCGTAATGGTATTGAGCGCCGGGTATCCCGGAATGAGGGGAGCCAGCGGCAGCAGGCCTATCTCCTTGATGATGACTGCTGCTTCATTAAATTCCACTGCTTTGTAATCTTTCATGATTCAGCTTCCTCCTTTGGATAATATCTTTCTATGTATCTGCCTTTTTTCAATATTTCATCAGGCGAAGCGGCTGTCCACTCTTCGACGGTGCTGCCTGTTTCTTCAATGTAGGCTTTCACGATTTTGTATCCTTCGCTGTAGCCGTAATGGAGGGGAAGGGGGCCACCGCCATTAAGCACTTCAAGTGATCGGCTAAAGTCAGCCTTATGGAGGTCGTCTCTCACCTTATTCCAGAAAACTGGAGCTGCCTTTGTATCGAGGGGGAGGCTGGTCATTCCCGGATATACTGTTTCTTCAAACATGACGGCTTTTCCCTCAAAAACAAGGTTGTCCAAAACTGTATTCTGATGAGAACTCTCAAAATGCTGCTCTGTCCATGTGCTGTGATGGTATTCATGGGATATTGAACTTTTGATCATGCGATCAGAAGAATTATAATCACTATAATAAAAAATAATCCTGCCGGCACCGGTGGCCACCATGGTTTTAACCATTGTGTTGTCTGTCGGAAAAATGCACACATTGATGTCTTTAGTGGATGGGAGAATTTCAGAAGATTTTTCGAGCGCTTCTTTAATAATGGAGTCCAAATGCTCTTTGTCCATTGATTCAATTACTTTATTAAGGGTACCTGGAAATTTGTTCACCTGATAATCCTGGATTTCCTCTGCCATATGAGGGTAATCAAGGTCTGTAAAACATTCCTTTTCAATAGGCTTAAGAATTTTTTCTTCATAAAGTGCCTGCCGTTCCTGGCGTGGTGTCTGTTCAAGATTATCCAGATAATCTTCATAGAGGTACTGTGCATGGACAATGTTGAAATTCTGGTTTCCGCCATCATTTTTGAAGGATGAGACGACCGGCTTAGTTGCTTCATCGGCCTCTTTTTCACATCCGGCAAGAACTGCAGAAATGAGTATGAGAGTAACCAGCGTAAGGAGGGGCTGTTTCATCACGGTGCCTGCCTTTCTGTTAAATTAGGATATAAATATTATAGTTTAAATTTGGAAAAAATTACATGGTGTATCCCATATCTCCTTTCACCTTGAAAACGTTAAGCATATGTCCAGGAAAATGATTGGAGGCCGACTATGAAAAAACTGCTCATTTTAGGAGCCAGCGGGCTTATAGGAAAAGCTTTGGCAGAACAGGTAAGGGAGGATTTTAAGATTTATGCTACTTATCATTCTGCGGTGAATAGAACTGTGTCCGAGAGGGACATTCAGCTTGATGTCGGTGACCCTGGTGCTGCAGGGAGCCTGATTTCATCCATCAGGCCGGATATCACGGTTTCCTGCTTAAGGGGGGACTTTTCCGCTCAGCTTAAGTTCCATCAGGAGCTTGCGGAAGCAATGAAGGATGGAAACTCCATGCTTTATTATTTTTCAACAGCCAATGTTTTTGATGGGGATTTTTCAAAGCACCATAACGAGAATGATATGCCTCAATCACAGACCGATTATGGCCGTTTTAAGATCCGATGTGAAAGCATGCTGCAGGGGGTTCTGGGGGAGAGGGCAGCGATCATCCGGATTCCTGCAATATGGGGGAAGAAATCTCAAAGGTTAAGCCATCTTAAAGATGCGCTTCAGAAGAAGGAAGGGATGGAGGCTTACACTAATCTGGCATGCAATCATTTAACGGATGTGCAGCTGGCGAGGGCGGTGAGTTATATGATGGAGAACAGGCTGAAGGGAATCTTCCATTTAGGAACAAAAGATATGCTTTCGCAGTTTGCATTTGCCGCCAGGCTGGCAGAGCGTCTGCCAGGAAATCAGGAGAGTATCCGGCCTGTCATTTTCGAGGACGAACATAACAGCTATCATTTTGGCCTTGAGTCCATCAGGCAGGATATTCCTCCGCATCTGGTATTCTCTCATGACGATATGATCGAAGAATTATTGAAGTAAACAAAAAAGGGCCGAGGCCCTTTTTGTAGTTTATGCCGCGCGGAAATCCTTGCTGTTCACCCGCAGCTGGCGGTATTTGAATATCTGGCTGATATACCAGGCGAGCACGGCGGCCGCCAGCGAGAAGCCAATGATCATGGACAGCCGGTAATCCATCCCCAATCCTTCCGGTGCGTAAAAAATATACGTGCAGACGACGCCTGTCATAAACAGGGCCGGCACCCCGCAGATCCAGTGAAAGCGGCTGTTCTTCAGAAGGTATACAGTGCCTGTCCACAGCATGACGGTAGCAACCACCTGATTGGTCCAGCCCACATATCTCCAGAGGAAAGTGTAGTCAATGGTTGCCAGGAACAGAGCCGGCACTGCAACCAGCACGGTTACCAGAAGAATCTTGATTTTGCTTTCCATATTAAAGAATTTGGCAAAGATTTCAGTCAGGATCATACGGGAAGAGCGAAGTGCCGTATCTCCCGTGGTGATAGGCAGAATGATAACGCCAAGAATGGCCAGGATTCCGCCAAGTGTCCCAAGAAGGGAGGTGGAGATTTCATTCACGACTCCGGATGGGCCTCCTGCTGCGAGTGCCTCTCCCAGGCCGGCTGTTCCATTGAAAAAGGTCATGCCGGCTGCTGCCCAGATAAGGGCGATGACGCCTTCAGTAACCATGGCGCCATAAAAGATTTTGCGGCCGTCTGATTCTTTTTTCATCGTACAGGCGACAATCGGGCTTTGCGTACAGTGGAATCCTGAAATGGCTCCGCATGAAATGGTGACCATCAATAGCGGCCAGATCGGCAGCTCCCCTGGATGAAGGTTCTCCAATGTCAGGTTGGGGATGCTTTTACCGGAAAAAAGTAATGAAATGCCGATTGCCAATGCCATGAAAAGCAGGATGCCGCCGAGCAGAGGGTAAATCTTCCCGATAACGCGGTTGATCGGCAGGATGGTTGCCAGCAGGAAATAGGCAAAAATAATCAGCAGCGAGACCGTAAAACTGAGAGGTGTCAGCTGGGCGATCAGCTGGGCGGGGCCGGCGGTGAACGCGGCTGCCACCAGCACCATCAATACAAGCGAAACGACGCTGATAATGGTTTTAACGGTTTGTCCGAGATAACGGCCGACAAGGGAAGGGTATTGTTCTCCCTGATGGCGGAGGGACATCATGCCTGAAAAATAGTCATGGACGCCTCCTGCAAAAATTGTTCCTGCCACTATCCAAATAAAGGCTGCAGGACCGTATAAGGCTCCGGCCACCGCTCCGTAGATCGGCCCGAGGCCAGCTATATTTAAGAGCTGAATCAGGTTTCCCTTCCACCAGCTCATCGGTACATAATCGAGATTGTCCCTTTTCGTATATGCAGGTGTCGGAGTGCTGTCATTAATGATGAATACGCGTTCCACAAATTTAGAATAAAAAACGTAGCCGAGTACAAGCAGGACTAGTGCTCCAAAAAAAGTAGCCATTATTGTTCTCCTCCTGTTGATTGCTTTTGGAATATGAAACATTTTAACACTTTTATGCATAAAAACAACAGATTTTTCAGAAAAAATATAAAATTTGGTTTATTGGCTCTGGACACCATTCTTGCACCAGAGCCTATTTAATCATAAAGAAAGCCCTTACTGCCCAGCGGACTTTTTTCCTGAATTCCAATAAGCTATGGGCTGTTGCTTCTAGAGGAAATGGGGAAGATGCATGTATGATATTCCGATAGTGCGGGACACTAACGGCTATTAAGACACATGACGGCAGGAGCATTAAATATGAGCCACACAGCTGCCCATTACGCCATTTTATGGACCGTTCTGATTGCTACCGGTGCAGGCAGTCTATATTTGATAAGGTATAACACTCTCCGCTATGGGATTATGTTCATATTGAGCAGCATCACTGCCGCACTATTCTGCGTAATGTTTTTCAGGATGGGCTTTTACCGCTATGCTCTGCCAATGAAAGAGGTTCTGCCGGCAGCAGCCGTCAGCTTCAGTTTCCTGGCAATATTATTGATTAGGTACAGACCTGAAAAAAACACTTTTCCTTTCTTTTTTATCAGTATCACAGCCGTGTTTTCCATTGAAGTCCTTTTAAAGGATTATGCGGGCTTTATAAGGTTTCACAATGGCTGGGATTATTGGGACTCTTATTCCCTTTATTGGCTTTTCCTCCGCCTGATGGGGTTTGTGGGCGAGTTTTTTATCCCAAGAGCCTACCGGACCCCAATCAGAACAAATACAAAGGGTTATTGGCTTCTTTTTATTGCCATGTTGATTTATG
The DNA here is from genome assembly GCF_000473245.1 of Bacillus infantis NRRL B-14911. Classification (NCBI taxonomy): domain Bacteria; kingdom Bacillati; phylum Bacillota; class Bacilli; order Caryophanales; family Bacillaceae; genus Bacillus; species Bacillus infantis. The sequence goes on from NC_022524.1 coordinate 445,649, forward strand.
CCTGCTTTGGTGTGTATATACTAAATAAAGGATGGGCGGAAATATTGTAGTTGTGCAAAAGCTGCTGCCAGGCAGCTTTTTCCAATTAATTAAGGTAAATATATCCACTTTAGAGAAAAGGATGTAAAATGGGGGGGACGAAGTAATCGGGAGGAGCTGTAATGAAAGCTGTTTTCTTTGATCTGGATGGGACCCTGCTGGACCGTGATGCTTCTATAAAAGAATTCTCAATTCAGCAGTATCAGAGATATTACGATAAACTCAGCCACATCCCTCAAGCTGTGTTCACGAATAGATTCAAAGAACTGGATGCCCGGGGATATGTCTGGAAAGATAAAGTCTATCAGCAGATGGAAGCGGAATTCACTTTCCAAGGGATTGCGGCTGAAGATCTTTTAATGGATTATCTTAATCATTTCCACCAAAGCTGTGTTCCGTTTCCCCATCTAATTGAAACATTGTCTGATTTGAGAGACAGGCAGATAAAGATGGGGATTATCTCGAATGGCAGATGGGGTTTTCAAATGGCGAGTATCCAGGCTCTTCAGGTTGAGGAATATTTCGGAGTGATCCTGATTTCGGAGCAGGAGGGCATCAGCAAGCCGGATCCGCAAATCTTTCACAGAGCTATGGACAGGCTCTGCGTTTCTCCATATGAGAGTGTGTTTGTCGGAGACCATCCGGTTAACGATATAGAAGGCTCAAAGAGGTGCGGAATGGAAGCTGTATGGAAGAGGGATCCAAACTGGAATAATACGGCTGTGAAGTGGAAGATTGATGATTTAAAAGAACTTCCGTTGTTGATAGATAGAATGAGAAGGCTGGCGTCTATCTGCACGATTCGGACGGAGCGTGCGGATATCTCTGGCATCTCTTCAGCTGGAAGAAAGCGGAGTGTCTCGAAGGGGACAGTGCGGATGCGGCATTCAGCTGGGCAGAAAAAGCAGGCTGCTATCTTTTTTACCAACATTGCGACAAGGCTCTGATTCTCGATGATGCCTTTGCCCTTCAAACCTGCGATCTGCTGGGAGAGGAAGATGTGTATATAACAGACAGGCAGTTTCGCTGGACCTATGTCAGAACACATGAGACAGGTTTGTGCGGGCCGTATTTCCATCATCTTGACAAATCTCCGGCTGCTATTAAATTCAAGTAGGCTCGGCCAGCATAAGAAAGTCCCGGGAAATGGCCCCGGGACTCTTTATTTTAATTAATATGCATCTGTTCTATGCTTTTCACCGAAAACATGGCTGTCCAGGTATTTATGGAAGAACCATTCTCCTGCTGCAATGACGATGGCGCTGATGATAGAAGCGATGATGATGTCACTGTCATTGGCAACAAGGTTATTGCCCATGAACCAGATAACCAGGAATGCGAGCACCGCATCTGAAATAGTCGCAATCAAATTTCTTTTTCCCTGGTCTGAACGGTCTCCTGTTGTACGGAAGATTAACAGGTCGCCGGCAATATAAGCCAGAATGGTCAGAACCACACTAATGAGCAGGGAATCGGTCAGACTTACATCAAAAAAGCCGGTTAAGATAATGCCCAATACAACAGCAATCATCACAAATTTAATGAGAAGTGCCTTAACATGTTCCATTGTTCATCCTCCTTCTGTGGTGTTGGTATATCCATTACTTAGCCTGGCCAGCCCGGGCATAAACCCAAATATTTTCCTGCAGGAAAGGGAATTAATACCAAAAATAATCATGCTTAAAAGGGTGGCAAGCGGGTAATGATTGGTAAAATCCTGAAAAAATTGCTTCATACTGATTCAATAAAATAGCAGTAATCCAGGGAAATATATGGCCAACATCCAACATGAAATGGAGCTGAGCAGCATGGACGGTAAAGGGACCGACCAGATCATCAAACTTCTGGAAGATGAGAAAAAGCTCTATGAAGATAAACAGATCAAGCTGGCTATCGAAAAGGGGAGCAAAGAGAAGGAAGCTTATGTAAAGGGAATTTCAGAAGGATTATCGATTGCTGCAGCCATCATTTCCGGTGCTGGTGAGAAGTAATCGACCCGGGGGAAGTAAAGGACAGCGGACATTGGTGAGGAAAGGCAAGGGCTGAAATGGACAATTCTTTCATTGGCATTATACTATCTGCAATGGCAACAGGATTGGGCGCTGTTCCAATCCTGTTTTTGGATAAAATTAACGGGAAAATGAAGTGCATCCTGCTGGGATTTGCTTCAGGGGTCATGATGGCAGCGACAGCTTTCAGCCTTATCCCTGAGGCACTTAAGGCCTCTAATTTACTGGTGCTCTCAATAGGGATGCTTGCCGGTACAATTATACTGAACTATGTGAATTCAAAGGTTTCGGAGCTGGATGCCGGCGACATACGCTTTAATCCAGGCATCGACAGAAAAACGCTTTTCATCGTCATTGCAATCATGCTTCATAATTTGCCGGAAGGCCTTTCGGTGGGGGTGAGCTACGGATCGGGCGAAGATAATCTCGGAACGATCATTGCTTTGGCTATCGGTCTGCAGAATGCCCCCGAGGGGTTCCTGGTCGCCATTTATTTACTCTCAGAAAATATCTCAAGAATTAAATCCCTCCTGATTGCCGCTCTTACGGGAGCGGTCGAAATCGTTACAGGGACGATCGGCTACTTTCTGGCATCAAAGGTGGATGGCCTTGTTCCATATGGCCTGAGCTTTGCGGCCGGAGCTATGCTTTTTGTGATCTTTAAAGAGCTGATCCCTGACAGCAATGAAAGGAAGGAAGAGAAAATTCCAACTTATGCTTTTGTGCTCGGGCTCCTTGCTATGCTGTTCCTTGTCCAGGAGTTTGGATAAGGAAAGGAAAAGGCAATGGCCGCAGGTTCGGAGAAGAATCCGGAACCTGCGGCCATTGTTCTGAGAAAAAGCCGGCAGCATTTACTCGACACTGTTTGCCAGCCGTTCATGCCATTTTAAAGTCTGTTCTTCGTTCTCCCCATTGATGAAGATATGCTTTCTTCCCATTTCAATATAAATATAGGGGGCTTCTTTGTGGATAAAGAGAAGGCTGCTTCCATAACCTTCTACCGTAAACCGGCCTTTTGCAAGGGTTGACAGGCCAAAGCCGTTTTCCTTCCAGGTAACCTCCGGCATTTCCTCAAGCAGTTCTAGTTTCGTAATACTCTCAATTGGCCATTCATCCCCATACATGCCTGTTATTTCAAACGTATCTTCTGTGATTGCGAGATCCGGCTTTTGATAGCCGAGATAGGTAAGGGCGCTGATGAATCCAATCACGACGAAGGAGAGGATGCTGGTGAACCAATACATTCTTTTTCTTTTGCGGGGAATTTCGAACTTGGACAAATAGATGCTGCCGCCGAGGAGGAAAAGAAGCATAAAGCCAATTTGGACTTCCATTGCATATGTGAAGCCCGTAAAGGCAAGTGGAAGAAGGATGAGCATCCCGATTGCCGTCGCCAGCAGGAGGCCGCCCGTTTTCTGGGGCATTTTATTCTGAATGAGTTCCTCCTGCTCTGCTGCGGGACGTCCGGCAAAACCAGAAATGAGCCAGTAGTTCTTTTTATAGCGGATGGCCCATCCGAGAATAGAAAAAAGCACAATAACAAATACCTGTATACCTGCGAGGAACCACATAAAAACCACTCCTTTTTTGTTCGCTGTCTACTCTACGGATGGAGAGGGGCTTTGGATTCAGCTTTATGCGGTTCCTGAAAATAATAACCCTGAAAGATTTATTTGCTGCTTTATGCCATCCCGTGCTTTTTGCCTCCAACAGATACAGGGGTTTTGTAGCCTTCTGCGTGCACATCTTCAATACTGGCATGTTCACTGTTATCAGCCAGACCGAACCTGCCGTTCTCTCCTTCTGCCCGTACCTCCGAAACGCTGACATGCCGGATGCCTTCGCCAATCTGGATTCCCTGCTTTGCAGACCCTTGGATGGAGGCTTTGCTGATCTCTACATGATCAGCCCGCTGAGCTCCGCCGAACACTTTAATATCCACTCCTGCTTGTTTAAAGCCCTGAATGGCCAGGCGGTTCAGAACGACATTCCTCGCTCGGTATTGGATGGCAATGATGGGATTGCCGGCATAGTCATATTCAGGGTCGCCTATCAGTGTGAATTGGTTGATCACAACATTTTTATAAGCTGATACGACCAATCCCCTGGGTGCAGAGCCCGCATAAAGGTCTGTATGCACCGGGTGGATGCTCACTATCTTTGTTGCCCTGATATTGCGGGCGGTCTGCGATTCAGGATCGCCGGCTTTATGATGGCCGATGTGGCGGAAGTTAAAGGAGCGGTTATCATTAACGGAAAGGTGGCCGATGATCTGGACATCAGAGGCTGCTGAAGAATTATGATGTGCCTTGATTTCAACCCCGCCGAAGCAGCGTGCGGATGAGTTATTGACGAGCCAGACATTTCTTGAGCCATCATCCACTTCAATGCCGTTTGAATTGGAGAAGCCTTTTTTGTGGGTACGGCCGCTTGGATCGCACATATGGCAGTTGGAGATCAGTATATTGTCGCTGTGATGGGTGGTGATCCCGTCATCTCCAAATCCATAGCCGTTCAGCTTGTCCAGCCAGACATAGCGGCTGCCTCCGCGTGCGCGGTATCCATCTCCTGAGTAGTTATAGAGTGTGGACGAAATATCAAAACAGTGAAGGCCGGGATTGATGGCTTCCACATTTTTTACCCATCCATACATCACGTTTGCATACGTAAGGCAGCTGGAGTGGTTTCCCCAGGTGCTGGTTTTAGCTGCATTGCCGAGCCTTTCGACGTTCCAGTCCAGGCTCAGGTTCCGGACAAGGATATGATGGTTCCCTTTCCAGTGATTTGAATTGGTCACCAGCCTTGCCGCCTTAGGAGACTGGTCAAGAAGTTTTATGACTGTCAGGCCTTTTCCTTCCCCCTGCAAGAGAGTCCATGAAGGGAGCTGAATGCCAGACACCAGATAGGTGCCGGCCGGAATGCTGACTTTTGCCTTGCCTCTGCCGATGGCCCGCCTGAAGGCTTCTGTATCATCGGTTATCCCATCTCCAGCTGCTCCGCATTCTTTAACACAAACCTCTTTTTCTAAGGCATGGAATAGCCTGGTATATTCCTGGTCAAGCTTTTTTTTCCAGAGAGGGAAGGCAATGCCGGATTCATCAACTATTGTACTATCGGTCTCTTCATTATTCCGGTCTGCGGTCAGGATCAGGTTTTCTGCTGCTTTAATCAATTTCTTGAAAAACCCTTTGCCGTAATCAGGCGTTTTTCCGCTGTGGCCCGGGCCGGAAGGGGTTCTTCTCTCGTTAAACAGCCTGTCTGTCTCCTCGGCAAGCGTTTTTGTATCAAGCCCCGGGCTAAACTTATCTATCAGCTCTTTATTGCGGCACGGATCATGCTGCTTATCCAAAAATAGCATTTACGGATCACCTCTATTTCTTTGAGCCTGCTGGGCTATTGTATTATTCCCGTCCGGACAGGCTGCTAACCTTATTGCATCCAGAGGAGGGGAGAGAGCGGCAAATAGGAAATTAATAGACAGAAAATTGCAACTGGGTTAGTTTTATTATTAGAATACATGCGAAAAGGGGATGAGTGCAAAGAAGCTGTAAGGTTCTGTCTGAAAAAGGTTCACTTCAGAAGGATAATATCTGAATGAATTTAGATTATACACGAAGGGAAGAGACTAGATGAATCCGTTTGTATTTGCCTGCATCACTCCGCATGGTGGAGAAATCATACCTGAACTGCAAGGGGAAAAGCCGGAGCGCATGGAAAAGACGAGAAAGAGCATGGGGAGGCTTGGGGCCCTGATGGATAAAGCCCGACCTGACAGCCTGATTGTGCTCACTCCCCATGGAACGCGCATCAATGGACAATTCGCAGTGGCTGTTTCTGAAAGGCTTGAGGGGGAAGCGGCTGAAAATGGTTCCTCCTTTATGATGGAGAGAAAAACCGATCTGATGCTTGCTTCCTCTATTTTGGCGGAGGCTGAAGCGAAAGGGCTTCCTGCAGCCGGAATCAATTACGGAACAAGTGCAGGCCCGCTATCCTGCCTTCCCCTTGATTGGGGTGCAATAGTACCGCTTCGTTTTATGCCCGAGGTGCCGGTTGTGGTCATTACGCCTTCGAGAGAAATAACTTATGAGCAGCATATCGCTTTTGGCAGGGCAATCAGAAAAGCAGCAGGGGAATCAGGGAGAAAAGTCGGCCTGATCGCCAGCTGCGACTGGTCTCATACGCATGACAGCGAAGGGCCTTATGGCTATCATCCGGCTGCGGAGGAATTGGACCGCCGGACAGCAGAATTGATAGAGTCAGGGAGGCTGGAAGACCTTGCTTTGTTCGATCCGGAGCTCGTGGAGAATGCAAAGCCGGACGGGATCTGGCAGACACTGATCCTGGCGGGGGCAGTCCCGGAGGAGGAACGGCACAGCAGGCTGCTCTCTTTCGAAGCGCCCACCTATTTTGGATTGATTTGCGCCGCTTATTATCAGAACCGGGAGGCAAGGGAAAATGATTGATTGGCAAAGGGAAGCAGAGGTACGGAAAAACGATCTGATGAAGGATCTGATTGGGATATTAGAAATTGCCAGCATCAAAGATTTATCCACGGCAACTGCAGAAAGGCCGATGGGGGATAAAATCGGCGAAGCGCTGGAGTATATGCTGAAGCTTTCCGAAGAAGCAGGCTTTACAGTGAAAAATGTGGATGGAATGGCCGGGCATGCCGAGCTGGAAGGCGGCGGGGAGGGAACAATCGGCATTCTTTGCCATGTGGATGTCGTTCCGGCCCCCGGCGAATGGACAACACCGCCCTTTGAACCTGAGGTAAGGGACGGCAGACTGTATGCACGTGGAAGCATAGATGACAAAGGTCCGACACTTGCCGCTTTTTATGGATTGAAAATGGTCAGGGAACTTGGACTTGAGCTAAGGAAAAATGTCCGGATCATCTTCGGGACAGATGAGGAAAGCGGGATGAGCTGCATGCGCCATTATGCAGAAGCAGAGCTTATGCCGGAGGAAGGCTTTGCTCCTGATGCGGTTTTTCCGATCATCAATGCTGAAAAAGGCCAGATGAATGTGAAATTGGCAATTGGGACGGGCAGGAAAGAACCGGGGCAGGAGAGGGTCTTGTCACTGCTGTCCTTCCAATCGGGCAGCCGCATTAATATGGTGCCTGAAAGTGCTTCTGCCAGTGTGGCCGGTCCTGATGCAGGACAGCTGGAAAAAGACTTTATCCTTTTCTGTGATGTAAACGGCGTCCGCGGAGATGTTGCTATAACTGATGATGTTGCTACTTTCAATCTGTATGGAACTGCAGCTCATGGGATGGAGCCTTTCAAAGGTGTGAATGCCGGGACCCTGCTTGCCGTTTTCCTGGCAGATTTGGAAGTACAGCACACCGGGGCGGAATTCCTTTCTTTCTTAAAGCTTCTCCATGGGGATTTTTACGGCCACAGGCTTGGCATTTCATACAAAGATGAAGTATCCGGTCCGCTGACAGTCAATCCGGGCATCATCTCCTTTGATCAGGCTGGTGAAAGCTTTGTGCAGCTGAATATCCGCTGTCCGGTTTCCTCTGTTTATGAAGATCTGAAAAACAGGCTGGAGGAAGCGGCTGAGTCTCAGGGGTTTAACCTTGAAGATTACAGAGAGTCGCAGCCCCATTACGTGGCCCCGGGGCACCCTGTGATTGAAGCCCTTCAAAAGGCATACCAGGAAGAGACAGGAGAAGAGCCGGTCCTTTTGTCAACAGGCGGAGCCACATACGCCAGGTTCATGAAAAAAGGGGTCGCTTTTGGCGCCTGCTTCCCTGGGAAAGAAATCACTGCCCACCAGAAAGACGAATACATTGAAGTGGATGATCTGGTCAAGGCGGCAGCCATCTATGCAAGGGCTATTTATGAGCTTGCAAAATAAAAACAGGCTGTTTGATCAACTTTTATTCAGGTGGCGGCAGTGGTCTGGCATAGATGATCCCTCTCGATTTTAAAAGGTTAAACTAAATCGATTTAAGTAAAGAAGCTCAGCATGAAGCTGAGTTTTTTTGCTGTTCATCTTTATTTGTTATTGTAAATATTCAGCCAAAAGTGTAAAATTACACTAATTATAAAATAAAGGAAGTGTTGGAATGCCTGGTAAATGGATTCTGTATTTTGGGATTGCCCCGTTCCTTCTATCTATGCTGTCTTTCCTTTTCCTGGGGGCCTGGCCGGACTATGCCTTTCTCCTGCAGATTATTGTGCTGGCGGCAGGCGGACTGCTGATTGGTACATTTAAAAGCAGGAAGCTAAACGAGAACGATTGGCTTCTTGCCTGTGGACCGCTGGTATATACAGCAGTCATCTGGGCGGTTTTTATGATACTGACAGGAGGGTTTTCCGGCCACGAATCCTGGCTGTTTTATGGTATCCTCCATATTCCCTTTGCCCCGATCTTCATCTTCTCTTCCCTCATGGGCGAAGGGCGGACTTTCTTATGGGCTCCGATGGCATTTGAGCTGGCGTTCCTGGTGCCTTTTGCAGTTTCGGTGATTCTAAGGAAAAATGCCGTTCGGATGGTTCCCAAAAAGAAGGCTATTATTCTATCTTTAGTATTTGCGCTCTCGATAGGCAGCGGAGCCTTCATCCATTGGGAGCGGAGCAGAACCGTCCTCCCTTCTTATGGTTTCGACTATGCTGGCGGCTACTCGAGCACAGATCTGACACCTTATGATATAACCAATACGAACAACCGGCTTCCAAAACTTGAGGGAGGAGCTGATTTTTCAATTTCGGATGCAGATTCCATGCCTGTGCTGGATGGAGCAGAAGCAGCATACCCTGTATATTCAGCCTTTGCGAATGCCGTTTATAAAAATGTACGGGAAGTTTCCCTTGAAAAGGAAGTGGTCAGCTTCACCAATACCATCTACGCTTATGAACGCCTTCTGTCAGGAGAGGCGGATATTTACTTCGGTGCTGAGCCCTCCGCTGAGCAGCGGAAAATGGCCGAAGATGCAGGGAAGGAACTGGTGATGACCCCCATTGGAAAAGAGGCATTCGTATTCTTCGCCAACCCGGAAAACAGCATTAAAAGCCTTACTGTTGAACAGATAAAAGACATTTATTCAGGAAAAATAAAAAACTGGTCGGAGGTAGGCGGAAGCAGCGGCAAAATCATTGCGTTTCAGCGGCCAAAAAATTCAGGGAGCCAGACACTCCTGGAAAAAATCATGGGTGATACACCTATCATAGAGCCGTTGAAGGAAGAGGTCCCTGAGGGAATGGGCGGAATTATTGAGCAGGTTGCGGATTACCGGAACTATGACAATTCTATTGGATTTTCCTTTCGCTTCTTCGCCACAGGAATGAACGGAAGCACGGACATCAGGCTTTTAGCGATAGATGGCGTGGACCCAAGCCCGGAGAACATTGCCTCTGGAACATATCCATTTACTGCTTCCCTGTACGCCATAACCCTCAAATCCAATCCCAACAAAAACATCTCTCCGTTCCTGGAATGGATGCAGGGTGAGCAAGGGCAGCAAATAGTGGAAGAAATCGGGTATATAAAGGAATTTGAAAGCTGAGCCGGGTTACTATAGAAGGGGAAAACCAGGGGACTAAACGGTCCCTTTTTCCAATGGCTGGAACCTTTTCATGCTCCAATCCGTAATACAGACAGACAGGAGGAGACACTATGAATCATTTATCGGATTTGAAAACTTCTATAACCCCTTTTGAATGTGCTATCAAACTGCTGGAATCGGAATCATTGAACACAGATAAAATCCACGAAGAGTACCATACGCCTGCCGAAGGAATTGAGTTCTGTGTCCTTGTGTTTGAGAGATTTTATTTCCGCACGGGTGGAAGAGCGTCGCTGACGGTCATCATGGAAAATGTAAGAGGAGACAACAAAGTGAGATGCATTTCTGCGGGAAGTGCGGAAAGTCTGATCAGCTTTGATTGGGGAGCAGGCAAAAGCTTTGTCAATAAGGTGAGGGAAATTCTGGTTCCTTATACATTGGGAAAATAATTTAAAAAGGAAAACTTATGATAGAAACTCACCTGATAACAAATTCCTTAATATGGTAAACTATTAAATAGAACAATAATAGATTAAGAGGTGTGTTTCGTGCTGAAAAAGAAAAAGCTGGTAATAGGGATAGGAATTCTTGCAGCCCTGGCCATTATGCTGCTGATGGACGCTGTTAAAATCTCAAATGAGAAGCGACCTCCAAATCCGGTGGTCATGGTTGACGGGGAGAAAGTAGATGCCGATCTGCGGGGCTATACCTGGCATGGTGAGACACAGGCAGTGAAAAGGGCGAATGCAGCTTCTGTAACAGAAGTAAAACCCCGTTCTGAAATAACGGTACAATTTGGGACAAAGGACGAGCCTGAATCCATTGCACTGGACACGATTTATGGAACTGACCGCAAGAAGCCGGTGTATACAGGCACATATACGTTATCCAACAAGCCCGGCCCCATCACGATGAGAATAAAGGCAAAATGGGAAGGCAAAGGCCAGGCAGAATATACAGTGAGCCTGGACGTTGAAGAGGAATCGTCATACCAGGAACTGCTGGCTGAAGAAGCTGGTGAATATACTGTCCTGGCTATAAGGGAAAATGACCAGTCAGACCTGGGCGTTACTGAGGATGTTTATCAAGCTGGAGCCAACCGTGTGGAATATAGAAATCTGGATACAGTTCAACGAATATATACTGACCTGGAAGTCCGGCAGGCCCCGTATTTTATTGTGTTTAGCTTTGAAAAGCCTGTCCTGGGAACGAGCGATCCAGGTGAAGCAGCTGAGTACATAAGAACTCATGCTGACTGAAAATCGCCTGGCTTAAAAAGGGTCAGGCTGCTGCCCCTTCATCAGAAGTCTCTTTTCAGCATAGCTTGAAGCGCATTAATATAAAGCCGGGGTTTGAGTTTCCGCATATTCATTTAACTCGAAATAGCTGCCCTGTTTCATGTATAATAGTGGATGAGACTTACTATTTTCTGCAGGCATGGAAAGGTTTTTCCATGCAGCCATAGATCAGATATAAGTGAAAGAGAGTGGAACAGATGGGCCGTAAATGGAATAATATCAAAGAAAAAAAGGCATCCAAGGATGCAAATACAAGCCGTGTGTACTCTAAATTCGCATTGGAAATATATGTAGCGGCAAAGCAGGGGGAACCGGATCCGGAATCCAATCAGGCTCTTAAATTTGTGCTCGAGCGTGCCAAAACCTATAATGTGCCAAGAGTCATCATCGACCGTGCGATTGATAAAGCAAAGGGCGGCGGAGAAGAGAGCTATGACAACCTCCGCTATGAAGGCTTTGGGCCGAGCGGTTCCATGGTCATCGTGGATGCTCTCACCAATAATGTGAACAGGACCGCATCCAATGTCCGCGCGGCATTCGGAAAAAATGGCGGAAACATGGGCGTCAGCGGCTCTGTATCCTATATGTTTGATGCAACGGCTGTTTTCGGTCTTGAAGGCAAATCAGCTGATGAAGTGCTGGAAATCCTGATGGAAGCAGATGTTGATGCACGTGATATCCTTGAAGAAGAGGATACAGTCATCGTTTATGCCGAGCCAGATCAATTCCATGCCGTTCAGGAAGCTTTAAAGGCTGCCGGGGTTGATGAGTTTACAGTGGCAGAGCAAACGATGCTTGCCCAGAATGAGCTTTCCTTATCAGAGGAAGACCTTGCCCAGTTCGAAAAACTGGTCGACGCCCTTGAGGATCTGGAAGATGTCCAGCGTGTATACCACAACGTGGATTTAGGAGAATAATTAGAAAAGCAGGCTTTCCTTGTTGGGGAGCCTGCTTTTTTCTTATTTATCTGCTCACAAAGAAAGGCAGTTTCTCGATGCCTGCGAGGCGGGCGTATGTAAACAGCTGTCCTTTATGATGGATTTCATGGTCTTTGGCATTCTCAAGGAGTACGATCCCGGGCATGGTCATGCCATAGAAATCGATTGTTTTGCCCAGCTGGTCCTGGGTCAGCTCTTCAAGTGCTGATTTTGTTTTTGAAGTTTCCTCCTGGACAAGTGCTTTTAGCTGCTCCAATGTTTCAATGGCCGGATACTCAGGCGGCGGCGTAAATTCGCCTTTCTTCACTGTCTGCACGAACATCTCCATAGAGCCTGTTATATGTGCTGTCAGCTCAGAAACAGACATCCCCTGCTCCCATGCTTTGAAATCCTGCTGCCCTTCTTCAAATGTGCCGAGCAGTTCGATCAGCGCGTTCCTGTGGCCGAGCCAGCCTTGGATGAATCCATTCCATTTATCCATTAAGATCTTCCTCTCTTCTTATGAAAAATTCAGGCTGTGCCTCCACATCCTGCTGCCATCAGTATAATTCACTTTCCCGGGGCATTCAAAGGTGGTGCCTGCATATAAGAGCGTTCACTCAAAGGGGGCCTTTGGTAGAATGGAATGTATAGGTTCGAAAGGGGGGGCAGGATTGTGCCTGGACATATCCATCATATTGAAATCAACGTATCTGATTTGCAGAAAACCATTCAATTCTGGGGCTGGTTTTTAGAAGAGCTTGGCTATGAATCTTTTCAGGAATGGGAAAAGGGGCGGAGCTGGAGGCTGGATGAAGCCTACATCGTATTTGTGCAGACAGAGGAAAAATATATTCATTTCCCTTATCACCGCTCGGGAACGGGCCTCAATCATATTGCCTTTCATGCTGATTCCCGCATCCAGGTCGACCGGATGGCAGAACAGCTAAAAAAGAAGGGGGTCAGCCTCCTTTATGAGGACAGATATCCATATGCCGGCGGAGAGGGTCATTATGCTGTATTTTTCGAGGATCCGGACCGGATAAAGGTTGAGCTTGCCGCACCATAAAACAGGCCGGAAGAATAGACTCCGGCCTGTTTTGCTTTATTTTATACTAACAGCCATTTCCAGAGCTTCAAGCGGTACCTTCTTTGTTTGAAGCTCGTAGATTCTTTCTCCATCTTCCCAGTAAATATCATTTTCGACCTCATTGCCGCCCTGCCTGTAATGAACCTTGATGCGCCCATCATCGTGTGGTGCAGGGAGGTAATGGGATTCAAGATAATCAACCATCTGGCGTGCAATTGCCTGATCATCCATTTGATCTTCTGAGACTGAGCTGATCTGGAGAATCCAGTTGCCTTCTTTCCAGTTTAAATATTTATGGCCTGCAGCTCCTTCTCCCATACCCTTGATGCCATGACCGAGATCAATGGCCATTTCTGCCGGTATATCGTCGAGTGACATCGGCGGGAACAATTCCTGCTCATTGTATGCTGCCGTTTTGTTATGTGCCTTAAAGACAGCGACAACAGGGGCGCTTCCATCAGGTGTTAATGAAGGGTCGTTGACAGGCACCATTTCATTCGTCTGATAGAAGGTGACCTGATAGGAATCTGTCTTATCCTCCTCGATTGAGGCTGAAAGATGGGTGCCTTCCTTCAGAGGGAATGAAGCGGGCAGGATAGCATTCTCCATCTTCAGCTGCTCTTTCACACTCCCGATGACGTCATCGGTTGTCTGGGTGCTGCCAGACTGGCTGTTATCTTCCTCTGTGCTGTTTTCTTCTGTCCCATCTGCTTCGGCTTCATTTTCTTCTGTACCGGTTTCTGCATTCTGATCATCAGGTACAGTAGTCTGTTCCTGCTGGGAATCTTCCGGAGCAGGAGAACCCGCGTCATCCGTCCCCGAACAGCCTGCTGCAGATATGGCAAAGGCAAGTGAAACCGGAAGCATCAGTCTTTTTTTATACATTGAAAATCCTCCTATTAGAATGATACTAGATGTTTTCCCTATCTTTGCTGGAGGAAACGGTAGGTCAGCGCTGGAAAATTGAGAGACTGAATACAAAGATATATAAATACTATGCAATAAATGATTACCGACGTAGTAAATACTTTTGCTGGTACTACGAGAATAGGATGGATTTTCGGATGGGGCGGCTAATTTCCGTTCCAGGCACTTCGCTTTCCGCGGGGCGAAGTTGAGCCTCCTCGCGCTGCGCGCTGTGGGGTCTCAACATTTCCGCTGCAATCCCGCAGGAGTCTGCGTGCCTTGCACTCCAATTAGCAGGTTTTCCTAAAATTTTTGGGCAAGGAAACAGGCAAGGATTCTATGTTTATCCATTACTACACAAACATTGCTGTTTTCCGGCAGTATCATACAGAACTATTTTATTCTGGGGTATAAGGATAGCTATCAGGATGGGGCTGCTAATTTCCGTTCCAGGCACTTCGCTTTCCGCGGGGCGAAGTTGAGCCTCCTCGCGCTGCGCGCTGTGGGGTCTCAACATTTCCGCTGCAATCCCGCAGGAGTCTACGTGCCTTGCACTCCAATTAGCAGGTTTTCCAAAAATTTTTGGGCAAGGAAACAGGCAAGGCATTGTATGTTTATCCATTTTCATACCAACAGTGTTTAATGTATATCTACGTAAAAATTAAAGGAAGGACAGAAGGTTTCTTCTGTCCTCTTTATCTGTCAATCGTCACTGAAACAGCTGCCGTCCTTAATCCTCCTGCTTCTTAATCTTGGAAGGATTATTGATCTTATAGCGCACATCCTTATTCAGCTTCCGGTCGACGATTTTGGCTTCGAAGGTCAGCCTGTTCCCTTCAGTGAGCTCTGCCTTTTTCAGTGTTTTGCTGTAGCTGCCCCAGGCTTCGCCAACTTCGAGCGGGTTTTCTCCTGTAATCTGCACCTGCTCAAAGACGATGATTTCTTCATCGGTCTCGTTAAAATGGTTATATTTTGTGGTGAATTCTTTAATGGCCGCCTCAAATGGAACCTTATCTGCCGGAAGGTCAAGGGCAGGAGCTTTTCTCTTTTTCTTCTCTGCCGGCTTTTTGTCATCGCCTGCCTTTGCCGGGGCCTTCACCGGCTCTCCTGCTTCCGGAAGCCCGGTATCCTGCGGGGAATCTCCCGTTTCAAGGGCACTGCCTTTGCCAAAGGAAGAGCTCTGCATTTCTTTTAAGTATGCAGGATGGACGCAGTGAAGGGCGTCATTGGAAAACGCCACTACAGCAGTTTCATGAGTGCCTGTCTGCAAAAATCCTTTTATGATGACAGTATAAGCGGAAGCACCGCGTTTATAAGAAAATTCCTGTTTAGCATTTTTGGCGGAGGCCGTAATCAATCCCCACTCCCTTAATTTAGCCGCATAGTCATTTTCATCGGCAAAGGTGAAAAATTCGCCGGGTGGTATCGTTTTAAACATAAGTGATCCTCCGATCTTTATTTTCTACTTGAACCAGCCTTTTTTCTTGAACCAGGCAAACATGGCAAGCCCGATAGTGAGCATGACCAGCAGGGTGGCAAAATAGCCGCTGTCCCATTCCAGCTCTGGCATGTGCTCAAAATTCATCCCGTATATTCCTGCGATGAAGGTGAGTGGCATGAATATGGTCGTAATGACCGTCAGCACCTTCATGACCCTGTTTGTCTGATGGGCATTCAATGATAAATAGCTGTCCCTGATATCGGTAGTCAGCTCCCTATTCTCTTCAATCATCTCGGCAAGCTTCAGGAGATGATCATGGATATCGGAAAAATATTTGATTTTTTCCTGAAAGCCAGCGAGCCGCTGGGAGTTCAGCATCCTGTAGATTAGATCCCTCATCGGGGCGACAGTGTGCCTCAGGGCCAGAAGATCGTGCCTGGCATCAAAGAGATCCTCAAGCAGAAGCTCCATCGGCCTGTCCTTTGAATTTTCGTCAATATCATTCAGCGTGTCCTCCAGCTGGTAGACGAGCGGAAAGTAGTTGTCCACAATTTTATCAAGAATATGGTATAGAACCAAGAGCGGCTCCCATTTATCAGGCGAGTTGGACAGCCTGAGCCTTTCCCTGACATCTTCTATTTCAGTGGAGGGATGGTGATGGAAAGTAATCACATAATTCTGCCCGAGGAAAAAGTTAACTTCTTCACGGTCAATCGTATCCGGATTGACACTATGCGTAACAAAAAATGCATAGTCTTCATAATAGTCGAGCTTTGGGCGCTGAAGCACATGGATACAGTCCTCGATGGCCAGAGGATGGAAATTCAGCGGTTTTCTCAGCAGTTCGATTTCTGCATCGGAAGGATTGCTGAAATCCGCCCAATACCAGAGAATATCCTCTTCGAGCAGCCTGGTGATATCCCAATTGCTCTTAATTTCATGATTCTTAGTAACCGCAATCGTTCTGATCATATTATCTCCTTTTAACAGTGCATCCTCTTTATAATAAACGAAATAATCGCTTTAATAAAATTTGAAAATAGGTTGATGATACAGGCTTTTTAAGTGAAATAAAGACATAAGACCGATTGACCCGTTATTTTTTAGGAAATTCGGGTAATAAATAAGTACTAACACAATTGAATGATATTATCTTATAAAAACAGGAGGCAGGAACGATATGAATTCCGAGTACAAACCGAATCAATTCAACCAGGATCAGTATTTATCATCCATCCATGACCTAGCGGATAAAGACAGCTGGAAGACAAGAAAGATTCTGTCTCAGGAAACAACAGAATATACAGATGCAGTGAACGAAGTCATTGGAAAAGTGCAGGGCGAGTGGCTTGAAGCCAAACGATATGATGAGATAGACAAAGCATTGGATAATAAAGATGAAGAGCGTTTTCAGGCCCTTACATCAGAAAACTGGGAAGCGGTGTTATAAAACAGGATGAATAGAGGAAAGAATATATTTATATTTCCGAGATCGGGCCCATCTTTTCAATTTGGAAATGAGCCCGATTTTTTTTTTTGTTTACCCGTTATTTATGGGATAATAGTGGAAATAACGGATATTTCCTTTTAAAAGCATATACATAGGAGCTTGCCATAAATGAGATTTTTCGCCAGGAATTATACCATACTGGTATGGATTATTATATTATGTTTCATATTTTTAGTGGATGAGGCTATTAAAACAGCTCTTGCCTATTATTTTCCTCCCCGGAATTTGTGGGTGTTCGAATTGATCCATACAGTGATCAGCGTAGGGCTCCTGATTGTATTGTTCCTCGTTTTTATCCAAAAAGGCATCCAGAAAACAACAGCCGAACTGAGAAAAAGCAATCAAAGGCTTAACAATATCTTTGATACCCTGGACGTCGCCATCTGGCATCATAATATGAAGAGCGGCAGGCTGATGATTACCTCAGGAATTGAAAAGCTGTATGGCTTTCCTCGGGAATCGTTTTATAGGGATCCTGATTTGTGGAGAAAAGTGATCCATCCGAATGATGTGTCTGTCCTGAATGAACGGGAACAAAAAGTCAAACAGGGAGAACCGGTCGTAAGCATATACCGAATCATACGCCCTGAAGGGGGAATCCGGTGGATACAGGATAGAGGAATCCCCGTCCTTGATAAAAAAGGCAGGCTGATTGAATTTTCCAGCGTCCTGTTTGATATAACAGATAGACAAGAAAGTGAAGACCGGTACCGGGGCCTTGTTGAGCTGTCTCCTGACTTCATCGGTGTTATTTCCGGGAATGTCATTGTTTATATCAATGAAGCAGGGTGCAGGCTGATCGGCGCTTCCAGTAAAGAACAGCTTCTTGGGAAGCCTATTATTAACTTTGTGAATAAAGAGGCAACCTTTGAAATTTATAATACACTGCTGGCAGCAGACAGCGATACGGCTGGGAAGAGGCGCTTTGAGGTGCAGGCGAAAAGGCTTGATGGCGTCCTTGTTGATGTGGAAGTATCCTCCATGCCGATCCGGTACGGCGGCAGAGAAGCTGTACAGGTCATTGGCCGGGATATTACGGAACGGAAAAAGTCTGAAAGGACCATGGAGTATATGGCCTTTTATGACACATTGACAGGCCTGCCGAACCGGAATGAAATCATGAAGCAGCTGCAGGGCATTTTGAACAGCGGAAAAGAGAAAGCGGCGGTTTTATTCCTGGACTTGGACCGCTTTAAAATTATCAATGATACAAAAGGCCATTCTACCGGCGATCTGCTCCTTAAAAAGGCAGGGATCCGTTTGGAGGATACTGTAGGAAGCCTCGGGCTTGTAGCCAGGCAGGGCGGCGATGAATTCATCATCCTTTTTGAAGAAAAGGAAAAACAGCAGATAGAAGGGGCGGCGCGGGCAATCATCGAGCAGTTCAACAAGCCTTTCATCCTGGAAGGAGAAGAGTTTTATATTACACCAAGTATCGGCATCAGCCTGTATCCTGAGCATGGGACTGATCAGGAAACGCTGATCAAGCATGCGGATACTGCCATGTATCTGGCCAAGGAAAGAGGAAAGAATAATTTTCAATTTTATACATCTTCCCTGGAGGGTCTGGCCTCCCGGAAAATGGCTTTGGAGAATGGACTGCGTAAAGCGCTTGACCGCGGAGAGCTTCTGCTTCATTACCAGCCGCAGATAGATCTGAAGACTGGGAAGCTGAAAGGGACGGAGGCGCTCGTGCGCTGGCAGCGTCCGGATGGTCATCTTGTTCCCCCTGGGGAATTCATTCCGCTGGCAGAAGAGACCGGCTTGATCGTGCCGATGGGAAAATGGATCCTGCGGACAGCATGCGAACAGCATAAGCGCTGGAAATTGGAGGGAGCCGGATCGGTGCCGATAGCAGTCAATATATCAGTCCGGCAGCTGGAGGATCCTGAATTCATTATGTATGTAAAAACTGTTCTGTCTTCCTGCGATATTGAGCCTGGCTGCCTTGAGCTGGAGATTACAGAAAGCATCATGCAGAACATCGAAAAGGCGACCATTGCCCTGAATGAATTAAAAAAGATTGGCATCAGGCTATCCATCGATGATTTCGGAAAAGGATATTCCTCATTAAGCTATTTGAAGCACCTGCCGATCGACACCATCAAGATTGATAAGTCGTTTGTAGACGATATACTGGATCCTGCCCAAAATGGATCGCTTGTGAAGGCCATAATCGATATGGGCTTAAATCTGAATTTCAGTGTAGTCGCTGAAGGCATTGAACATAAAGAACAAGCAGAGTTCCTGCTGGAAAACAATTGCCCGGTTGGCCAGGGATATTACTTCAGCAGGCCTGTAACAGGGGAAGTATTTAAGGAGTTCATTAAAAGTTTACAATAAGGAAAACCCAAGCCGCAGAAGGGCTTGGGTTTTCTCTTTATTTATTTTTGTCTGCATATACGGCCATCGTGTCACGCATGAAGATAGCGAGGCCTTCCCCGAATTGATCAATATTTTTGGTGAAGCGCTCATCATCGACATACAGCTGCCCGAGCCCCTTGAAGGCATCCAGTGAATAGCTGCCTATTTTGTTCAGGAATTTAAACCATTCTCCTATTGCCTCTTGGGCTTCATCAGAGTCAGGGGCCATATGCCGCACTTCCGCGAGGCTCCGGTAAATCCCGTTCATGGAATCCCCCATTTTTTGCTGCTCTTCTTTTGTCATGTTGGAAATCTTTTTATTTGAGGCATCTACAGCTTCATCCCCCCAGCGTTCACGGGCTTCCTGCTCATAGGGATTGGAACCGAAGTCAAAGCCTTCAAATCTTTCTTTATTTGACATGTGTATCTCTCCTTTTGCATGCCTGATCGTTTTATCCAGCGATGCAATCATCTTATCCAGGCGGCTGCGCTTTTCGAGCAGCATTTCCCGGTGCAGCTCGAAGGCCTTCTGCTGGTCAAACGAAGGGCTGCTGATAATATCTTTGATTTTCTTCAAAGGGAAGCCGAGCTCTTTGAAAAAGAGGATCTGCTGCAGGGTTTGCAGGTTGTCATCTGAGTACAGCCGGTAGCCTGCCTCCGAGAGCTCATCAGGGACGAGGAGCCCGATTTCATCATAATGATGCAGTGTGCGCACACTGATGCCGGCCAGATCGGCGGCTTCTTTCACTTTCATGGCCATTGTTCCGGCCTCCCTTCAACCATTACTTTAAAGTATTACGCAGCGTGAGAGTCAACATGTAAAATAGAAGAATTTATAAAAAGGCACAATAAAAAAGAAAGCCCGCGGAGGTGCAGGCCGGGAGGGGGACAAGGTGTCATTACCTGCGTTCCTTATATGAGCAAGCGCCCTCCGCATTTCTATTTCAATTTATCGTTCAGTACACTTTCTTCCAGAACGGAAAATTTATCGCCATAGACTTTGGTGATATGGCGTTCGCCCCAGGCACAGAGTGCGTCAAGGATGCTTTCCAGAGATTTGCCGTAGTCGCTGAGCTCGTATTCGACTTTGGGAGGCACCTGATTGTATACAATCCTGTTGATGACACCGTCCTCCTCAAGCTCGCGAAGCTGCTGGGTGAGCATTTTCTGTGTGATATTCGGCATGAGCCGTTTCAGCTCGCTCGTCCGTTTCTTCCCGTGGGTCAGGTGGCAGAGGATCACTGTCTTCCATTTCCCGCCGATTACTTCAAGGGTGGCTTCCACCGATATATTGTATTTCTTTTTCTCCATCATGATCACTCCTGTTTCATAGGAACTAAAAGGTGCCTATAGAACTTTTCGGTGCCTATAGCACTATAAAGTACGTACTTTTCAAAAGAAACGCTATATCCCATAATAGCATTTGCCGGCAGGAAATTGCTATACTCATAAAATTTTCATAGATAGGAATAGGAGGAGAAAAATATGCCATCTGGCAAACAAACAAGTTTGCTTCCGCTGCTTGCGCTTGCAGTCAGTGCGTTTGCAATCGGAACAACTGAATTCATTTCAGTCGGGCTGCTGCCGATGATCGCGGAAGATTTGAATATTCCCGTCACCACAGCAGGACTGACTGTTTCTATATATGCACTGGGAGTCATGTTCGGAGCGCCTGTCCTTACCTCGCTCACAGCTAAAATGTCCCGCAAATCACTTTTGCTTTGGATCATGGTGGTATTCATTGCAGGGAATATCATTGCTGCATCATCAGGCAGCATAGGTATTCTCCTTGCAGCGCGGATTATTTCGGCCTTGAGCCACGGGGTGTTCATGTCCATCGGCTCTACCATTGCCGCCGATTTAGTGCCGAAGGATAAGAGGGCAAGCGCCATTTCCATCATGTTCACAGGCCTGACTGTTGCCACAGTAACAGGCGTTCCGTTTGGGACATTCCTCGGCCAGCAGTTTGGCTGGAGATTTGCTTTTGTGGCCATTGTCGTAATCGGCGTCATTGCCTTTATTGCCAACAGCATCCTTGTGCCAAAAAATCTTTCAAAAGGGTCGAAAGCTGCATTTGCCGATCAGATCAGACTAATTACGAACGGCAGGCTGCTGCTGGTTTTTATCATTACTGCGCTTGGCTACGGCGGCACATTCGTTGTATTTACGTATCTGTCACCGCTGCTGCAGGAAGTGACCGGCTTTAAAGCTGGTACAGTGGCTGCCATTTTGCTTTTATATGGAATTGCCATTGCGATAGGAAATATGGCCGGCGGCCGGCTGGCGAACAAAAATCCGATCAGGGCACTCTTTTATATGTTCATCATTCAGGCCGTGGTGCTGCTGCTGCTCACATTTGCAGCACCCTATAAGACTGCAGGCTTGATTGTCATCCTGCTGATGGGGCTGTTTGCATTCATGAACGTCCCAGGGCTGCAGGTATATGTGGTCATGCTGGCAGAACGGTTTGTCCCTGGAGCGGTGGATGTTGCTTCTGCTATTAATATTGCCGCCTTCAACGCCGGAATTGCGATTGGCTCTTACTTGGGCGGCCTCGTCACAGACTCTATCGGGCTGATCCATACACCATGGATCGGTGCCGCAATGGTGCTTGGCGCTGTCATTCTAACAGGCTGGAGCATGAAGCTGGAAAACCAGGATATGAAAACAACAAGCATCAATGGGGGAGCTGCGTAAAGCAGCTTCCGGAAAAATAAAGGAGGAACAGTGATGATAAAAAGCATTCAAGATAAAACAGTTTTAAATAATGGTGTGGAAATGCCATGGATGGGATTGGGCGTTTTCAAAGTAGAAGAAGGGCCGGAGCTTGTTAACGCCGTAAAATCAGCCATTAAGCTGGGTTACCGGAGCATAGACACGGCAGCTATCTATGGAAATGAAGAGGGTGTCGGACAGGGAATCAGGGAGGGAATTGCGGAAGCAGGCATATCCCGCGAGGACCTTTTTATTACATCAAAGGTGTGGAACAGCGATTTAGGCTTTGAATCAGCAATCCAGGCGTATGAAACAAGCCTGCAGAAGCTTGGGCTTGAATATCTGGATCTGTATCTTATCCATTGGCCGGTGGAAGGGAAGTATAAAGACGCATGGCGTGCGCTTGAAGCTCTTTATAAAGAAGAAAAAGTAAGAGCTATAGGCGTGAGCAACTTCCAAGTGCACCACCTGGAGGAATTGTTGAAGGATGCAGAGGTCAAGCCGGTGATCAATCAGGTAGAATACCATCCGCGTCTTACCCAGCAGGAATTAAAAGCAGTCTGCAGGGAAAATGGAATCCAGCTTGAGGCATGGAGCCCGCTTATGCAGGGGCAGCTATTGGACAATGAAATCATTGCTGCCATTGCTGAAAAGCATGGCAAATCTGCAGCCCAGGTCATCCTGCGCTGGGATCTGCAGAATGGTGTCATTACAATCCCTAAATCAACGAAAGAGCACAGAATTGCTGCCAATGCTTCTATTTTTGATTTTGAACTGTCAAGCGATGAAATGGAGCAGATCAGTTCACTGAATCAAAACCTGCGTGTAGGGCCGGACCCGGATCATTTTGATTTTTAATAGGAAAACGAAAAAGCCCTGGCAATGTCCGGGGCTTTTTCACATTAGTTTTCGTCCTTTAATACCTCATACCATTTATCCTTCCAGGCTTCTACTTTACCGTTGATTTCATCTCTTGCCTTTTGTGCTTCTTCTTCTTTTTGTTCGTATAAGTCCTTGAAATGCGAGTCGCGGATTTCATGCCTGGTTTCCGCCAGTTCCTCCGCTTCTTCTGCCGCCTCAGGACTGATCAGCTCTTCGCTCTCCAGGAAAGACACTGCACTTTTAATCCTGTCTTTCTCTCTATCTGATATTAATCTGATCGGGTTCGATATATCAAGGAGCCTTTCTTTCTGGTCTACCGTCTCATGCAATGGTACTCCCAGCTGGGAAAATATCTGGCCCAGGCTCGGCTTCCATTTTTTCAGCACCTGGTCCTCCAGCTCATCTTTATCCCTTACAGTTGCATAAGTTCCGCCGCCCGCCTCCGCAACCTCCTTCAGCTGTTTTTGCCCTTCGTCATCAACATCGAAGCCAATGATATTGACCTTTGCCTCAATATTGCTGCCCTGAAGCTGCTGTGCTGCTTCTACAGGATCTCCGTCACAGGTCTCGACCCCATCGCTGACAATATAGAGGGTGTTTTTATAATCCGTGCTGTTATAGGCGGACAAAAGCTCCCGTGCTTTGTCAATCGCTCCAGCCAGCGGGGTCCAGCCGCTTGCCTCAAATGAATCCATGGATTTGTTGAAGGCAGTTTTCTCATAGGCCCCCAAAGGAAATACCTCATCAATGCGGCTGCAGGATTCAGCTTTATCTTCATCGTTCCCTGTTCCTACATGGCCGTAAGCCATTAAGGAAACACTGGCATCATCCTCCAGAGAACTTGTAAATTCCTTGATGGTTTCTTTGGCAAGCATCATTTTATTGCCGCCGCTGACATCAGCTTTCATGCTTCCGCTTGCATCCATTAAAATGACTATATTAGATTTCTGGTTCTTTGCCTGCTGGATTTCATCTTCTCCATCAGGGAGTTCTGGCATCTCATGACCATGCTCAAAGGAAACAAGTTCCTCATAGTAGGACTGGTATAAACCTGAGCCCAGCTGATAGACCAGATAGTCGTATACCTGGCTGCCGGATAAATCCTTCTGCTCAGAGAAATATGCTTTCATTTCTTTCTCTGCTGCCGGCTGGAGTGTCTCTTCATTAAAACCGGTATATTTTTTGGCGTCCCATAGATCGGCAATCTCCACCTCAGGTTCCAGTTTGCCTTCAAGTATCTTTCCGTGCTTTTGTGCAACCATGCCCTCAATATCGTCCGCTGCTTCTGGTATCTTTTCATCGGAAGATGTTTCCTGTTCCCGGGCTTCCTCCTGGGGCGGATCATTTTTCTTTTCGCCTGAAGCCTTTTCATCTTCCCCGCTGCAGCCTGCCAGAACCATGATGCATAGAAGTGCGAGTAATCTCGCAAGAATATGTATTTTTCTTTTCATTGTTCTGCCCTCCTCTTTAGAGATTTTACAATATTTACTAAGCCGCTGCCCTTTTTTACCCGAAATCAGGCATTTAGTAACCCGCTTAATTAGAAATATAGGAAAAAAGAGGTCCAGAGAGTTTAAACTTTCTAAACAAGGGAAATGTCTTTATAGTTATAAAGAACTATTATATAAGGACTATAGAGATAGATGGGGGAATTACAATGAGTGTTTATCAATTTTCAGCTCCGGCCATGAACGGAAGACAAATCTCTCTGGAGGAATACAGGGGGAAGGTAATGCTGATTGTCAATACAGCAAGCCAGTGCGGCTTTACTTTTCAATATCAGGATCTGCAGAAGCTTTACGACCGCTACAAAGAAAAAGGGCTGGTGGTATTAGGTTTCCCGTGCAATCAATTTGATAATCAGGAGCCTGGGAGTGATGAGGAAGTCCAATCCTTCTGTGAGCTCCGCTATGGTGTATCATTCCCGATGTTTCAAAAAATGGATGTGCGCGACGGAAATGCCCATCCTTTATTCAATTACCTGACTGCACAGAAGCCATTCGAAGGATTCAATGAGAATCATCCGGTTGCAAGAGTCCTCATTCCTCTGTTGAAGGAAAAGCATCCTGAATACCTGTTCGGCGACTCAATCAAATGGAACTTCACAAAGTTTTTGATAGATGCAGAGGGAAATGTAATACGGAGGTTTGAGGCTACGACAGATCCGTTCGAGATGGAAGCGGACATAGAACAGCTGCTGGGCTAATAGCAAAAAGGAGCTCCATTGCCGGAGCTCCTTTTTGTCTGCAGTTATTCCGGGAACTCCCTGGTCACCTGGATGCCTTTTTCCTGGAGCTTCACATTAAAGATCGGATAAGCCTTCCGTACGGTTTCTGTAATGAGGAAGCTGTACTGTTCCCCGTCCTTAAACACAAATGTCAGATTCTTATCCTTCAGTCCATTTTTTTCTTCGACAGCAATCTGCTTCGCTTCCTCTACATCCGCCCACAGAAATTCCTTTTCGCCAAAGCCGAAGAAGGGATTGATATAAATGCCATTGCCGTTCATATAGTGATAATGGTCTACACTCAAGACGGACAGCAGGATGCTTGCAAAGATGCCCGCAGCAATCAATCCCTTGGCCATTTTATTTTTTGCCAAGCCGGAAATCATCAGGAGCAGGCTGAGACTCAATAAAATGAGGGAGCCGGTGAAAATAAAGTAGGCTGATCTCGGCGGTTCCAGAAACCAGTATCCGAATGGATGATACAGGGCCTGCTGAAGAGGGAGCAGCACCACCAGCGGTATAAAGAATGATCCCAGCAGAAGAACAAAGGAAATGCCGAGGATATATTGATTTTTGTCCCGTTTCTTTTTTTTAGTAATGGTATAGCTGCTGGACATTGTTGAACCACCTCTGATTTGATAATACCAGACAGTCATCATAAAAATAAGAAAAATTTTAATAATTCTACCAAATGGAATGGATATAGTTTTGGGTTTACCATTTTGAATGTTATTGGAAGGTTTAGATTACACTATTAATGCTAGAAACTATTTAAGGTGGGGACAAAAGGTGGACAATCACTCAGTTGCCAAGGAGCTGAATAAGTTCCTGAAAGGGATTTACATGGGCATCCATGCATACGAGCATTTCATTGAAAAACTTGACGATGAAGGTGTCAGAGCCGAATTCCAGAGAATGCAGCAGGAGCACAAACATAATGCGGCCCTGATTGCGGAAAGAATCCAAAACCTTGGGGCTGTACCTGCTGACGATGAAGGCATAGCCGGTTCCATTCAAGGATATATCAGCAGTCTCTTCCTGCCGGACAGCCAGGATGCCATAGTCGATAAAACCCTTACCGGCGAAGACTATTATGCCATCCAAATGTCCGAAGAAAACGTAAGAGGCGACCTCGACCCAGAAAGCCGCCGACTGGTTGAAACTGTCCTCGACACAGACCGGAAGCATGTGGAATATTTGAATACATTGAAGGGGAGAGTCTGAAGCCTTGTCTAAGAGCAAGGGTACTAAAGGGGTCAGCCAAACAAATTATTAAACCCTGCTGATTGGAGTGGAAGGCACGAAGACTCCTCATAAAATGCAGCGCGCAGCGTAAGAAGGCTCAGCGTCGCCCCGCGGAAAGCGAAGTGCCTGGAACGGAAATCAGCAGACTACATTTGAGGAAGTATCCAGGTAACTGATCAAAGAACTACATAAAATTAGAATCGGATTGCAAAAAAAGTATCAAACCCATTTATAAGCAAAACAAAGGCAGTGCACTCAAAATGCACTGCCTTTGCGATTATTTAATACCCTTCATCAATCTCTGAATAGAAGGTGACATGAAAATCAGGACGCCGCCTAAAACGACAGCCAAAAGTCCAAGCGTACCAAAATACATAATCTCATTATTAGGATCATACAGCTTAACAAGCTGAGCATTTACCGCCTGTGCCGCTGCATTGGATAAGAACCATAAGCTCATCGTCTGAGCCGAGAATGCCGCCGGCGCAAGCTTTGTTGTAGCTGACAGCCCTACAGGGGACAGGCACAGCTCACCGATAACGACAAGGAAGAAGCTCAGTACAAGCCATAATGGATTAACCAAAGATTCCCCGCCGCTCATATAAGCAGGGATAATCAGGACAAGGAAAGACAAGCCCGCGAAAATCAAGCCAAGTGAGAACTTCTTAGGCGTTGATGGCTGCCTGTTTCCTAACTTAACCCATAGCCACGCAAACAATGGTGCGAGTGCGATAATGAACAATGGATTAAGGGACTGGAACCATGAAGCCTGCAGGTGGATGCCTGCAAAATCCAGGTCAGTACGCTTGTCCGCATATTGAGCAAGGATGATGGAACCTTGTTCCTGGATCGCCCAGAACATAACCGATGCTATAAACAGCGGGATGTAGGCGATAATTCTTGACCGCTCATCTGAAGTTGTTTTCGGACTGCGGTACATCACAATAAAGTATGCGGTCGGAATGGCAATCCCGAGGATACTGATCAGTACCGTGAAGCGGTTAATCGTTAAGAATCCGGTTGAAATACTGATAAAAGCAATAATAGCAATAATAACTGCGGCAATGGCAATGCGGCCGAATACTTTTTTGCGCTCTTCAGGGAGCAGCGGGTTTGGTACATAGCTGCCTGCAAGCCCAAGGTTTTTCTTTCTTGTAGCAAGATAAGTGATCAATCCAATCAGCATACCGATTGCTGCAATGCCGAAGCCCCAATGGAAGTTATACTTTTCACCGATTGTTCCGACAATTAACGGCGCAATGAAAGCACCAGCGTTGATTCCCATATAGAAAATCGAGAAACCTGAATCACGGCGGACATCTTCCTTGCTGTAAAGGTCGCCGACAACGCTTGAAACGTTAGGCTTTAATAGACCTGTACCAATGACAATCAATGCCATGGAGATGAACAGGGCTGTAATGCCTCCAGGGAATGCAAGGGCAATATGGCCAAGCATAATCAAGACCCCGCCGTAGAATACGGTCCTGGCAGTTCCGAGTATACGGTCGGCAATCCAGCCTCCGATTACCCCGGACATATATACGAGTGAGCCGTACACGGCCATTACAGAAGCGGCTGTCGTCTCATCGATCCCAAGCCCGCCCTTAGAAACTTCGTAATACATATAGTATAGTAGGATAGCTTTCATCCCATAGTAGGAGAAGCGTTCCCAGAACTCTGTGAAGAAGAGCGTAAACAAGCCCTTAGGGTGGCCGAAAAAGCCTTTCTGCGGCACACTATTCACAATTTTCTGTTTATCAAAAGCTGTCATTTTTCTGCCTCCTTTAGTACAAAAACCATCATACTAAAATTGAATTGCGATTGTCAAAAAATTTTGGGGATATAATAAAAAAGTACCAGGTATCTATACCATATATCTACTCCTTTTTCTTTATTTGGAAACAATTGTGAGTTTACCCTATAATCCTTGCCTGAAACCAGGATAAATGAATCATTAATGGTATGGTATTTCAGGCGCTGGGTCTTGCCAGTCCTGCAGCTTTTCGGGCTTTCTGTTTATAAGATGCCCTTTTAGAGAATAAAACTAATCCCTATAGGTATAAATAACTCCCGCTCCTATCCTCACGATTCAAGCCGCAAAAAATACCCGGGCATCCTGGCCCGGGCAAGTTGATTAGAATCTGTTCCAGTTTAAAACATCATCCAAAGGCAGGCGGTTTTTCTCAAAGCCGGCCTTTTTGCCTTTTCCTAAGGAAATAAGCATTACTGGCTTGAAGTTTTCCGGCACATTAAAGGCTTCAATAAATTGCCCTTCGTCATAGCCGCCCATAGGAACCGTGTCATAGCCTTTTGCTTTAGCTGCCAGCATCAGCTGCATAGAGACAAGGCCGCCGTCGATCATAGCAGTCTTAAGTGCTCTCTCATCAGAGAAACCGCCATAGGTCTTCATAATGGATGCTACATAGGAATCTTTGATTTCTTCCGTCATGCGGCCCATCTTTACAAGGCCTCCGTAAATTTCACCTGCATTCTTATACGCGTCTACATCCGCAAGTACTGCAACTACGACAGAAGCATCTGTGATCTGCTGCTGGTTGTTTGCGATTGGCAGCAGTTCTTTTTTCGCTTCCTGGTCCTTGATGACTAGGAATCTCCATGGCTGGAGGTTAGAAGAAGACGGTGCCAGGATGGCTGCTTCAAGGATTTCACGGATTTCACTGTCTTCCATCATATAATCGGCATCATACTGGCGGACAGAGCGGCGCTCTTTTGCCACCGTGAAGAAATCTGTATCTTCCAGCTCCTTTGGCGCTTCAGTGGTCTGGTCAAGATCTTTTACTTTATTTAAATACTCTTCTTTGCTCATTGTATTATCACTCATCTATTCCATCTCCCTTTAACTGTGGTTATTACAAGAACAGTATATGGCGTTACTGTTCTTTTGTCAAACACAGTTTATATTCCAATAAATAATAGGCATGAAAAGGGAAGACAGTCTATTTGCCGGTGAAAAGTCTTTTGTAAGGATAGGATTACCTTCCTGACTCAGAAAGCTGAAACCAATTGTATCCCGGCCCGTAGATGTTATAAAAGGAGGGATGGTTTTGCAGGTTGATTATAAGCCGGCTTCAGAGCAGGTGCTGAAAGCTAATAAAGGAATATCTGTTCAAAAACTGCTCAACATTGCCGGGAGCTTCATGCTGCTAGGCCTGCTGATCAGCATTTTTACTGTACCATTTTCATTAAATGAAGAGCTGCAGCTGTATTATGATAACAGGCTGGTCTTGAAGGGAGAAAAGCTGGAGGAATTTCTGTCTTTTGTTGTTGCAGCAGGCTTTGCCTACTTCATGCTGGTCCGGCTGTATTTTTACACAGCGGAGACTTTTCTATATTTTTTTGTGGTTGATACTGATCGACTCCATCATCATGGTATTTCTATTATACGGATCTCATTAACATCCGCTGCGTGAATATAAAAAAGGAAACGAAACACAATGATGTCCCGTTTCCTTTATTTTTTACCCATCAGGTCTTTAAGGGTCTTTTCTTCTAATCCGTTCAGGATCCATTGCTCCATTTCATTCTTCAGGCCGGATAAGGCACTGCGGGTGCATGGTTCAAAGCACTCTTTGCTGCTGACATCCAGGAAACCTTTTGAGAATGGCTCTGCGCGCATTCCCGCATATACATCAGAGAGCCTGATATCCTCCGGCGGTTTTGCGAGAAAATATCCGCCGTCCCGGCCTTCCTTGGCCTGGACAAGGCCTTCCTTAACCAAATTCCGCAAAATCTTCCGCAGAAACCCTGATTCTGAACCGATTTTGTCCGCTAGCCTTGCGCTCGGGCACAGGCCTTCATTGTCTGCCATAATAAGCAAAGCCTGCAGGGCCAGGCTGAACCATCTTATGCTGGAGGCAGAGGATGTTTTCTCGTTCAATATACTCACCTCTGCTTTAACTGTATCGTATTTTCTGCTAAAAAGACAATCCCCTTGAAAAAATTGTTAGAAAAAAGAGAACGGCTCTGCGGCCGTTCTCCTCCTGAAAATAGCACCCACTGGCTGGTGGCTTTGCTTTTATAATTTAAATGAGCTCTTCAGCGAAACGATCCGGTTAAATACAATGTGATCTTCTGCTGTATGCTTTGGATCGACATTGAAATAGCCGTGGCGGAAGAACTGGAACTTATCTTGAGGCTTGACATCCTTCATGTTCGGCTCGATGAAGCCGTTGACGATTTCCAGAGAATTTTCATTCACGTGGTCAAGGAAGGTCTTGCCTTCATTTTCTTCACTGTTCAATTCTTCGTCAAGGATCAGCGGCTCATACAGGCGGAATTCAGCCGGAACTGCCTGGGATGCCTCGACCCAGTGGATGGTCCCTTTTACCTTCCGTCCGGTAAAGCCGGTGCCGCTCTTGGTTTCCGGATCATATGTGCAATGGATTTCAACCACTTCACCGTTTTCATCCTTGATGACATCTTCACATTTAATGAAGTATGCATGCTTCAGACGCACTTCATTTCCAGGGAAGAGGCGGAAATATTTCTTTGGCGGATCTTCCATGAAATCATCCTGCTCGATATAAATTTCTCTTGAAAACGGAATCTGGCGGCTGCCCATTTCCGGGTTCTCCGGATTGATTTCCGCTTCGAGCATTTCTGTCTGTCCTTCAGGATAATTGGTAATCACAACCTTCAGCGGCTTCAGGATTCCCATTGTCCGAGGGGAAGACAGCTTGAGGTCTTCACGGACAAAATGCTCAAGCATCGCAGTATCAACGGCTCCGGACCCTTTTGAGACGCCTGTCGCTTCAACAAATTCACGGATGGCGCCAGGTGTAAAGCCTTTTCTTCTCAGCCCTGAAACGGTCGGCATGCGCGGGTCATCCCAGCCATCCACATACTTTTCGTCGACCAGCTGCTTCAGCTTTCTTTTGCTCATAACTGTGTTGATCAGGTTCAGGCGCCCGAACTCAATCTGCTGAGGCTTGCTTTCCATCTCACAAGCTTCAATGACCCAGTTATAAAGCGGTCTTTGATCCTCGAATTCTGTTGTGCAGAGAGAGTGGGTGACGCCCTCGATTGCATCCTCGATCGGATGGGCAAATGCATACATAGGATAAATGCACCATTTGTCGCCTGTGTTATGGTGATGGGCATGTGATACACGGTAAATGACCGGATCCCTCAGGTTAATATTAGGTGAGCTCATATCAATTTTTGCTCTGAGCACCTTTTCTCCATTCTGGAATTCTCCTGCACGCATACGCTTGAAGAGATCAAGATTTTCCTCGACAGAACGGCTGCGGTATGGGCTTTCCTTTCCGGGCTCTGTCAAAGTTCCGCGATATTCCCTGATTTCATCTGCATTCAGGTCATCAACATAAGCAAGGTCTTTTTTGATCAGCAGGACTGCACGCTCGTACATTTCCTCAAAATAATCGGAAGCAAAGCGAAGCTCCTCCCATTCAAACCCCAGCCATTTGACATCTTCTTTAATGGCATCCACATACTCCTGGTCTTCTTTCAGCGGATTGGTATCATCAAAGCGCAGATTGGTTTTGCCGTTAAAATCATCGGCGAGTCCAAAGTTGATGATGATTGACTTTGCGTGTCCAATATGAAGATAGCCGTTCGGCTCTGGAGGGAAGCGGGTAACGACTTCATTCCTTTTTCCGGATTCCAGGTCCTCCTTAATGATCGTGCGAATAAAATTGGATGAGTTTTGTTCCAAACCAGTATCAGCCTTTCTTTTATATACTTTAGGAAATTATAGAATTTTTTTGCCTGAAGCTCAATCGGCTCCAAACATTTTTTATTAAAATAGCCCTTTTTTAAAATGGCTGTGTTGAACATTGTCGGTGATTTTAGCCTCATGTGTGTGAAACCCTGTTTCACACGCATTTCAGCATAGCTGAATGAGCCCAAAATCAACATGCAGTTACAATAGTCTAAAAAACTGGGCTCGTTCACTTATAGTCTAATGGAATCTGAAAAGATATGCCATGAACTTAATACTACTCATTAAGGAGGATAAAAACAAGGAGCAGGTAAGCAAAATAAGGAAAGCGGAGGGGCTGGGCGGGAAAAAACTTTTGGGCAAAGCTGCCTGCCGGCCTGCGGCTGCATACAATAGCTTTATGTACCCATCTTCATTGCTCTTGAGCCAGGCTGCTGCTCCAATTGAAGCGAAAGAACTAGGGGAGAAATCTTCCTGGTATGATAAACTGTTAAGGTAATATAATGGATCATATGGTTTTTTTACCCACAGGCTAATATCGTTTCCGAATCTTTCAATCACACCATGAACCTCCAACATTGCTGAATGACGAACAGGCTAAAGGGGGATGAAAATGGAAAGGATGATGGTTAAAGATCTGCCTGTCATTGAAGATAAGGTAAGGAAATGGTCTGCGATCGTGTATTGGACGGGAGTAGGGATCATCATATTGCTTGCAGCTATCAGCTTATATCATGCTGCGCAGCTGCCGGATGGCGCGGGCCAGCCGGATGCAGGCAGCCAGGCCGCTGCACAGGAAACGGTCACAAGCCTGATTATCAAGCCGATTGCCGAGTCGCCGAAATTCCAGGTCATTTTTGAATATCTTTTCTACCTGCTTTTATGGCTGCTGCTCTGGCTTTTAGTGCCTTCCGCATCCAGGAGGATCATCCGCTTCAAGCTCGGAAATCTGGAGTTTGACCTGGACCAGAGCCAGAAGGAAGTCATATCCATCATTGATGACCAGATGAGAAAGTTTAAATTCCTGACGTATTTAATGAAGGAAGAAAACAAGAATGTCCTGAAAACGAGCTTTGATTCGGAGCATCCCAGATTCCATGATGCCCTCGATTTTGCACTTGCCAAAATGCAGGAATTCTATTTAAGTGAATGGGATGAACATCTTACCTTTGAAGTAATGACGCTTGCCGAGTTTCATCAGGCATCATTTCCTTCGGCTGTAAAGAGGTCGCTCGAGCTTGTGGACTTATACAAAACAGGGATCCCGATCAACAAGGAAAATCCGGAAGTTATCCATGATAAAAATTATCTGGTTTATACCACCTCAGAAGAGGAAAATATTTATACAAGCGGTACAGAAGTCGTCGACTATGTCATTTGTGTTTCAAGCTACAGATCTGAATTCAATGAAAATGACGGCTATCTGGTCGCAGGCATTACTTCCCTTGTTTCGGAGCTCCATAAACGGGCATGGGAGAACTTGGGGCTTACAAAGCTTCGGGAAAGATTGAATCTTTAGCCCTAATGAGGTAAACTTATAGTAAAGAGGTGGTTAAAAATGTCAGCCAAAAAGCATGTGTTAAAAGTCCAGAAGCCAAGTGGCGAGGAAGACATTTTTGATTTTGATCGGTTATTCAAAGATGCTGCCAATTATAATAAAAAAGCAGACCAGCAGGATATTCAATATCCTCGCGGAGCATCAATATCAAGGAAAAGCTCCATCGTGAAAGGACTTTTCGCTGCCAAGGCCTGATGAATCGGCAAGGCTGGTCCAAAGAGGACCGGCTGCAGGCATTTGGCAGGGCTGAAATAAAAAACGCCCGATTCACGGGCGGCAAGCAGTATCTTGGGATTCTGGAAAAGATCCGCTGATTCCGGCCTGATAGTTTTTTAGATGGACAAGCCATAAGGGCTCTTGTAACTTGCGTATGCAGGTTATTTTTTTATGCCCAGATATTTGGACAAGAACTGCTGCATATTGTGGCTGTTTCCAACGATTTGGGAAGACCGGTGCACCTTATTGATGGGGCTGCCTTTTGGGTATTGGATTTCCCGCTGTCCCTTTTTATGAAAAAAGCTTTCTGCATTGGCAAATAGCTTTGAGAAATTAAATTCATCCATTTCTGTTTTCCGCCTCCAACTCGACTGCTCTCCTTATTGTATTCTATGCAGGCAGTACTATACGGGAAATGAAATTTGTGTGTATAGAGAAAAACGGGCTTTTTTCCGGAGCTGGCAGGGTTTGCGGCATAGGGAGTCGAACTTTTTCAAAGTGAGAAAGAGGAGGGAAAGAAATGGCGGATAACTATCCAGTATTAAACGGAGCAGAACCCTTTTATTATGAAGGCGGCAGGACAGGCATCCTGGTTTCGCACGGTTTTACAGGCTCGACACAAAGCATGCGGCCGCTCGGGGAGGCATATGCGAAAGCAGGCTATACGGTCTGCGGCCCAAGGCTTAAAGGCCATGGGACCCATTATGAGGAAATGGAGCAAACGCAGTACAGCGACTGGATTGCAAGCATTGAAGAAGGCTTTCAATGGCTGAAAGAACGGTGCGACGATATTTTCGTCACAGGCTTATCCATGGGAGGGACACTTACTCTTTATATGGCTGAGAAGCATTCCGAAATCAAGGCCATTATCCCAATTAATGCTGCCGTAGAGATTTCGGATATGGAAGGTGCTGCAGCCCTTCAGGACGCCCGCTTCCTCGATGCCATCGGCTCAGATATAAAGAAAGCTGATGTAAAAGAGCTGGCCTATGAGAAGACCCCGGTCAAATCCATCGGTGAAATCGTCCAGTTAATGGAGCTGGTAAAAGGAGGGCTGGCTGACATACAGTGCCCGGCATTGATTTTTGTTTCCAGCGAAGACCATGTTGTCCCGCCTGATAATTCCCGGCTCATCCTTGACCGCATCTCAAGCAAAGACAAAAAACTGATTACGATGGAAAACAGCTATCATGTCGCCACGCTCGATAATGATCAGCAGCTGATCATTGATGAGACCTTGGCGTTTATAAAAAAATATCAATAAGAACGGGGGGCTGCGGCCTCCCTTTTTTTGTGGGAGCAGGACAAAAATACAGCATTGCCATCAATTAAATAACTGTGTTAACATTTAGTGAATCGAAATATATTCTCTATAGAAGATCTGTTCGAGCCTTTTATATGCTCGTAAAAGTTAAATACTGCACAAGTTTTTATTTTTTTGAAAAGGGGGCTTTACCGCTTGAGTGAACAAAAAGAAAAGCTTTGGACGAAATCCTTCGTCATGCTGATGGCAGGGAATCTGTTTGTCTTTATGTCCTTTCAAATGCTGATCCCGACAATGCCGCCATACATAAAATCAATAGGCGCCTCCGGCTTGGAAATCGGCCTGGTCACAACTCTATTCTCTGCTGGCGCAATTCTGTGCAGGCCCTTTATCGGCTATATGCTTGAGTACAGGACAAGAAAGCCCCTCGTCCTGGCCGGTGCAGCCGCCCTGCTGCTGATTACTTTGGTTTACCCGCTTTCCAGCGTGGTTGTTATGTTTCTTCTCTTCAGGCTAGTGCACGGGCTTGCCTGGGGCTGGTCGACGACTGTCAACGGGACGGCAGCGGTAGATGTTGTTCCGAACTCCCGCCTCGGCGAGGGGATGGGCTATTATGGGCTGTCTGTGACTCTCGGGATGATCATAGCCCCCAGCCTGGGCATTTATTTATTCCAGGTTACGACCTTTGAAAATCTGGTTTATATATCGGCCGGTCTTGGCATTATCAGCATCATACTCCTGTCGCTGGTGAGCTACAGAACGCCCCAGTCGGTTAAGGAAGCGAAAAAAGAGGAATTAGCTTTCTCTTATTTAGGGTCACTGATTGAAAAAACGAGCTGGTACCCGGCACTTATCACGGTCATCGTTACCTTCGGCTATGGATCCATTGTCACGTTCATTGTCATTTTTGGGGAAGAGCGGGGAATAGAGCAGATTTTCCTTTTCTACCTGTTCAATGCCGTACTGGCATCGGCCTCGCGTCCTGCAGCTGGAAAATGGTTTGACAGAAATGGGCCGAGAGGGCTCGTCCTGTTCTGTACACTCATTACATTCGCCGGGATGTGGGTGCTGTCCTTTGCCCATTCTAATGTTTTGATTGCTGCAGCCGGAGTTCTTTTCGGGATCGGCTTCGGATCACTGATTCCGACGCTTCAGTCGTGGACATTGTCCCTTACGCCGCCAAACCGCAGAGGTGTTGCCAATGGCATGTTCTTTTCAGCCATCGACCTTGGCATCGGATTGAGCGGACTGGTATTCGGCGTCATAGCCCAGTACGTGGAAACAGGCAGGCTGTTCCAAATCTCGAGTATCTTCCTGCTGATTGCCATCGCCATGATCATGGCCGAAGGGCGGAGGCGAAAAAACAGCATAAAAAAACAGGCTGCTGCCGTATAAGGCCGGGGATGCTTCCCTGGTCTTTTCTTTGCTGGGCTGGTGGCTGCGGGATTTTTGACACCCTTCTTCTTTAGAATTTTCTCAGCGATTGGCTTCTCCTGCGGCTGGAATGATAAGATAGAACCAAAAGATACAGCTGGCAAACAGGGCAGCTGATCTCAGGATATAGAAGGGTGATAATATGGCACAGGAAATAAAGCTGCGTCTGAAGGCGCGTTCTGATGAAGAGTATAGAAAAGGGCTGCCCCTTGTTTATAAAGATAGAATAGAGAATCTTGCGGATCTGAAGGAGGAGGGGGCAATCTTCCGCCTTGCAGACAGCAGGAACAAATTCATCGGCAAAGGCTATTATGGCCTGCAGAATAAAGGCTGCGGCTGGATCCTGACGCGTGATGAGCAAGAAGTGATCGACCAGGGATTTTTTGAGAAAAAACTTCAGAAGGCTCTTAAGCATCGGGAATCTTTCTTCAACAGCTCTGATACGACTGCTTTCCGCGTTTTCAATGGCGAAGGCGACGGGATCGGCGGGCTGACAATCGATTATTTTGCCGGCTATTATCTGCTGACTTGGTACAGTGAAGGCATATACCGATTTAAGGAAGAAATCCTGCAGTCTTTAAGGAATCTTGCTGATTTTAAAGGGATCTACGAAAAGAAACGCTTTGATGCGAAAGGCTCTTATATGGAGGATGATGACTTTGTTGAAGGAGAGCGCGGAGAGTTCCCGCTCATTGTCAAAGAAAATGGCGAAAACTTTGCCATCTACCTGAACGATGGAGCAATGACAGGCGTGTTCCTTGACCAGCGCGATGTCAGAAAAACAATCAGGGATGTATATGCAAAGGGCAGGACAGTCCTCAATACGTTTTCCTATACAGGGGCCTTCTCCATTTTTGCGGCAAAAGGCGGAGCAGTGAAAACGACAAGCGTGGACCTTGCGAACAGGAGCAAAAGCAAAACGATTGAACAGTTCAGCATCAATGGGATCGACTATGAGGCAAAGGATATCATTGTAGAGGATGTTTTCAATTATTTTAAATATGCCGTAAGGAAAAAGCTTCTTTTTGATATGGTGATCCTCGATCCTCCAAGCTTTGCCCGCTCCAAGAAGCATACCTTCAGTGCAAGCAAGGATTATAAGAACCTGCTGAAGGAAGCGATTGCGATTACGGAAAAGGATGGCATCATCGTCGCCTCTACCAACTGCAGCACCTTTGGAATGAGCAAGTTCAAAGGATTTATTGAAGCCGCCTTTAAGGAAAGCGGCGGAAAGTACAAGCTGCTGGAGGAATTCTCCCTGCCAAAGGATTTTCGGACCATCAGTGAGTTCAAGGAAGGGAATTATTTAAAAGTGGCATTCATTCGTAAACTGTCTTGAGTATGCCTGCGTTTTGCCTGCAGCACTAAAGGGTAAACAGCCTATATATGATTTTCATATAGGAGGCATAATGATGAAACGCGATATTATCGGTGTATACAGTTCAATAGATGAAACGATCGAGGCAATCAGGGAGCTGACGGCGAAAGGCTATGATTCAAAGGATCTGGCTGTCATTTCAAAGCGGCAGGATATTTACACCCTTGATTCGTACACAAATGCAGATGTGGAAAAGGCTGCCGGCTCAGCGCCGAAAGAGCATGATGATGAATCGTTCTGGGATAAACTGAAAGAAGCCTTCTCGCTGGACGGCGACTTTGGCGAATCCCATGAAAGGCTGACAAAGTATGGAATTGCTGAGGAAAATGTAGAGTCATATGCAGCAGATATGGATAATGACAAAATTCTCCTGGCTGTGAACGCAGATTCTGCTTTTGCCAACGCTGAAACCGGTGCTGATGAGTGGTATGGCGCAGGCCAAATCGAGAGCGGAGATGAAGGGGAAGGCACGTCAGGCAGCCCATCATTATCCGGGGAGCCAACCGTCTATACAACAGATGAACAAAACAACCTGAGAAGAGGCTCCCGCTAAGGGCTTCCATCCTTCGTCAGAGCGAACCCGCCTTCTCTAGAGGCGGGTTTTGCTTGATTAACGGTGTTTCAGGCAGTACAGAAAGAAGTTCCTGCGTAAATTTACCATATCTGAAGGTTGCTGTTAGAATTATTACAGAAGGAAACATTTCTGTATCAAAAATGAAAGTAAAATGAAATTTGTTGCATTCCATTCTTTGCTAGAATACAAGGATAGAGAGCGCAGAATAATAGGAATCTCTTTAGCATATAGTAGGTCAATCTATTTACATAAGGGGATAACAATGACGATAGAACAACAATTAATCGATAAATCATATTACGAAATGTTTATGGAAGGCCATAGCGGGGAGCAGCCTGCACAGGTGCTCGGCGAGGCATATTTCCTGGAGCAGAAAAAAGAAATACCGGAGCTTTCGGTCATCAGGTTTGCACAGGGTGAAATCTATTTCCACCATAAAGACTATGAAGCAGCCATTTTCAAATGGGAAAACATACATAACGATTTGGGGGAGTGGGCCAAAAAAAATACCGCAGACGCCTATATGGAACTGGAGCTGCATGCAACAGCCGAAGAAATATACAAGGCCATCAGGACAGAGTCACTTGTGCTCCAGACTGAGGTCCTGCTCCAGCTGTTTTCCTTATATGTCCATCAGGGCAAGCTTGATAAGGCCGTGCAGACAATAAAGGAAGCTGTTCTCCTCAATCCGGATTATCCGGATGTAACAGAGCTGGCAAGAGCCTTTTTCGAAAAGCACCAGGATTGGGGCAATGCCATTGAACTCGCTGTCAACGAAGGAGTCCGCACAAGCTCGCTCAAATGGTTTGAGGTCCTGAATGGCTATATTGATCAAGGGGCGGCAAGGAAGCTTGAGCCTGTTTATTTCCTTGACGCGCTGAAAACGGTCTTTTATAAAGATGAATCAAGATTTGAAAAGCTGTCTGTCTCCCTTTGGCAGCATTATCAGAATCAGAGCAGCAGCCATCAATGGCTTAAGGATTTCAACGGGATGATGCTGGAGCTTGAAGCGGACAGATCTTATGCATGGCATGAACTTTCCGCTATGTACAGGGAGACCTACCTGCAGCTTATCACAGGCAATTATTACGTGAAGGAATTGACTCCGCTCGTTCCTGAGCTGCTTGTGAACTGGGTTAGGATCACTGATTCCGCCAACGCGGTGCACGCTTCCGCTGCATTGCTTGCCTGGAATAAGCTATTTGCCGGATTAGACTCTAACGCTGTAGCGGATGCAGAAAATCTGATAGAGCGCTCAAGCCTTTATAACGGAGGACTGGAAGACAGCTACAAATTGTTTATGGATATTAAGAAATGGGCACTCAAAAATGATCTCCCGCTTGGTCAGAGGCTGGAATGGATCGTCGAAGAGCTCCTTGATCTTGATAACAGCCATGTCCTTGTTGCCGGCAGGCCTGGAAGCGGGAAGTCCGCATTCATTAATTATGTGCTGGGCAAGCCGGTTCTTGGAGAGGACACATCTTCCATCAGTATGTTCAAGGCTGGCGAAGACGCTGCTTTCAGTGAAGTTACCGACAGCAGGCTGATCATGATGAAAGATCTTCCGCAATATCAGGAAAATGAAGCTGCCGCCGGCCTTGAAGGAGAAAAGGTTGCTTTCAACTGCCGGGTACCGGTTCCCTTCCTGCAGGAAAACAGGATTGCGCTCATTGACACCCCGGGAGTCAAAGGGAGCGGCAGGGCAAGTGGAGAGCTGGCCCATTATCTCCCGCTTGCAGACAGCATTTTATATGTCATTAATGCAGCAGAAGGCCTTGTAGAGGAGGACCTCCTGGCGCTGGAAAGAATTCGTGAGTCTGCTCCTTTCAAAAAGGTGCACTTCCTCCTGAACAAGGTGGATGCGATTCATGATCAGCGTGAGGCAGAAAGGCTGGTCGACGAGATATCCGCACAAGTCCGGTCTTATTTCCCGCAAGGAAAAGTATTTGCCTTTTCCTCCCATTATGGAAGCAGAGAGCAGCTGGCAGATTTGGCCGGATTTTTCGATGACAGCCTGAGCCGCGACTGGTATGAGCTCCGGACACAAAGTGTGCTTGTCTATATCCAGCGCGCCTTAAGCTATCTGCTTGATAAGCGGGTGGAGGTGGAGAACTCGCTGCAGGAGGATATCCGCTGGAATGAAGAGATGGTCACGAAGCTGAATGGCGCCATCAACCAGCTCAGCGATATTGAAGAAGAAAAGACAAGGACGATCACAAAATCCTATCAATCTATCAAAGACAGAATGAGGAAGAAGCTTGAGGAGGAAATACCCGGGATCCTGCGGGGCACTTCCGAGCTGGTCACAGAAGACAGCGACTTCCGGAAAATCCATCTTGAGCTGAACGATGCAATGAACGAGCGCGTCCAGCAGTATCTGGAGGATTCTGTCCTCCCTGAATTCTACGGCTCTATCCAGAAGTGGATTGCCCTCACCACTGAAGAGTTCAATCACAGCCAGGCTTATTTATATGAAATGGGCGAAGGGTTCAATGAGTTATATGGAGAGGAAAAAATCCGGCTGGAGTGCGA
The DNA here is from genome assembly GCF_000473245.1 of Bacillus infantis NRRL B-14911. Classification (NCBI taxonomy): domain Bacteria; kingdom Bacillati; phylum Bacillota; class Bacilli; order Caryophanales; family Bacillaceae; genus Bacillus; species Bacillus infantis. Next base: position 486,465 of record NC_022524.1, read on the forward strand.
TTTCAAAGTGCTGGATGACTGGCGCAGGGATGCCGACAGGATGACAAGCGGAGTGAGGATGGAAAAAGTGAACATCCTACTGCGCTTCACTCCTTCGCAATTCCTGCTGAAAAGCGCCGGAAAGCTGTTTGGCGCAATCCCGCAGAATAAAGGAATGCTGTATAATAGATATAAACAATTCCTCGAAAATGAGGATTACAGCGAAAGCGTCGACGCCATTGTCAGCAAGTTCATGCAGCAGTTTGAACTGTTCGAAAAAGCACTGGAGAGGGATATTAAGATCTTCTTCCGCAATCCATTCAACGTGCTCAATATGACAGTTGAGGAAACCTTGAACACTATTGAAGCCAACGGGCAGGCTCTCAGCAAAATGAAGGAAAATCCGGAGGCTTACCGCGATCCGATCACTTTGTTTGAGCTTAGGAAGCTGCAGTATGAGCGGATGGTTCGCGTATAGAATGCAGGGGATTGTGTGCTTTCCCAAATAAAAGACTGGCCGGAATTAATTCTGGCCAGTCTTTTTGTATTTTTTCAGCAGGGTTACTGTCATGATCTGTTCTGAAGCAATGTTCTTTGCTGCTTCAATCTCTGTCTTTAGCCTGCTGGGTATCCCGGATGTTCTTCTGGACTGTAACAGCGGCAAAGACGCTGAGCACGAATGACATCGCATAAAATCCTTTTTCGCTCAGGATGATGCTTCCTGCATTGTACAAGCCGATAGCCATCAATAGTACGGCCACAATAAGTGCGAACCAGCTCAGTCCATAATAGATGCCGGTAACCGGTATTCCTTCTTCTTTGTCTCGTACCGCCTTTTGCAAAGAGACCGCAGAGTAGAGGCCGAAAATCAGGACAGCAAAATAATATCCTTTCTCGTTCAGCTGCATCGTGTCCGCATTGAACAGCCCGATCAGATAAGCCCCAGCCCCGACCATTAAAGCAGCCCAGGAAGCTCCTTTAAAAGCGGCAGTCGGTTCCCCTTCTTTCCGTTCTTCCTTCTTCTTCGGCGCTTTATTAGTGCCTTTATCTAACAAAACATCATCTTCATAAGCCATTCTCGAATCGCCTCCAGCCAGTCAAATAATTTTTTAGCACCGCAAAAGCCTGCAGCACTCTACTTCCAACATCTATTATATAGAAAATTTTTGAAATTAATAGAAAAAATTGCAATGGCTCCAGCGTGCCAGGCACCGTTCGTGGACAAATAGGGGGAAAGTGTCTTTTTAAGGTGCCAGGCACCACCCGTGGACAAAATGGGCAATAGTGTCTTTTTTGCGTACCAGGTACGGAAAATGACATTTGTCATATGAATTTGATGACATCAGGTACTAATGAGTATGGCTGGAAGGTTTTACAATGAAGTTAATTAATGGAGACGGAGCTGATGAGTATGCAACAGGCAGTTGTTTTTGAAAATGTGGTGAAAGCTTTTGGGTCCTTCAGGGCGCTTGATGGATTAAATCTGAAGGTCAATGCGGGGGAGGTTACAGCACTCCTGGGTCCGAATGGAGCCGGCAAGACTACCGCGGTGGGGCTGATGCTGAATATGCTCAAGCCTTCCTCTGGCAGGATTGAAATATTCGGGCGGGAGCCGAAGAGCAAGGAGCTCAGGGAAATGACGGGGGCCCTGCTCCAGGAAACAAAGCCTGCAGACGGCTTGCGTACAGGCGAAATCCTCCAGCTTTTCCGCAGCTATTATAAAAATCCCTTATCGTATGAAAGGCTGCTGGATCTTTCAGGACTGCATAAGGAAGAAAAAAGGAAGGCCACTGCGCTTTCAGGGGGCCAGCGGAGAAGGCTTGCATTCGCACAGGCACTTGCCGGAAATCCGAGCCTTATTATTCTGGATGAACCGACTGTCGGGATGGATGTGGAATCAAGATTCCGCTTTTGGGAAGTGATCAGCGCGCTTGCGAATGATGGGAAGACCATTCTTCTGACCACCCACTACCTGGAGGAGGCGGATGCTGTTTCTGACCAGATCTGTGTGATGGCAGAAGGAAGGCTCGTCGCTTCCGGGACTCCGCAGGCACTTAAGGCAAGGGTATCATCAAGAACAGTTTCGTTCCGTTCCTCCCAGGAGCTGGACCTGAATCTCCTGAATGGACTGCCGGGCGTCGAGAGGGCGGAGAAAAGCGGAAATGCTTATTCTCTATATGCGAGGGAAACGGATGAGCTATTGCGGAACATCATTACATCAGGCTGGGAAATCAGGGATGTCCAGGTATCCTCAGGCAGTCTCGAAGCCGCTTTCAGGCAGCTGACAGACATACAGGATCAGCATTCAGAAAATAAGGAAGGTGCGTAAAATATGAACATGTTTATTTCCCAATGGAAGGCAGAGAGCCTCCGGATCATCAGAAGCCCGTTTTTCCTGCTGTTTTCCCTTTTGATGCCATTTGTGTTTTACTTTCTGTTCGCCAGCTTGAATGGCGCGGATAAGGAAATAGCGGGCACTTCATGGGGGGCATACTCACTTATGTCCATGACCGCTTTTTCACTGATAGGGACGGCGACTTCCCAGTTTGGCATCCGCCTTGCTTTTGAAAGGAAGGAAGGGTGGATCCGCCAGCTTCAGCTTACACCTTTGTCTCACTTCACCTGGATCAGCGCCAAGGTTGCCTCGCAGATGCTTATCCATCTGCTGATCATCCTGCTGCTGTTCCCGCTGGCCGCTATTGTTTATGATCTCCACCTGACTCCCCTGCAGTGGGCAGCCTGCACGATCTGGCTGCTGTTCGGAAGCCTTCCGTTCCTGGCGCTGGGCGCCCTTGTCGGGACAATGAAGAATGCAGATGCCGCCATTGCGATTTCCAATGTCCTCTTGATGGGACTGGCGATCGCCGGCGGGCTGTGGATGCCATTGGAGGCACTGCCAGTGTGGCTGCAGAGCATCGGCAAATGGCTGCCATCCTACCATTATGCAAATGGGGCATGGGAAGTGCTTTCAGGCAATCTCATCTCATTGGAAAATATTTTCTATCTTGGCGCCTGCACGGTTTTATTTATGATACTATCAAGCTATATTCTAAAGAAACGGGATGCGGTATAAGTGAATCCTTACTGGAAAAAGTTATTTCCTGCCTCGGAAAGCTGGCCTCCGTATATCTATCTGGCCAACTTTGCACTGCCTGTATATTTCATGCTCGGAGAAGCCCCGCTTAAGAGGGAAGCGGGCTTTTTCCTGCTGCTGGCCTACCTCTTTTTTTACAGGCATCTGTACTGGTCCAGAAAATATGAAACTCCCATCATTGCATTGATGGTCGGCATGACACTGTTATTCAGCTTTTTCTATAATCCTCTGTATCTGTATCTCATCTTTCTGGTGCTCAATCATCTGGTCAGGCTGCCTCTGAAAACGATCTATATCCTGTGTGCTTGCTTTGGTGCAGCCAGTGCAGCTGTCCTGGTCCAGTCGGGCCTTTATCTTGAGCCCCTCATGCTCTCCGGCATCAGTCCGCCATTGTTCGGGGGGACGATCCTTCCTTTCGTTGTTAAAGCTTCTGCAAAATACAAGGATATGTCAGAGCAGCTGCAGGTGGCCAATATGCAGATCGAGCGCCTGGCACAGCAGGAGGAAAGGCAGCGGATTGCGAGGGAGCTTCATGATACACTCGGCCACACCCTTTCATTGATCGCACTGAAAAGCGAGCTCACAGCCCGGCTGGCCTCCAAGGACCCGGTACGGACAGAAAAGGAAGCAATGGACATCCAGCTCACGGCGCGGACGGCCTTAAAGGAGATGCGTGATCTTGTTTCAGATATGAATCTTGTCAGGCTTGAAGAGGAAATCGAACATGCCCAGACGCTTTGTGCGGCTGCCGGCATAGAATTCATTTATGAAAAACCGCCTGTGCCAGCCGGCCTGACTCCGCTCCAGGAAAGGATCCTGGCTATGTGCTTGCGAGAGTCTATCACCAATATGGTCAAATACAGCAGAGCAGCCAGATGCGTTCTGTCAGCTGCCGAAACAGATGATAAAATTCATCTTTCTGTAAGGGACAATGGCATCGGGTTTGATTTATCAGTGATCGCCAAACATTCGGGAAATGGCCTTGCAGGGATTAAGGAAAGGCTCCAGCTTGTAGAAGGGAGCCTCCAAATCAGTTCAGCTCCAGGAAAAGGAACGGCTATTAGGATGAGCATTCCACTGGTCATCAGGGAAGGATTTTAAAGGGGGAGATGGCAAATGATCAGGATTGTACTGGGTGAGGATCAGCGCCTTCTGCTTGGCGCACTCGCCTCTCTGCTTGAGCTGGAGGAAGATATTGAAGTGGCTGCGCAGGGGGAAAATGGCAGGCAAACCCTGGAGCTCGTCAAAAAGCACCAGCCTGATGTATTGATCGTCGATATTGAAATGCCTTTAATGACCGGGCTGGAGGTGGCAGAGGCGTTGAAGGAAGCCGGATCCTCCTGCAAAGTGATCATTCTGACCACTTTTGCAAGGCCAGGCTATTTTCAGCGGGCGATTGCGGCAGGTGTGGGCGGCTATCTGCTGAAGGATACCCCAAGCAGGGACCTGGCGGAAGCAGTCCGCCGGGTGCATGCCGGGAACAGAATGATTTCACCGGAGCTTTCCCTTGCCATGTGGGAGGAAAAAAGCCCGCTCACACCAAGGGAAACCGAGATACTTGAATCCGCTGCAGCAGGGCACACAATGGCCCAGATCGCCTCACAGCTGTACTTGTCACATGGCACAGTCCGAAACTACATGTCCGAAATCATCGGCAAGCTAGGTGCCGCCAACCGGATTGAAGCCGTCAATCAGGCAAAGGCGAAAGGCTGGATTAAATAGCGAAGAGAGAATAAGTGGGAATCAGGCTCTGGCTTTTTGCCGGGGCTTTTTTTGTTGGGCAGGCCTGCTCGGGCGCCAATAAGTACATGACTGGCGGAGGGAAGGGCAAGTTATGTATGGCGGGATCGGGGTTTGGAGTACATGAGTGGTGTGAAAAAGAGGAAGTCATGTATGTGGGGAGTGTTTTGGGGTACATGAGTGCTTCGGAAAAGAGGGAGTCGTGTATCTCGGGAGCGTTCTGGAGTACATGAGTGGTGTGGAGAAGAGGGGGTCATGTATGCCGGGATCGTTTTGGAGTACATGAGTGGTGTGAAAAAGAGGAAGTCATGTATGTGGGGAGTGTTTTGGGGTACATGAGTGGTGTCGAGAAGAGGAAGTCATGTATCCCGGGATCGTCCTGAAGTACATGAGTGGTGTGAAAAAGAGGAAGTCATGTATGCCGGGAGTGTTCTGGAGTACATGAGTGCTGTCGAGAAGAGGAAGTCATGTATGCCGGGATCGTCCTGAAGTACATGAGTGGTGTGAAAAAGAGGAAGTCATGTATGCCGCGATCGTTTTGGAGTACATGAGTGGTGTCGAGAAGAGGAAGTCATGTATGCCGGGATCGTCCTGAAGTACATGAGTGGTGTGAAAAAAAGGGAGTCATGTATGCCGGGATCGTTTTGGAGTACATGAGTGGTGTCGAGAAGAGGAAGTCATGTATGCCGGGATCGTTTTGGAGTACACGAGTGGTGTGAAAAAGAGGAAGTCATGTATGCCGGGAGTGTTCTGAAGTACATGAGTAGTGTGAAAAAGAGGAAGTCATGTATGCCGCGATCGTTTTGGAGTACATGAGTGGTATCGAGAAGAGGAAGTCATGTATGCCGGGATCGTTCTGAAGTACATGAGTGGTGTGAAAAAGAGGAAGTCATGTATCCCGGGATCGTTTTGGGGTACATGAGTGGTGTCGAGAAGAGGAAGTCATGTATGCCGCGATCGTTCTGAAGTACATGAGGGGTGTGAAAAAGAGGAAGTCATGTATCCCGGGATCGTCCTGAAGTACATGAGTGGTGTGAAAAAGAGGAAGTCATGTATGCCGGAATTGTTTTGGAGTACATGAGTGCTTCGGAAAAGAGGAAGTCATGTATCTCGTGAGAGTTTTTGAGTACATGAGTGGTGTGAAAAAGAGGAAGTCATGTATGCCGGGATCGTTTTGGAGTACATGAGTGGTGTCGAGAAGAGGAAGTCATGTATGCCGGGAGTGTTCTGAAGTACATGAGTAGTGTGAAAAAGAGGAAGTCATGTATGCCGGGAGTGTTCTGAAGTACATGAGTAGTGTGAAAAAGAGGAAGTCATGTATGCCGCGATCGTTTTGGAGTACATGAGTGGTGTCGAGAAGAGGAAGTCATGTATCCCGGGATCGTTCTGAAGTACATGAGTAGTGTGAAAAAGAGGAAGTCATGTATGCCGCGATCGTTTTGGAGTACATGAGTGGTGTCGAGAAGAGGAAGTCATGTATGCCGCGATCGTTTTGGAGTACATGAGTGGTGTCGAGAAGAGGAAGTCATGTATGCCGGGATCGTTCTGAAGTACATGAGTGGTGTGAAAAAAAGGAAGTCCTGTATCCCGCCATCGTAATTCGCGCAATACATAACTGCATTCACTTCAAACCCCTACACTAACCAGTCTTTTGTACACCGGTAAAAAACATTTGTGCTTTCCGGAAGGAAAAACTATTGATTTTTCTGCTTTAAAGCGTGATAATAAGAGTTAAATTTTAGCAGGGAAACTGCAGCTATGGGAGATGTGAAAATGAAGGTTGTAAAGTTTGGCGGTTCTTCTCTTGCTTCCGGCCGTGCAGTCGAAAAGGTCTTTGAGATTGCAGCAGCCGATGAGAGCCGTAAGATCATTGTTGTATCAGCTCCGGGCAAGCGATTCCCGGAGGACGAGAAAGTGACAGATATGCTGATTGACTGCGGGATATATGCCCTCGAGAAAGAGGGGATGCCTCCGAAGCTGGAAAAAATCGTTGAACGGTACAGCCGGATAGCAGCGGAGCTGGGCCTTGATAATAAGGCAGAAGAAGTCAGGGGCAGGCTCCTCGATACAATGGCCTCCGGCAAAGAGCGGCCGGAATATTTCCTTGAAAAAGTAAAGGCATGCGGCGAGGATTTGAATGCGAGATTGATAGCGGAATATTTCTCTTCCAGGGGAATTGAAGCATCATATGTAAATCCGGGGGAGGCTGGGCTTTATGTGACGGATGAACCCGGCAATGCAAGGGCGCTTCCTGAAGCCTACATCAATTTAAAGTCATTGCGGGAACGCAAAGGCATCATTATTTTTCCCGGCTTTTTCGGCTACAGCAAGCAGGGGGATGTGCTTACTTTTTCAAGGAGCGGTTCGGATATTACCGGATCCATATTGGCAAATGGCATTGAAGCGGAGCTTTATGAAAATTTCACCGATGTGGATGCTGTCTATTCAGTGAATCCCCACACGGTAAGTTCGCCGAAGGAAATCAGGGAACTCACATACAGGGAGATGCGGGAGCTGTCATACGCAGGATTTTCTGTATTCCACGATGAAGCGCTGATACCTGCCTACAAGGCCGGCATTACCGTGAATGTGAAAAATACGAATAATCCGGAGGCGCCAGGCACCAGGATTGTCGGTGAGAGGGACAATACAAATGGGCCGGTCATCGGAATTGCCAGTGATAAAGGATTCTGCAGCATCTATGTGAGCAAATATCTGATGAACCGGGAAATCGGGTTCGGCCGCAGGATCCTGCAGATTCTTGAGGATTTCGGATTGTCCTATGAACACACTCCTTCGGGGATCGATGACCTTTCCATTATTCTCAGGCAGCACCAATTTGATCATGCTGCTGAGGAACAAATAGCGGCAAGGATCAAGGAAGAGCTGGAGGCAGACGAAGTGGTCATTGAGCATGATCTTGCCCTCATTATGGTTGTCGGCGAAGGGATGAGGCATAATGTAGGCACAATGGCCAGGGCTTCAAAGGCGCTGGCAGCAGCGAAGGTAAATATAGAGATGATCAACCAGGGTTCATCAGAAGTGAGCATGATGTTCGGTGTAAAAGAAAATGATGAAAGTAGGGCTGTCAAAGCGCTTTATGAAGAGTTTTTTGAACCGGCCCGGACAGCTGTAAGATAGTTTAGGAAACCTGATTGCATGGCAGTCAGGTATTTTTCTGTGTTATTATATCGTTGTATACGATATAATCGTAAAAAACGATTTAAATTAGGAGGAATAAGATGATTGATCAAATCAATGAATACTTTACCGATATTTATTTCCATCTACACCCTGAACTGCAAGAGCCCATTTCCCACCAAAGCGTACGCATCCTGCAAATGGTAGATAAAAGACAATCCGTCATGATCCGCGATATAGCTTCGCTGCTGTCTATTTCGCATAATACAGCTTCAGAGCATGTGAAAAAGCTGACAGCGGGCGGATGGCTTTATAAAGAGAGGGATGAAAAGGATCAGCGAAAGGTGTATTTGCACCTCACAGAATCAGGAATAACGGTTCTCAAAAAGAATACAGAACTGGACGGGGGAAAACTGAAGGCGGCACTCGAAAAATTGTCTGCGGAAGAAAGGCAGCAGATTTTCAACGCCTTTAAGCTGCTGAGTGAGGCATCCAAATAAATGTATATGCTCATCAAAATATTTAGCTCTGCAGCAATCATTGGCATCATAACGGAATTGGCAAGGAGATTCCCGGTATATGGAGGCATGATTGCCGCCTTGCCGCTGGTCAGTCTGCTGAGCATCATCTGGCTGTCTGTACAGGGGGAATCTGCACAGAATGTCACCCGTTTCACCCTGGGTGTTCTGTCCGGACTCCCCGCCACGATCGTTATGCTGCTTGTCTTTTACACCGCCTTCAAACATGCAATCCAGCTGCCTTTGGCAATTATAATGGGAATCGCAGCATGGGGAATTTTCCTGCTCATTCAAAATTATTTCATGCAATCATTTATTAGATGAAAAAGTGTCCCGTCTATCATACCAATAACAGGCGTAACTCCAAAGCAGGGTCACGCTTCTTTTTGTGAAATAGTTTTATAGAAAAGTAACACATCCTTGAAAAGGTTTCGCAGCATGACTATTACCCGGAAGCGAAAACGGGAATGAAGAAAAATGAAAAAAGAGATCCAGAGAAACACGCGGAATGAAAAACAATCCATCGCTGTAGCAATCAGGTATAAATGCGTTTCATTCCAGCTAAAATGTTAAAAAGTGAGGTTACTATTATGTTCACTCTTATGGTTGCAAAAATGCTGCGCCTCCTTCCTAATCAAGCAAAAAAGAACCCTTTGATTACCAGGCAGCCTGTAAAAATGAAAAAAGATGTGATAGTTGAAACTTCTGTTCAGCCTGCCGGCATTTCCTTATATTATCCGCTGGAATCAGAGCAGGAAAGCTTTCCTGTCTATATCAATTTCCATGGGGGAGCATTCATCATGAATGAAAAAGAGATGGATGATCCTTATTGCCGCTACCTGGCCAATCAGGCAAAATGTGTTGTTATAAATGTGGATTATGCAAAAGCACCGGAATACCCTTTTCCAAAACCGATTGAACAGGGCTATGAAGTGATTCAATGGTTAAAGAGAAACGCCGGTGAGTTAAATATCGATGAGGAGAAAATCATGGTTGGCGGACAAAGCTCAGGGGCAAATATAGCAGCAGCCCTCTGTCTCTATTTGGAGGAGAAAGGGGACAGTCAGCCGCTGCTCCAGGTGCTGTCCTGCCCGATGCTGGATTTTGCCACCCCGCATGCTGATAAGCCGGAACCGGACAAGTGGCGCGCCAGATATCCGCAAGCGGCCCATTTTTTAAATATGTGCTATGTACCTGGCAAAGAACAGGCGGAGCATCCCCACGCTTCCCCTGTCCGAGCAGAAGTGAGTGAGGGCTTAGCTTCAGCTCTTATCCTGATAGCGGAATACGATGCATTCAGGCCGGAAGCCGAATATTATGCTGAGAAATTAAAAGCAGCCGGGGTGAATGTTCAAGAGGAGCTGTTCAGGGACTGTAAGCATGCTTTCACCCATAATGGCCCAAAAGAAAGTGCCGAAGAGGCCTGGAGGATGGTTGCATCTGCAATCAAAGCTGCGGCTGAATCGTATGGAAATTGAGGCACCACTTGTATAATGTGTCTTTTCAGCACATCCAAGTTTTTGCAGGTGGAAACAAGGGTATAAAATATTTTTAAGGCTGCAGACCTCCGCGGCAGCAGATAAAAAGACAATTGATGGACTGTCATATTTCAATGATCTGTTAATAGATCCAAAGGAGATGAATATGGACACAGAGCAAAGGCAAGCGGACTTTGATTATTGTGAAAGAATCATAAAAAAACATTCCAAAAGCTTTTACTATGCTTTTTCACAGCTCCCGCGTGAAAAAGCAAATGCTGTTTATGCCATCTATGCTTTTTGCCGGACCGCAGATGAGTGTGCAGATGGGAAACATTCATTTAAGAAAAAGGTTCAGCTGCTGAGGCAGCTAAAAAAGGAACTTGATCTGTTTAATGATCATGCTGAATTGGATAAGCCGTTATGGCGCGCGCTCAGACAAGTGTTCAATACATACGAAATGGATATCAGCCCATTTTATGACCAGCTGGACGGGCAGTCCATGGATTTATCCTTTACCGCCCCGAACACAATGAATGAACTGGAAAAATACAGCTACTATGTAGCCGGGTCTGTTGGTTTAATGCTTTTGCCTGTCATCGCTTCAAAACCTTCGGCGGATCTGCATTCAATCGTGGTAAACCTTGGCGTAGCCATGCAGATTACCAATATTCTGCGTGATATTGGCGAAGATTACCATGAGAAAAACCGCATCTATCTGCCCGGAGAAGAATTAAGCCATTTTCAATATTCACAGGAAGATTTACATAAAGGCATCATCAATGAAAATTTCATCAGCTTATGGGAGAAGCTTGCTGCACGTGCTGAATCATTATATAACAATTTCTTGCTCAATATAGAGCTGCTGGATGAGGACAGCCGGATACCGGTCTATTTGTCTGCTCACGTTTACAGGGGCATACTTGACGCTGTACGGAACAATGGATATCAATGTCTGACCAAACGGAACTATGTCACAAAAGAGAAAATGGCCCAAATCAATGCTGCTGTGAAAAGAGTCTTTGATTTGCGGGAAGGAGATGCATTAACAGTTGAAAAATAAAACCGTACTAGTCATCGGAGGCGGGCTCGGAGGGCTGTCAGCTGCCATTTCACTTGCCCAGGCCGGATACGATGTCTCCTTATATGAGAAAAATGACCATATCGGAGGAAAGCTGAACCGGCTCGATCAGGATGGCTTTGGATTTGATCTTGGCCCATCCATCCTGACGATGCCGCAGATTTTTGAAAAATTGTTTGCTGCCAGCGGGAAATCCATGAAGGACTATGTCCCGATTGAAAAGCTGGACCATCAATGGCGCTCCTTTTTTCCTGATGGAAATGTCATAGATTTGTATGAAGATCTGAAGGAAATGCAAGAGAAGAACGCGTCCCTGAGTGAAAAGGACATGCAGGAATATCAAAATCTGCTCGATTATTCAAAACGGATTTATGATCTGACAGATAAAACCTACTTTCAGCATGGCGTTGATACAACGAGAGAAATCATGAAGCATACGGGTCTGTTCACTGCTTTGAGGAACTTTGATTTATTTTCTACTGTTCATGGAGCCATTGATAAGCGGATCAGCAATGAACAATTCCGCGATATGCTTTCCTATTTTATCAAGTACGTAGGTTCGTCCCCTTATGATGCACCGGCGGTTTTGAATATGATGATCTATATGCAGCATGACCAGGGGGTCTGGTATGTACCCGGCGGACTGCACAATCTGGCAGGCGGCCTGGTGAAGCTGGCTGAAGAAGTGGGTGTGAAGTTCCACCTCGGCAGGAAGATCGTCAAGCTTGAAAAAAAGAACGGCGAAATTACAGGAGCCGTTATGGAAGACGGAACCGTGCTGACAGCAGATTATTTTGTTTCCAATATGGAAGTCATACCGGTATATGAACGATTGCTGGAGGAAGACAGCTCTTATGTGAAAAAATTAAAAAAGAAATTCGAGCCCGCCAGTTCCGGCCTTGTAATGCATTTGGGCGTAAAAAAGAGCTATCCGCAGCTGCGCCATCATAATTTCTTTTTTGCAGAAAACATGAAGCAGCAAATGCAATCGATCTTTCATAAGCATGAACTGCCGGAAGACCCTGTCATTTATTTAGTCAACGTCAATAAAACAGATCCTTCGCAGGCACCTGACGGACATGAAAATATTAAAGTGCTGCCCCATATTCCCTATATCCGGGATCAGAAGCCTTTTACGCAGCAGGACTATGAACAATTCGCTGAGAAGGTCCTTATCAAACTGGAAAGAATGGGACTGCAAGGGCTGCGGGAAAATATTGTCACAAAGGATGTATGGACACCGGAGGATATCAGACGGATGTATGGCTCTGACCGTGGTGCCATCTATGGAACAGTCTCAGACCGCAAGAAAAATAAAGGATTCAAGCACCCGAAACAAAGTGAACGCTATAGTAATCTATATTTTGTCGGCGGAACCGTGAACCCGGGCGGGGGTATGCCTATGGTCACTTTAAGCGGGCAGCTTGTAGGCAAGAAAATTGTTCAGCGGGATTCTTCCCATGCCTGACAATGACAGCTATTCTCTGAAATCCTTGCCGGAGAGGCAGAGGGAGGATCTGTTTTCGGCGGGGAGCCCCTCTCTTGAAGCGCGCAAAAAACAGCTTTCAAAGCTGAAAACCATGATTGTGGACCATGAAGAGGCATTTACCAGAGCCCTTCATGCAGATTTGGGGAAACCGGCATTCGAATCCTTTTCCTCTGAAATTGCCGTTTTATTGAATGAGATCGATCATATATGCAAGCATATAGCAAAATGGAACCGGCAATCCCGGTCCCGCTATCTTAAAATGGGATATATAGAATCGATTAAAAGGAAGCGGCATCCCTATGGGAGTGTACTCATTATCGGTTCGTGGAATTATCCGCTCCAGCTTTCCCTGATGCCTGCCATCGGCGCAATAGCCGCGGGGAACCGCTGCGTGATCAAGCCATCTGAACATGCACCGGCAACAGCTGAACTGCTGAAAAAGATCATCAATGATGCATTTCCTCCCGAACAGCTGCTTGTTGTGACAGGAGATGCACAGACCGCGAGCCAGTTGACTGCAGCCCCATTTGACCTGATTTTCTTTACAGGCAGCGGCCAGACAGGGAAGGCTGTGGCAGAGCAGGCAGCCAGGCAGCTCACTCCGGTGATACTCGAACTCGGCGGGAAAAATCCGTGCATCATTGATGAAACAGGGTTTTCAAAAGAGGCCGTCAGGGAAATCGTCTGGGGTAAGTTCCTGAATGCGGGACAAACCTGTATCGCACCTGACACTCTTTTTGTCCATGAGTCCATTTATGAAAAAACGCTGAATGAAATTTCTGCAGCGGTTTCTGCTTTCTATGGCGAGCAGCCCAGGGAAAGCAGTGATTATGGACGGATCTGTACCGATGATCATTTTCAGAAGGTGATTGAATTTATCGGACAGGGTGATGTCCGGCATGGAGGGTCCTATGATCGCTCCGACCGGTTCATTGCCCCGACCGTGCTGACGGATATAGAACCGGGAAGTCCGATCCTGCAGGAAGAAATATTTGGCCCTGTCCTTCCTGTCATTCCTTATACAGACATGAGAACATTATTATCCAGCGGCAGGATTCAGCGTGATGCACTTACAGGATATATTTTCAGCAAGAACAAGGACAACATCCAGCTGTTCAAGGAACATATGCGGTCATCAACCATCAGCGTCAATCAAGTGATCCACCATGCCGCAAGTCCGCATATCGCATTTGGCGGAGTAGGGACAAGCGGATACGGAGCTTATCACGGCAAAGCGGGTTTTCTGGCTTTCAGTTATGAAAAAACAGAATACAAAACACATCATTACATCCATTTTCAAGGTAAATTCCCGCCATATTCTGATACCAATATGAAAGCTTTGAAAAAGTTAAGAAAATGGCTGCTTTAATAGAAGCCTCATCATCATAAGGAGTTTTATCATGATTGCTTCACTCCCGTTTCATTGGATCATGGTCATTGATGTACTTGCATGGACTTTCTTTCATCTATCCATCTCGGCCATTTGCCTGAAGCTGCCTTTATCCTGGTTTCTAAAAGACACTTTCTGGTTCCGGATTTTCTCCTGGGAAAAGTCAGGTGAGCTGTGGCAGGGTTTATTCCGGGTGAAAAAATGGAAAGGCTATCTGATAGATGGCACGATTTTTCTCAAAAAAGGATACAGTAAGAAGGAGCTGCATGGCATCGGGCCGAGGGACTTGACTATCTTTGCCGCGGAAACAAAGCGCGCTGAATTGACGCACTGGCTTTCCATCGTGCCTGCCCCGCTGTTCTTCTTGTGGAATCCGGCAGGGGCAGGCTGGGCAATGATACTGTATGCCCTTGGTTTCAATCTTCCCATTATCGTGGTTCAACGCTACAATCGGGGGCGCATGACTAGCATTGCTTCTAAAAGATGAAGCGGAATATTGTTTGGAAATGAGGGATTTAGATGAGTAAGAAAGTGATTGTCATTGGCGCGGGTGTAGCCGGGCTTGCCACTGCTATAAGGCTGCAGCATGCAGGATACCAGGTGGAGATATACGAAAAAGGAGAGACACCCGGCGGCAAGATGAACCGGATTGAATTGGATGGCTATAAATTTGATCTGGGGCCAAGCATCGTCATGATGCCGGAATTATATCAGGAAATATTCGAATTGTGCGGCCGCGATCCTGATGATTATATTCCTATGGAAAAGCTGGACCCGATTTACCGGGCTTATTTCAGTGATATTCCCGACCAGCCTTTTGATATCTCATCAGACCTTACCAAATTGACAAAGATGATTGAATCAATCAGCGAAGATGACACGGCAGGCTTTTTTCAGTATCTGCAGGAAATTTACAAGCGCTTTGTCATCGCGAAGCATCATATTCTTCAAAGGCCATTCCGCAAAAGGTCCGATTTTTATAACCTCCCGATGCTGAAGAAAGCCTTGAAACTGAAACCATATGACACTGCCGAAACGTTCATAGGAAAATACATTAAGAATGAACGGCTGAAACAGCTGATCAGTTTTCAGACATTGTACATAGGCATTTCCCCTCTTAAAAGCCCTTCTTTTTATACCATGATCCCCATGATTCAATTTTTGTATGGAGTATGGTTTATTAAAGGCGGTATGTATACGATGGCCCTGGCCATGGAGAGGCTCTTCGGGGAACTGGGGGGAACCATTCACTATGGCAGCGATGTGCAGGAAATATCCATTCAAAATGGAGAGGCAGATGGAATCATCGTGGATGGCCAAAAGGTTTCCTCAGATTATGTTGTCTGCAATGCCGATTTCCCGCATGCGATGAAGCACCTGGTGAAAGACAAGGCAGCCAAAGGGAAATATACCGATAAAAAAATCGACAGCATGAAATACTCCTGCTCATGTTTTCTGTTATATCTCGGCATGGACCGCAAATATGAAGAAATCGACCATGTACATAATTTTATTTTCAACGAAAATCTTAATAAGAATCTGGAGGACATTTTTTCCGGAAAGAAACTGGAGAATGCCTCCTTTTATGTATACATCGCTTCAAAAATGGATCCCTCCCTTGCACCTGAGGGCAAGGATGGATTATATATCCTCATGCCAGTCTCAGATAAATCTACAGCAGACTATGAATGGAACGAGGAAACCATTTCATATTACCGGGGCTATATCTTGAGTGAATTGAAGAAAATCCGCGGCTTTGAAAATATAGAAAATGAGATTGTCACCGAAACGTATACAACACCACAGGACTTTGAGTCGAAGTTCAATGCCTATAATGGTGCCACGTTTGGCTTGCAGCCCATTTTGAAGCAAAGCAACCACTATCGTCCGCAAAGCAAGGCCAGCACTTGTGAAAATCTGTACTTTACAGGAAGCAGCACACATCCCGGCGCCGGTGTCCCGATCGTGCTGCTCTCCGCCAGAATCACCGCACAGGAACTGATTCAGGACGACACAGGCAATCTGTATGATTACTCAGCAAAATAGTGGCAGGCCGGGGATCATAAAAGCTGTGTGCCGGTACACAGGGGAAGGAGGCAGGCATGGCAGCTGCAGAAGCAATTAATCTCGCTATTGGATTTCTGGCATTTATCGTTGGCATGATTATGTTTTGGTCTTTGCCGGTCCCTGTTTTCTCCTCCAGGCTTAAGGAGGATCTCCCGTTTCTGTCCATCATTATCCCTGCCAGGAATGAAGAAGGCAGGATTTCACCGCTTCTGCAGTCATTGCAGGAGCAGAGGTTCAGACACTTTGAAATTCTGGTCGTTGATGACGATTCATCGGACAATACCAGGGCCGTTGCGGAAAGCTATGGTGCCAGGATTCTGAAGAATACAGGCTCGGGTAAATCATCAGCCTGCTGGCAGGGTGCTGAGCAGGCCAAAGGACATTGGCTATTATTTTTAGACGCAGATACAAAATTCACCAGCGTGGACGGGCTCAGAAATCTTCTTCATTTCTATCAGGGCAAGGGAGCCAGGGGCATTGTGGCATTACAGCCCTTTCATACCGTTGAGCGCTTGTATGAACACCTCTCCGTTGTATTTAACATCATTGTCGTGGTAGGGATGAATCTATTTACAATCTGGGGGTCAAAATTTAAAACCGCCGGCTCGTTCGGACCCTGCATTCTTTGCAATCGGGAAGATTACTTTTTGAGCGGAGGGCATAAAAAAATAGAGGGAGCCATCATGGATGACCTGGCACTGGGTGAGGCATTTCTGGAGCATGATCTCCCGGTCCGCTGCCTCGGCGGCAAAGGGATTATTTCCTTGCGCATGTATCCGGAAGGATTGGGCAGCCTTATCGAAGGCTGGTGCAAAAGCTTTGCCGTCGGCAGCAAATCCACTCATCCCGCCGTCATGCTGATGGTCATCTTCTGGATTGCCGGCAGCTTCATCGCTGCAGGAGCATTGATCTCTTCGATAACTGAATGGAACCCTGCAGCCATAATATTCAGTGCAGCACTGTATATACTCTACAGTATTCAAACAGCATGGTTTGCCCGCAGAGTCGGCAACTTCAGATGGGCGATCTTCCCTTTCTACCCGGTATTGTTCATGTTCTTCGCAGGAATCTATCTATACTCCTTCATCCGCGTCAACATATTCCACTCAGTGAAGTGGAAGGGGCGTAACATTAAGGTTTGAGCCAGGGGGACAGACCCCATGGCTCTTTTTTTGAAGCAGGGCCGGGGGGACAGACCCCATGGCTCATTTTTTTGGAGCAGGGCCGGGGGGACAGACCCCATGGCTCATTTTTTGGAGCAGAGCCGGAGGGACAGACCCCATGGCTCTTTTTTGGAGCAGGGCCGGAGGGACAGGGCCAGGGGGACAGACCCCATGGCTCATTTTTTGGAGCAGGGCCGGGGGGACAGACCGTTTGGCTCATTTTTTAGCCTGGGCCGAGTGCCTGTTCCTGTGGTCTTTTAAATTTGACGCAGTTTGCAAGTGGAATGTCGCCATTGGCTAGTCACAGGGCAGGTTAGGGATGATAATATAATATCTGTTCTGTTAAACAAGCTGAAACGGTAATTAAATTTGCAAGTGTGCAGATGGCCAAAGGAGGGACGATTATAACTTCTCTTACCCGGATTAAGATGCCAGCAGGATTTTGGACTGGGTTACAGCAATTAGGGATCTCGGCACAAGACGTGGTTCGAAAAGCACGAGTGCCCCTCACTATCTTGAATGAACCTGTTGTTACTGCTGCTCAGTATATTGCAATCTGGCAGGCATATTCAGACCTGGTTGACGACATTGCGGAAGGAATCATTAAACTTACAACAGTTTTTGAAACGGCGCATTATCCACCGGCGGTTTTAGCGGCTTACCATGCGCGTGATTATCGCGATGCACTAAACCGGATGGTCAGATATAAACAGCTCTGTCCTCCCGAAAGCTTACTTGTCACTACGGAAGGCGAGTATTGCCATATTGATCTGGAATGGCAGCATACCGGTGAATCTGGTCCTCCATTGCTGGCAGGCATTACATTATCATTTCTTATAGAGTTAGGGAGAAGAGGCACAGGTAAACCTTTGATTGCGAGATTCGTTGAATTTTCGCACCCAATGGGCAATGTAAACGCGCTTGAAGCTTATTTCGGCTGCAGTATCCGAATTGGAGCAGATAGAAACCGTTTAACTCTGCATCAAAAAGACCTGGTCCTCCCTTTTATCTCGTATAACTTAGAATTGCTGGAAGCTTTGACCCCTGTATTGGATCAATCATTGAACGAACAGCAGCGCAGCCGCTCAAACACCGAAGTGGTTAAGTGGATCATTGAACGCAGCTTAGCAGATGGGCGCCCCAACATTCATACAGTCGCGGGCGAACTGGGAATGAGTGATCGCACCTTACAGCGCCGGCTAACGGAAGAAGGTACAGGGTTCAATCATCTGCTCGCAGAAGTTCGGCATAGCCAGGCGCGAAAATATTTATCAAACCCTTCTATAGATATTAAAGAAGTGGCATTCCTGGTTGGCTACGAAGATCAAAATGCATTTTTCCGAGCCTTTCGCCTTTGGGAAGGAGATACTCCTTCAAATTGGCGTAATGAACATATGGAGGCAAACTCAATACATTAACCTTGTCTTTTTATTGCGATATTACGAGCGGGGGGAAAATTTATGGACATGGGTCTAAAAAATAAAACAGCTCTAGTTACAGGTTCCACCCGAGGCATTGGGAGAGCAATTGCTATTGAACTTGCCAAAGAAGGTGTGAATGTACTGATTAATGGACGAAACGGCGAAGAGGTAGAGCGAATTGTGAATGAAATGAAGTTGGATTTCCCGAATACGGCTCCCGGGAATGCAACGGCAGACATAGTGGATCGCAATCAAAGAGAAGCCTTGTTTAGAAAGTACCCCAATATTGATATTTTAGTTAACAATATGGGTATTTACGAAATCATGGAATATGAGGACGTTGACGACGAGGTTTGGGAGAAATACTTCCGGACAAATGTTCTTGCCGCAAATGGATTATCTAAATTTTATTTACCGCAAATGCTGAATAATGGCTTTGGCCGTGTTATCTTTATTGCAAGCGAGGAAGCAGTTATGCCTTCAGGACAGATGCCGCAATATTGTATGACAAAATCAATGGTATTATCATTGTCTAAAAGCTTATCTAAATTAACAAAAGGTACGGAAGTCACAGTCAATACCATTATGCCAGGACCGACACTCTCTGAAAATGTGCATCAAATAATTGATGGGATTTACCCGGATGAGGATATGAGTTTCCCGGAAAAAGAGAAAAAATTTATGAATTTAAACTTACCTCAATCCGAGTTACAGCGATTTATCAGACCAATAGAAATAGGACGACTGGCTGCATTTGTTTGCAGTCCCTATGCAAATGCGTTTAAAGGGTCCCCTATCCGTATGGACGGAGGAATGGTGCCAACTATTTATTAGAAGAACCAAGGGGACAGACCCCGTGGCTCTTTTTTGAAATTGGGCCGGGGGGTCTGTCCCCATGGCCTCTAGGAGGCAGATGAATGATAAAATTCGAGATCAATGAAATGACTCAAGCCTTTATCAAGAAATATAAACTCTTTGAAGAGGATACTGTACAGCAAATCCAGCTGCAGCACCGGCTGGATCTGGCTGCTGCCTTTCAGATCAAGGAAGGCATGCGTGTGCTTGAGGTAGGATGCGGGCAAGGAGATACAACGGCGGCTCTTGCAGATGCAGTAGGGAATGACGGATTTGTGGTGGCGATGGATGTAGCCAGTCCGGAATATGGGGCGCCGTTCACTTTGGGGGAAGCTGCAGAAAGAATTAAGAAATCCTCCTTAGGGAGCCGGGTATCTTTTCACTTTGAAGCCGATCTTGAAGACTTTACAGGGGAGGCTCCTTTTGATGTGGCAGTTCTGTCTCATTGCTCCTGGTACTTTAAGCGTCCGGAGGACTTGCTCCGCACTTTTACAAGGCTGCGACAGCTGGCAAAAAGGATCTGTTTTGCAGAGTGGGACCTGGATTTTACAAGAATGGACCAGCGTGCCCATTTTTGTGCTGCTTCCATTCTCGCTTTATATTCTAATTTTGTAGACAACGAGGGGAACATCCAGAACTTGTTTCATAAATCTCGTATCCAGGAGCTGCTGAAGGAGGCAGGATTTACAGTTGAGGGACAATTGACTGTAGATGCGTCTTATCTGCAGGATGCCAAATGGGAAAAAGATTATGCGAACAGTATCCGGCCTGAATTTTCAAAAGCACCTGAAATGATCCAGACTTTAGTGAACAGCTATTATGAACTGATGAATCACAGCAATGTTAATGAAAAGTCACTTGATAGTTTTATACTTTGTGCAAGATGAGCCAGGGGGACAGGTCCCTTGGCTCTTTTTGAGGCGGGGACGGGGGAGCTGTCCCTGCGGCCTCTGTAAGCAATCGCTAATTCTGATTGGGTGAAAAAATGTTTATTAAAGAAGCGCAGGAATGTTTCCCGGGTTTCTTTTTTGTATAGGGAAATTAGGTGAACTGCCTCTCTTTGTCCAGTCCACCTCTAAAATTCTGCATATGATAACAACAAGTATTTAGAAGCGGAAATCAGGAATAGGACGATACAGCAGAAGGGGTGGTTTGTACAGTGCGGATATTATCAACTGGCCCTATAGAAAATAATCTTGTGAACGGTATCCGGGCCACGCAGAAACTGACAATCCGATTTGTGAATAGGAATACTGTTAATCCAGCAACAGTAGAAGTCCAGGGATACAGATTAGATGGGACCAGAAGTATATACGTTCTGGAATTGTTTTCTTTATCGCCAAACCAGGTGATTACTAAGGATTACTATGCCAACCTTAACGCATTTGAATTTATATTCATTGCAAACGGCCCAGGGGAAGAGGACACGGAAATCTCAGTTTGGGGGAAAAATAATGCCGGGGAATTAATTGACATTCACCGCCTTGTTTCTTCAGAGCTTTTGGGATCTGAAACAGGTCCCCAAGGAGCATCGGGGCCGCAAGGAGCTCAAGGCACACAAGGAATTAAAGGACCGCAAGGAGCTCAAGGCACACAAGGGGTTCAAGGACCACAAGGAGACCAAGGCACACAAGGGGTTCAAGGACCGCAGGGAGATCAGGGCCAGCAAGGGGTTCAAGGACCACAAGGAGACCAAGGCACACAAGGGGTTCAAGGACCGCAAGGAGATCAGGGCCAGCAAGGAATTCAAGGACCGCAAGGAGCTCAAGGCACACAAGGAATTCAAGGACCGCAAGGGGATCAAGGCACACAAGGAGTTCTGGGACCGCAGGGAGATCAAGGTCCACAAGGGGTTCAAGGACCGCAGGGAGATCAAGGTACACAAGGGGTTCAAGGACCGCAGGGAGATCAAGGCACACAAGGAGTTCAAGGACTACAAGGAAACCAAGGGCCACAGGGACCTGTAACTTTAATGGATATAAGAAGCCAAATTTTCCGTAATGCAAATATAACTGTACCTGGAGGAGAGCGGGAAATTATTACAATCCCCCTTTTGCCTGCTATAACTCTTACAAAAAATACAACTTTAGAACTTACAGGATCTTTTAGAATGGAGTTTATTTCTAACGCTACAGCAAATTATTATACGTATGAAGCTATTCTTGACTTAGGCGGGACTGGTATAGGAGGCATGGGAACAGAAGCCGTTTTTTCTAATGAGGTTTTTAAAAGGGATCTTACCTCAAAAAGTACAATAATAAGCCCTTCAGCCAGTTACTTGCTTCCAAACCTGTCTCCGGGAACATACACTTTTGTTATGGATATGAATACGGCTGGTGAACAGCTCCTCCAGCGAAAGCTTTATGAATTTGTTTTCTATGTCAAAGTATATTCTTGAACCAAGGGGACAGGTCCCGTGGCTTTTTTGAGCCAAGGGGTCTGTCCCCCTGGCCTTTTTCAATAGCGCGAAGCAGGAACACAGTTCCACCAGCTATACAAAGCCATTTTGAAAGAGTGGAGGATTTGATGATGGTGAGCAGATCTGCATGAACTAATAAAAGTACAGATGCAAAAAAAGCAAAGCAGCCAGATAAAAAGTGTGCCTGCCATTCTTGGCTGTAAAACTCGCAATTGACCATCATCCTTAGTTGGAAGCACCAAATTTACTCCCCACTTACCCCCAAATGCCCAAAAAACGTGTAATATACCCATACTGATTAATATAAGAGACGTTATACTTATTATTGCGTTTACCAAAAGACCACCTCTTCTGCATCATAATTATACTTATTTATTTCTCAATTCAGCACAAATTTTTCCAAGGAAGAACCAAGGGGACAGGTCCCTTGGCTCTTTTGGGCCGAGGGACCTGTCCCCTTGGCCTTTCCGGCCATAAATAGTTATGATTATGTATGAATAGTTTTGTTTAGTTGGAAAGGAAGAAATATATGAAAAAGCAATTTGTTATTTTATTTTATGTCCTGCTGCTTTTTGGAGTGATGGCAGGGTGTTCGGGTAATGAAGCTGAGGATGGACAAGAGGGCGGCAGGGAGAAGAAAGAGGAATTGACAGTTTCTGCGGCGGCAAGCCTTCAAGATGCTCTAGATGATATTAAAGCCTCTTTTGAAAAAGAACATCCTAATGTGACAGTCAACTTTAACTTTGGGGGTTCAGGGGCACTCCAGCAGCAAATATCCCAAGGAGCACCGGTTGATCTTTTTTTCTCAGCGGCAGAAGATAAATTCGATAAACTGGTAGAGGATGGGGTAATTGATAGTGCCGACGGATTAGATCTGGTCGGAAATGACCTTGTGCTGGTCGTGCCAAAGAATTCTAATAAAAACATTCAATCATTTGAAGACCTCGCTAATGCTGATAAAATCTCAATTGGCACCCCGGAGGCTGTGCCCGCAGGACAATATGCCAAGGATACACTGGAATATTTAAATGTATGGAAATCTATCGAAGGCCAAGTTGTTTATGCGAAGGATGTCAGGCAGGTCCTTACATATGTAGAAACAAACAATGTTGACGCAGGCATCGTCTATAAAACAGATGCCATGGTTTCGCAAAAGGTAAAGATTGCAGCAACTGCGGAAGAGGATGCCCATGCTCCTATCATTTATCCTGTTGGTGTGATTAAGGATAGTGCCCATCCTGAAGAAGCCCATTTATTTTACGATTATCTGCAAAATGAAACGTCAATCAAGATTTTTGAAAAGCATGGGTTTAAGGGTTTGAGATGAATTGTGAATAGGTATTTTGTATTCAGCTGCCAGTTCAGGCGGCTTTTTTTATATGACAAACAGGACAATGCAGTTCAAAAATAATTCATAATTCTTATATTTATTTTATACCGTATGGGGGTATAATATATAACAACTGATATTGAGGAGTGAATTGAATGAAGAAAAAACTAATTAGTGTTCTTAGCCTTGCTGCAGTTATTGGCCTAAGCGGCTGCGGAAATGATTCAAGCACAGAGAATCACAATAATGAAACTAAAGAGGGGCAGACGGATCATTCAGAGCATTCGGAAATGAACCATTCTAGTTCCGGGGAAGTGCCTGAAGGGCTAAAAGAAGCAGATAATCCCACATATCCAGTCGGAAGCACAGTTATTTTAGAAACCGGCCATATGGATGGAATGGAAGGTGCTGAAGCAGAAGTTTCCGGTGCCTATGACACAACAGTATATGCCGTTTCTTATACGCCAACAACTGGTGGGGAGAAGGTGGAAAATCATAAGTGGATCATCCAAGAGGATATAAAAGATGCTGGAGATTCTCCATATAAAGCGGGAGATGAAGTCACTTTGGACGTAGAGCATATGGAAGGAATGAAGGGTGCTAAAGCTGTAATTGATTCAGCAGAAAGTACGACTGTTTATATGGTTGATTTCACGCCGACAACAGGTGGAGAAAAAGTGGAAAATCACCAGTGGGTTACAGGAGACGAGATTTCAGCGAAATAGAAGCCAAGGGGCGAAGCCAAGGGGACAGACCCCTTGGCTTTTTTTTGAGATTGGGCCAGGGGGACAGACCCCTTGGCTTTTTTTGAGATTGGGCCAGGGGGACAGACCCCTTGGCTTTTTTTGAGATTGGGCCAAGGGGCCAGACCCCTTGGCTTTTTTTTGAGATTGGGCCAGGGGACCAGACCCCTTGGCATTCTAAAAGTATTTAATACTTAAATTAAAATTAAATTAAATAAAGTATAAGTTTACTTTACTTTTATATATGAATGGTTTATATTTTATTCAAGAGGTGATGGTCATGAAGAAAGATTTTGGTGACTCCATATCAAATAAGGTTTATGAATACCGGGTACTTGCCAGGATGTCTCAGCAAGAATTGGCTGAGCAAGTTGGGGTCTCTAAACAAACCATCTTCGTAATGGAAAAAGGGAATTATGTTCCCACGCTGCTGCTGGCTTTTCGTATTGCTGAATTTTTTAAGGTTGATGTAAACGATATTTTCACTTATGAGAAAGGAAATGATTCTAATGGAAATTAAGTCTATATCAGATATCCCTAACGCTCTTTTTTACCCTTTGAAGACATGGGCAGAACAATCCTCCGGGAATTGGAATATCCTTGTGGGAATCGGTTTTTTACTGCTTATAGGCAGTGCCATGTTTGCTTACATTTTTTACAAGAAGATTGGGCAGGATGATGAACGGACAAATAAGATCTTTTTGAAAAGCAGTTACTTTATGCTGATGGCCATTATTATATGTGACACGATTTTTCCGAGGGACTATATGTGGAATATATTTTTCTTATTTAAATATGCTTTGGCAATTCTGGCTTGCGGCATTTATTTGGCAGCTCAATATAAAAAGGATTTCACGTAAGGAATTCCAGTTTAGGATGGAGGGTTAAACGATGCTGATAAGTAATCTGACTAAGCAATACGGAAGTTCAACAGTCTTACACAATCTCTCTTTAGAGTTACATCCAGGAGAAATCGTTGGTCTGGTTGGCAGAAATGGCGCTGGAAAAAGTACGCTGATGAGGATTATTGCGCAAACTGTTCAAACCTATAAGGGATCAGTTGCTGACAATCATCAGGTAGGATACTTAATAGAAGAACCAAAGCTATTCAGCAATAAAACGGGACTGTTTCACTTAACCTATTTTTCGGGGATTTACGGAAATACTTTTAAGCTATCTGATTATGAGGAGCTTTTGAAAAACCTGCACTTATTCGAGGTGCTGAATAAAAAGGTAAAAGAATACTCGCTTGGAATGCGGCAGAAGCTGGGAATCGTCATAAGCCTGCTTAATAATCCAAGCTATATTGTTTTAGATGAACCTACTAACGGCATGGATGTGGAAACTTCTTTTGAGGTTTTGCAGGAACTGAGAAAAATGGCTGATGAGCGGAATGTCGGTATTTTGATTTCCAGCCACAAGCTTGAGGATATTGAAGCGGTCTGTGACCGGGTTTTATTCATAGAGGATGGCGCAATTGCTGCTGAGCAGAACTTTTTACAGGAAGAGCAGCGTATGATCAGGCTAGTCTTTGATAACCCAGATGATTTAGCCGAATTCACTTCGGAACAGCATTTCGGCAGGGTAATCTATTCGGGCGACAAAGATATTCAGTTTGAAACAGCTGCGGAAAACGCTGAGATTTTTCACATGCTAAATTGCCTGGGCATCCGGCTGACTGATTTTACTGCGGAGAAGAAAACCCTGCGCAGTGTGTATATGAACAAATTTAGAGGTGAAAATCATGACCATCAGTATTAAAAGATATGTGGCTTATAACCTGAAAGAGCTGCTTAAAAATGGCTATCTGGCTGCTGGTTTGCTGGGGGCGTGTGTACCTGCATTGATTATGGGTTTCGTGATTCTTAAGGGGGGCACTCCGTTCAACATCAAACATGTTTCAAATTTTTACTGTATGCTTGGCATGCTCGCGGCAGTCTTAATGCCGCTTTACTTTATCAATAGAGACTACTCGGCCAGAACAATTTCTCTGATTAATAACTCAGTGAAGAATAGAAGAAACTATGTTTTCGCTAATGGTATTATCGCCATTTCGGTAAGTTTCCTTTATGCAGTGATAGGAATAGTGCTGTTTCAAGCGGCAAAAATGATGGGTGTGTCCGGTGACTTAGAACTCTCTTTCCTGGCTGGCTTCTCAGTGAATGTCTTTCTCCTCGTTGTGACCTATTTTTTAATTGGCTATCTGCTATTCTTATATAACTTTCGCAGTGGTGCGGTATATGGAATTTTAACAGCCATACTGTTGTTTTTCCCCAATGCCCTGGCCAGTATCCAAGGAATGACCCATAATGGGTTTCTTTCAAAAATCATTGAGAACTTTCCCGGGTACTTCTATCCTATCATGGTCGGATCAAATCCGCTCTCCCCTCTGCAATATTCAATTGGGTGCCTTACACTGGCCGTTTTGTTTATGGCTGTACTTAAAAAAAGTGAAAGAATCGAAATATAGAGCCAAGGGGACAGGCCCCTCGGCTCTTTTTTATGAAATTGGGCCAGGGGACCTGTCCCCCTGGCTCCATAGAGTGTAGCCTCTAATTATTAATAATGTAGGTCACATGTATGACGTCTTCCTTGTCTTTACATCCTTCTAACTGATAAATCGTTTGTTTATTTTTGTCTAATTTCTTTATGCTTTCACACACATCTTCTTTTACTAATTGATCCCCAAATTCATCTTCTCTTGTATCCTTTATCGATGTTAATTGACCATTGGAATAGTTTAAGTCATGAATAATCGGATCGCCTTCGTCTGTGTAATTTACTACCCGGACTTCACTGTCCTTATTCAAAGAAACATCTGCTATGAATTTTTCAAGTAAACTAATATTCACAATGCTTCCATGTATATTAACTACATCATGCTTAGAAGGAGAATATTCGCCACAGCCTGAAAGAAAAAATAGCAATAAAAAGCTCATAAATAATTTCCTCATTTAATCACTCCCTAACAGTACGATTCCATCAATTATTGCGTATCAGAGGATTTGTCGTTGAGCGATCCGGCTTTTCTATATAGTTTCTTGAAGGGGCAGCTGACAGAGCCATGCAGCTGTCTTCTTTCATAAGTGGGACAGATTCATAAAAAAGGGAAAATTTGAAACTATTCACCAGATGAACCGTATATTATATAAGGATATTATAAACGCATATTGAATATTCAGATAGGCGGTTTTGTTATGTACGGATATGGTGTTGAACCTGCTGTTGGGGCGAAATTAGCCTTATTTTTAGCTATAGTCCTGTTATTGTTGTTTAGCTTCAATATATTAGTAAGAAAATGGTTTAAAGTAGAGAAGAAGAAATCCTTTTCTTATAACCATGTGAATGATAAACATATGAAGATTGATTGGACAATCAGGCTTACATCAATGGCCAGCATCTTGGTGGGATATGCGATAAACATCACAAGAGACCCATCAGACTGGTATTGGTTTTTACAGCCGTGGTTTTTCCTGCCAGTTTTTATCGTCATTTCTCAAGCAGTCACAGCAGTCATGGAAAAGAAGTATGCCCAGAATCCCAATGCCTATAAAGTAACACTCAGTGAGTTAATATTTATACTTATATTGTTTTTTACACTATACCAGACTGATTTTTGGGGATTAGGGTGAGCCAGGGGGACAGGTACCTTGGCTCTTTTTGGAACTGGGCCAGGGGACCTGTCCCCCTGGCTCCAAGAGGAGGGCGATTTTTATTAGGAAATCAGTTCAGTTCTTTATGCTTGTTTTTATTTTAGGTCTGTTTGGCTGCTCGAAAAATCACATAAATGACAATGATGTCTTAGAAATGCTGAAAATGTATAAAAAGGAACAGTATACAATTGAGGAGCCATCTGATCCACCCGCAAATGATGAAATAGTTCAACGCGTTAAGCCGTATTTAAGTACAGATACAATGGAGAAATTGAGTGCAAATCGTGTCTTTAGCATTGCACCGGAAATTGCGTCCAGCACAAACAAACCCATTAAGGTGAACAATGTTCAGATTAAAGAGTCGGAGAAGAATGAAGATGGTACGGTTGATTATGCTTATACTATAGAAATCCAGCTCGGCGAAGGTTCTAATGCAGAAGTCATTAAAAACAATGGACAATTAACCGTTTCATCTGAAGATGGCTTGAAAATTATTAGGGACTGGGAAGAAAAAGATCATTTTAAAAAATTTTATTAAAGTTTAGCTGCCAAACCAGGCGGCTTTTCTTATTCCGTAAAAAGGGCATTTTTATGAGAAGAAGATGTTAAGAGTGTCGTATTTCACACTAGATGTCTCTGACAGCATTTTTTATGAACATTTATGAACCGCAACCCCATAGTGCCTCGTCATTTATGTTGAAAGCCAAAGAAAGGGGGCTGAGCTGTGGAACCATTTAAAGATGGGGGAAGCGTTGAGTTCGATGAGATCGTTAAAGAATATGTAAATGATATCCGGAAAGTTGTTTACACATATGTTAGAAACCATCACACAATGGAAGATATTACTCAGGAAGTGTTTTGGTCTGCCTATCGGAATTTTGAGCAGTTTCGAGGAGAAAGCTCAGTAAAAACGTGGCTGATTAAAATAGCTGTTAATAAAGCAAAGGATTATTTAAAAAGCTGGCATTTCAGGACAATGCAATTTACCAATCTAATAAAGGAGGATACCGCCAAACGAGATACAGAACAAATGGTGCTTGATCATGATAGGGACATGGAGCTCGCCAGGACCATTATGGATCTTCCAATCAAATATCGTGAAGTCATCCTCCTATACTATTATGAAGATTACGATACAGCCGAAATAAGTATCATCCTTGGCCTAAAGCAGAATACAGTAAAAACCAGATTAATCCGCGGAAGGGACTTGCTTAAAAGGAGGTTTGACTTTTAATGGATCAATACCAAAAGCAGATCAAACAGGCACTGGATAAACAATTCTTTGACCAGCTTACCTTATCAGAAACAGAAGCTGCCCATTTTGCCTCCAGTATTAAAAAGAAACCAGAGGAAAAGCCATCCAAGCGAATAGCATTTATTTTCCCTGCTCTAGCCGTAGGTTTTGTACTGTTGTTCTCCTTTCTCCTGGTTAAGCCTTTTGTAGAAGATATAAATAATGTATCAGCAAATATTCAAGAGCAGGCAACAGAAGAATTTGGTCATTCGGTGTTCATCCCGGAAATAGAAGGCTATTCCATTAACTTTGCAGCAATATCATATCCGCTTAATAAAGAGGCCGTGGATTTGACGATTGATTATGGTACAAACACAGGAAAATGGGATCAACCTTTCGCTAATGAAACGAACCGGGAAAGATGGGAAAAGGAGCAAAGTGCAGACCTTTTGTACGGACCCTATCAAGGAAAAAGGGCATTTAGCCTTCAATACCGCCCTAACCATTTATTCTTTGAAGGGGATAACGTAAAGGAAAGAGAACTCAATGGAATCTCCATGCAGTATGAACATATCCAAAGAGACAATGAACTTGTGATGGTAAGCTTTAAGTTGAATGAAGGAACCTATTTCATAGATTTTCTTATCAACGAGAACTTTACACTGGCCGATTCTGAAAAGGTTTTAGATGATATAACAAAACAAGTCAATAAAATTTCCAGGTGAAATTATTTGGGGATTGCCTGAAAAGCTGCCACCTCCTTTTTCTCGATACCATTTGCAGACCAATACGCTTTAGAACCAAGGGGTCTGTCCCCTTGGCAGAGGAGAGGATGAACAATTTTGCCAACGAATTTATACTTCGTACGTCATGCACATTCCACATATACACCTGACGAATTAGCAAGGCCTTTATCTAGCAGAGGCTTTGCTGATGCAGAAAGGATCAATGGCATTCTTGAGAAAGAAAACATCGATATTGTCATTTCCAGTCCATACAGGAGGTCTGTTCAAACGGTTGAGGGAGTCGCTAAAGTGATAGGTCAAGAGGTAATAATTGAAGATGGTTTTAAAGAACGGAACTTATCTGCAAAACCTGTTGAGGACTTTAATCTAGCTATTACAAAGGTATGGGAGGAACCTTCTTTTTCTTGGGAAGGCGGAGAATCTAATATCGATGCCCAGAAACGGGGGATTGAGGCAACACTAAAGGTATTAGAAACATATGAGGGTAAAAATATTGCAGTAGGAACACATGGCAATATAATGGTACTGATTATGAATTACTTTGATGAAAAATATGGTTTTAGTTTTTGGAAAGATCTTAATATGCCAGATGTCTACAAGTTAACTTTTGATAAAAGGGATCTGAAAGAGGTTAATAGAATTTGGAATCGGTAGAATGTTGCTCAACTACAGCTGCCAGTTTAGGTGGCTAATAAAAGGGTCAGATTTTAGACTAGGAAAAGCTTTTAAGAAGAGAGAAATATACATAAAATCTTTAGTGGGAGTTGGAAAGTTTGGAAAGCCATCAGTTACCCAGAGTAATACTTAGGGAATTATCTCTTGATGATGTTGAGGACCGTTATAAATGGTGTCTGGATAGAGAGGTTATAAAGCATCTGAATATGCCAAGCAGATATCCGCCGTTTAGCAGGGAAGAGACAAAGACGTGGGTTGAAATGTGTATGAACCGAACGAATGGCTATGAACAAAGAGCGATTATGACGGAAGAAGGAAGGCATATTGGCTGGGTAGATTTGAAGAATATAGATCAATTGAATAAACATGCTGAACTGGGAATAGCCATCGGTGATAAAGATTACTGGCATAAGGGGTTTGGTTTAGCAGCTATGCAAGAAATGCTGAAGGTTGGCTTTAATGAATTAGGCTTAAATAAGATTTGGCTTAGGGTAGAAGTGGATAATGAAAAAGCAATTAAGTCATATAGTCGAGCAGGATATAAAGAAGAGGGTATCCTGAGGCAGGATAGATTGAGAAATGGAGAATTTGTTGACCGTCTGAGGATGAGCATTCTTAAAGATGAATTCTTCGGGTGACAGGTCATTGAGTAAAAAAAACACGGGGACAGGTCCCTTGGCTCTTTTTAAGCTGGGCCAAGGG
The DNA here is from genome assembly GCF_000473245.1 of Bacillus infantis NRRL B-14911. Classification (NCBI taxonomy): domain Bacteria; kingdom Bacillati; phylum Bacillota; class Bacilli; order Caryophanales; family Bacillaceae; genus Bacillus; species Bacillus infantis. The sequence continues at coordinate 517,383 of NC_022524.1, forward strand.
ACCTGTCCCCTTGGCTTATCCCCTTGGCTTATTATGGGAGGATACCAAATGAACGTAACCTTATTACTTTGTCCTTATGAAGATAAAACGGTACTATCTAATTTGATTCAGTTATATCGTTATGACAGCAGTGAGGTTGATGGCCACGTTTTAAGTCAGCATGGTTTATATTCATATAAATACCTGGATCATCAATGGACAGAAGAGTACCGCCGTCCGTTTATAGTTAAAGTTGATGGGGAAATAGCAGGGTTCGTATTAGTCATTCTTGATGTACCAAGAGAATTTACAAAACTGAGCAACGAGAAAAAAACAAACGTAATAAGCAATTTTTTCATCATGCGAAAGTTTAGAGGCAGAGGCATTGGCAGGCATGTTGCTTTTTCTATATTCGAACAGTTTAAAGGTGTTTGGGAAGTGAGGCAAACCTCTGAAAATAAACCGGCATATGCTTTTTGGAAAAAGGTGATTGCTGAGTTTACTATAGACTCTTCATATCAAGAGGAAATATTGGAGAGTAATCTTTGGAAAGGTCCGGTTATGGTATTTCAGTCTAATTAAAGTGATGGATGTAATAAATCAGTTTGTTTCGATACACGGAGCATCTCAGGATTAAATTCCTGAGATTTTTTTATTTTTTCAAGAGTGAACGTTTCGACGATCGTAATCGTATTAAAAGTAAAAAAACAATTGGGGTGGAGAAGAAAATGAATGAACTGTTAAATGCAATCCCATGGGAAGCGATTGCGCCCATTCTTGTCTTACAGCTAATACTGATGACTGCCGCATTAGTTTCCTGCATTAGAGAAGAAAAAACGAACGGACCCAAATGGCTTTGGATTCTTATTATTCTCATGATCAACATTATAGGACCAGTGCTTTATTTTGTGGTTGGAAGGAGAAATGATTAATGGCGTTATTAAAGGCAGATGATCTAGTAAAAAGATTTGGAAATATGAATGCTGTTAAAGGAATCAATTTTTATATTGAAGAAGGCAGATGCGTTTCTTTACTTGGACCAAATGGAGCAGGAAAAACAACGACATTAAAAATGCTATCCGGATTGCTGGAGCCAACTTCAGGAAGCATTGATTTTAAAGGGAAAAAAGCAAAGGATTTAAGGCAGTTCATTGGGTATTTACCTCAATATCCTGCTTTCTTTAATTGGATGAGCGGAAAGGAGTTTCTTATTTTCGCCGGCCAATTAGCAAAGCTGAGTCGGAAAGAAGCGGAGATAAGAAGTGAAGAATTACTTGAACGGGTGGGTCTGGCGGATGCGAAGAAAAGAAGAATAAGGGGGTATTCAGGCGGAATGAAGCAGCGGCTTGGATTGGCACAGGCACTCATTCACCGTCCAAGCCTGCTTATTTTAGATGAGCCTGTTTCAGCACTCGACCCGCTTGGGAGACGGGAAGTATTGGACATGATGAGGGAGATTAAAGAGGAAACCACCATTCTCTTCTCAACGCATGTCCTTCACGATGCAGAAGAAATAAGTGACGACATTCTTATCATGCATGCAGGGGAAATTGCGGCATCAGGCAGCCTGGGAAGTGTAATGGCAGAGTATCAGCAGCCTATTATTCAAGTTGAATTCGAATCGCCGGCAGCCGATTGGCTTAAGAGCATAGCAGATTACGGCTTTGTATCTGAAGTAAACACCCAGGGCAATAAGGCGAGCATTGTATTAAAAGATATGGTAGAAGCAAAGCAAAAATTGTTAAAAGATATCGTGGACCTCGAACTCCCGATCCGTAAGTTCGAGGTTTCCCAGACGACATTAGAGGATTTATTTATGAAAGTGGTGAAATCATGACACAATGGACTGTTCTTTATCGAAAAGAAATGCTGGAAATGGCACGGAATTATAAAATCTTATGGATTCCCATTGTCTTTATTTTGCTGGGTGTGATGCAGCCGGTCAGTTCATACTATATGCCGGAAATTTTAGATACTTTTGGCGGTCTTCCAGAAGGTACAATCCTGGAAATGCCTGTTCCAACTGGCGGGGAAGTATTAATGGCGGTTCTATCCAATTATGGAATGCTGGGTGTACTTATTCTTGTATTGAGTGCAATGGGTGTCGTATCTGCAGAAAGACAGAGTGGGGCAGCGGGTATGGTGATGATTAAACCAGTTCCTTATTCCTCGTATATATTATCGAAATGGGCCGGGTTACTGACCATCACACTTCTTTCATTGTTTATCGGATATGCAGCTTCCTGGTATTATACGAAGATACTCATTGAAACAGTCGCTGTTGGGCAGGTATTTCAAAGTGCAGCGATCTACAGCATATGGTTAATTTTTGTTGTTACACTAACGCTGTTTTTTAGCACGGTCATGAAAGGAAATGCCAGTGCCGCTTTTCTTACAATCCTTGTGGCCTTTGGTCTTTCGACGGTTACAAGCTTTCTGGAAAAGTATATGAAATGGAGTCCGGCTGCAATGACTGAGCACACAGGACAGGTCTTGCTGTCAGGGGAACTGGATTCCAGTTTCTTGCCAGCCTTAATAACAACTATTGCTATTATCATCGTCATTCTTATCTCATCCATACAAATCTTTAAGCAAAAAGAGCTTTTGGAATGAGCCAAGGGGACAGGTCCCTTGGCTCGTTTTTAGGCTGTAGGCCATGGGGTCTGTCCCGGGGGCCTGTGGAACATGTCACTCAAACTATAAATAGCTTGTTTAAATCAGCTGCCAAACAGAAGTATTAATGTTGGTGTTAACTATACAAATTCCTTTTTATTATTTCAATTTTAAAAAAGCAATAAGCAGGAGGTGACTTCTAACTCCTTGCATTCAAGTAAACGAATGCCACAGATGAAGTTTTGAATATAGATATTTTCTACATTTAATTAAAATAAAGAGATCGGGAATTTGGTGGAGGAAATGGAGGCGGGGTAAGAAATGATTAGATTTATAATTAGATGGATTGGTGTGCTTATGACTACAAGTACAGTTCTTTTAATTGGATACGAAATAGTTAACGGATTTTTGGCTTTCATATATTTCACAATAGGTGGCATTCTCATGTTTTTATTTAGAAATAAAAGTAAAAAAAGCATTTGGGAATAACTTTATTCTTGGGGCGGCATAAAGGCTGAGCTTTATTAAGGTGAATATATCTAAATAAAGTAAAGTTCTTGCAGGTCAAACAGGTGTTCTTGTCGAAGCTAGACATATGAAATTCATTTAATTAGGGGTGGAAACGATGGCAGAGGTTTTGTTGTTACACCATGTTCTGGGCCGAACGAAAGGGATTGAAGCAATTGCCGATCAACTGAGAGATGCGGGGCATACTGTTCACGTGCCAGATTTATTTAAAGGCCGTGTATTTACCTCGCTGGAGGAAGGCTTGGCATTTGTGAAGGAAATTGGATTTGAAGAAGTGACGGCGCGCGGCGTTCGGGCAGCCACCGAGCTTTCACGCGATGTCGTCTATGCCGGTTTTTCACTCGGTGTCCCGGCAGCACAGCAGCTCGCTCAAACTCGTGAGGGTGCGAGAGGGGCACTGTTTTTTCATGCATGCCTCCCGCCCTCAGTGTTCAAATCTGAGTGGCCGGCCGACTTGCCTGTGCAAATTCACGCCATGGACACAGATCCTTTCTTCGTTGAAGACGGTGACATCGACGCGGCCCGTGAGCTTGTGGCTTCGGCTGATCATGCTGAACTTTTTCTGTACGAAGGCAGGGAACATCTATTCACCGACAGCAGCTTACCGTCTTACGATGCTGTCGCGACGAAACTTGTGATCAAGAGGGTTCTCGACTTTCTCGCATAGTTGCTAACAAAAAAAATTCACCAGAGCTTGAGCTGGCTGCCAAACCAGGCAGCTTTTCTTATTTGATTATAGAGCTGGTTAGTTAAATAACAAATGGATTTTAAACTGAACTATTTAGTTAGTCTAAAAATCAAGGGACTATGAGGAGGGAATAAGCTGATGGATTTGAGATATCCAATTGGCAATTTTCAATACGATGGTGAGATTACTAACAGCGTTACAAGGGATTGGATATATGAGATTGAAATTTTACCAAGATTGCTGCGGGATGCTGTAAAGGACTTAGATGATGAACAGCTTGATACACCTTATCGTTCAGGTGGGTGGACTGTTCGACAAGTAATACATCACCTTGCAGATAGTCATATGAATGCCTACGTTCGATTTAAATTGGCTCTTACAGAAAAAACACCTGTCATTAAACCATACGATGAAACGAATTGGGCGGAACTCTCTGATTATAAACTGCCAATTGATATCTCACTATCTTTGCTTGAAGCATTACACAAACGTTGGACTGGCCTTTTACGGAGTCTAATCCCAGCTGATATGGAAAAGACATTTATCCACCCGGATTCTGGTGAAGTTACAGTAGGCAAAAATATAGGAATCTACGCTTGGCACGGACGGCACCATCTTGCACATATTACGTCTTTGTGTAATCGTGAGGGCTGGTAATGGAAAAATAAGCATGGCAGGTACTGATACAGGGGTGTAAGCAGTCTTAATCGAATTGAGGAATCCTAAGTAAAGGTAAATAATCGCCAAAGGATTTGTTGAAGAATGATAGTTTTTACGTTGGCAATCAAAAGGAGGATGAATGATGGTTTTATACCAAAGACCAAGGAAAATAATATTAGATTTGGCAGTTACTTTAGATGGATTTATTGAAGGACCGAAAGGGGAAGTAGACTGGTGTATAATGGATCCTGATATGAACTTCAATAACTTCTTAAATGAAATCGATACTATCTTATATGGAAGAAAAAGTTATGATTTATGGGGTCAGTATATACCCGATACTGAAGTATCTGATACTGAAAAAGAAGCTTGGGAATTGATCCACAGTAAAAAGAAATACGTGTTTTCAAGAGCACAAAATAAGTCCGAAAATAACGTTTTATTTATAAATGAAGACATTAAGGAAGAAATAATCAAATTAAAGAACGAGCCTGGAAAAGATATTTGGCTCTATGGCGGGGCAAGTCTAATTACAACCTTTATAAACTTAAAGCTTGTAGATGAATTTAGATTGTCTGTTCATCCTGTTGTTCTAGGAGAAGGAAAACCCCTTTTTACTGACATTAAGCAACGGGTAAATCTAAAACTTGCTGAAACAAAAAAGTTTTCATCTGGAGTAGTTCAACTATGTTATCAGCTTGATGAGTAAGCCAAGGGGACAGGTCCCTTGGCTCTTTTTGAGGAAGTGGGTGTAATTAAGCGAAGAATTTCCTGTCAAGCAGAGCGAAGTTGTCCATTTCCCTTTGTTTTGAGTCAATAGTCAGAAATTCTCCGCTTATTTTTCAATCTGTCACTGATTCTTTCATTCAGGTCAGGGAAGGTCCGCTCTTTTAGGGCTGGTAGGGGAAGGGGGCTTTTTTTCAAAACCAGCTTCCCATTCCAGGAAGCTTTTCTTATGATTTAGAAAAGTTATTTTATTTTTTTCATAAAGACCGTCACAAACCTGTCTGTTTTTGTCGAAAGGTATACCGAAAAACAGATCAGGAGGAAACGGACTTGAAAAATAAGAAATCATTATTAAGCGGTGTCGCAGCATCAGCACTTCTTCTTTCTTCATTGGGGACAAGCGCTGTGTATGCGGATGAGAGTGCGGTTGAACAAAATGCAGATACGGAAGAAGCAGCGGAAGTTGATGTAAACGATGAAACGTCAGCCGCAGAAGAAAACTCAGCTGATACTGAAGCTGCAGCCGAGGAAGAAGTAACTGAAGAAGAAGCAGATGACAATGGGACAGCAGACAAGGATCAAGAGCTAGAAGAGGCACCGGCTTTAGTTCCTGGGGATTTCTTCTACTTTGTAAAGTCTATGTTGGAAAAAGTAAGACTTGCTGTCACAATGGATGATTACAAGGAAGCGCGTCTTTTAGCTGACTTTGCAGCTGAGCGTATTGCTGAAGCAAATACACTGCTTGCAGAGGGAAAAACGGATGAGGCTACAGCACTTTTAGAAGAGGCAATCGCTACTCAACAGGAAGCAGCTGAGAGTTTAACAGATTCAGAAGATAGTGCCGGTGATGATACAGAAGCGACAGAAGAGACTGCTGAGGAAACTGAAGCAGCTGAGGGTCAGCCGGCTGAAGACACTGAAGGAACAACAGAAATAACGGAAGGCGAAGAACCTGGAGCAGAAGATGAAGGGACAGAAGATGAAGTTGAAGTAAAGCTTGCTCAAAACATCGATGCATTAGCTGCCGCATTGTCACATGTTAAAAACCCTACAGCTCAGAAGGCATTAATGAAGAATATTCAAAAGTCTTTCGCAAAATTAGACAAAAAACTTGCAATGCTTGAAGCAAAAGCAGAAAAATTTAAGGTTGAGACAACTGATGATGATAAAGCCGCTGAGGAAGAAGCCGCAGCAGATACTGAAACTGCAACAGAAGCAGCCTCAGAAGCAACAAAGGAAAAGACTGTTGAGGAAGCCGTAACAGAAGAAACAGTAATTGATGAACAAGCTGAGACTGAAGCTGCGGAAGAACCTAAAAAAACAGCTGCTGTTGCCCCTGAATTAACTAAGAAAGAGGAAGCAAAGGCTAAGGCAGCTGAAAAGCGTGCTGAAGTCCAGGCAACTGCTGCTGTTAAAAAGCAAGAAGCTCAAGAAAAGAAAGCAGATAAACAACTGCAGGTTCAAGAAAAGAAAGCAGATAAACAACTGCAGGTTCAAGAAAAGAAAGTTGAAAGGCAGCAAGCAAACGAAAAGAAACAAAATGGCCAAAACACAGGCGCGGAAAATAATAAAGACCGCGGTAAAGGAAAAGAATAATACTTTTCATAAACCTGGTACTTCGAGTACTGGGTTTATTTTTTGCCTGTATGTCTTGGTTGCAGGTCTTAAGATTCATTTATATTTGAATGGCAGCGATTGATATAAGGTACTTACCTGAAATTTTCCCACCGGGTCTTTTAATTAAACAAGACAATGACAGCAACAAAACGCTCGAACGAAGAGCCCAAGCGTTTTTGTATGTTTTTAGGAAGTTATTTCTTTCGTTTCTTACACTTTTCCTCATTTTAACGGACTGCCTAAGCTAATTACCAGCATTTTATTATCTATGCCAACCCCTCCAGCCAGCCTTCTTTCTCCAGCCCCTCTCCCAAAGGAAATTCCAGCCGAAAAACAGTCCCCCTATGTTTGACAGAAGAGACATGAATGCTCCCGCCATGCAGCTCGGCGATGGCGCGGGCAATGCTCATGCCGAGGCCGGCGCCTTCTGTTTGTTCGTCTGTGCTTGTGCCGCGGAAGTAGCGGTCGAAGAGGTGCCTGACTGTTTCTTCGTCCATTCCTGTACCGTTGTCAGAGATGGAGACAATGGCGGTTCCCCCCTGACTGCTGACTGAGGCGGTAATGCTAGTGCCCTTTGGGTTATGCTTGATGCAGTTATAGATAAGGTTATCGAGCATCCGCTCAAACCAGCGTATATCTGCTTGTATAAAAAGAGCTGTATTTGCACCTTCAAAGTTAAAGGGAACATCCTCAAGGGTGCGATCGTTGACAAATTTCAGCATGATGCCTCGCACAAGTTCATTCAGATCGGCAGGCTTCAGCTGATGGGGGAGCGACTGATTTTTGAGCTGGAAGGCAAGGGAGAAGTCCTCAATGAGGGCGGTCATATAATCTCCTTTTTCCCGGATCATTTTGCCCATGTCCAGAAGCTCTTCTTCTGTCCAGCGGTACTGCCCGCTTTCAAGCAGATGGGCATAGCCCTGGATCGTTGAAAGGGGTGTCCGGAGATCGTGGGAAATGCCGGTCATCCACTCTTCACGCGTTTTGTCCAGCCGGTCCCTTTCCTTGTCTGAGGCAGAAAGCTTTTCAGCCATTTCGTAAAAGGCCCCGATCACTTCTTTATAAAGCTTGTATCTCAGGCGCACCTTTCCGTTATTACGGAAGACCTTTTTGCGTTCTTTCTCTGTCAGCACTTCCTCGTAATTTCCGTAGCCCATCCTTTCCAGCCAGCCGGTGAAGAGAAGGAGAGGCTGGCCGTACCGGAAGCCATGCCAGAAGGAAATGCCTATGGTCAAGGCGAGCAGGACAGCTGCGAGGATGACGATGACCCTCATTACCTCGGAGAGAAACGCAAATCCTTCAGGCTCTGCCTCTTGCCTGGGTGTGTACATAATCCAAGTGAAACCCGATTCCGGATCATTGAAGATCGTTGTATGGGTTTCGAATTTTCCCGGTGATTTTGTCCTGACAAGCACATCGAGCGGCTTGTAGTCTTCCTTCATTATTTCAGACCCGGCGGATTGGACAATTTTCCCTTCCTGGTTTACCACATGGATGGAGCCTTCCAATGGCTCTAATTCCCGTTCAAGCTTCTTCAGGTTTTCATCAGGGAGCCTGCCGCTGCTGGAATACTGTGAAAACCAGCGCTGGAGGCTCTCCAGCTCATTGTTTTCATAGCCGAGCATATAAAAATAAGGGTCTTTAAAAGTGGTGTCGACCTCGGAGTAAACATAGAAGCCTTCATATTGATTCGTTTTTTCAATCTGGAGGATATCGCTGACAGAGTATGAGTCAGGCAGGAGTTCAGGCGTATTTTCAGACCCGATGACCTTTCCTTCCATATCTACAACCTGCACCCAGAGATTCCGTTCTTCGAGCTGATGCTTCCAGGCATCGCTGATGGTGGCCTTGTTATCTTCAATCAGCGTATCGATCGTAATGCCTTCCAGGGCACCGGCGGGCCAATTTTGCTTCATCTCTTCTCTGTTTAAATGCATCAGCAGCACAAATAGAAGCACCAGAGAAAAAATTGCGACAAACACGATAATGGAAATGAACTGAAGAGAGAAGTGAAGGGCAAGCCTGCGCCTGAGCGACTTCATCCTTTTTTCCCCTTCACCAGCTTGTAGCCCAGCCCGCGCACGGTCACGAGCAGTTCCGGATGGCTCGGGTCCTTTTCGATTCTTTCCCTAATCCTCCGAATATGTACCGTAACGGTATTGTCATCCACAAAGCTGTCAAAGCCCCATACGGCTTCCAGCATCTGCGTTTTTGAGATGACGGTGTTCGGATGCTGGCACAAATACTGCAGAAGGAGAAATACCTGGGCAGGCGTCTGTACGGCCTTGCCCTCAACAATCAGGTCCCCTGCCTCTTCGTCCAGGATAAAACGCCCGAAATCATGCTTTCTGCCAGCCTCTTTTAAAGCAGGGGAAGGAGCCTGATTCCGCCGGAGCCTTGCCTTGATCCTCGCTGCGATTTCAAGCGGGTTGAAGGGCTTGGTAATATAATCGTCCCCGCCGATCGCAAATCCAGTCAGCACATCAAGGTCAGAGACGCGCGCTGTTAAAAATAGAATATAAGCGTCTGAGATCTCCCTGATTTTCGGGCAGATATCAAAGCCGCTCTGTCCGGGAAGCATGACATCAAGCACCACGATATCAATGGGGTGCCGGGAAACACACTCAAGCGCCTCTTCTGCTGTATAAGCTGTATGTATAGAGCTGAATCCTTCTTTTCTCAGAACAGTCTCCATTAATTTAACAATTGATTTCTCATCATCTACTAATAAAATTTCTGCATTTTCCACTTTTGCCCACCTCGGTCACTATCGTAGCACAGAAACCTTACGAGCATATTAACAACTTTTTCAAAAGTTTATCAGAAAGTAAACTTCTGTTTCTTCAAGGGAAATAGAAGCGGACTATACTAAGTGATAGATTTTAAGCTTCCTAATTAGGAAAGCAGATAAAGGAGTATGAAAATGGACGGGGAAAATAGGCGGATTCACGTAATCGATGGAATGAGGGGCTTTAGCCTGCTGGGTATCCTGGCAGCTAATATGCTGATTTTTCAATACGGAATGTTTGGGAAAGATGAGATGGAGGCTTTTTCACCTTCAGGGCTGGATCACTTCCTGCATGAGTTTTTGAAGGTTTTTGTTGAGAGCAGCTTCATGCCGATCTTCACTTTTTTATTCGGCTATTCTTTGATCAAGCTGAAAGAGGGGCTTGAAGATAAAGGTTTGAAATATAGAAGGCATCTGGTGCGGAGGTTTTTCCTGCTCCTTGTGCTGGGCGGATTGCACGGCGGTCTTCTGTGGGAAGGCGATATTCTTTTTTCTTATGGAATCATGGGCTTCTTTCTGCTCTTCTTCCTGAACAGGAAAAAGAAAACCCTGCTAGTATGGGGCATAGTGCTGTTGATTCTTGCTTCCTTCATGGGATATGGCATGCATACAGAGGTCCCAGCCGAAGAAGCAAAGAGGATGGAAGAGTATGTGGCCGATACAAATAAAATATTCGGCACAGGCACATACAGTGAGATTTCTCTTCATCGAAGCAATGCCGATCCTTTCGGCATGCCGGACTCTTTTTACCTGTTCATGATGCTGGCCATGCCATTCATCACAGCGCCATTATTCCTGTTTGGCATGTATGCTGCCAGGCGCCGCGCCTTCCATGAAATCGGCAGGAATAAAAGCAGATATCTGCTGTGGGGAGGTATCCTCGCCGGAGCGGGAATACTGCTGAAAGCTTCGCCGCTCATGGTGCAGGAAACAGGCTGGACGGGTGTTCTGTATATGTTTGGAGGAAATATCTTATCACTGGGCTACATCTTCCTTTTTGCCTGGCTGTACGCGGTGAAAGGAAGATTCGTCCTATTCAGGGCCTTTGAAAGTGTTGGACGGCTTTCGCTGAGTAATTATCTATTGCAGTCTGTTATCTGCACCACTGTGTTTTATGGCTATGGCCTGGGAATGTTCGGCAAACTTGGCGTACTGGCAGGCATCCTGCTGACGGTGGCGATCTACAGCATCCAGCTGGCCGGAAGCTATTTCTATCTGAAGTGGTTCCGTACCGGCCCGTTTGAAAAAATCATGCGGATGTGGACCTATTTCTCTTTATCAGGGAGACCTAAGACGAAGAAGGCTAAGGAAGACAGAGAGCTGCTTGCTAATGCACAATAGTGAAAAGCCCTGGGAGGCAAACCTTCGAGGGCTTTTTGCCATGCAGGATTTTCCTGGTTATGGGAGAATAACTCTAAAGGACTGCAATTAACAACAAGCAGAGGAGAGATCATATGGAGCTGGAGCTTTTGAAAATATTCGATGATGAAGGAAATCAGATCGGAACGGCCACCAGGAAGGATGTGCACCGGCAGGGCTTTTGGCATGAAGCTTTCCACTGCTGGTTCATTCAGCGGGAAGAGGACAAGGTTTATATATATGTACAGCTCAGAAGCAAAGAGAAAAAAGATTATCCTGACCTTCTGGATATTACGGCGGCCGGTCATCTGCTGGCCGAAGAAACCGTTGAAGATGGCGTGAGGGAGATCAAGGAGGAAATCGGGATCGATGTCGATATCGAAGAGCTGTCACCGCTGGGCACCATTAGATATTGCATTGAGAAGGAGAACTTCATTGATAAAGAAATGGCAAATGTGTTTCTCTACGAATGCTCCCAGCCGTTCAGCGAGTATGAGCTGCAGCAGGAGGAAGTAGCCGGGATTTACCGGATCGAATGGGACAGCTTCAAGAAGCTTTGGGAAGGCGAGGACGGCAAGGTACAGATGGAAGGCTTTGAGATTGGCAGTGCCGGCGAGAAAATCTATCTGGAAAAAGAAGCTGACATCGGAGATTTCGTACCGCATGACCGCTCTTACTACCAGGAAGTCATTAAAGGCATTTCGCAGCGGCTTGATTTGATGTAGCAGACCGGTCCGCTCCTCAAAACATAAATTCTCCCTGAGATAGCAGACTATAGATAGATAGCAGGAGGGGAGGATCAAGATTGAAGGTATTAACAATGAAGCAGCCCTGGGCCAGCCTGTTTGCCCTGCGGGAGGCAGAATATGAAACGAGAACATGGAAAACCGCCTACAGAGGTGCTTTAGCCATCCATACCAGCCAGAAAATCGATGTGAAAGCCTGCCGGAGAAAGAATGTGTCGGAGCTTTTGGGCAGGCACGGGTACTCAGAAGAAAATCTTCCTGCCGGGCAGATCATAGCAGTCTGCACCCTGGTGGATTGCTTTAAAGTCATAGATCACTCCGAGTCAGGGGCAGTGCTTGAAAATGGGGTGATTATATCCGGTCAGGAGCTCTATCTGGGTGACTACCGGATTGGCTGCTATGCCTGGCAGGTCAGCGGCATGGAAATCCTGAAAGAGCCAATTCCTGCCAAAGGCCGTCTGGGCTTATGGGAATACCCGCTTTGATGCGGGTTTTTCTATTTAAGCAGGAAAAGACTGACTAGGCGGCATTTTTATAAAACAAACACAATACCTATTCCTGAAAAACGAGGTGACATCCAAAATGAAGGCAAAGGTCAAACAAACATTTAACAGTCTGGCGGGCATTTATGAGCATCAGGTGGATGATGGGAGTTTGTTTAACAGCGAGTTTGAAAGGCCGGCGATGCTTGAGCAGATCCCGGACAGCCTGGAGGGTAAGGATATTCTGGACGCAGGATGTGCGGCCGGTTGGTATACGGCTGAACTGGCCAGGCGGGGTGCAAATGTAACGGGTGCAGACCTGAGCCCTGAAATGATCAGCTCTGCGAAGAGCCGCATTGGCAATAAAGCGAGACTTGTCTGCTGTGACCTGGAGGGAGAGCTGCCCTTTGACAGCCATTCTTTCGACTGGATCATCAGCTCTCTTACTCTTCATTATCTGAAGGACTGGAATCAAACCTTTGCAGAATTCCACCGGATTTTAAGGCCGGGCGGAACGATCCTTTTTTCCGTCCACCACCCGTTCATGGATATGAAGCTGCTGGATGAACCGGACTACCTGGCTGCAGAAATGATTGTGGATCGATGGACAAAAGCAGGGCAAACCTTTGATGTCCCTTTTTACCGAAGGCCGCTCCAGGATATCATCAATAAGACAATTGCCCGCTTTTCAATGCAGGAGCTGATTGAGCCCCGCCCGACACAGGTCTTTAAAGAGCGAAGGCCAGAACAGTATGAAAAGCTCATGAAGGCGCCTCATTTTTTAATTGTGCGGGCCGCAAAAGCTTTGTGAAACCCAATGGCCTTTAAATCATATAGTCAGCACTAAAGCATTCTTCCTGTGCATGAAAAATACTCCCAGAAGGGATACTTGGGCTATAGCGGCATCCTTTTTCAATAGGTGGTTTTCTGCTGCCATTTTGAGGTAAAGGCTAATGGCAGGGCATCTGCCAAATGCTTGCAGCTGCAAGGTCAGAAAGGGGAATTTTTCAGTGCATCATTTTGACGAGGTATTTATACAAATTTTATTCTTGCTTGCTATTTCAGTAACAGTCATCGCTATTGCCAAACTGGCAAAACAGCCTTATTCCATCGCCCTTGTACTGGTGGGGCTGATTCTGGGGCTTACCCATATACCGCTTCTTGAAGAAGCAGAGCAGTTCATTACACAATCGAATATTTTTCAGGCGATCATCATTTCTTTATTTCTTCCCATCCTGCTGGGCGATGCTTCCATTAAAATGCCATTTTCCCATGTGAAACAGGTAAGGAGGCCGATCCTGGCGCTTGCCTTTGGGGGGACCTTTCTGTCATTCATTATTATAGGCTTGGGCTCCTATTATCTGCTGGATCTTCCGCTGGTGCTTTCCTTCACGTTTGCTTCCCTTATGAGCGCTACAGACCCGATCAGTGTCATATCAATATTCAAAACATTGGGCGTGCCAAAAAAACTGGTCACAATTATAGAAGGGGAATCCCTCCTCAATGATGGTGTGGCCGTTGTATTGTTCCAGATATCCTCCATCTACCTGCTTACGTACATAGAAATGGGCTGGACCGGGATTGCGAGCGGTGTTTGGCTGTTCATCAAATTCAGTGTAGGCGGAGCCCTGCTTGGGGCCGTGCTGGGCTATTTTTTTTCACAGATTATCCGCATTTATGATGACTACCCGCTTGAAATTGCGTTTTCGATCCTGCTGTTCTTCGGCAGCTATTTTATCGCAGAGCATCTGGAGGTATCAGGTGTTATCGCGGTAGTGGTCGGAGGGGTCATTTTCGGGAATTATGGCGCAAGAATCGGCATGTCCGAGACAACGAAAACCAATATCAGCTCTTTCTGGGATGTGATCACCCTGATCGCCAATTCACTGATTTTCCTGATGATCGGCCTGGAAATCAAAAACATCAGCTTTATCAATAATTGGTGGACGATTGTCCTGGCCATTGTCATTGTGCTGGCAGGCCGAACCATTGCCCTTTACAGCAGCCTTGCATTTGTCAAAGACTTTTCCGGCCAATACAAAATCCTGCTGAACTGGGGAGGCTTAAAGGGAAGTCTGTCAATTGCCCTGGCTTTGAGCCTTCCGCCTTCTTTTGCAGGCAGGGATACAGTCCTCCTCCTTGCTTTCAGCGTGGTTCTGTTCTCCCTGATCGTCCAGGGGCTCACAATCAAGCCGATTATTCAGAAGCTCGGGATAAAACCTGTCCCTGATGATGATAAAATATGAACTGAAATCCATTCAGCATGCTGGATGGATTTTTGGCTGGGGAAGGAGAGACCGGCTGATCTTTAAAAGGGCTTGAAGTTATGCGATTTATCTTTCTTTTATAAGGAAAGGAAATTAAAATTGCCTCTGCCATCCTTCATGCTTTACACTGTAAAAAGTGCATGGGGGGAGAGCCAGTGGAGGAATTCAAGAACGATACATATGAAATCATGGAGGTTTGCCTTCTTGCCGGAAAAATCATGCTCCAAAGCGGTGCTGAAACATACCGGGTTGAGGATACGATGATGCGGATCGCTGCTTCCTTCGGGGTTGACCAGTCACACAGCTATGTCACGCCGACTGGCATCATTTTTTCCATTGAAGGCCATGAACCGACCAAAACGAAGCTGATCAGGATTTCCGAAAGGGGAACTGATCTTGATAAAGTCACCATCGTCAACAGCATTTCCCGCAATATCAGCAGCGGGGAGCTGACAGTGAAGGAGGCTCTGCAGTCATTGCGGGAAGTAGAGGCTGCACCAATGGCGTATTCGCTGCTTCTTCAGATACTGGCGGCTGCCATTTCCAGCGGCTGTTTCCTGATCATGTTCAAGGGGAGCTGGGAGGACTTTCTGCCCGCGGTAGTATGCGGCGGACTTGGTTTCATTTCTTTTATCTATTTTCATAAATGGGTGCCGATCAAGTTCTTTGCTGAATTTGTGGCGGCATTTGTCATTGGCCTTGCATCTTATGCGTTTGTTTTTTCAGGGGCCGGCAATGAGCTGGATAAAATCATCATCGGATCGGTGATGCCGCTTGTGCCCGGCCTATTGATTACAAATGCGGTCAGGGATTTGATCGCGGGGCATTTGGTATCAGGACTGTCAAAAGGCGCTGAAGCATTTCTGACTGCCTTTGCCATCGGATCAGGCATCGCGGTGGTACTATCTTTCATCTCATTTTAAGGAGGCATCGCATGGAAACGATTGAACAGCTTGCAACAAGCTTTGTAGCATCGGCAGCATTCGGGATTCTATTCAATGCTCCGAAAAAGTCTTTGATCAAGTGCGGCACGGTCGGAACAATCGGCTGGCTCGTCTACTTCTGGATGGAATCATCAGGTGTGGATGCGGTTGGTGCCACCATTAGCGCTGCTTTTTTCGTGGCATTCACAAGCCAGTTTTTTGCAAGGGCCTATAAGACGCCGATCATCATTTTCAGCGTAGCCGGGATCATTCCGCTTGTACCGGGAGGGCTTGCGTATGATGCAATGAGGAATTTTGTTGAGAACGACTACAACACAGCCATCAGCCTTGCTGCCCGGGCCTTCATGATCTCCGGGGCAATCGCCATCGGGCTTGTATTCTCAGAGGTCATCAACCAGATTATCAAGAATGCGAGAAGGGTCCAGAGCTGAAGGATTTCCAGTAGGTAAAACAAGGGAAGGCATGTATCTGCATGCCTTTTTGCATACAGTAAAAAGAATTAGCAGATAAATAATTTCAAAATTCCGTAAAAAGTCGTATGATAGTGTATATATTTAGTTAAACGAAAGATTAAGATTCTGAACTTTTTCCTCGAAAGGCGGGTAAAGGAAAAGCAATTCAGCAGGAATCAGACTTGGAGGACGATTTATGGGAAAGGTGTTTGGATTTTTAAAAATATACAGGGTTGCCGTCATTGTCGCTCTTTCATTGATGCTGACGGAGCTTGCGGTTGAGCTGCTTCAGCCGCTTTTGATGGCCAAAATCATTGATGAAGGAATCATGAAGAAGGATATGGATGAGGTCCTGATTTGGGGAGGGGTCATGGTTGGCATCTCGCTGATTGCCTTCGCGGCCGGCATCATCAATTCCTTCTATGCTGCGCATGTCAGCCAGAGCTTCGGCTTTGATATCAGGAAGAGTGTGTTCAGGAAAGTGCAATCCTTCTCGTTTGCCAACTTTGCTATGTTTCCGGGCTCCTCTCTTATCACGAGGATGACGAATGATGTCACATTGCTCCAGAATATCGTCTTCATGAGCCTGCGCATCATGATGCGTGCCCCGCTCCTGGTTATTGGAGGCCTGATCATGGCGTTTGTTGTCAATGTGAAGCTCGCTTTGATTCTGAGTGCGGTTGTTCCATTTTTATTTATTTTCCTCATTTTTATTATGAATAAAGGCGGAGCCTTGTTTAAAAAAGTTCAGGAAAAACTGGATGACGTCAATAATGTCATGCAGGAAAATCTGGCTGGCATCAGGCTCATTAAAGCGTTTTTGCGCAGGAATCATGAAAGCGAAAGGTTCACAGAGGTAACAGGGGACCTGAAGGATCAGACTGTTTTTGCTCTGCGGCTGATGGAAGTGACGATGCCGATGCTTCTTTTGATCATGAATATAAGCATTATCGGTGTCCTCTGGTTTGGAAGCATCCAGGTGGATGACGGAAGCGCCAAAGTCGGGGAAGTGGTTGCTGTCATCAACTATGCCACAAGAATTACGGGTGCTCTTTCAATGCTTTCTTTTATCATCATGGCCTTTTCAAGGGCGAAAGCCTCGGCCGGCAGGATTGCCGATGTCCTGAATACAGAAGTGGATCTGAAGGATTCTGAGCAGGCCCTGGCCGGATTTGAAATTGAGGGAGGAGAAATCGAGTTTGATTCTGTGAGCTTCCGCTACCCGGGTACAGACACAGTGGTGCTTGACGGTGTATCCTTCAAAATAAAGGCCGGCGAGACGGCAGCCATCCTCGGTGCCACAGGTGCCGGCAAATCATCTCTGTTTCAGCTGATTCCCCGGCTGTATGACGTGACAGGCGGAACCGTCCGGATTGACGGCCAGGATATCGGCCGGGTCAAACTGGATGATTTGCGCAAGCAGATCGGCTTCGTCCCGCAGGAGGCACTGCTCTTTACAGGAAGCGTCCAGGAAAATATCCGCTGGGGAAAAGAAGATGCGACCCCTGCAGAGGTG
The DNA here is from genome assembly GCF_000473245.1 of Bacillus infantis NRRL B-14911. NCBI lineage: Bacteria > Bacillati > Bacillota > Bacilli > Caryophanales > Bacillaceae > Bacillus > Bacillus infantis. Next base: position 534,748 of record NC_022524.1, read on the forward strand.
GAGGAAGCGGCAAAGAAGGCCCAGATTCATTCTTCCATTGAAAGGCTCTCCGCTAAATATGACACGAAGATCGGGCAAAAGGGCGTCAACCTTTCAGGAGGGCAGAAGCAGCGCCTTTCCATCGCCCGGGCCCTTGTCCGTAAGCCGAAGATACTTCTGCTGGATGACAGCACAAGTGCTTTGGATTTGAAAACAGAGGCAAAGCTGCTGCAGGCATTGCGGACGTATACCGCGACTACGCTTATCATTACGCAAAAAATCAGTACAGCGATAGAATCGGACCATATTCTGCTGCTTGAAGACGGCAGGCTGATTGCCGAGGGAGACCACGAAACACTTCTGAGGGAATCGGAGCTGTATCAAAAGATCTTCAGGTCACAGTTCGGGGAGGAGGCGCTGGAGCATGTTCAGGGAGCTGACTGATCCATTCCGCTACAAGAAGATTGCTGTACTGGAGAAAGAGAATCTCAAAAAGACAGCCGATGATGCAAAGAAACCAAAAGTAAAATCGAAGAACTGGGCAGGGACTCTCCGCAGGATCTGGAACTATCTCGCCGAGGAAAAAGGGCTCCTCTTCCTCGTCCTGCTCATGGTCATTCTCAGCAGTGTACTGGGGCTGCTAGGTCCGTTCCTCCTTGGGAGAGGGATTGACCAGTATATCGTAGAAAGAAGCAACAGCGGCTTTGCTGCCCTGCTAGCCGGGCTTGCTGCTATATATATTGTCTATTCTGCGTCCCTTTGGTTCCAGAACTATTGGATGATCGGGATTGCCCAGAACACAGTCTTTAAAATGAGGACCCAGCTTTTCCGCCACCTTCATAAACTGCCGATTCCGTTCTTTGATAAAAGGCAGCATGGAGAGCTGATGAGCCGGGTGACAAATGATATCGAAAATGTCAGCTCCACGCTGAACAGCTCGGTCATACAGGTTTTTTCCAGTGTGCTCACCCTTGTTGGGACCGTAGGGGTCATGCTGTGGCTGAGTCCGCTGCTTACCCTGATCACCATGATCATTGTTCCGGTCATGTTTTATGGGATGAAGTGGATCACCAATCGGACGGGCCGGCTTTTCAAGGAGCAGCAGCGCAACTTGGGAGAGCTGAATGGCTTTGTCCAGGAGACGATTTCCGGCCAGCGGATCGTCAAGACTTTTTCCCAGGAAGACAGAGTGATTGAAGAATTCATCGGCAAAGGCGAAAAGCTGCGGGTCGCAGGATTCTGGGCCCAGACGTATTCAGGCTTCATCCCCAAGCTGATGAACATGCTGAATAATATGAGCTTTGCCATCATTGCAGGAGTGGGCGGCATTTTTGTCCTAAAAGGGATGATATCGATCGGCGTCATCGTCATTTTTGCCGAGTATGCCCGCCAGTTCACCCGCCCCCTGAATGACCTGGCCAACCAGTTCAATACCCTCTTGTCGGCTATCGCCGGTGCTGAACGGGTGTTTGAAATCATGGACCAGAAAGAAGAATTCGAGGATGAAGCAGATGCAGAAGAAATCAGCTTTATTAAAGGGGAAGTCGAGTTCAGGGATGTCTCTTTTTCTTATGAAAAGGGTGAGAATACAGTAACGGGCATCAATTTCAGGGCAAACACCGGGCAGACTGTGGCCCTTGTCGGCCCGACCGGCGCCGGGAAGTCTACGATCATCAACCTGATCTCCCGGTTCTATAATTATGACAGCGGAAGCATCACGATTGATGGCCGTGAGCTGAAAAAAATCAAGCGAGAAAGCTTAAGGCAGCATATGGCATTCGTCCTCCAGGATTCACTCCTGTTCCAGGGGACCGTCAGGGAAAATATCCGCTACGGAAAGCTGGATGCGACAGATGACGAAGTGGAAAAAGCTGCAAAAATGGCGAATGCACACTCGTTCATCATGAAGCTGCCGCAGCAGTATGATACCCTCCTGAAGGGGGACGCCAGCGGAATCAGCCAGGGGCAGCGCCAGCTTTTATCCATTGCGAGGGCTTTCCTTGCGGATCCTTCGATATTGATTCTGGATGAAGCAACAAGCAGCATTGATACGATTACAGAAATGAAAATCCAGGAAGCACTCCAGACCTTGATGGAAGGAAGAACCAGCTTTGTGGTGGCCCACAGGCTGAACACCATCCAGCAGGCCGACCAGATCCTTGTCCTTGATGAGGGCAGCATCATCGAGAAAGGCTCCCATGAGGAACTTCTTGAACAGGAAGGATTCTACCATGGGCTTTACCACAGCCAGCTGAAGGAAGAGGCCATATAGGAAAAAGGTGCACGGCCATTTGGGCTGTGCACCTTTTTTGTATTTCGGGGCAGGAGAGTTCTGTTCCTTCATTAATGTCTGTAGAAGGCAGAGCAAAAAAAGATTGTACTCCATTACCATTTCACATATAATTCTTAATAGGAAAAAGATTCAGAATAAAAGGGGGAATTTGTTTGGAAGGTTTTGTTAGCCAATTAAACGGCATTCTTTGGAGTACACCGGTCATTTATATCTGTCTTGCTGTCGGACTCCTGTTTTCCGTGTTAACCCGTTTTCTGCAGGTCAGGCACATTAAAGACATGGTGCTGCTCATGTTCAAAGGCAAAAGTTCCGATGCGGGCGTTTCTTCTTTCCAGGCCTTATCTATTGCTCTTTCCGGCCGCGTGGGAACTGGTAACATCGCTGGTACCGCTACAGCAATCGCTATGGGCGGACCTGGTGCCGTCTTTTGGATGTGGGCAATTGCATTCATCGGTGCAGGAAGCGCCTTTGTGGAATCGACTCTTGCACAAATCTACAAAGTAAAACAGGATGGCTTATACCGCGGGGGCCCTGCTTATTATATTGAAAAGGGCATCGGCATCAAATGGTTTGCAGTTTTATTTGCGGTGGCTGCCCTGCTGGCTATGTCAGTGCTAATGCCTGGCATCCAGTCAAATTCCATTGCTCTGGGTATGGAAAATGCATTTGGCGTTAATGTATATGTCACTGGAGGCATCATTGTCGTCCTTCTTGGCCTGATTATCTTTGGCGGGGTAAAAAGGATTGCAACGGTTGCTCAATATGCTGTTCCATTTATGGCGGTAGGCTATATGCTTGTTGCTTTGATTATCATCGGCATGAATATTGGCGAGCTTCCAGGTGTAATCTCCCTTATTTTCAGCAGTGCATTTGCTGCGGATTCCATGTTTGGCGGAATTGTCGGCAGTGCGATTGCCTGGGGGGTAAAACGTGGAATCTATTCAAACGAAGCCGGCCAGGGAACCGGGCCGCACGCTGCTGCGGCTGCCGAGGTATCACATCCGGCAAAGCAGGGGCTTGTCCAGGCATTCTCTGTTTATATCGATACACTTTTCGTATGCTCTGCAACAGCCTTTATGATTCTATTTACCGGAATGTTCAACACAGTCGGTGAAGACGGAAAAACAATGATTTTCAACGGTCTTCCGGGAGTAGAAGCAGGCCCGGCATTCACCCAGGCTGCAGTTGACTCTGCACTTCCTGGTTTCGGTGCTGGCTTTGTCGCAGTATCTCTATTCTTCTTTGCCTTCACAACTATTATGGCTTACTATTATATCGCCGAAACCAATATGGCATATCTGATGCGCAATAAGGACGGCAGACTTTTGACTTTTATTCTGAAAATCGTATTGCTGGGGGCGACTTTTTACGGGGCCGTCAATGCAGCAGACCTTGCCTGGGCGCTTGGGGATGTAGGACTCGGCCTGATGGTATGGCTCAATCTGATTGCCATCCTAATCCTTGCCAAACCGGCACTCATTGCCCTCAAGGATTATGAAGCACAGAAGAAGCAGGGTCTTGATCCGGTCTTCAACTCGAAGAAGCTTGGCATCAAAAATGCTGAGTATTGGGAAGAGGAATATGTGCAGCAGGATGAAAGAGTTTCATAAACGAGTAGTGAGGGATGCTTTTGGTAAATAGTCCCGTCTTGGTGGAGAAACATTTGAAATAGCACACTAATGAACAGGCCAAATCTCATATGATTTGGTCTGTTGTTTTTTTTGTGTTTTTATGATTTTTAACGCATGAATGGACAAGCAAAATTACATCCAATGTGATAATGACTATTTTTAAAAAACAGGAAGCCTTATCCTTATTTAAGTAATCAGCAAGCATCAAAATAAGCGGAGATTTTCCGTTTAAGCTGCATGGCACGGTAGGTTGATATAGGCGATGTTTCGGGACAGCTGCCAACATAGGCAGCTGTTCTTATTCCATAAAAGAGGCAGAATACTTCAAAAAAATATATGGGATTTTATGGTATAGTTTGATAGGTAAGGGGGTTAGAAATGTATAGAAAAAAATACATATCATTAATGCTGATTTTCGCATTAACAGCTTGTACTCAAAGTCCTGATTTTGAGTTGTATGAAGGAAAACCTTTAAAAATAGCGGTGGTTGGAAAACGACCAGAAGTAAATGAAAAACAAGTGATGTTTACAGAGATCGCATTTGATGAAATGGCAAGTGAAGAACTGAAATATTTTGACGCAGTAGTTATCAGGGAAAATAACCTTTTAGAGGCTGCTGAAAGCCAATATGCAGATGTTTACCTAAATTCTACAATTCCATTCTTTTTTATATCAGCTAATAATCATATCCCTTTCTCCACAAAAGAAACAGAATATAATGAGTCTTGGAATTGGACTGCTGGTCAAAGCTATGCTGTTGGGGTTCTTACATTAAAAGAAGATGAGTCGTTAAAAAGCTGGGAATTCGGTTTGTATAATGATAGAAAAACAGATGAACACATAAAAGAAATATATTCAAGAATATTTAAATCGATTGATGAACTTAATCAATAATATAAAAAAGATCTATGAATAAATTCACTTGAAGCAACGGGTGCTTATGTTCCAGATCAGTGACCAACCTGGCAGTCTTTTTATGTGACAAACGAAGCAGGATACTTGAACCAAAAATATAACTTGGGGGTATAGTTATGTGGTTAATATTAGGGGTTTTTGCAATAGTATTAACTGTTATAAATCTTTCTTTGTATGCAGCAGGAAAGGATTATAATCTTGCTATGGCGATGGCATTATCATTTACAGCATTAACAATTTGCGCAGATTACAGTTATTTAACTCGGTGGGTAAATGCGGAAGATTGGGCGGCTTTATCGGATGTAATACCTGGTATGGCAAGGGCATTTTGGTTTCTGACAATTGTTTCTATCTTGCTAAATATAGCACCTATATTCTTAGAACGAAAACGTAAGAAATAATGACTTATTATGTAAGTCTTTATGTATGACTAACGGGTAAAAAAGAACGCTTGGAATATCCATAATCCAAGCGTTTTTCTATGCTCTTGCATTGTTATTTATAGTGCTGAACAAAGTGCATCTTAGTGTATATTTTACCTTTTCTAACAGTGGAGTAACTATTTAACTTTTTGTTCATCCCTTTTCTAGTCTATAGCTGTAAGGGAAGCTTCCGGTTTGCCGCGAAGGCTTTTTCTTTGCCGCTGTGCCTGAAGGCGGGTAAACAGGTAGCAGCCAAGGATGACGATCATGCCTCCGAGAAACTGGATTGCTTCAAGCTTTTCTCCGAGCAGCAGAAAAGCCAGGATAGCAGTGAAAACAGGGTTGAAATTCAGGAACACCCCTGCGGTGACAGCCCCGATTTTCTGGACCCCTTTATTCCAGAGCACCATGCATACAACGGTTGAAATGAGTCCGGTATAAAGCATGGATCCTGCAAAGGACAGATCAGGATTTTTGATTTGGAGATCAGAATAGCTGAATGGAAGCAGGATGGCCAATCCGAAGATCCCTGAATAAAAGGTCGACAGGATTGGAGAAGTATATTTTCCGGCCCACTTGCCGAGGATCGAATAGATTCCCCAAATGCACACCGCTGCCAACATCCATAAATCTCCTTTATTAAACGTCAAAGACAGCAGCATTTCCAGATGGCCTTTGGTAAGGACAAGCAGGACGCCGAAGAGTGAAAACATCATGGTCAGAATCTGCGGCAGGTTAATTCTGTCTTTTAAAAAGATTGCTGAAAAAACAGCTATTGAAATAGCGTTAAGCGTTGAAATCAGTCCGACATTTGTGGCCGTTGTTTCTTCCAGCGCCCAAAATTGAAAGATATTGAACAGCACTACACCTGTGATGCCCATCAGAATCAGCGGGACAAGCGATTTTGCAGGAGGCAGAAGCTTTTTTTCCTTCCGCAGCACGATAGGCAACAGGAAGATAACAGCAATGATCCATCTAAATGCGGTCAAGGCCACAGGGGAAGCATGCTCCACAAGCGACTTGCCTACAACAAAATTCCCGCCCCACAGCAGGGAGGTGAGAAGCATCAGGCATACATATAAAGCTGGCATAGGAGCAGCTCCTTCGATAGTTATTGAATTAATTTTAACATTTTCTCTTTGTGTTTTAATGATTATTTCGTACAATAGAGTAAATATGAAATTTTATTAAGAGCAATTGTGTTTTTTGTGAATGAAATTAAATTAAGGATAGACTTAAACGGAGTTGGCGGAATAATCATAAGGAGGCTGTAAGATGGAATCGATTGTGAACAAGGTGCTGGATGACGTGGACTTAAAAATCCTTGATCTGCTCCAGAAGGATAGCCAAATAAGCAACGCTGAGCTTGCCAGGAGGGTCAGCCTGTCTGCCCCCGCCATTCATGGGAGGGTGAAGCGGCTTGAAAATGAAGGCTATATCGAGAAGCAGGTGGCAATTTTAAGCCAGGAAAAACTGGGCTTTGATCTGCTCTGCTTTATTTTCATCAGCACTAACATCCATCAGGCGGAAAAGCTGGAAGCACTGGAGGGCACGCTGGTGGATATGGCTGAGGTGCTGGAATGCCACTGCCTGACAGGAGAATATGATTATATCTTAAAAGTGGCCATCAAAGACCGGAAAGGGCTGGAACAATTCATCCGAAAGCTGAATCAGCTCGGAATCACGAAGATACAGACAAGCCTCTCCTTGAGGGAAGTCAAATATTCAACGGTACTGCCGATTCTGCCTGGAGGGGAAACATCAGTCTGATTCAAATTGCGGGTTCTACAGGCTGAATGTCTATGCTAAAATAAAAGAGAACAATTGAATAATAGAATTATCACTAGGGGAGCCTGCAAGAGGCTGAGATCAAGCATTTGAGACCCTTTGAACCTGATCTAGTTCATACTAGCGTAGGGAAGTGTGCCGAACGGTTATAAAAAGTACATATTTTTTTAGCCATAGATCATTAATCAGCCACTTTCCTGCGCAATGGGGAGTGGTTTTTTTGCGTCGTTTACAAGGTTGGCCCAGCAGGGATAAACTGCAGCTCCACGCCATTTCTGCAGGACAGCCGGCGGAGGAATTTATCAGGATAGCTTCAAGCATCTCGCGGAATGTGGACTATATTCATATCAGGGAGCATCACCTGATAGCGGCTGACATCTACGAGATGGGGAGAATTCTGCTGGAAAAGGGAGTCCCGGGGGAGCAGATCATCATTAATAACAGAGTGGATGCAGCGGCCGCATTGGGAGTGAAGGGAGTCCAGCTCGGCTATCACAGTCTTCCGGTACGGGAAGTGCGGATAACATTCCCTGGCCTGCTCATCGGAAAATCCGTCCACTCAATTGAAGAAGCTGTTCAGGCAGAAGAGGATGGCGCAGATTATGTCATGTATGGCCACTGTTTTCCGACCAGTTCCAAGCCAGGTATGGAGCCAAGGGGCCTCTCCAGCCTTGAGGAAATGACAGGAAGGCTTTCTATTCCGGTGATAGCGCTCGGGGGAATTTCTCCTGACAATATGGAACAGGTGATAAGGGCCGGAGCTTCAGGTGCTGCTGTACTCTCGGGAATTTTTAAAGCCGTCAGTCCGGAGGAGGCAGCCGGCGCATATAGGGTTGCACTGAACCGGGGAGGAGGCAGATATGAAGAAAGTTTATGATGTGATCATTGCCGGGGGCGGCATTATAGGGTGCTCTATCGCCTATCAGCAGGCGAAGCTTGGCAAGCAGGTGCTCATTCTGGAAAAAAGGGAGCTGTGTTCTGAAGCTTCTTCTGCCGCAGCCGGAATGCTCGGTGCCCAGGCAGAAATAGATGAGAATCTATCAATGCTGAAGCTGGCCCTGAAAAGCAGGGCCATGTTCCCTGACATCATCCAGGAGCTTGAGGATCTGACAGGAATCAGCATCGGCCTTGTTAATGAAGGAATGATAAAAATTGCTTGGGATGATGTAGAGGCAGAGGTCCTTAAGAAGCAGGTCAGATTCCATAAAGAATGGGACGGACAGGTAAGATGGATGGCTCAGGCAGAAATCTGCGAAAGGGAACCTCATCTCTCCCGGGGGCTCGCAGGCGGCATGCTGATTCCGAATGACGGCCAGCTGATTGCACCGAACCTGGCGCGTGCATTTGCGGTGGGGGCAATGGCCCGAGGTGCAGTTGTGCTGGAAGGGACGGAGATCGAAGACTTCATATTTGATAAAGAATCCGTCGAGGGTGTGATGACCAGCAAAGGAAGTTTTTATGGAGAAACCGTGATTGCTGCCGCAGGTGCCTGGACGGGGAAGCTGCTGAAAAAGGCAGATCTTGAGCTTCCTATTTTTCCTGTGAAAGGGGAGTGCCTCTCGGTCATTCCTGAAGGGCCTTTGATACGGTCGACGATCTTTTCCGATTCTGGCGGGTATCTTGTGCCCAAGAAGGATGGCCGCCTGATCATAGGTGCAACAAGCTATGAAAATGAGTTCAATCCTTCCGTTTCGTTTGGCGGAGTCAGGATGCTGGCCGAACGGGCCTATAAGCTGCTGCCCCAGCTCGCATCGGCACGGTGGGAAAAGGCATGGGCAGGAATCCGGCCGCAGACAGGTGACGGCCTTCCCTATATCGGCTGGCACCCGGCCTATAAGGGCCTGTTCATTGCAGCCGGCCATTACCGGAACGGCATCCTGCTAAGCCCAATCACGGGAAAAATGGTTTCTGATTCTATTGAAGGAACCGCAGCCGCAGAGGATAAGGAGCTTTACAGAGAATTTGAGATTGAGAGAGGTTTGAAAAAAGTGCAGGAGGGGTGGATTCGTTGAAGCTTCATGTGAATAGCAGTGATATCCTGGTGCCTGGCACCGTCAAGTCGGTAGGGGATTTACTGGAACATTTGAAACTGAATCAAAAGGCGGCGATTGTAGAATTGAACGCCGCTATTTTGGAAAAAAGCCAGCATGCTGAAACAGAGCTTGCAGAAGGTGATCGCATAGAAATCGTACATTTTGTAGGAGGCGGATGAAATGCTGAAAATCGGAACATATGAATTTAACTCAAGGCTATTGCTCGGAACAGGGAAGTATCCGGATTATGAAACGCAGAAAATGGCGGTCAAAGCATCACATACAGAGGTGCTGACTTTTTCAGTACGCCGCATGGATATTTTTGACCCGGAACAGCCGAATCTGCTGGAGGAGCTGGATGTGGAAAACTACAGGCTGCTCCCCAATACGGCGGGTGCAAAGACAGCAGAGGAAGCAGTCCGTACGGCAAAACTGGCCAGGGCTTCAGGCCTTTGCGACATGATCAAAGTCGAGGTGATCGGCGATATGAAAACACTGCTGCCGGATCCGATTGAAACCTTGAAGGCGTCCGAGGAGCTCTTAAAGGAAGGCTTCATTGTCCTTCCGTATATTTCGGATGATGTGATGCTGGCGAAAAGGCTGCAGGAAATGGGCGTGCATGCCATCATGCCGGGAGCATCGCCAATCGGCTCAGGCCAGGGAATCATCAATCCCCTCAATCTCAGCTTTATCATTGAACAAGCTGAAGTCCCTGTCATAGTCGATGCCGGGATCGGCTCCCCTGCAGACGCGGCCCTGGCGATGGAGCTCGGAGCGGACGGGGTCCTGCTGAACACGGCTGTTTCGGCCGCCAAGGATCCGGTCAAGATGGCCGAAGCAATGAAGCTTGCCGTGGAGGCGGGGAGGCTTGGCTATGAAGCCGGACGCATGCCAAAGAAAAAGTATGCTTCTGCAAGCAGTCCGATGGAAGGATTGAGCACCGTTTGAACGGCAGATACTCAAGGCAGGAGCTATTTGCCCCGATCGGCGAAGAGGGGCAAGAGAAATTAAGCAGCAAACATGTTCTGATCATCGGCGCCGGGGCGCTCGGGAGCGGTAATGCCGAAGTGCTTGTGAGGGCTGGAGTTGGAAAAATCACAATCATCGACCGCGATTATGTAGAGTGGAGCAATCTGCAGAGGCAGCAGCTTTATACAGAAGAAGATGCGGCGGGGAGGGTCCCGAAGGCAATAGCTGCAGGCCGCCGTCTTCAGTCGGTCAATTCATCGGTTCAGATTGAGAGTATCGTAGGTGATGCCGGGCCTGTGGAGCTGGAGCAGCTTGCTGAAGGCGTAGATCTGATCATGGACAGCACCGATAATTTTGACACGAGGATGGTCATCAATGACATTGCGGCCAAGCACTCAGTCCCATGGATCTACGGAGCCTGTGTAGGAAGCTATGGCATCAGCACAGCTTTCCTGCCCGGCGGCGAGACACCGTGCCTCAGCTGCCTGCTCGAGCAGGTGCCGATCGGCGGGGCGACCTGTGATACAGCGGGGATCATTGCTCCCGCAGTCGGGATGACCGTCGCCTATCAGACGGCCGAAGCGCTGAAAATATTGGTTGGAGATTTTAAGTCGGTGAGGCGGAAGCTAGTCACCTTTGATTTGTGGGAAAACCAGTTCTCAGCGGTGTCTACAAGCGCATTGAAAAAAGAAGACTGCCCTTCCTGCGGGGTGAAGGCTGTGTATCCATATCTTGCTTATGAAAATAGGATGAAGACAGCGGTTTTGTGCGGGAGGAATACCGTACAAATCCGTCCGGGTGCTGGAATGGTGATTAGCCTGGATGCTGCAGCAGAGCAGCTTCGGCTTGCAGGCGGGATAGTAGAAAGAAATCCATTCCTGCTTTCTTTTGAAAAAGACGGTCAGCGGCTTGTTCTTTTTAAAGACGGACGGGCGCTGGTTCACGGAACGAAGGATATCCAGGAGGCGAAGCGGGTTTATCATCGGTATTTGGGGTAGTTTGGGGGCTGATTTGGCTGCTTTTTCTATGAGGATGGGGTTAGCTGGGGTAGTTCAGGGGAGGATATTTGCGAGTTCTGGATTTTATTTGCGGGAATTTGAATATATTTGATGGTGTATAAAAGTATGTGTAAGACCTTTTTCTAGACAAATAAAAAAGGACAAAGTACCCTCTGAGTTATCACCACAATAACCTTAGGAGAGGAGCACTTTATCCATGCCCCATTTTAACATAGACGACCTTGATTTTGCCAATATCCTTAAACTTTCTATGCAGGACCTCCTTAAAGAGAAAGCAGAAAATATCTTGCGTGAAGAGATAAAGAATGTCCTAGAAAATGAGCCTGTCGGCGAAGAAAACTCACGTAATGGGTATTATTCACGGACTCTTGACACCATTTATGGCCGGATTGAGGATCTGGCAGTTCCCCGTGATCGTAAGGGCGATTTTACTACCCAAATGTTCGAACCCTATAAAAGACGTATGGTGGCCGTAGATGAACTCGTTGTCCAGCTCTATCAACATGGAGTTGGTGTTCGGCAGGTTGGGCTGATCATGAAAAGTTTGCTTGGTGAACAATATTCCCCAGGGACAATCTCCAATATCACTTCGGCTGTTATGGAGGACGTTATTGAATGGCAGAATCGGCCTCTGAAGGAACGTTACTGTGCTTTATTCCTTGATGCGCTATTCGTAAAAGTCCGCAGAGATACTGTAGGCAAAGAGGCTGTTTATATTGTTTTAGGTATTACTCCAGAAGGCCATCGGGAAATCCTTGGATTTTATGTAGGCGGAGTGGAATCATCAAACGGCTGGCAGGAGATCCTTCTGGACTTACGTAAAAGAGGCGTCCAGGAAGTTTTAGTTGGCGTATTTGATGGACTTCCAGGTCTCGAAGAGGCCTTTAAATCCATTTTTCCAAAAGCTGATGTTCAACGCTGCGTTGTTCATAAGGTACGTTCCACTATGAATAAAGCACGAAAAAAGGATCAGGCAGAGCTAAGCTTGGATTTAAAAAGAGTATACACTTCAAGCACATTCGAAGAAGCAGAAAAAGTGTTGAAAGAGATTAAGGAGAAATGGAAAAAGACTTATAGCAGGGAACTGGCCTCATGGGAAGAGGACCTCCCAGTCCTCCTAACTTTTTTACACTACCCTGAGGAAATCCAAAAGTATATATACACAACAAACCTAATTGAGCGTACCAACAAGGAAGTGCGTAAAAGGTTAAAGACAATGAACAGCTTACCTAATATTGAAGCAGCCGAGAAGATTATATACCTTACTTCTATCGATTATAATGATCGATGGGCAAGAAGGAAACTCGGTGGATTCGGCTTGGCCTATGAAACAATATTGAACATGTTTGATGAGCGATATCCAAAGTCATAAAACGCATAGTCAGGGAGTCAGGCAGCCTCGGCTGCCTGACTCCCCCCCTAAACTAAATATAACGATAACTCATGAAGTGCATATGCTTACACATAATTCTTGACGGAACCATATATTTGCGAGTTTCGGAGTTTATTTGCGACTTTTAAATTATATTTGCGACTCCTCCCAAGCGCAGGTTTATGCGGCAAACCGGATATTAGCAACTTTTGGATTTTATTAGCAACTTCTCTGTTTTATTAGCAAGTTTTCAATTTTACTAGCAACTTTCCCAATATACTAGCAACTTCCCCATTTTATTAGCAACTCGCCCCTCCAACAGCCAATAAAAAGGAGCCCTGCCGTCGCAGAGCTCCTTTCTTTTCGTAAGTTAACCAGATTCCTGCAGCCTGTGTTTCCTGAAGTCGCGAGTTTCAGCAGGCACAGCGCTGGAAGTTTGTAAGCTTACATCAGGTTTTCGAGTTCAAGACCAAGGTCAAGATCTAAACCCAATGAAGAGAAATATTCCTCTTCATATTCGCTGGACATGCCTGCAAGGTGAAGGCCAAGCTTTGCCCATAAAATAGCTTCTTCTTCATCGCTTAAAGAGGCAAGTCCCAAATCAGTCATTGCATCCAGGCGGGAAGCAGAATAGTCTTCGTCATCATTATTCATGGCAGAAGCTGAAAGTCCAAGCCTGCTCCAAAGACCTGAATAATCTTCATCGTCTTGTGAAAATAAACCAAGATTGTTCATCAGATCAAAACGGGCAGAAGACTCATCATTTTCGTCATTGTTCATTGCAGAAGCATTCAAGCCTGTTTTGTTCCAAAATGAAGATTTATCTTCGTCATCTTCAGAAACGAAACCTAAATCATTTAAAAAATTTAAGCTGGCAGAAGATTCTTCATCATCCTTGTTCATCGCAAAAGCATTCAAACCAGTGTTATTCCAAAAAGAAGTCATTTCATCTTCGTCTTCAGAAACAAAACCTAGCTTGTTCATTGCATCAAGATTAGCAGAAGACTCATCTTCGTCATCCTTGTTCATCGCAAAAGCATTCAAACCAGTGTTATTCCAAAAAGAAGTCATTTCATCTTCGTCTTCAGAAACAAAGCCTAGCTTGTTCATTGCATCAAGATTAGCAGAAGATTCTTCATCATCCTTGTTCATCGCTAAAGCGTTCAAACCAGTGTTATTCCAGAAAGAAGTCATTTCATCTTCGTCTTCAGAAACAAAACCTAGCTTGTTCATTGCATCAAGATTAGCAGAAGATTCTTCATCATCCTTGTTCATCGCAAAAGCGTTCAACCCAGTGTTATTCCAAAAAGAAGTCATTTCATCTTCGTCTTCAGAAACAAAACCGAGCTTGTTCATTGCATCAAGATTGGCAGAAGATTCTTCGTTATCTTCAGAAGTCATCGCACCAAGATCCAATCCAGTGTTCAAATCAGCAGAAGACTCTTCATCTTCATCTTTGTTCATAGCAGAAGCATCAACATCAGTATCCGCCCAAAGAGAAGATTCTTTATCTTCAGAAGTCATCGCACCAAGATCCAATCCAGTGTTCAGATCAGCAGAAGACTCTTCGTCCTCGTCTTTGTTCATAGCAGAAGCATCAACATCAGTATCCGCCCAAAGAGAAGATTCTTCATCTTCAGAAGTCATCGCACCAAGATCCAATCCAGTGTTCAAATCAGCAGAAGACTCTTCATCTTCATCTTTGTTCATAGCAGAAGCATCAACATCAGCACCTGCCATAAGAGAAGACTCATCGTCAGAAGCAGTAGCCCCTAGATCCAATCCAGTGTTCAAATCAGCAGAGGACTCTTCATCTTCATCTTTGTTCATAGCAGAAGCATCGACATCAGCACCTGCCATAAGAGAAGACTCATCGTCAGAAGCAGTAGCTCCTAGATCCAATCCAGTGTTCAAATCAGCAGAAGACTCTTCATCCTCATCTTTGTTCATAGCAGAAGCATCAACATCAGCACCTGCCATAAGAGAAGACTCGTCCTCAGAAGTCATCGCACCAAGATCCAATCCAGTGTTCAAATCAGCAGAAGACTCTTCATCCTCGTCTTTGTTCATAGCAGAAGCATCAACATCAGCACCTGCCATAAGAGAAGACTCGTCCTCAGAAGTCATCGCACCAAGATCCAATCCAGTGTTCAGATCCGCAGAAGACTCTTCATCCTCGTCTTTGTTCATAGCAGAAGCATCGACATCAGCACCTGCCATAAGAGAAGACTCATCATCAGAAGTGGAAGCACCAAGATCTAGATTGGTTCCAAGATTGGCAGAAGATTGCTCTTCTCCGTTGTCTTCACTTAAGGACGATTGTACATCTGCGTTTGTGTTTGCATCTAAAGATGAACCTTCTTCAGAGCTTTCGAGTCCCAGACCCAGGCCGAGATTGGTATCCAGGCTGCTTGAGTCTTCGGATTGTTCATGTCCATCGGAATTCACACTTTCTTGTCCATTAGCTGTTTTGGCAGCTGTTTCACCGTTTTCAGATGAACTTTCTGATACAGACTTAAGATTCAGGTTGGCCTTTAAGTTTGAAGTGAGTGAGGAGCTGTCATTCTCCTCGCTTGAATTCAAGCTTGTCAGTAGATTGGTTGAAAGTCCAAGTGAATTTTGGTTAGTGTCTTCAGATGCCAGAGTGTAGGAGC
Organism: Bacillus infantis NRRL B-14911; assembly: GCF_000473245.1. Classification (NCBI taxonomy): domain Bacteria; kingdom Bacillati; phylum Bacillota; class Bacilli; order Caryophanales; family Bacillaceae; genus Bacillus; species Bacillus infantis. The sequence goes on from NC_022524.1 coordinate 549,823, forward strand.
CTCCTGCAAAAAGACCTGCTGCAGCAAAACCTGTGATCGCTAATGTTTTCAATAAGTGTTTGTTTTTCAATTGAATTCTCTCCTTCTTCTTTTTAGTTTTTTATATAAAAACGTGTAAGAAGAAGGTTGTTTGCGGCGGCTGTGAAGGAGGAGCATTTAACCATTGATCATGGAAAAAAGCAACTGCACTATATCTGGCCGCTTTTTCAGACATTGCATCAATCATAGGAACACCGGCAAAGTATATGGAAGGGAGTGCTGCCCCGCTTGATGCGGATTGTCCTCCGCTTGCTGTAGTGCTGGTGCCATTTGTTCCGCTGTTGGCAGGTACGTAGGCAATTGCGGCTTGTACCGGCTTTTCAGCTGGTGCCTTATCAGTGGCCTTGTTTTGGAACTTGTTTCCGCTTTCAGCAGAAGGCGCTGTTCCAGACTCTGCTGAAGAACCGAAGAACTGTTCAGAAGCGTCTGCTGCCAAAGGTTCTGGCTGAGACAATCCATCAGTTGCAACTCCATCAGACTTGACAGGTGTTTTATCATTAACCGAATCTGGCTCTGTTTGATTGGCCGGTGTGTCTGCTGCCGCCATACCATCCGGGATGTTTGTATCAGCAGGTGTTGTAATGCTGATAGAATCGGTCCTGCCATTATCGGCAGACGGCGTATTCACCTTGGTGGAATCCCCCGCTCCAATATCAGCCGCCGGAGTTTTAACAGAAATAGAATCAGACACATCTACATCTGCGGCCGGAGTATTCACTTTGATGGAATCGCCCACCTCGGCATCGACAACCGGAGTTTTAACAGAAATAGAATCAGACACATCTACATCTGCGACCGGAGTATTCACCTGGATGGAGTCGCCCACTTCGGCATCGATAACCGGAGTTTTAACAGAAATAGAATCAGACACATCTACATCTGCGACCGGCGTGTTCACCTTGATGGAGTCGCCCACTTCGGCATCGACAACCGGAGTTTTAACAGAAATAGAATCAGACACATCTACATCTGCGACCGGAGTGTTCACCTTGATGGAATCGCCCACTTCGGCATCGACAACCGGCGTTTTGACGGAAATGGAATCGGAAACGCTGGCTTCGGCAATCTTTGCGTCCACTTTTATGGAAGGGTCCTCGGAAAGGTTAATATTCACCAGGGATTTTTCTTCCGCATTTTCGTCCTTTTCCACAGTGATGATTGGCTTTGTCACCGTCTTGACTGTTTCTTCTACTGCACCGGTCACTGTGCCAAGAAGAGAGGCATCTTTTGGTTTGGCTTTGTCATTATTCTGTTGTCCGCTTTGATCCTGGCTTTTCTCGCTTCGCTGCAGGGGGACCGTTTCTTTAACGGTGCTTGTGACTTTTTCTGTCGCAGAGCCCAGCAGCCCGTCCGCCAGTGCAGTCGAAGGGATGAAGCAGAAAGCCGCAAGAACAAAGGCTTGTACGAATCTGGCTGACACTCGAATCGCTCACCTCCTTTCAAAATTCCGCCTGAATTGGAACTTATTCCATCCTTTTGTACCCGGCGGAAATGCTTATAAACTTTTCGGTGTTCTGCTGAACTAACGAAAAAGAATTCGTTTTGGATCACTTTTTCATAAAAAAAATTTGAAGTTTTTTAGAAAATCCTTTTAGGAGTAAGGGACTGGGATGATGGGCATATTTGGAAAGCGATAAGTAAAATAAAATATTCCTGCCAAAAAAATTTTGGAATACTTTTCTGAAAAAACATGTTCCCTTCCTCAGGTAATAGGGTATATCCAAATAGATTCTGGATAGGAGTGTGAGAGATGAAAGCCGTAACTTACCAAGGTTCCAAAGATATTCAAGTCAAGGAAGTTGAAGATCCAAGGATTGAGAAAAATGATGATGTTATTGTCAAAATAACTTCCACAGCGATTTGCGGGTCAGATCTGCATATCTACCAGGGAAATATGCCCCTGAGGGAAGGCTATATTATCGGACATGAACCGATGGGCATTGTTGAAGAGGTTGGCCCTGAGGTTACGAAGGTGAAAAAAGGGGACAGGGTTGTCATTCCTTTTAACGTTTCCTGCGGGCAGTGCTTCTTCTGCCAGCATGACATGGAAAGCCAATGCGATAATTCCAATCCTCACCAGGATACAGGCGCTTACTTTGGCTATACAGAAAGATACGGAAACTACCCTGGCGGCCAGGCAGAGTATCTGCGCGTCCCTTATGGAAATTTTGTACCGTTTGTTGTACCCGAATCCAATGAAATGGAAGACGAGGAGCTGCTGTTCCTTTCCGATGTTCTCCCGACTGCTTATTGGAGCGTTCTTCATTCCGGCGTCAAAAAGGGTGACACGGTCGTCGTCCTGGGCTGCGGACCGATCGGCTTGATGGCCCAGAAATTCGCCTGGATGAAAGGCGCTTCCCGAGTGATTGCAGTCGACCATCTTGACTACCGCCTGCAGCATGCCAAGCTCGTCAATAAGGTTGAAACCTTCAACTTCAGTGAACATGATGATATGGGTGATTATCTGAAGGAAATCACAAGCGGCGGTGCCGAGGTTGTCATCGACTGCGTCGGCATGGACGGGAAGAAATCAGCGATTGAAAAAATCGAGCAAAAGCTGAAGCTTCAGGGAGGAACACTCGGGCCTATCCAGATGGCAACGAAGGCTGTCAAGAAATTCGGAACAGTCCAGCTGACCGGCGTTTACGGTGCAACCTACAATATGTTCCCGCTTGAAGCTTTCTTCTCCAGGAACGTAACGATTAAAACAGGACAGGCACCAGTTATCCATCTGATGCCGGAAATCTATAATATGATTGAAGAGAAAAAGATTGATCCGACCCACATTGTCAGCCACAAACTGCCCCTCGCAGATGCGGCACGCGGCTACCATCTGTTCAATGAACATGAAGACGATTGCACAAAGGTTGTATTGAAGCCATAAACAGCAGGCAGGTCCTTTCCGGGCCTGCCTTTCCTTTTGGCATTTTGCAGGATATCCACCTGATGTCAGAGAAATGTATGGGTACTATTTCTTTTAAAGCAGGTGGAAAAATGAACAAACTGTTTTTGGAAAATGATGCCCTTGCGCTGGCGGAGCTGGTCAAAAAGAAAGAAGCTGCGCCGATTGAGCTGGCAGAAGCCGCCATTGAGAATATTGAAGCGTTGAATCCTGGGCTTAATGCGGTAATCAATAAAATGTATGACCAGGCAAAAAAGGCTGCTTTATCTGCTGATCTAGAGGGAAGTTTTGCAGGAGTGCCGATGCTGCTGAAAGATATCACGCAGGAAATCGCGGGAGAAAGAATCACTTCAGGCTCTAAGGCGCTGCAGAATTACCGTGCAAAGAGCGATTCTGAATTTGTGGCCAGGCTCCGGCGGACGGGTGCCATTTTTATAGGGCAGACGAATGTTCCCGAGCTTGCATTAATGGGGATTACAGAGCCTGAATTTCACGGACCGGCCAGGAATCCATGGAATCCTGATTACACTCCGGGCGGCTCAAGCGGCGGTTCCGCTGCAGCAGTGGCGAGCGGGATGGTGCCGATTGCAGGCGCCAATGACGGCGGCGGCTCGATCCGCATCCCTGCCGCTTATTGCGGCCTGTTCGGCCTGAAGCCGGGCAGGGGAAGGACACCGGCCGGCCCTGGGATTGGCCGGCATTGGCAGGGGGCTTCATCCGACCATGTGCTCACCCGTTCGGTCAGGGACAGCGCTGCCATGCTAGATGAGCTGCATGGACCGGAAAAAGGCGGCGCCTTCTACGCTATTCCCCCATCAGAATCGTATCTGGGCTGTCTGGAAAAGCCGCTCCCAAAAACCATGAAAATTGCTTATACCACAGCTTCCCCGCTTGGCACCGATGTCCATCCCGACTGCAGGGAAGCTGTGCTCCGCACGGCTGCTATCCTCGAAGATCTGGGGTACCGGACCGAAGAAGCTGAACCGGATATAGACGGGAAGAAGCTTGCCCAAAGCTATATCACCATGTACTTTGGAGAGGTGGCTGCGGCGCTGGCTGGAATGGAGGCAACACTCGGGCGGAAGGTGTCCAGGACGGATGTGGAAGCATCTACATGGCTCCTCGGGATGCTTGGAAAAACAATCTCTGCCGGGGATTTTGTCCTGAGCATGAGGGAATGGGACAAAGCCGCCTATGTGATGGATTCTTTCCATGAGACCTATGACTTTTATTTGACTCCTGCCACTGCTTTTCCGCCTGCAAGGATCGGCGAGCTCAGCCTTAAAAATGCAGAAAAAACAGCTGTCCGGCTGATCAGCATGCTGAAGCTGGGAAAGCTTGCCCAAAAGGCCGGGCTTGCCGGCCAGCTCGCTGAAAACAGCCTGAAGCGGACGCCGTTCACCCAGCTCGCCAACCTGACAGGGCAGCCGGCGATGAGCGTGCCCCTGCACAGTACAGCAGAGGGCTTGCCATGCGGTGTTCAGTTTATGGCAGCCAAAGGGCGTGAGGATCTTTTGTTCCGGCTTGCATTTGAACTGGAACAGACGCCTCATTGGCTAAGGAAATATTGAGATGCAGTTAGGGGATTTTTTACTGGGGGACGTAGCTCAGCTGGCATGAAGGCTGGACATCTGGAACATCATAAGCTAGTATCAGAACGGTACACAACTTTTTGTAAAACTGGGCATGCTCTAAAAAAGCAGCTCTGGAATAGATGAGATTTTTTTGCAAAAGAAGGAGATAGTTATGACTGAAAATCAATCTGTAGTTACCGGCCTGAAGCCTTTTATCCAGGAAGTCTGGGAAAAATCCGGCTTTAATGAGCCAACCGCCGTTCAATCGAAGAGCATCCCCTTTATCCAGGAGGGCAGGGACGTGATCGCCGAATCGCCGACAGGGACAGGCAAGACGCTTGCTTACCTGCTGCCGCTTCTTGATAAAATCGATCCCGGCAAAAAAGCGGTTCAAGCCGTTATTGTGGCCCCTTCACAGGAGCTTGTTATGCAAATCTTCTCGGAGGTCCAAAAGTGGGCAGAAGGAAGCGGCATAAAAGGAGCCACCTTCATCGGCGGCGCCAATACGAAAAGACAGCTAGAAAAGCTGAAGAAGCACCCGCAGATCGCTTTGGGCACGCCTGGGCGGATGCTCGAGCTGATCAAACAGAAAAAACTGAAGATGCATGAAGTCAAAACGGTTGTGCTCGATGAGGGAGATCAGCTCCTTGTTCCTGAGCATCTTGAGACAGTAAAGACCATTTTAAAGTCAACCCTTGCTGACAGGCAGCTTGCTTTCTTTTCAGCAACACTTCCTGAAAGCACCGCGAAGGTTGCACAGGAGCTCTCCGCTGATGCCGAGCTCATCCGCGTAGGGAAGGAAGAGGCAATCCCTTCAGATGTGGACCATATTTATTTTGCCTGTGAGCAGCGGGATAAAATTAAACTCCTTGAAAAGATCTCCCGTGTAAAGGATATCAAGGGGCTTGCCTTTGTAAAGGATATCGGCAATCTGGCTGTCCTTTCCGAAAAGCTTGATTTTAAAGGCGTGAAGGCCGGAATCCTGCATAGCGACCTGGACAAAATGGACAGGCAGAAGCATTTGAAAAATTTCCGCGAAGGAAAAAGCAGCCTGCTGTTCGCAACAGATGTGGCTGCAAGGGGCCTTGACATCCAGGGTGTCACTCATGTTGTGCACTATGATTTTCCGAAAGACATCAAGCAATATGTCCACCGCTCAGGGCGCACGGGCCGTTTCGGCGCAAGCGGGACGGTCATCTCGCTCGTCACCGAAAGGGAAGAACGCGAACTGAAGAAGTTTTGCCAGGAGCTTGGCATCACGCCGGAGAAGAAAATGTTTTATTCCGGTGATATCGTTGACGCTGATAGAAGAAGGTAATAGGGAGCTGACAACCCGGGTTTGGGTTGTCAGCTTTTTTTGTTGGGTTTTTGTGAAAAAATGTAAGGTGGAAAAAATATCGGCTGTTTTGGGTGGAATAATTGAAAAAGTAGGGTGAATACATGAAAAAGTAGGGTGAATAAACGGAAAAGTAGGATGAATAAACGGAAAAGTAGGGTGATTAACTTAAATTGACCGGGGATCCACCCTAAATGAATCAGGATCCACTCTAAATTGGTCTGATTCAACAAGATGGAACAGCAGAATTAAACCCAGCCTTAAAGAAAAAGATCATTTCCTAGAAAAACACCACAAATCCACCAGCGAATATTCGAGGTCCTCTCTAACCAACCTTCATTATAGTAAAGGATTCAGAAAATATGCTAAAATATGAAAGTAAACTCAATGTGAAAGGAATCGATTCCTATATGAAAAATCCAAGGCTGAAAAAGCTCCAGGAAGAATGGCTCCTGGAGGCCACTATAGATGAGATGCAGGAGAAATTGGAGAAGGGCGAGGTTTCATCGAAAGAGCTTGTGCTGATGTACCTGCACAGGATTGCGCAGAAGGATAAGAACGGCCCGGCCATCAACTCTGTACTTGAGGTCAATCCGGATGCTGTCCAGATTGCGGCGGCACTGGATGCCGAACGTAAGCTGAAGGGCAGCCGCGGGCCGCTGCATGGCATTCCTGTACTGATCAAGGATAATATTGATACTGCTGATAAAATGCACACCAGTGCCGGATCTCTTGCACTGAAGGAGTCGGTTGCAAAAGAGGATTCCTATGTGGCCGAAGCTTTAAGAAAGGCCGGAGCCGTTATTCTCGGAAAAACGAATATGACGGAATGGGCCAATTTTATGACAGAGGGCATGCCGAGCGGCTACAGCTCAAGGGGCGGGCAGGTGCTGAATCCTTATGGGCCGGGTAATTTTGATGTCGGCGGCTCCAGTTCGGGTTCAGGTGCAGCCATCGCTTCGAACTTTGCGGCAGTTTCTGTCGGAACGGAGACGTCAGGCTCGATTCTCAGCCCGGCAAGCCAAAACTCGCTTGTCGGCATTAAGCCGACGGTCGGCCTGATCAGCAGAAGGGGGATCATCCCGATTGCGCATTCCCAGGATACCGCTGGCCCAATGGCAAGAACCGTCAGGGATGCCGTTTACCTTCTCGATGTGCTTGCCGGCAATGATGACAGGGATCCTGCCGTGCAGAACAATCCGGAGTCAGATTATACCGAGTTTGCAGGTTTTCTTGATGAAAACGGGCTGAAGGGCAAAAGGATCGGCATTGCACGTGAAGTGTATTTTGATTATTTGAGCGGGGACAAGCTTGAAGTGATGAACCATGCGGTTGAACAGCTGAAAGCTCTTGGTGCCGAGGTGGTTGACCCTGTAGAAATCCCTTCTACAAAAAATAATTGGAAGTATGATGTGCTTACATACGAATTCAAAGCAGATCTTAACGCCTACCTGCGCGGCGTTGCTCCTCATATAAAAGTGAAATCCCTTGCCGATGTGATTGCCTTTAACCTCGAAAACAGTGAAGCAGCCCTTAAGTACGGGCAGACCATCCTGGAGGAAGCCGAAAGAACAAGCGGGACTTTGACTGAAGAGGCTTATATCAGCTCGCTTGAGGAGGATGTCTACTTTTCGACTGAGGAGGGAATTGATCATGTCCTGAAAGAGCATCATCTTGATGCAATCGTGACGCCGAACAATTTTGGAGCGGGTATTCCGGCAAAGGCAGGCTATCCTTCCATCACAGTACCGGCAGGCTATTCCTTAGAGAATGAGCCTGTGGGCATTACGTTTACCGGCACTGCTTTTTCAGAAGCCGGTCTGATCAGCATGGCCTATGCTTTCGAGCAGGGGACAAAAGTGAGGAAATCCCCTCTCCTGTAAGGCCGCCAAAGCAGAATAACACATAGTGAAAAGGCCCATACTACCAGAGAACACGCTAGTAAAGGAGCGAGGCAGCATGGGCAGGACAAAGCTTGGAAATGCAAATGCACAGCGCAACAATAATAAAAAAAGAGAAGGCTGGACAAGCGAAGAGCTGGTGGAATTCAACACCGGCACGAAAAGCAAGAAAGAAAATCAGCCTAAAGACTAAGAAGAAGGCCCCCGTCATCAGGGGGCCTTTTTGCGTAAAAAATACCTTTATTTTTCCTGAAAAGTGATTATAATCAAATTAACAACTTACTGATAAAGGCAAACCTGTCGAAAGGCAGGGACGCAAAGCTATGGGCCTTCCCGCATCAGCGGTTGGCTGCCAGGCTGCCGGGCTCCTTTTTATGGATGTCATGGCATCATACAAAGGAGAGTATACAATGACAATCAAATTTTTTAAGACAGCTCTTTTGGCTGTACTGCTCGTGTTTGCAGCCTGCCCCGTGAAAGGAGAGGCTGCTGATATGAACCGCTCAACCTGGCTGTGGGATACAGCAGCCATAAAGGACAGGTCTGATGAAATCATTCAATTCCTGGCGGACAGGCAGGCAGATCAGCTGTATCTGCAGATTGACCAGAGCCTGCCGGCCGCTGTCTACCAATCTTTTATAGAAAAAGCAAATGCCGGCGGAATCAGTGTCCATGCATTGGATGGAGCACCTAAATGGGCCACGGCAAAAGGTGAAGCAGCGATGCGCAGCTTCTTCTCCTGGGTAGCTGCTTATCAGGAGCAGGCAAGCCCTGCCCAGCAGTTTTCAGGCATCCACCTGGATATCGAGCCCTATCTTCTGCCAGGCTGGGAAAGCAATTATAAAAACACCGTGGTGAATTATCAGACCCGTATGCTGCAGGCAGCCTCCTTGTCCGCAGAGCTCAGTCTTCCGTTGGGGGCAGATATGCCTTTCTGGTTTGATGAAATGATGTTCAGCAATAAATTCGGCAAAGATTCCCTCGCAGGCTGGGTCATAAAGAATACTGACAGTGTGACGATCATGGCCTACAGAGATACAGCAGCAGGCCCTAATGGGATGATTGAGCTGTCCAGGAACGAGGTTGAGCTTGCGGCACAATATGGGAAAAAGATAGAAATTGCCGCAGAAACAGGGGCTTCTTCTGAAGCGGCGTATATCACTTTTTATGAGGAAGGCACACTAAGAATGGAAGAACAGCTTTCACTTGTCCGTGACGCTTATTCCTCAGATTCCCATGTGGGATTCGCTGTCCATCATCTTCAAAGCTGGATGGATTTGAGGCCATAATCATCTTTGGAAAATGCCTATTTTTAAAAAATAGGTATTTTTTTACGTTCAGTACCTTGTAATGTTCAATAGTGTATTGTATGATGGGTTTGTGAATGAATGGAAGGATTTACATGACTACTGAATAATGTTCACTACCGGTGGAGGTGCAAGGATTGAATGTTCAATTCAAGAAGGGTGTTCTTGAGCTGTGCGTGCTGCTGCTGATTTCTAAGAAAGATCAGTATGGCTACGAGCTCGCGCAAAACATCTCGGATAAAATCGAGGTGGCTGAAGGGACGCTCTATCCTTTGCTCAGAAGACTGACAAAAGAAGAGTATTTAACAACCTATCTGGCAGAATCAACGGAAGGGCCTCCCAGAAAATACTATTCACTGACAGAAAAGGGCAGGGATTATATGAATATGCTGATCGAGGAATGGCAGCAGTTTTCATTGGCGGTTAATCAATTTGTTGAGGAGGGAAAGTCCAGTGGCAGGGAATGAGTTTTTAGAAAGGCTGGAAAAGCTGCTTGGTAAGGTGCCGGAATATGACCGGCGGGAAATGCTGTACGATTATGAGGAGCATTTTGAAATCGGGCTTGCAAACGGCAGGACGGAAAGGGAAATCATGGAGGAGCTCGGTGACCCGCATGTCATTGCGCGCGACCTGCTTGCAGACTACAGGATTGTCAAAGCGGAGAAAACGCAGTCGGTCTCCAATATTTTTCAAGCTGCGACAGCGGCGGTCAGCCTCAGCTTTTTCAATCTGGTCTTTATACTTGGGCCGCTGATCGGCCTCGCAGGCGTCTATATTTCACTATGTGCGGTGGCGCTCGTTTTGACATTGTCGCCATTTGCCTTGCTGGGGTCTTCGTTTTTTACGGGCTTTGAGGATATGACCCTGAATTTCTTTGCTTCGCTGGCACTGTTCAGCCTGGGCCTGCTGCTTAGCATCGGAATGATTTATGTCGGCAAATTTTTCTACCGGGTACTTCTCGGCTATATCAAATTCAATGTCAGGCTAGTCAAAGGAAAAGGAGAGAAGGCGGCATGAAGAAAATGGTGGCGGGTTTGGTCGTTTTATTCCTGATCGGTGTCGGCGGTTCAGCCATTACACTCAGCGCTTCGGGAGGTCTGAATTTTAACACGGTTGAGATTAATCAAAGCGAGACGATAAAAGCAGATTCCATCCAGCATATCTCAGTAAATAGCGCTTCTACAGATGTGGTCATCAGGGAAGCTGGCAGCGAGAAAGATATAAAGGTGGCACTAACGGGGAAAGTCAGCAAAAAGCTCAAAGATGATTATAAACTGAAGGTCAGCGAAGATGACGGCACCCTGAATGTCGACCTTGATGTGAAGAATATGTTCCGCATGGGAGTGGTTATCATCCGTGATGTGAAAATCGAGATGCTTCTTCCGAAAAAGGAATATGAGGAACTGGCAGTACAGGTATTATCCGGCGATATCAAAGCGGAAAACATTCAAAGCAAGGACAGCATTTTTGAGACAAAGAGCGGTGATGTTGCGCTGAAGAGAATGGAAGCCGGAGGCCAAATGGAAATCCAGGTGGCGAGCGGCGATGTAAGGGTAGAAGATTCAAAGGCGAAGGAATTGAAGTTTAAGGCAGCAAGCGGGGACATGCAAATCGATGGGTCAGCCGCAGAGTCAGCAGATTTATATACAGCTTCAGGGGATATAAAAATCAGCGAACTTTCCGGGGATATCGCTGCAAAAATTACTTCGGGCGACCTGAACATCAGCAATGATCAGCTGGCAGCCAGCATTACTGCCGAAACGGCAAGCGGGGATGTCAATATTTCATTCAAAGAGGAGCCAAGCGATATGATGGTTGATTTTAAGGCAACCTCCGGGGAGGGCAATGTCCAGCTTGATAGATTTCTTTTTGAAGAAAAAGAAGAAGACAGGATTCTCGGCAAAATTGGTTCAGGCGAGCATGTGGTAAAGGTTCATACTGCGTCCGGGGATTTTAATCTAAACTAACAATAGCGTGTCCAGGCGGAAAGCCCGGGCACGCTTTTATTTTTGGACAGGAATCTGTGTCCTAGTATTCAGCAACCACCATATCCCAGTAGGTTAATGACGGAATGCTGAATATAACATTCCCGTTTTCCTGCCTGAACGGAAGCTCTTCAGGCCTGCTGCCTTTAATATCAGGGGAGGCAAACCATAGGTTTTTGACCTTCCGATCTTCCTCTAAACTAAATGTAAGGTCCCGCCGTTCCTTTGGCTTAGCTTGATCGGCATTTGTATCGCGCCATTCCATATGGACCGCATCCAGGAAGTTGATGAAATGGAGGATTTTCCTGTTTCCGGATTCTTTCGGCAGCACCCAGATCTTTTGCTGTTCAGGATCTCCCATCGCTAATGGCAGCCCTTCATGGGATATGATCGCTGCCTCAGAGTCCCGCGTATGATCTCGCAGGATATTCTCATAAGCTGTTAAAAAATCATAATAACTGGCCATTTCTTGCTGAAGGCCTTCGGACACCTGAAGTTGATTGTGAGGGAAATATTCCTTGGAAAGCATATGCTCGCCCAATTCCAGATGTGCTCCGCCATTGGAAAAGATAACAGCATCTGTAAGCAGGGCGCCGGCTTCATTAAACATTCCCTGCTCATCAGAATGACGGTAATTCATATAAGCGGCCAGAACAGAGGCCTGTCCGTTATTTGTAAGGTTCCTATTTTCATCCAGTATCTTCTTGAGATCCCCATAATGCTTATACGGATCCCATACTTCGGTATACAGAAACGCAGCACCTGCTCTGCTGATGGCCGGCTGGCCATACTGATTCACGGCATTCATCACAATCTCTTTTTCAGGCAGCTTCTGTTTGATTTTCTCCAGGAAAGGCTGGAAGCTTTCTGCAAGGTGGATGCTGTCTCCAAGCTCATTAAAAACTTCTCCCCTGTCACCAAGCTGATCGATATGCCAGCCATCAAAGCCCAGGTATTGGTATACCATTTTCTGCTGTTCTATCAGATGGTCCTGCCACCATGGATTGGTGGGATTCATGATCAGCAGATTGCTTTTCCAGCCGCCAGGGAGGGGATGGATGTCAGGCTCCGGGCTGCTCTGATCCTTAAAAAGCTGCCATTCACGGGGCAAGCCGTTATCTTCAAAAGATCCGTACAGTAGATTATATGCCATGGTTTTTATGTTCCTCTGTTTGGCTTCGCCGATATACTGCTGTACTTTCTGCAATGAGATGCGGCGGTTTGCGACATCCTCCCGATGGCCCGCCGGCAGCTTATCCTCCATCTTCAGGGGCTCCTGATGCTCAAAATGCCAGTCATAGAATTGAAGCCCATTAAGATGATAGCGGTTCAAGTCGGATATGATAGCGGCAGCTGTTTCGGGGGAAGAGTCAGCAAAGTCAGACAGAAACCCGTAGCGGGGAAACCGGCTCCAGCTGCTTGAAACGTCTACAGCAATTGTTTCGGTCTGTATGCTGCCGCCATTTTCCACAGATACGACGGCCAAGTAGCCTTTATAATCCTTTTCCGGAGGATTCCAGCTCCATCTGTGGGTGCCGGGAGCCTTCAGTTCTGCAGCCACTGTGTCCAATGGGCGGCCAAGATGATAATAGGTGACCTCCACCGTGCTCCCAGCCTCTGCTTTTATTGAAAATTGGACAGAGTCCCCGGGATTATAGCGGGCTTTATCGGTCTGCAGATTGAAAAATAAATCTTTTGACTCCTGCAGGGAGGGAGCATCATGAGTGGTTTTCTCTTCCTTTTCTTTCAGGCAGAAGCTGGCAAGCGCCGCCAGCAGCAGAAGTCCGAGGATGGCTGCTTTGCCTTTCAATATGATCACCTCTTTCAAAAAAGAAGGGCTAATCCCTGTCAGATTAGCCCCCTAGATCTTTTAGAATTTAATTTGAACCTTTTTGCCTTCTGCTGCAGGCACATTTACATACAATGTTTTTGAGTTTGTTTCATAAAAATAAGATTCTTTTGTTTGTGTCATTTCTTCCAGTGAGAAGACGGCGCGGTATTTCTTGCCGGCTGCCTGGATGCGCTTAGGCGCTTTCTCATTATTAAGCTTCAATGTCACCTGCTGGAGAGTTGAATCGTAGTTATCAGTCTCTTTCTTTTGGGTGAATTCGATCTTATTCGGTTTTTCATTCAGTGTAAAGTTTGTGATATCAAATTCACCGTCCTGATGGTCGAGTGATTTGCCGTCATCTTCATAGAAGCTGTAGCTTGCTTCTTTGTCCAAATAGGTGTCGAGCACCAGGTTTGTCAGTTCCTTTTCTCCTGTATACTGCTGGACTTCACGTGTTGGAATGATGCTGTCTTTTTTCACGAAAATCGGCAGATGCTCTAATGGGGCGCTGACATTGATTGTCTGTCCGCCTTTATATTCCTTCTTGGTCCAGAAGTCCACCCATGTGTCGCCTTTTGGCAGATATACATCGCGGCGTGTCTGTCCTTCTTTTACGACAGGGGCAAGCATCATAGAGTCGCCGAACATGAACTGGTCAGCAATGTCATATGTGTTGGCATCTTCCTGGTAGTGATAAACAAGCGGCTGCTGGACCGGCTTGCCTGTCTCGGAGGAATCCTTGAAGGCATTATAAAGATAAGGCATCAGCTGGTAGCGCATTTCAATATACTTCTTGGCGATTCCTTCAACCTCAGGCCCGAATGCCCATGGCTCCTGTCCCTGCTTTACTTCTGCTTTGGCGTCTGAATCATAATGGATACGGGAGAAAGGAAGGAAGGCTCCAACCTCGATCCAGCGTGTATAAAGTTCTTTATCTGGGCGGGAAGCAAATCCGCCAATATCATTACCGACGAAGGAAACACCGGATAAGCCTAGGTTCATATTCATCGGCAGGCTCATCTGAAGATGCTCCCAATTGCTTTCATTATCTCCTGTCCACAGTGCTGCATAGCGCTGGGAGCCGGCAAACATGTCACGCGTCAGGACAAACGGACGCTCATTAGGCTTATGCATGGCCCAGGCATTGTATGTTGCTTCTGCCTCGTCATGGCCATAAAGATTATGGTATTCCGTGTGCATGATTTTGTCATCTTCATATCCGAAATAAGTATCAAGCGGCATTGTATGATTATACTCTCCGCCATCCACAAAGACTGCAGGCTCATTCATATCATTCCAGATGCCGTCGATTCCTGCATCGAACAGGACGTTATGGTTTTTGGCCCACCAGTCCCGCACTTCCTCTTTGGAGAAATCAGGGAAAGCAGAGTCGCCAGGCCAAACTGGGCCAATGAAGTTTGTGCCATCCGGATTTTTGCCCCAGAAGTCTTTGGCAGTGCCTTCCTGATAGATTTTGTAATTTTCATCCTGCTTGACCGCAGGGTCGTTGATGGCAATAGCATGGAAGCCTTCCATTGATTTCAGCTTTGAAAGGGCATCTTTATATTTCTGATCCCAAGTGAAGACCCTGTAGCCCTGCATATAATCGATATCAAAATGCATGGTATCAAGCGGGATATTTTTATCTCGGTAGGTTTGGGCCACATCGGTAATTTCATCGGCGGTATAGCCCCATTTGCTCTGGTGCAGTCCCAATGTCCATTCGGCTGGCATGTCCATTTTGCCTGTCAGTTCAGTATACCGGTCAAGCACATCCGAAATTTCCGGTCCATACATAAAGTAATAGGTAAGCGGTCCGCCGTTGGCATAGAAGTAGTAATAGTCATCTGACTCGCTTGCCATTTCATAGTAAGAGCGGTAGGAGTTATCAAAAAGGATCCCGTAGGCTTTTTTGTCTTTCAGGCCCATAAAGAATGGAATGCTTGTATAAACATATTTTGTATCCTTTGTATAAGCATAAGCATCAGTATTCCACATCCCGATGCTTTCGCCGCGCTGGTTCATATTCAGGCCGGCCTGTTCGCCGAAGCCGTAGAAGTTCTCGCCCTTTTCGGTTTTCTTGAAAACATATGGCTTTCCATCTTCATAGCCGGATGAGGCACCGTTTTGAAGATAATCTTCATTGATTACTTGGCCCTCTTTATCAAGGAATTTCACCCCGAATGGCGACTTGCTTACTTTAATGGTCAGCTCGCCGGTTTTGATGGTATATTCTTTTTTGCCGTCTTCAGTGCTGAAGAGAGGAGTTTTCCAATCCTTCTTTGCAATGGCAGGAGTTTCTTCTTCTTTCTGGCCGTCCTTTAAGACAGAAACTTTGACAAGGTCTTCTGAATAAATACGTATAAATGCTTCATAATCGCCAAGGTCGAATTGGACCCCATTTTTAAGCTTTTTCACACTCTTGGCTGAAAGAGTCTGAAGGTTCTCCTTTTTGAGCGGAGTGTCAGCCTCAGGCTGTGTGACTGCAAGCGCACCTGGTATGCTTGCAGATAGTGCGACACCGGCAGCGATTGCCGCGGCAGCCAGCATCCGGAGGGTTTTCCTGGACTTTGCCATATGTATCTCCCCAATTCTGTATAGTTTTTACAACCTGACTTTAGAGGAGAACATGGAGGTGGTCAATACTTGTATATACAACTAAACAGATGAAGTCATTGGACCCAGAAGCCCCAGAAATGCTGCTGTGAAATCGTTTGCGTCACTTCGTGAAAGCGTTTTGCTGATTGATGCAAAATGAATCCTTTACACTAAGCCTTTACAGTTTGTCATATTAAAGGGGACTTATGGGTCAAATCCTGTAATATAGTAAAAAAAGGATTGGAACAGAGGAGAAGAGGGAAAGAGTAGAATTTGTTTGATGCGGGAGTTGGAAGTGGAAAAGAAGTGCCGGATTATCTTTTTGAAGCCCCAGCCAGTACCCGATGGCAGGCAGAAAGCCCCCGCAGCAGCCAGCCGCAGGAGTTTCCCAAATCATTCACCCTGGATTTTTTTAAGCGGAGTTTCTGCCGGGCCTTCGACAACTTCTCCTGTGTAAGAAAAGCGCGAGCCGTGGCACGGGCAGTCCCAGGTCCGTTCGCCATTATTCCATTCACATTCGCAGCCCATATGTGTACAGGTGGTGTCGACGATATGAAGGGCTCCTTCTTTATCCCGGTAGGCCCCGGCCCTTTTGCCATTTACGATGACAGGTGCACCGTGGTCCGGTTCAATATCATCGAGCTCGGCAGGGATATATTCGAGCTTCCCTTTAATCAGCTGGCCTGCAACATCGGTATTGAATTTAATGAATTCCTTGATGCTTGGATCGGCTTTAAATCGGGAAGGGGTGAATACTTCCTTATAAGGACTTTCCTTTTTGGCAATAAAATCATTCAGCAAATGGGCAGCCGCAATTCCGTTCGTCATCCCCCATTTACGGTAGCCGGTGGCAACATAAATGTTCGAGGCATTTTCAGTGATTGGGCCAACATACGGGATCTTATCCAATGTGATTAAATCCTGTGCAGACCATCTGTATGGATACTCCTCTATGCCCATAACCTCCTCTGCGAATTCCTCCAAAGCCTCGTAATGCTTAAGAGTATCCGATTCGTGCCCGGTTTTGTGGCTGTCACCGCTGATAAGGACCAGCTTCTCGCCATTTACCGGTGTATAACGCAGTGAGCGTGTCGGCTGATCGGCACTGTAGTACATCCCGCCCGGATATTCCTCACGGGTCTTCACAGCCACAATATAGGATCTTTCCGGCTCCATTCTCGCAAAATAAAAGCCCTTGCCATCATAGAATGGGAAGTGTGAGGCGACAATCACATGCTTGGCTGTAACGGTTTGGCCATTCTTTGTTTTAACTGAGGCAGGCTGTCCTTCCTCAATATCGACAGCTGTTGTATTTTCATACACTTTGCCGCCTGCTGCTGTAAATTCCTCAAGAAGCACCTTCAGGAATTTCAAAGGGTGAAATTGTGCCTGCCCCTTCATGACTGCTGCCCCTTTGATGTCTATGTTAAATGGGATGCTATCAGCAAAGCTGCTGTCGATTCCAAGCTTCTGGTAGGCTTCATATTCCTTTTGCACCTTGCCGGCAGCCTGGTCGGAAACCGCATAGATATAAGCGTCCTCCATGCTGAAGTCACAGTCGATCTTTTTTTCCTCGACAAGGTTTTTTACAAAAGTGATTGCTTCTGCATTCGCCTGATAATAAAGCTTCGTTTTGTCTTCACCAAAGTGGCTGATCAGCTCATCATAGATGACTCCGTGCTGGGCGGTCAGTTTGGCAGTTGTATGCCCCGTTGTTCCGTTGAGGACGTTTCCTGCTTCAAGGATCGCTACCTTAAATCCCTCTTTTGCGAGAAGGTAGGCAGCGGTGATTCCTGTAATTCCTCCGCCGACGATTGCGACATCAGTCTCGATATTTTCATTAAGCGCCTCATAGGATGAGAGCGGGGTTTCCCTCCAGTACGGCTCCGGAAATTGCGGCATTTGTGAATGATTCATATCTTTCCTCCTCAGGTTTTTCTTCTAGTAGATAATCTTTCCTTTCCAAGGGGGGCATATTCGTTCTTCTGCATAGCTGCTGTAAATTTCATACCCTTTTGGGCCGGAAGATAATCGCAGGAAAAAGAGTTGCGGCAGGGACGGAATTATTGGATAAAATAAGCAGCAAACTTAAATACTAGAAATGCAACTTTAAAATGGATGGGAAGATATGATGGTCACTCTTTCGTTTATATTGGTTTCCACAGGCTTGTTTGTGCTGACTCTTCTCTTTGATTTATTTGTTTTTAAAAGTACAGTCACTGAAGCAATTCTGAATATTTTTTATGCCGAAATAGCTGCAGGAAGGGTCATTGCATTGTTTGTTTTTTTCCTCGGCATGGGTTCCAGCCTGTTTATCGACATAAGGCTTTATAAAAATAAAAAAGCTGAAAAAGCACAGTCGAAGGGAAGTGGGAGCTGATGTTAAAAGAAAGTATATCGCTCAGCCAGCTGATGACGCTGGTCATCAATTTCCTGCTCGGCAGTGCGATTATCATTGGTGTCGGCAAAGGCGCAGAGCAGGATGCCTGGATAGCCATGGTCATTTCTACAGGATTTGGAATGGGAATTGTCTACTTTTACTGGTTCCTGATCAGCCGACTTCCCGGAAAAAACCTTTATGAAATTATGGAGCACTGCTTTAAGCGCTATCTTGTCATTCCAATGGCATTACTATATGTCATTTATTTTCTCTACATATCCAGCAGGGTGGTGAGGGATTTTGGCGAGCTGATCGCGTCTGCCATTCTTCCCAATACGCCAATTGAAATGATATCCCTTACCATCGCTTTGACGATGGGCTATATCCTTTACCTTGGCATTGAAGTGCTTGGGCGGACATCTGAAATTTTCTCTCCATATGTGGTGCTGTTTGTGCTATTGCTGACGATTTTCCTGCTGGCAAGCGGAAACCTGGAATTCAGCCGGATCGAGCCGGTCCTTGGCGAGGGCATCATGCCTGTGGCCAAAGCTGTTTTTCCTTCGCTGTTTGTATTTCCATTCGGCGAGCTTATCGCCTTTACGGTCATCCTCGGAAAAGTCACCAGCTTCAAATATGTCAAAAGAGTCTCATTAATGGGAACAGCGATTGCCGGGCTGTTGCTGACCCATGCGACCATCCTTATGGTCATGACTCTTGGATCTGATGCGATGGTACGATCCAATTTTCCGATGCTCAGTGCGGCAAGGCAGGTTTCCATCGGCAATTTCATTGAGCGGATCGATGCCCTCGTCGTTTTCATTATGATGCTTGGCATCCTGATAAAAGGCTCGGTCTTTCTTTTTGGCGCGCTGAAAGGGCTGGAATACGTTTTCCGGCTGCCCTATCGATACTTTGCCCTTCCTATGTCAGCGGTCGTGTCCCTGTTTTCTGTACTGATTTCAGTCAATTTTGCCGACCATCTGGAGGAAGGGCTTGTTGTAGTCCCTTATTTTGTTCATTTGCCGATGCAATTCGGCATTCCATCTGTCCTCCTGGCTGTCTTGCTATGGAAAAACCGAAGCCGGAAGCGTTCCGGGAAAAATGGGGTGAAATGTTGAAACGCATTAAAACACTCAGCCGCATAAAAAGAGTCGAAATAGAGAGGGAGGAAAAGACTGAAAAGGAAACTGGCGATAAGAGCCTTGACAGCTATGAGCTAGAAGAACTTAAAGAGGAATTATCCTGCCGTTTCGGGGCTTCAGCCGATCTGAAAATTGAAGAACTCAAGGCCGGAGCGGCTGATGCCCTTCTTTTTTATTTGGAAACCATGATCGACAGCAATGTGCTTAAGGAAATCATTCATTCAATTGCCAAAGAGCCAGGAACTGATACAAAGGTAAAAACCATTGATGATGTCAAGGGCTACGGCAAAGAGCATTTCGGAGGATCAGGCTATAAGCTTGCAGAGACAGTCTCGCAAATGACTGACTTTATGCTTTCGGGAAGCATTATCCTTGCTTTTAAAGGTGTACCCCGGGCCATTTCCATTCCTGTTCCCACCACGGAAAGCCGGTCGATAGCTGAACCAAGCACTCAGACAGTCGTCAGGGGGCCTAAGGATGGATTTGTAGAAACTTTATCGGTAAACGTCAGTCTGATCCGCAGGAGGATCAAGAATCCCAGGCTTCAATTTGAGGAATTTACTATCGGAAATGACACGCGCACAACGGTCTTTATCAGTTATATGAAGGATATTGCCGACAGCGGGATTGTCGAGGAGGTCCGCAAACGGCTGAAAAAGATTGATACGGGCGCGATTTTTGAAACAGGGAATATTGAAGAACTGATTGCAGATAAAACGGCCACTCTATTTCCGTTGGCCCTCAACACCGAGAGGCCTGATGCAGTAGCGGCCAATCTGCTGGAGGGAAAAGTGGCCATCCTTTGTGACGGAACGCCATTTGTGCTGCTCGTGCCTGCGGTGCTGGTCGACTTTTTTTCCGTCTCAGAAGACTATTACCAAAACTTCCTGATGGGAACATTCATCCGTTTTATCCGCTATATTTCGTTTATGATTGCACTTATCACGCCTTCCCTGTATGTCGGCATTCTTACCTTTCACCATGAACTGCTTCCGACCACGCTGCTTTTGAGTGTAATCGCGCAGCGGGAAGGGGTGCCGTTCCCGGCTGTGATTGAAGTTCTGCTGATGGAAATCACCTTTGAAATCCTGCGTGAGGCAGGCGTCAGAATGCCGCGCGCTGTCGGGCAGACGGTATCGATCGTCGGAGCGCTCGTCATCGGGCAGGCTGCAGCCGAGGCGGGGATCATATCCAATATTATGGTCATTATCGTTGCCATCACAGCCATTGCCAATTTTGTTTCACCCACATACAGCTTCGCCAATGCCTCGAGGCTGCTGAGATTCCTGCTGATCATCACAGCTGCTTTCCTTGGCCTGTATGGAGTCCTGATTGTGCTTGTTCTGATGGTGGCTCACTTAAGCGCTCTCCGTTCCTTTGGAGTTCCTTATCTGGCCCCAGTAGCCCCGTTTATCATTGAAAGCCAGAAGGATGTGTTCTTCCGCTTTCCTTTCTGGAGCATGAATAAAAGGCCAAGCTATTTGAAGCCGCAAAAAGAAGAGAAGCAGCCTAAGACCGGCTCCCCTTCTCCGCCTCCGATGAATGGGGGTCATGGGAAATGAAAAAAATCATAGCTGTTATGGCTTTGTGCTGCCTGCTGACTGGATGCTGGGACCAAAAGGAGCTGGCAGAGGTTACCGTAATTACCGGTATGGCTGTGGACAAGGGGAAAGATGAAAAATACTACCTGTCTGTAGAAGGCATTAATGCTGCGGAGCTGAATAACCGGACTGCCGGCGGTAATGCACCTTCGATTGTGTATGGGAAGGAAGGGAATTCCCTGTCCGAATTGACGAACCAAATGAGTGAGGGCATTTCGCGAAACCTGGTCTATTCGCATATGAGGACTTTGATCATCAGTGAAGAAGTGGCGGAGGACGGGATGCTGGAGTTTCTGGATTACCTGGAGCGCAATAGGGAGATGCGGGATGATTTTAATATCGTTATTTCAAGGGGAGTAAGGGCCGAAGAAGTGCTGAAGGTGACGTACCAGTTCCAAAAGTCCACTTCCCTTAAGCTCCATACACAGCTGGACACGATGGAAGAAACCTGGGGAGGCGACCCCGGCGTGAGGCTGAATGATGTGATCAGCGCCTGGACGTCCCCTGGCCGGCAGCCGGTCATGGCTGCTGTTGCCATTAAGGGGGATCCGGAAAAGGGATCGAGTGTAGAGAATATGAAGAAAGTAACACCGGATGCGCTGGTTGTGCTGGATTCGCTTGCAATTTTTGAAGGCGGCAGGCTGGATGGTTTTCTAAGTCTTGAGGATGCTCGGAATTACCTCTGGACACAGGACAAGATTAAGAGTACAAGCCTAACAATAAGCTGCGGGGAAAACCGCTACATCGACATCAGAATCTATAATACAACAACAAAGACAAAAGCAAGGATTGAGGACGGCAAGGCGAAAGTTAAGATCGACATAAGAGGGGAGAGTTATTTGGAGGGCACCCAATGCGCTGATTCAGTCGACTCTGTATCAACTTATGAAGATTATGAGGAGAAGACAGAGAACCACATTGAAAAAATCGTTGCAGATACTATCAGAAGAGTGCAAAAAGAAGACAAAGCAGATATCTTCGGATTCGGTGATGTGGTCAGAAGAAAAGATTATAAACACTTCCACGAGATAGAAGCCGATTGGGACCAATACTTTTCTGAGGCGGATGTCGAGGTGACCGCTCTCATTAAAATGAGAAGGACGGGGATCAGAACCAAATCATTCTTATCAGAGACCAACTAGCTAATGTTTACAGGATGCGCCTGCGGGTAAAATCACTCTATAGGCTCGCCTGAAAAGCTTGTCTATTTATCTTAGCTTATTAAGGAGGCAAAAGATAATGGCAGAAGAACAGAAGCATATAGTAGGCGTTTATGATACACAAAGTGAAGCCATTGAAGCTGTAGAGGAATTAAGGGCCCAAGGCTATGACACAAAGGATATTTCAGTGGTAGGGAAAAATGATGATGACGTGGAAGCAGTAACAGAGCAGACAGGGACGAAGGCGGAAGAAGGCCTTGCTGCCGGAGCTGCTGCCGGAGGTACGCTCGGCGGACTTGCAGGACTGCTGGCAGGAGCCGGAGCCCTTGCCATCCCGGGCATCGGTCCGGTGCTCGCCGCAGGACCCCTTGCAGGAGCACTCACAGGGGCAGCTGCCGGAGCCGGACTTGGAGGGCTTACAGGAGCCCTCGTCGGTATGGGGATTCCGGAAGATGATGCCGAGCATTACAGCGGCCAAATCAAGGAAGGCAAAATACTGGTGTTTGTTGACGGCAGATCGGACAAGCTGCGTGAGCAGAAAATGAATCCTGGTGAAGCTGGCATGCCGGACAATGAACCAGTTATGCCGGTCGACAACGTCTATGTTCCCCCTCAAGGGACAAGGTCGCCTGTCTCAGATGACCCGGAAATTGTAAAAGACAGAATGAAGGTCGACAACAATAAAATGTATTAAAGAAAGGGCACCCGCTGCAAAGGGTGCCTTTTTTCTGACGTTGAAAAACGAAGGGGCCAATAGTATAACTAAGGAAAAAGGAAGGGGATGTATATGAATCAGCCGTGGAGTGGAGAAATATCCATTGCTTCCCTTGAGGCAAGGGAACTTCTGTTAAGCCAGTTTCCTGAACTGGCGCCTGCTGAGGTGGAGCACTTTGGAGAAGGCTTTGATAACAGAGTGTTTTTAGTCAATGATGAATATGTATTCCGCTTTCCGCGGAAAGCGGCAGCAGAAGAGCTGCTGAAGACAGAAAGCCGGATACTGCCTGAGCTCCGCATTGCTGCCGGAGTCGATTTTCCTGTGCCAGTATATAGCGGAAAACCTGATAAAGGCTATCCGTGTTTTTTTTCCGGCTACAGAAAGATCAGCGGATCAGCTCCAGCAGGCCCGGGGGGAAAGAGTCTGCCAGCAGGCTGGCTGAATTCCTGAAGCAGCACCACTCCTTTCCTATTAAAAAAGCTAAGGAACTTGGCGTCCCGTTTGATACATACAACAGGCTTGATATGGAAACAAGGCTTGTGAAAATGGAAGAGTACGCCGAAAAAGGGAAAGCCGCTGGAATCCTTAAGGAGGAAGAAAGCCTTTTTTCTTATATCAAAAAAGCCATACCCATAAAAGTGGAATGTGATCCAGTTCTTGTGCACGGCGATCTGCATATAAGAAATATCCTGGCCGATCCTGAAGGGGAAATCAGCGGAATCATTGACTGGGGCGATGTTCATCTCGGCAATCCGAGCATTGACCTTTCCATTGCGTACAGCTATCTCCGGCCGGATGCCAGGGAAGAGTTTTTTGGGGCATATGGAGAACCTGGGCCCGAAGCAAGGGATCTCGCAAGATTCAAAGGCATCTATACAGCCTTGCTGCTTGCGGTATATGCCCATGACCGCGGGGATGCAGTTCTAGTTGGCGCTGCAAGTGACAGCCTGGTTCTGGCGCTGGCTGACTGAACGGGTACATGAAGATCCCCTTTTCATTTCATACTAGTTATATGAAAGGGGGCCATCTTATGCCCGAGCTTCCTGAAATGGAAACCTGCCGCCAGCTGCTGGGCCGTCAGCTGACGGGGCTTATGATCACAGAGGCCGAAATCAACAGAGAAAAATCTATCAATGTTCCGCCGGCAGAATTTATCAGGCAGGTGCAGAACAGCACAATCACAAGCATCGATAGGCGCGCCAAGCATCTGATCTTCCGGCTCAGCTCCGGAAAAAATCTTCTCCTCCATCTGATGCTTGGAGGATGGATGTATCTTGGCAATGACGAAGATAATCCTGACAGGACAAAGCAGGTGATCCTGTCATTTGGCAGCAGGAAGCTGTACTTCATCGGCCTGCGGCTCGGCTACCTGCATCTGCTGACTGCACAGGAGCTGGAGAAAGAATTCGAAGAGCTGGGACCGGAACCTTTGGATCCTGGATTTACGGCAGCCTCATTTGCCCAGTTATTGGAGAAAAAACGTGGAATGCTCAAGACATCGCTTGTGAACCAGCATTTCATTGCAGGAATCGGAAACTGCTATTCAGATGAAATCTGCCACCAGGCCGGACTTTTGCCGATGAGGAAAATCGAGGAGCTCAGCGAAATGGAGAAGAGCAGACTGTATCCGGCAATGAAAACAGTGTTTGCAAACGCAATCCAGAGCGGAGGCTATATGGATGAGCCGCTTTTTAAAGGCGATCTGATAACCGGCGGTTATAATGAACGCTGCATGGTATATGACAGAAAAGGGGAAAGCTGCCTCCGCTGCGGCTCACAGATCGTAAAGGAAGAGATTTCATCACGGAAAACCTTTTATTGTCCAGGCTGCCAGTCGTGAATTCTTTTTTATATGCGTAAAAATAGCCCAGGGAGGAGGTCCTTGGGCTTTTTATGTTTTTACATGAATTGGCGGCCCGATTTTTAAGGCAGGCTGGCGTTTTCTAATTGATGAGCCGGTTAATTTACCAGCTTAAAGATTTTTTCGATCAATTCGCGGAATAATCTACCGAATTTCCTTCTTTTTTAATCAAATGAAAAGATAATCTACCAAGTCCAGCTTACAGCCTATTTCGCCGCCCTGAAGACCTGCATCATCCAGCTCGGCGCTGGACCATATGTCGAGCTGCCCCTTTATTTGATTTCCTCACTAGTTTCCTCCGGCGCCGGGTCGACCGTAACAGAATCATGGGTGTGCATGGCGGCACGCAGATAATGGATGAACATGCCGCCAACTAGCCCCAGGCAAAGGATAAAGCCGGCAGTAATGATCCATGAAAGAAGCATATGTCCTCCCCCTTTCTTATAGTTGTCCTCACTGAACTATATGCAGGGGCATGAAAGATATTGCCTATCGGCCAGAAGCTGCTTCAGAATCTGACAGGCTTCTCCTGAATACATATTTATGAAGAATAGAAATAAGGGGGCGGGCTGCATGCAGCTGGTGAAAAGCGAAATTGAACGTTTAAAGCAGCAGCTTTTAAGTGAGCAGACACCGGACGGTTCCTGGAATCATCCTTTTGATACAGGGTGCATGACCGATATTTATATGATTGTCCTTTTGCGGACGCTTGAGGAAGAGGATGAGGAAGAGCTGATCAAAGAGCTGGCAAAGGGAATCCTGAGCCGGCAGGGAAAGGACGGGGCATGGCGGCTTTTCCATGACCATCATGAAGGGAGCCTTTCACTAACGATTGAGGCCTATTACGCGCTCCTCTACTCAGGGTATTATGAGAAAAATCATCCTGCTCTGGTGAAGGCAAGAAGGGTGATTACAAAAGGAGGGGGCCTGAAGAAGGCAGGAATGTATACGAAAATCATGCTTGCCTTGACAGGGCAGTATCCATGGCCCCTTCTTTTTCCGGTCCCGATGGAAGTGATCCTCCTGCCGAGAAGCTTTCCGCTCAATATGTATGATATTTCGGTCTTTGGCCGCTCCAATCTGATTCCGGTCATTCTTCTGGGCAATAAAAAATTCAGCAGAA
Organism: Bacillus infantis NRRL B-14911; assembly: GCF_000473245.1. Lineage (NCBI taxonomy): Bacteria > Bacillati > Bacillota > Bacilli > Caryophanales > Bacillaceae > Bacillus > Bacillus infantis. Next base: position 575,278 of record NC_022524.1, read on the forward strand.
AGACGGCCTTGAGCCCGGATCTTGGCGATTTATCCGTCAGGGATGATGATGATCCATGGCCGGAGCTGAGGAGTGCAGAATGGAGGAGCTTAACTTCTTTTCTTGCCGCCGGGGTTAAGGCGCTTGTGGGCATTCCGCGTCAGATCCGGGCATGGTCGATAGAAAAAGCGAGGGAATATATGCAGTCGCATACAGAGCCGGACGGGACGCTTTATAATTATTTCAGCAGCACATTTTATATGATTTTTGCTCTGCTGGCATTGGGAGGCGGCCCGGAGGAACCCGCGATCAGAAATGCTGTTGCCGGCTTGAAGCGGATGACTGTAAAAGCCGACGGCCGTACGCATATTCAATATACAACAGCTGCTGTCTGGAATACAGCACTGATCAGCCATGCCCTTCAGGAAGCAGGCGTCCCTCCGAAAGAGAATGCCATCCAAAAAGCCAACCAGTATCTGGCGGGCCAGCAGCATCGCCGGTTTGGGGACTGGATTGTCCATAATACAAAGGCAGAGCCGGGCGGCTGGGGATTTTCGCGTTTCAATACAATCAATCCTGATGTGGATGACACAACCGCCGCCCTGAGAAGCCTTTACCAGCCTGCCCGGGAAAAGCCGCATTATGATGATATATGGAAAAAGGGTCTTCTTTGGACACTGTCTATGCAGAACAGGGACGGGGGCTGGCCTGCGTTTGAAAGGAATGTCGATAAGAAGCTGCTGCATCTCCTTCCCATCCAGGGAGCAGAGTTTATCCTGACCGATCCCTCAACTGCCGACCTGACGGGGAGGACTCTTGAATTCCTTGGCAAGGCCGGCTATGCGGATGCTTCTCTTCCGCCTATCAAAAAAGCGGTCAAGTGGCTCAAAAAGCATCAGGAACCGAATGGATCCTGGTATGGCCGCTGGGGAATCTGCTATATATACGGAACCTGGGCGGCAGTAACCGGAATGGCGGCTGTTGGTGTCACATTAGAGGATAAAAGCATGAAAAAAGGGATCGACTGGCTTTTGTCCATCCAGAATGAAGATGGCGGCTGGGGAGAATCCTGCCGGAGCGATATGGAGAAAAAGTATATCCCGCTGAAGGAAAGCACCCTCACCCAGACCGCATGGGCCGTTGATGCCCTTGCTGCTGCCGGAATGGCGGATAGCACGCCATCAAGGAAAGGGGCTGCCTTCCTGGTGAGGGAAGGCAAGCGCAAGGATTGGACTGCCGATTATCCAATGGGTCAGGGGATGGCCAATTTCTTTTATATTCATTACCACAGCTACCGCTGTATATGGCCGCTCCTGGCCTTGAGCCATTATATAGAAAAAAGTGAAGCCCCGGACTGAAATCCGGGGCTTTATCTATTCAACCTTCCATTGGCAATCATCAGTAGAATCAACCTTCTTGTCTCTGATAATCCGGTAAAAGGCTTTGCCGTCACTTGGATTGCCGTCAGGGAAATCCATCGGGAATAGAGCGAAGAACACAAAATAAAAAGAGAAATAGATAAATTGGTACCAAAGCAAAGATGCTTCAAGTACGCCTGAGCCGATCAGGTAGTTGATAAGAAAGATACTGATCATGTTGAAGAGTGTGCCGCCAAGATATATAAAAGAGAGGCTGATTTTATTTTCGTACTTCAGGCTTTGGAACTCACAGCCGCTATACCAGAAGTAGAACCGCTTTATCTCAAAGTATTTAAAAGAAAATAAACTTTTACCGCAGCCGATAATGACTTTAAGGCCCTTCCCTCCAAAGATTCCGGCGAAAAAAACATGTCCGGCCACATGGATGAGTGTCACGATAGGAAGAACAATAAAAAATGCCTGCATAAACTTTACAAAATCATCGAAGCCAAACACATTGGTGTCCTCCTGATTGTCTCAATTGTAATTCCTCCTTTATCTACCCTTCCTGCCAGCACAATAACAGGTTTTCCCCTTCCAATATTTACGCCTTCCGCAAAGTCTGACCAGCTCCTAAGCCCCAGGTCCTATATGAAAATAAAGCTCAGGCTCGTTATAGGATTTTGGCTGGAAAGGTAAGATGGAAACATGAAAGGAGGAAACGTACATGAAAAAATTTGGCTTACTTTTAGCAGGGGGAATCGCAGGGCTGGTGCTTCTATCCAATTTGGGGCCGATGATCGGCCTGGCCATCTCATTGCTGATTCTATACTTCGTATTCAAGCAGTTCCTGAAGGCTGATTCAACAGGGGCAAAAATCGGCTGGGGCATTGTCGGGGTGTTCGCCCTCACGGCAGCTGCCTCCAATATTCCGGCCATCCTCGGAATTGCCGCTGCTTACATCCTTTATGTGATCTATAAAAAGTGGAATGACAAGAAAACATTTGTCAAAGAAGACCAGGACCCATTCACTAACTTTGAAAAAGAATGGTCAAAAATCAATCAATATTAATCTGAAAACGAAAGGGAGATTATTATGGCAAACTTATTTACCAGACTGAAAAATACCATCATGGCAGATCTGCACGAGGCAATGGACCAGAAAGAGCAGAAGAATCCGGTATCACTTCTTAACCAGTACCTGCGCCAATGCGAGCAGGAAACAGAGAAAGTCCGCAAGCTCCTTGAGCGCCAGTATTCTCTGAAAGAGGAATTTGCAAAAGAATATAAGGGAGCGGCTGAATTGGCTGAAAAGCGCAAGCGCCAGGCAGAAGTTGCTTCAGAGGCAGGGGAGACAGAATTATCCCAATTTGCAGTCCAGGAACAGCTTCAATATGAAGAGCGGGCTGTAAGGCTGAAGCAGGCTCTCGAGCAGGCTTCCCAGCAGCTGGTTGAGCTGGAAAGAAAATATGAAGAGATGAAGCATAAGCTGAAGGATATGCATATCCGCCGCCTTGAGCTCATGGGAAGGGAAAATGTGACCAGGGCCAACCGCAAGATGGACCAGGTGATTGACAGCAGCTCCCAATCAGGCAAAGCTGAATCCAGGTTTGAAAATATCGAGTCATATCTTGACCGGCTTGAGCAGAAGGTGAACGATGCCTACTATCAGAGCACAATCGATTCAAAAATCGCCCAGCTTGAAAAAGATATGAAAAAGAAAGAAACTCATTCTATTTCATAAAACAAACTGGTATTCTAAAGAGGCGTAGAGTTCCTGCGCCTTTTTTCGCCATTATGCTGAAACAGCTTACAATAGAGAACCGCGTACATCATGCGCCAGTCATCATGAAGGGAGGAAATGATCAATGCTTAAAAAAATCAAAAGCGAATATATCAGCTGGATTCTATTGCTTGGTGCCCTTGTCCTTTTTCTGGAGGTATCTTTTTTTAATCACGGGCTGATTTTCTCCCTTCTGGTTTCGATTGGAATGGTGTATTTCGGAAGGAAACGCCTTCCCCACAGCTCCGGAAAAATCCTCTTCTGGGCAGGACTTGCCTTCTTTGTCATCAGTGTCTTCAATATGATGACCTTCAAATTTTTCCTGCTGGCCATCCTGATCCATTTTGTCATCCAATATGCGCAGTCCAAGCGGGACGCCGACCGCATCAGGCCGGTCATCAAGGAAGCAGATCCTTTTGATTCAAAGCCGAGTGAAGAGATCATCAAAGGGCGCCCGCTTTTTGAAAACATTCTATTCGGGCGGCAGAAAACGCCTGAGCATGTATATGAATGGAGCGACATCAATATCCAGGCCGGCATCGGCGATACGATCATCGATTTGAGCTATACGGTGCTCCCAAAAGGGGAGACGGTCATATTCATCCGCAATTTTATCGGTAATATACAGATCCTTGTTCCGTATGATCTCGAAGTGAATGTGTATCATTCTGTGATTGCCGGATCTGCCGGTATTTTTGATAAACGAGAGCCGCAGATGTTCAATCAGACACTGCAGTTCAAAACACCAGGCTATGAAGAAGCAGAGCAGAAGATTAAGATCTTTACTTCGCTCCTTGTTGGGGATATCGAGGTGAAGCGTGTATGAAGACAATCCAGCGGCAGATTGCGTTAGGACTGTCGGTTGCTCTCCTTGTGTCCATCTTTCTTGGCGTTTCCTATTTTACCGTCTTTCCGCTGGCCGATTGGAGCGGGCTTTGGGAACGGGAGATCATGGATATTCCCTTTCTCCTGTTTGCAGCAAGCATCTGTGCGGCAATCGGCATTCTCTCTGGGCTTGTATCCGGCATCTACAGGAAAAAACAGCTCCAGACGGTTGACGACTGGCTTTACCAGCTGGAGGAAGGCAGGGCCATCAGCCTTCATGATGATAACACCCCTTCAGAGCTCCAGCCCCTATGGATGAGGGTAGGCAAAATCCAGCGGCAGATTTCGGAGCAAGCAAAGATTTCGCAGAAGCTTGCAACAGAAAAGGCAGAGGATCTGGAAAGCCGGATCCAGGAAATCATTTCCCAGGAGCGCAACCGGCTGGCGCGCGAGCTTCATGACTCTGTGAGCCAGCAGCTGTTCGCGGCCTCCATGCTGATGTCTGCCATCAATGAAACACGGAGCCAGGAAGACAGGGAAACCAAGCAGCTGAAAATGGTCGAAGCGATGATCCATCAATCACAGCTTGAGATGCGCGCCCTGCTCCTCCACTTGCGTCCGGCCGCCCTGAAGGGAAAAACACTGCAGGAGGGCATAGAAGAGCTGCTGCTTGAGCTCTCCCAGAAAGTCACCATGAAAATCCAGTGGAAGGTTGAAGAGTTTTTGATGGATAAAGGAGTCGAGGACCATCTGTTCCGGATCCTCCAGGAATCTGTCTCCAATACGCTGCGCCATGCCAAGTCGACCCAGCTTGAAGTGCTGCTGATCCAGAGGGACGGGCTGATCATCATGCGGATTGCCGATGATGGGATCGGATTTGACGTCGAGGAAACGAAGGCAGGCTCTTATGGGATGCAGAATATGTATGAACGGGCTGTGGAGATCGGCGGCTCCCTGAAAATCATCAGCCTCAAAAATAAAGGAACGCGCCTCGAAGTGAAGGTGCCTATGATGAAGAGTGAGGGTGAAGAGAATGATTAAAGTATTATTTGTTGATGACCATGAAATGGTTAGGATCGGTGTATCTTCCTATCTTTCCGCCCAGCCGGATATCGAGGTGATCGGGGAAGCTGACAACGGCCGGACAGCGATTGATCTGGCCCTTGAGCTCCGGCCGGATATTATCCTGATGGACCTGGTTATGAAGGAAATGGACGGAATCGAGGCAACACGTGGAATCATTGAAGCGTGGCCGGAAGCGAAGGTGATTATCGTCACAAGCTTCCTGGATGATGAAAAGGTCTATCCTGCACTTGAAGCAGGTGCTTCCAGCTATATGCTGAAAACGTCCAAGGCAAGCGAGATTGCCGATGCAGTCCGTGCGACCTTCCATGGCCAATCGGTGCTTGAGCCTGAGGTCACAGGAAAAATGATGGTGAAGATGCGGCAGAAGCAGACTGTGCTTCCCCATGAAGAGCTCACGAGCAGGGAAATGGAAATCCTGCTGCTGATGACAGAAGGGAAGACGAACCAGGAAATTGCGGATGAGCTTTTTATTGCCTTAAAGACAGTGAAGACGCATGTCAGCAATATCCTCAGCAAGCTTCAGGTCCAGGACCGGACACAGGCTGTGATTTATGCGTTTAAGCATTCGCTGGCGAACTAACCGGGGATTCTGTTTTTTAAAAAGCTGAAGACTGTAGATAAACTTGAACAAATCATCGAGTTTATTTACAGTCTTCTTTTGCTTATAAATGGGGCTGTTGATTTCCGTTCCAGGCACTTCGCTTTCCGCGGGGCGGCGCTGAGCCTCCTCACGCTTGCGCGCTGCGGGGTCTCAGCCCTGCCGCTACTTCCCGCAGGACGTTGAATCCTCTTCTTCGCAATTGCACCGCACGAGAAAAATGCGCATGCATTTTATGAGGAGTCTTCGTGCCTTCCACTGCAATCAACAGGTCTTCGAAATTTTGTAACAATCCTTCAATCCATATGAATGAGATGTCTCCTAAATGGGGCTGTTGATTTCCGCTGCAGGCACTTCGCTTTCCGCGGGGCGACGCTGAGCCTCCTCACGCTTGCGCGCTGCGGGGTCTCAGCCCTGCCGCTACTTCCCGCAGGAGTCTTCGTGCCTTCCACTGCAATCAACAGGGCTCTATAATTTTATGGGAATTCTTAACTCCCTTGTACACTAGTCTCCCTATAGCCGAAAAACTCCTGCCCACCACCGGGCAGGAGTTTTCATCAATCCCTCTTAAAAGGAATGACTGCAAAAACCAATATAACCGCTGCCAATCCCAGCGCTGTGTAAGATACTGCAGCATGTTCATCCCAGTTCCTGACGGCGATGCCGATGAAGGCCCAGACAAAGACGAGCGGGTATACGGGGTCGCTGTTTTTGATCCGGAATATGATGGCTAGGGCTGAAGCGACGCAGAGCATGATGATTGTCCAGGCGGCATCCGGCAGGCCGAAACCGTCCCAGCCGATATACTCGAGATAATAGCTGATATTTGCAATGACTGCGACGCTGACCCAGCCGAGATAAACGGAGAAGGGCAGCCTGTCGAAGAAGGATGGGCTGGCAGCCTGCAGACGGACATAAAGAAAGATCAAAGTTAGCAGAAGTCCGATCAGCAGCAGGACTGATACAAGGAAGAATTCATAATGCCAGGCAAAAATCCACGCGCTGTTCAGCAGGCAGCTGAGGATAAAGAACAAGCTGGTATTCTCATAAAGCGGAAGGTTCCGCCGGTCCTTTGGAAATTCCCTCAGTACCCAGATCCCCAGCAGTATATAAATAAGTCCCCATATTGAAAATACATAGCCGGCAGGGGTGAACAGCACATCGAGCCGATCCGAGATTTCCCCGGTGGTCTGCCCATTCAAAGGAAGCGCATTTGCCAGTATATTAACGCCCACAACAAGTAAAAAGAAAATAACATGCAGGATGGCACGAAGCATCAATATTTCTCCTCTCTCTATAAATTGAGCATGGTGGCAGGCACCAGCTGCCTATTTACCTTATTCCTCACAGAGGGAGAAGATAACCACTGGGGAGAGCGCTGATCTATGCAAAAGAATGAAAAAGCCCTCAATATCATGCTCCAGCCGGGTGTGGCCGGTCAGCTACTGCTGCACAAGGGAATGTATACCCCTAATAATCAGGCTTGCAAAATGATTCTGACAACGGTAAAATATAGCTAACTATATCAAAGGGAGGTGGAGAAGAGATGAATAACGCTGTTTTGCTGCGCGGAGACTGGATGTCATACCTGTCGATCTGCCGTGCAATTTTTCATGAAGCTGCTGTTAACGGGACAAGTCTGTCCATTTTCAGCAGCTTCATATGGAAAACAAAACGGTGAGAAACATCTCTGATCCGCTTATTTATGAACGGGCAAAAGGGGAGCTTCTTATGGATGCTCCCCTTTTTTTGGCTTTGTCCTGCTATCAGGACGGGTCTGTCATAAAAGCAGGGCCATGGGTGAATTTTTCCCATGGCTTTTTATTATGCAAAAAAATAACTGAAATTTGGAGGAAATGAAAAATGATCGCATGCAGCGGAAATGATATAGCAAAAATGTACGCAGGCACAACAATCTTTGAGGAAGTGGCTTTTGAGATTCATGAAGGGGACCGCGTCGGCCTTGTAGGTAGGAATGGCAGCGGCAAGACAACTTTATTCAAGCTGCTGGCCGGCATCGAAACACCTGATAAAGGCCAGGTCCATTGGAAAAAAGGCACGAGGATTGGCTATCTCTCGCAGATCCCTGAATATCCTGAGCATTTTTCAGGCAGGGATGTACTCCTTCAGGCATTCAAGGAACTGACAGTGGTTGAGAGGAAGATGAAAGAGTGCGAGCAGGCAATGGCCGAGGAAAAAGATGCTAGCAGGCTGGAGCGGTATATCGCAGAGTATGGCGTGCTTCAGGAGCAATTTGCCCACGGCGGCGGCTATGAAATGGAGGCAAGTCTGGCCAGGGTGGCATCTGGCCTGAAGATTGAAGATTTGCTGAGCAAAAGCTTTTCGTCCTTGAGCGGCGGGGAAAAAACAAAAGTATCCCTCGGCTTCACCCTTCTCCAAAATCCTGATTTCCTCCTGCTCGATGAGCCGACTAATCATCTGGATATCGATGCGGTAGAGTGGCTGGGGGTATTTTTAAAAGAATACGATGGAACGGTGATTGTTGTATCCCACGACCGCTATTTCCTGGATGAAATCGCCAATAGGATTTTTGACCTTGAAGATGGGGAGCTCACTTCTTATCAGACCGGCTACAGCGGATTTGTAAAAGAAAAAGAAGAAAGGCTTTTGAGGGAATTCCAGCAGTACGAAGAGCAGCAGAAGAAAATCAAGAAAATGAAGGAAGCCATCAAACGCCTGCGTGAATGGGCCAATCAGGCCAACCCGCCGAATGAGGGGCTGCACAAAAGGGCGAGAAGCATGGAAAGAGCGCTTGAACGGATGGAAAAGCTCGACCGTCCCATCTTGAACCGGAAGAAAATGAATATGGAACTTGATTCTGCCCAGCGGAGCGGCAAGGATGTAGTGGTGGTGAAAGGGGCTTCCAAGCATTTTGGCAGTCAGACGCTTTTTGAAGATGCCTATCTCCATATCCAGTTTCAGGAAAGGACAGCGATTGTCGGCAGCAACGGCAGCGGCAAGTCGACACTCTTGAAAATGATCCTCGGCGAGGTGCCGGCAGATGCAGGCGAGGTGCGGATTGGGAGCAATGTGAAAATAGGCTATCTTTCGCAGCATATCCAGCCTGGCTCGGAAGATGAAACCGTCCTTGAAGCATTCCGGAATGAGGTTTCTGTGGCAGAAGGGGAGGCGCGTAATATCCTGGCAGGCTTCCTGTTCTACGGCCATGCGGTCTTCCGCAGGGTGTCCAAATTGAGCGGCGGTGAAAAAATGCGCCTGCGGCTCGCCCAGCTGATGTACCAGGATATCAACTTTCTGATTCTGGATGAGCCGACAAACCATCTCGACATTGAATCCCGGGAGGTGCTGGAGGAGGCGCTGCAGGACTATAAAGGGACCATTCTCGCAGTCTCGCATGACCGCTATTTCCTGAATAAGCTGTTCACCAGGATCAGCTGGATTGAAAACCGGCAGCTGCTTACCTTTGCTGGCAGCTATGATTGGGCTAAGGGGAAGAAGGCAGAAAAAAAGCAGGCGTCCTTTACAAAAGAAAAGCTTGCGAAAAAGAAGCCGGCAGTGCATCGTGCAGTCCAAAAGGTGAGCAGTGAGAATCCTGAGCAGACCGAAAAAGACATTATGCTGATAGAAGCGGAAATCTCTGCACTGGACGGCAGACTGGAGGCTGAAAAGGATTTGTCTGCCCTGCAAAATATGTTCAGGGAGAAAGAAGAGCTGGAACAAAGAAGAGAAGAATTGTATAGGAAGCTGGAAGAATGCCTTTCATAACAGACAGAAGCCGGATGAGGATCCGGCTTCTTCATTTTGGATCTATTAGAATATCTTCTTTTTATCACGCTCATCCTTCAGGATCTCCACCGCTTCACGGAAGCGCATGCTGTGGACGATTTCCCTTTCCCTCAGGAAGCGGAGGCTGTCATTCAGATCAGGGTCGTCAGAAATGTCGATCAGCCATTGATAGGTTGCCCGCGCTTTTTCCTCTGCCGCGATATCCTCGTACAGGTCGGCAATCGGGTCCCCTTTCGCCTGTATGTAGGAGGCGGTCCATGGGACACCGGCGGCATTATGATAAAACAGTGCACTGTCGTGATTAACATAATGCTCGCCAAGACCCGCTTCCTTCAGCTGTTCAGGGGTGGCGTCCTTGGTCAGCTTGTAAATCATAGTAGCGATCATCTCAAGATGGGCGAATTCCTCTGTTCCGATGTCTGTGAGGAGTCCGATCACTTTTTCCGGGATGGTATAGCGCTGATTCAAGTAGCGGAGGGCAGCCGCCAGCTCGCCGTCTGCTCCGCCGTACTGCTCGATTAAGTACTTCGCCAATGTCGGATTGCATGTGCTTACTTTCACTGGATATTGCAGTTTTTTCTCATAAACCCACATGAAGGATCCTCCTTATACTTGCCAGGGCCAGGGTCCCTGGCTCCATTTCCAGGTGTCGCCGGGGTTGTTGCTGACCCCGAATTGCAGGAGCGGCCCGAATTCTTTTTCGTATCGCTTCTTCAGTTTTCGTGAATAGTCGGAGAACTGCTGGAACTGCTGCAGAGCCTGCCTGTCGCCGGGATGAGTATCGAGGTATAATGTCAGCTCCACAAGCACGAAATCGGCAGCCTGAATCTCATGCATCAGCTGGTAATAGTCACTGCCCATCTGTTTAGCCATGGCCATGGATTCCTTTCTTATAAGGATTATCATAATAATCATAGAGAGGCTTCCAGAGCGTTCCCCTCATCAGGGCTTCGTGGGGCGGGAATTGCTCAAGATTCGGCGGCTGAAAATGCATATATAATTGAGGCGGTGTACTGTAGTATTTGATTTTCAAAGGCGGGCAGGGATCATAAGGGCTGTGGTAGGGACTATAGGCTTTCATGGGGGTAAAATGCACTTCATTCTGATAGTTCAAGCCTTTAACCTCCTTCAGGATAAAACTCGTCATTTCATCTTATGCGGAAAATGGGAGGATATAACTGATGCGAACGGGAAGGCAGGCTCCTTCCTGTTAAAAAGCGGAATCACCAGCGTAATCCTGCATGAGGATAATAATTCATAGACTTGTCTCATATCTTTTAAAAGTATGGCTGCCGGCCAAAGATCGAGAGACAAGGAGAATCTGAACAATGAATTCGTTTTTAAAGGGAACACTCGTGTTGGTAATTGCCTCTTTTTTGGGGGAGTGCATAGAATTTCTGGTCAATATGGTGCTGGCACGGGAATTGGGCGAACAGGGGCTTGGGATGTATATGTCGATTCTTCCAACGATATTCCTTGTAATGCTGCTTGCCAGTTTTGAGCTGCCTATTTCCGTTTCTAAATTCGTCGCGGAAAAAGAAGAAAAATATCATCGGAGCATGCTGGGGCATGCCATCGGGCTGACCATCGTTTTTTCCTCGGTGCTATTTCTTGCCGCGATCGCCATTCTGCCTTTTGTCCCGGTTTTCCAGCACTTCTCTCCGCTGCTCAGATGGCTGGTCATCCTCCTGATTCCGATCATTTCTTTTTCATCGATTGCCCGCGGATTTTTTATGGGGAAGAACGAGATGGGGAAAATTGCCTACACCAGCCTGCTGCGGAAGCTGGTCCAGCTGCTGCTGCTTGTTTTTCTGTATCAGCTCTTTGACTTTAATACAGAAACAGCGATGCTGGTCGCCATCTGTACGTTCATCGGCAGTGAAATCGTCATTTTCCTGTATCTGCTGCATGTGTTTTTTATTCAGTATCATCAGCTGAAGGGACGTCCTTCGGAAAGCCTGAAGGGGGCGGCGGTGAGGAAGAATCTGATGGCTGTGTCCATCCCGACGACTGCTTTGCGTGTATTCCATTCTATTACACATGCCATACAGCCATTTTTGATAAAAGCTGCACTTGTGCAGGCCGGCCTCAGCCAGGAGATGGCACTCGGGCAATTTGGGATGCTGACGGGAATCGCCATGGCCATCGGCTTTTTTCCTGCTTTTATTGCCCATTCCTTTTTGATCATGCTGATTCCGGCAGTGTCCAAGGCCCAGGCACGCAGCGAAACGGGTGTGCTCATCGGGCTGCTGAAGCAGGTGATGCTGATTACGGCCATCTATGGCATTCCTGCAGCTGCTGCCATCTATTTCTTTGCGGAGCCGCTGACAGAAACATTTTTCCATTCCTCGGATGCCGCTGTATATCTGATGCTGCTGTGCCCTTATTTCCTGCTCCATTATTTTGTCATTCCCATGCAGGCTTATCTGATCGGACTCGGTCTGATGAAGGATGCTTTTATCCATACTGTCTGGTCCACGCTCGTTTCGTTTTCGATCATGTATTTCCTCGGCGGGAGGCTTGGGATGGACGGCATTATCATCGGCATGAATACAGGGATTATGCTGCTGACATTCATGCATTACCTGACCATATGCAAAAGAATCGGCATCACCTTCTGGACTCTTAAGGCTGACAGGCCGGGGATTCTCTAAAAGGATTTTCCAGCACAATGGAGAATTGATAGGTGGAAGGGAGAGAAGCTTATGGATCGAACGCTCAGAGGCCACCATTTATTATGTGTCCACGGTTTTCGCGGGATGGGCTACAGTCAGGGATTCGTTGAAAATATGGCAGAAATTGTGGAGGATATCCGCAATGACCGCAAGCAATTCCGGATAAAGGCAGTGGCTGATTTCGACCACGCCTGCCAGGCATGCCCGCATAAGGGAAAGGTGATTTGCGAGGCAAGCGAAGGGTCTAACACCCATGTGCTGTCCATGGATGCAAAGGTGATCGGGCATCTTGGTATAGAGGAAAACAGGGAATATGATAAGCATCTGCTGCTCAGCCTGACAGCTGCCAAGGTCCATCCGGATGACCTGGATTATTTATGTGAAGGCTGCTCATGGCTTCCCTATGGAGTATGCAAGGAGGGAATCTCCCGCTTGAGGGAAAAGTACAGGCATGAGTCAATGACATAATTTTTTTTTGAAAACTGTAGGGGAGGCATTCCTTTTATGCGTTTATTAAATGAAAACGCAAATGGGGAAAGGAGAAGAAAGCATGCTGCCCCAATATCATGAAAACACAAACGGCCACAGCCGTTTTGACCAGCTGATCAAGGAAAACGGACTATTTATCTATAAATATATTTATTCGCTGATTCGCCATAAAGAGCAGGCAGAAGACCTTTATCAGGAGGTTCTGATATCTGCCTTCCTCGCTTTTCCGGCCTTCAAGGAAGAAGCTAAATTCAGGAGCTGGCTGTACAGGATTGCCATCAATAAGTGCAGAGACTTCTGGAGAAAAGAGAAAAAGGAAAAGAGATTCTGGGAAGAAGAAGCTTATAAATATCCCATGGAAGCAGAAAAAAGCCCGGAGCCCGAGGAGGAATTCCTCCATAAATCCGAACGTGAGGAAATGGTGGAAACGATAAGCTCACTGCCGGATATGTACCGGGATCCGCTTCTGCTATTCTACTATCATAACCGGACATTGATGGAAATCAGCGCTGAAGTGGATGCGCCGATGTCCACTGTCAAAACAAGAATGAAAAGAGGGAAAGAAAGGCTTAAAGCCAGGCTGGGCAGCGAGTAGATGTCAGCCCTCTTTTTTGACCTCTTTTCCTTCTGAATCGTCCCCGAAGGTTTTTTTGATGGTTTTTTCATCCCCGTAAACGACTATATCATCACCCTCCTGTATTTCAGTGGACAGGCATTCCTTCCGGATCGTAATTTCGCCTCTGCTGACATACAGGACAACCACATCATCCTTCTCGGGATCTATGATCTCACTCAGTTTTTTGCCGGCGAACGGAGAATCCTCCAGTACCGGATATTTTAAAATATAATCGTCTTCATTTGTCAAAAGGACATCTTTAATGGGCAGATCAGTAAAGTCGTAATGCTCTTCCACATCGTGTTTCAGCCAGTCAATGAATTTGTTTTTGACTGACGGCATTTTTAATATAAGGATAATCAAGATAAGACCGGCTGCAATATAGCCAACCTCCTTTGTGAGGAACTCCTCTGACAGAATGCTGCTGATGGAAGAAATGATGACGGCAAGGGAGAACGCACCGAATAATATCAGGAAGGCGCAGATCTTCCTCCTCAATGGGTGCTCGAGGATCAGCTCAGATTCCCCGGTCGTGAACCCGGTCCCGGTCATCATGGATATAACCTGAAAGCGGGCGATCTGCTTATCAAGCCCTGTATAAATAAAGAGCAGGGCACTGATCTCAATGACCGCCAGAATGATTAAAATATAAATAAAAATAAACAGATAGGCCATAATATCCCCCTAATTTCCTCTGGACAAAAATAAGCCTGAAGGATAAAAATCGCTTCAGGCCTGCTCTTTCTCGTTGTAGTAATTTACAGCGTACATGGATCCTTCATCCACCATTTTATTATCCTGGACATCATATGGATCTGGATGCCCGCCTTTTTCAACAGGTACCACCCGGTGGTTCTTCGCTTTCGAAGGTAGTACTTTGTTTGTAACATTCACTGTAAATGTCTGGATTCTCTTTCTGCTCTTCAAAGCCAGCAAGAGGATACTGCTGATGCCGACTCCGGCAAGGATATACGAATTCAATGGACGAGTATTCATGGTTAAAAGCTCCTCCTTAAAAAATGATTTAAATTTGACTTGCTTTATATGTACCCTTTTGAACCCTGCTCAAACCCGGCCCGCAGCATCAGTATTTGGAGAAACTGGTAAAACCTTTATCTGCTTCCTTGCTAAATTGGTTTAAGGAAGCCTTTGAGCAGGGAAACAGGAAAAGAAAGGCGGGGGATAATATGAAGTATAAATTGAATGATAATAAATGGGCTTGGCATAATTTTCATACAATAGATGAATCACTGAGTTTGAATGAGGTACATTTTGAAAAATCGATCAAGGAGTGGAGGGACTCGTCGAGCGATAATGATACGAACTGCCTCCAAATGGATACACTGATCCCTGGCAGGGAGCATATCCGCGGCTCCCTGATCTACCAGCAGACGCTGGAGGACCAGAAGGATTACAATTTTTTTCATTTCTTTCTAACTCGTGATTTCTTAATTACCGTTAATTTTAAATTTGATGCGATTGAATCTGTCCGTGAGGATTTGCTCCTGAAGCAGATGGACGATGCGGATAACGCTATTGAAGGTTTTTTTGTCTTTTTGGGGCAGATACTGGACTCCAATTTAACGAAGATAGATGGTTATGAGAAAAAACTGAACGATCTTCTCTGGAAGGTCAAGCAAAGAAACAGCCTCAGCACCTTTGAGGAAATCTATGAATCCCGCCATGAGCTTCTTGTCTGGAAAAACCTGACGGTGCCTTTCCAGGAACTGAAAATTGCGGCAGAAGAGGCATTTGGCGATTTTGCAGCAGAAGGAAGGCAATATCAGCGGACCGCCAAGAGGACGGACCGGGCCCTGATGCTGATCAGGGAATACCAGCAGGAAATCGCGACACTAGTCAGTATCGAAGAAGTTGTTTCTGCCCACAGGGGAAATGAAATCATGAAGACACTCACCGTGCTTACAACCCTCTTTACACCAATAACCGCTCTCGGGGCAATCTGGGGAATGAACTTTAAGCTTATGCCGGAGCTGGAGTGGAAATGGGGTTATCTATTCGCCATCGTCCTCATGATTGTCTCCACCATCGGCATCTATATGATTCTGCGCAGCAAAGGCTGGATGGGCGATATTCTTAAAGGCAGGAAAAAGAATTCGTTTTTTAAATAAGATGCGCCTTTGGTGTGATCCCTTTCAGGCAGACAGTAGGAAAATGTCTGCCTGGAGGGATTTTTTTTATGGACGTGATTTCTTTTGGGAAATAGAGGGTCTTTGATGAAGTCGTTGGGGGCTCTGAATGTCTTTTTGGAGGATAGGGGGTCTTTAGTTGGCCCGACTAAAACCCTCTGAATCTCTTTTTTGAGGATAGACGGTCATAGTTGGCTCGCCTAGAACCCTCTGAATCACATTTTGGAGGATAGAGGGTCTTAGTTCGCTGGACTAGAACCCTCTGAATCTCTTTTTTAAGAATAGAGGGTGTTAGTCCGGTCGACTAGAACCCCCTGAATCACATTTTGGAGGATAGAGGGTCTTAGTTCGCTGGACTAGAACCCTCTGAAGCCACATTTTGGAGAATAGAGGGTCTTAGTCCGCTCGACTAGAACCTTCTGAATCACATTTTGGAGGATAGAGGGTCTTAGTTCGGTTGACTAGAACCCTCTGAATCACATTTTGGAGAATAGAGGGTCTTAGTCCGCTCGACTAGAACCCCCTGAATCACATTTTCGAGGATAGGGGGTCTTAGTTCGCTCGACTAGAACCTTCTGAATCACATTTTCGAGAATAGGGGGTCTCAGTTCGCTGGACTAGAACCCTCTGAAGCCACATTTTCTAAAGTAGAGAGCTTCAAATCCACACCTGAACCCTCTAAATCTCATGATCTATCATGAGAAGTTCTCAGTTCACCCTGCAAAACCAAAAACCTGCCAGCCAAGAGCAGCCATCTCATTATTATCGTGCAGCGGGCTGGGACTCGAGCTGCCGCAGTGCCGCGGTTATCCCCTCGCTATAAGGAGTCCTTGGAATAGGAGCAATCAGGCGTTCATATTTGGAGCCATCCAGAATAACGGGCGTTTCGTTCAGATACATCATTTCGGCGTATTCCCTCATGAAGGGATCAAAGAGGCCAATGGACTGGATCATCCAGCGTGAGATGGGCCACAGCTTGATTGGCCTTCCGAAGTACCCGGCCAGGACTGCTTCAATCTCCTTGCCGGTGATGGTGCCGGATCCGGGAATATTCCAGTCCTCACCGTATGCCTCCTCATGCAGCGCAAGCTCTGCCAGTGCTTCGGCGGCATCTTTAATAAAAATGAATTCCCGTTCCAGATCAGTTTTGCCGAGAAAGCCTGCCTTGTTCTTGGCCATGGCCTGCCTAAACGTATAGTCAAGCAGGGTGTTACTTGTGTCAGGTCCATAGAAATCAGGGAAATGGGCGATGATGTAGCGGGTGCCTGACTTCCGGATCTGTTCAAGCAGCTCCAGGCGGATTCTGCCTTTTTTCGTATGCGGGTTCTTAACCGCACTTTCATTGACAGGGGATGCTTGCCTGCCGTAAGCATAGATATTATCTGTGTAGATGAAAGGCTTGTTCTGGATGCGGCATTCTTCGAGGATGTTGGTCATGATGGTAGATAGGCTGCCCCATTCCTGATAAGGGATATTGATGCTGTGAAAAATAAGGTCTGCCTGGGAAACGGCCTTCTTTACCTGAGCCCTGTCCATGGCATCGCATGCGATGATATCAGGCGGTATCCCCGGAATTCTGCGCAGTTTTTCCAGATTTTCGAGCGATCTTGAAGCAGCAATGACATGAAAGCCCTTATTAAGCAGCGCTTCCGTGAGGGAATAGCCCATTCCGCCGGCAGCGCCTAATACTAATGCAGTTTTCATAATGATTCTCTCCCTTTCATTTATTGACCAGTGTTCAATTGTTCGTTTAAAAAAAAGAAATGGATTCCATTTCTTTTTTATGATTTAGCTGCAGCCTCTAATCCGCCAATGATAAAGCGCGCGTGTGTGCGGGCAAGGCCTTGTGTTTCCTCAAACTCAGCCTCTGAGCGGCTGAAGTGGGTGACGAATCCGTGCAGGCTAATAAAAGCGGACCAGATTTGCTGGGCTGCAGGCGGCTTTGAAAGAAGGGCGGCAACCGCTTCGGCAAAGTGCCGGTAGCTTTCATAAGGAGCTTCCTGCATATAGCAGTCCAGTTCTTCATCACGGATCAGAAACATCACTTCATAATGCTTTTGATGGGTCAATCCGAAACGGATATAGCCGAGAAGGATCTCAAACAGCTTTTCTTCATTCGACAACCCTGTGCGGCCCATGATTTCCTTCAGCAGAGCATTTAATTTTTCAAACCCTTGCTCCGCTATGCCGTAGAAAAGCTCAGCTTTATTTTTAAAATGATAATAAAGGGCGCCATGGCTGCAGTTCAGGGCCTGGGCCACCTTCCTCATAGAGGCGGAGCTGTAGCCTTGTGATACAAATAGTTCTCTTGCGGCGTCCAGGATTGCTTCTTTTGTCAGCTCAGACTGGGCAGATTTTCTTGGAGACATGATGATCACCTTTGCTGAATATATTTTATTGAACAGTGGTTAATTAAATTATATGCATTCAAAAAGGAATTTTCAACCATATTAATAAAAAGCAGCCAGTTTTTATTAAAACTTCACACAAGAAAAGGATTCCCGGGCCGCTAAAGAGGGAATCTGATAAGATGGATACATAAGTTTATTTTTGCAAAGGGGTACTATCATGGAAAATAAAAAATTTTGCCGGGAGTCTTTTGTCGTAAAAACGAGCATTGTGCTCCCGCCGGATACAAATAATTATGGAACTTTATTTGGCGGCAGGCTGATGGCCTATATTGATGATGTTGCAGCCATCTCGGCTATGCGCCATGCCAGGATGAATGTGCTGACAGCTTCTACTGACTCTGTCGATTTCCTCCATCCGATCTATGAAAGCAATTCCGTCTGTCTGGAATCTTTCGTCACTTATACAGGAAGATCTTCAATGGAAATCTTCGTCAAGGTCATTGCCGAGGACCTGATCACAGGAGAGAGGAATGTCTGCGCCGTCTCATTCCTGACTTTTGTCGCAATAGATGATCAGGGCAAGCCGACTGCAGTGCCGCAGGTTGTCCCGGAAACAGAAGAAGAGAAAAGTCTTCATGAATCAGCCAAGGAGCGCCTCGAAATCCGCAAAAAACGCCGGAAAGACAGCGAAGCGCGAGCAAATAAATATGGTGCAGACCTTCCCTGGCAGCGGGACAGGGGATGACCGGCACACGAAGGAGCAGCTGGAAGAGCTGCTTCTTTTTTTGCCGAGATCAGAGCAAAAAGATGAAAGGAAATGGTAGAATATAGGAAAAGTCTATATTGAAGGAGAGAATAGGAGCTTGAATAAACGGGGAATTTTAGTTCTTGTTGTTCTTTTATTGGCAGCAGCGGGCGGCGGCTGGACGTATGCAAGGGGAAATATGCATGAATATGACTACACACAGGAAACGAAGCAGCTAAAAAGGGAAAAGCTGCCGATGGCAATCAAGCTGCCGGAAAGAATGCCTTTCCCTGACATGAAAGTATGGGAAACCTATTCAGACGGTGTTGGCCAGGTGGAAATGGCTTTTATGAATAAAAACAAAAACACCGTGGAGCTGGTCATTAAAAAAGAAGAATTTGAGTACCAGGAAGGGTTAAAGCAGGAAGAGGTCCGAATCGGAGACCTGGAAGGCTTATTTATTCCAGATGATGGCGATAAAAGGATTCTGTACTGGGAGGATGAAGGCATCCACTATCAAATTACATATATACCATTATTGACGCCTGGCGAAGTCAGCCGAACCCAGATGATCAAGATGGCAGAGTCTTTTAATTAAGATAAATTTAGGAAGCTGGTTAAGCGGAGGGGTTGAATTGGAAGTTATCATAAAGGCTTCAACTGAGCATATTGAGAGTATCTTAAATTTAAGGATTCTTCTCTTAAAAGAGCTGGGTGAGCTGGCATCGCCTAAAGAGGAAGACATACTTTCCGCGGCAACAAGGGATTATCTTCAAGTAGCTTTAGCTAACGGGGAATTTATCTCTTATCTCGCGGAGAGAGATGGAAAAATGGCAGCCTCCAGCGGGATTGCTATTTTCCGAAGGCCTCCTTATCCGGGGAACATTAAAGGAGTGGAAGCTTATATTCTGAACATGTATACACTGCCGGAATTCCGCGGACTTGGCATTGGGAAGAGGCTTTTGCAGGAATGTTTGGATGAATGCAGGGCCAGGGGAGTCAAGAGGGTTTGGCTCCATGCTTCCCAGGACGGCGAGCCGCTCTACAGAAAAGCTGGCTTCACTGGAAATAAAGGAGAATTGGAGCTGCTGCTCTAAAAATTCCGAGATGTTTTTGTAAAGATGATGTTGTGATAGAGACACTAACCTCACACAAGGCGGCTGCAAGGCTTTGTGTGTTTTCTGGAGCTCCCAGTATACTGGGCGGCTTTTTTTCTGCACGCAGTTAATTTTCCTCCAGCCAACTTACTTGCTTGCTTCTTAATTAGTTAAGGGGACACAATAAGATTGCTCTAGACCCACCCGATTCCTGCCTGCTATTATAGTCAAGTGCTAAAAAGGAGGTCCGGGATGGAAGAACAAAAGTATAAGGATCTGAAGCTTGGGGAGCGCGGGGCCATCATAAGCATCATCGCTTACATATGCCTTTCGGTCCTTAAGCTCGCAGTAGGATATATAAGTGACTCGGCTGCCCTGAAGGCAGACGGTTTAAATAATACAACGGATATTATCGCATCTATCGCAGTATTGATCGGACTGAAGATATCGCAGCGGCCGCCTGACCAGAATCATGGCTATGGTCATTGGAAGAGCGAGACGATCGCCTCCATGGTTGCTTCGTTCATCATGGCTGCTGTCGGACTGCAGGTGTTAATAGATGGAGCAGCTTCCATTTTTGATGGGGGGAAGGAAACGCCGCCTGATATCATCGCGGCCTATACAGGCATCTTTTCAGCGCTAGCCATGTATTTTGTCTACCGGTATAATAAGCGGCTGGCTGATAAAATTAAAAGCAAAGCCGTCATGGCTGCGGCGAAGGATAATTTATCCGATGCCTGGGTGAGTATCGGTACGGCCATCGGGATCTTTGGTTCGCAATTGAAAATGCCCTGGCTTGATACCGTAACAGCCATCATTGTCGGGCTGCTGATCTGCAAGACTGCCTGGGATATATTCATACAGGCCTCACATGACCTTTCCGACGGATTTGATGAAAATTTGCTCCTCAAATACAGCGACGAAATCCTGAAGGTGTCCGGCGTAAAGGGCATTAAAGCAATCAAGGGAAGGAATTACGGCAATAATGAAGTATTGGATGTAGTCATCCTGGTCAATTCAACCCTGGATATCAGGCAAGCGCATGATATCGCCACACATGTGGAAAAAGTGCTGATGAAGGATCACGGGGTTTACGATGTCCATGTTCATGTGGAGCCTAATTAAGGGGAGGAAGGGGCAGTTTAGACTGTCTCTTTTTTATCGTTAAGGGGGATCCTGGTTTGATGGGGCTGTTGATTTCCGTTCCAGGCACTTCGCTTTCCGCGGGGCGGAGTTGAGCCTCCTCGGAGCAAGCTCCTGTGGGGTCTCAACTCTTCCGCTATTTCCCGCAGGAGTCTACGTGCCTTGCACTCCAATCAACAGGCTCTTTGAACATTGTTGGGCAAAAGCCACAAGTTCCAATAATTAATCCAAACAGACTTAAAAAAGGAGGTGCGGAAAATCTCTTCCGCACCTCCTTTTGTCTGCCAATGAACCAAAAAGGGTCCATTTTTCATTTTTACTAAACAGCCCCATCCAAAATATTATCCTAATCTATTAAGCAGTCCTAACAATTTCCTGGTCTATCAAGCAGCCCCATCCGCAAATTTCAAAAGCAGATGTGACAGTTTCTCTTTTTCTTCATCATTTCCGGCTTTCCATAATTCCTTCAGCAGCTTTTCTTCGCGGTTTTGCGGGTCGACATTTTGAGCAAGATATTCTGCGATCTTTTTTGCTGTAGCGGCAAGCTGCTCTTCATTTAAACCGATCTTCTTGCCAAGCTCGATCCGCTCCGCCAGGTAGCCTCGGAACTCGTCAAAGCTGCTTAAGATATCCGCTGCCTTGTCTTCTGAAATCCTGCTGACAGTATCCTCAATATTATTCTCGTTCAGTTCGCCATTCTCATTTACCATATGGTTTTGTTCTGACATTCCTGATCCCTCCGTGTGATGAAGTCTATGATTCTTCAATACCTCGCCCATTCGTCTTTTAAACTAGCAGGCATTAAACCTCTGTTGCCTGCAGTGCTGCTTCCTGCCTGAGGATTTTGCGGAATGACAGCTTTGACAGCAGGATGCCGACTTCATATAATCCGATCAGCGGAATGAGGACGATCATCTGCGAAAACAGATCAGGCGGTGTAATCAAGGCAGAAACGACTGCAAGTACGAGATAGGCATACTTGCGCATCGAGCTTAACTGCTTTGGTGTGACGATATTGATGGTTGTCAGGAACATCAGCATCAGCGGTACCTCGAACAGGAAGCCGAATGGAATGGTGGACATCATCATGAATGAAAAATATTCCCTCGCTGTGATCATCATATCAAAATGATGATTGCCCAAATTGATCAGAAACCGGTAGACGGTAGGGAAGATGATGTAAAACCCGAATGCAATGCCTCCGGCGAAGCTTAAAAAGATGGCAGGAAGGTACATGACTGTGGTTTTGCTTTCTTTCTCAGTCAATGCCGGCTTCACAAAGATCCACAGCTGGTAAGCGATGAAAGGGAGGGAGAGGCCGAGGCTGATGCAGCCGGCAATCCCGGTGTACAGCCTCACCACATCCAGCGGCCCCAGCATGACCAGCTTATATTCCTGGGAAAGGAGGGGGAGCAGCTTGTTAATGAACACGAACGACAAGATAAAGCAGGCTAGAAAAAAGATCAGTGACCGGATGATTGCTTTCCTGAGATCGGTTATATGTTCAACAAGTGTTTGCTCATCGGTTTTCATTGTAATCCCTCCCTGCTGTTAGATCTGCTGGTTCTTATCCTTGGACAGATCCGCTTTTTTTGCTGTGTCTTCTTCATCGTCATCATTCATCAGGCTGTTGGCTGATTTCTTGAACTCGGATAAAGTCTTCCCGAAGGCTGAACCGATTTCAGGCAGTTTTTTCGGTCCAAAGATGATCAGGGTGATGACGAGAATGATGATTAAGCCGGGAATGCCGATATTAGTGAATCCCATTTCTTTTCACTCCTTTTCATTTATACAAGGGCTCCGCCTTGTTTGCTGTATTTGATGATGCCTTCTGCGGCACGGTAGGCAAATGCGCCGACAGTCCCGGTAGGATTGTAGCCGCCATTATGGGCAAATGCAGATGCTCCGACTACAAAGACGTTCTCTGCATCCCACATCTGCAGATAATTGTTCACTGCTGACGTTTCCGGTTCAGCCCCCATGATGACACCGCCAGTGTTATGTGTGGTCTGGTAAGGGACGATATCATAATGCTCAAGCGGACTGCGGTCATTGACCAGGTTTGCGCCCATTTCCTTCATGATATTGTCGGTGATCTTGCCGATATAGTTATACAAATTCTTGTCCTGCTGGGTGAAGTCATACGTCAGCCTCAATAGCGGAAGCCCGAATGCATCTTTGTAGGATGGATCAAGATCAAGATAATTGTACTGTGTCGGCATGGATGCACCCTGGGTCCCGATATTCAGGTGGCGTGTATAATATTTAACAGACTGCTGCTTGAATTCTTTACCCCATCTTGGCGTATCCTGCGGCACCGGATTTGTCTGGATCGGGCGCTTTCCTGATTGATTCAGGGAAATGGAGCCCCCATGGATAAAGTCGACTTCAGAATGGTCGAAATTGTCTCCGTTATAATCATCGACAGAGGCACCGAGTGCACCTGCTCCCATGAATGTATTGAACTGCTCTTCATCAAAGAATCCGGTTGAGCCCGGCAGAATCTGATAGCAGTAATTTTTCCCGATGACGCCCTGTCCGGTTTCCGGATTATAAGGCCTGCCAAGGTTTGAAGACAGCAGCAGGCGTGCATTATTCATGACATAGCTTGTCAGAACGACGATGTCTGCTGGCTGGATGAATTCTTCCTTTGTCAGCACATCGACATATCTGACTCCGGTTGCCTTCGTTCCGTCATGAAGGACCTCGGTTACATTGGAATAGGTGCGGAGCTCGAAGTTTCCAGTATCCTTTGCATAAGGGATGACTGAAACCGTTGGATCCGCTTTTGCGCCATATTCACAGCCGAAGCGCTCGCAGAAAGCACAGTACTGGCAGGCTGCCATTTTGGCGCCATATTGGTTCTCATAAGCCTGGCTCATGTTGGCAGAAGGCATGTGGTAAGGCTTCATTCCCAGGTTCTTAGCCGCATCCTTGAAGCGCTTGGTGAGAGGCGTTTCCTTCATTGGCGGGTTTGGATAAGGATTGGACCTTTTGCCGCCGAACGGATTTTCCTCGCCGCCGATGCCGGCTGTTTTTTCAAAAGTATCGTAATATGGTTCAAGTTCATCATAGGTGATGCCCCAGTCCTGTACCTGGAGGCCCTTTATTTTGTTTTCGCCGTACTTTGCCACCGTTTGTGACTTGATTTCAAAATCATAAGGCAGGAAACGGAAGGTATGGCCATTCCAGTGCACACCTGAACCGCCAAGCCCTTCCCCAAGCAGGAATGATCCGAGCTGGCGCATCGGCAAAGCCCGTTCCTTTGCAGTGTTTCGGAAAGTGAGTGTTTCTTTTGATAAATCCTGCATCAATTCGTAGCGGATCGCGTAGCGCAGCTCATCATGGACAACATAATAGTCCTTGACGCCCCTTTCCTTACCGCGTTCAAGCCCGACAACCTTCATGCCCTGTTTAGCGAGCTCGGCGGAAATGATGCCGCCTGCCCATCCTACTCCGACTACCACTACATCTGTCTTTGGTAAAGTTTTTGCCATGATATCCCCCGATTTCTATCTAGTTTGTATAAGAATGAAGTGCTTTTGGTTCGATTTCCATAAATTCGTCTGATTCGATTTTGTCTATGTAGCTCATCTGATGCCCCGGGAAGTCCTTCATCTTCCAGCCTTCCATGCCGATGTTTCCGCTGTAAGCCGGATCCGCATAGACTCCTTCTATCGTTGCGGCCCTGAGCTGATTGAAAAAGGTCTTGGAAGACACGCCGCGAATTTTAACTTTATCAGCCTCAAAATCTTTCAGAATCTCATCCTGCTGATCTCCTTCCAGATCGGCGAAGCCCTTCATGAACTTCTCCTGGCTGTAGGATTCAATCCGGTCAATCCCGGTATCAAACATTTCATTCCTCTTAAGAGGCGATTGATAGCCCTGGAAATTGGAGCCTGGGAAAAATGGGCCCTGCATATACTCCCGTGCATTATTGCCCCACGCACCTGCCAGCTGATGGTCGATGAAAAAGGGCACCCCGAGTTCGATTGCGCCAGGACCGGTTTCGTCCTGTGGATAAATGCGCTCGACTGCCTGCTGCAGCACTTCGAATTTCTGCGGGTTTGTAAAATAAAGCGGTGCCTGCTGATGTGAATTGGACGAGCTGTGTCCTTCAGAGTTGGAGCTGGACGCCTGTTCAGAACCGTTCATCCTGGATCCGATCAGTCCCCCGAGCAGCCCGCCACCAACCAATCCACCTGCAACATAGCTGGAATTGCGTATGAATTTACGTCTCGACATTTTTGAACCAGTCGATTGGTCAGCCATAATTGTTCCTCCTTCTTGAAAAAAATATATTAAATAGGAAAGAAAATACTCTATCAAGCTTCCACTCTTGTTTTTCTACTAAACATAGAATGCAGGATTCTTTTTTGAATTGATACTTTAGTCCTAAATAACTGGGATAACAATTACATTTTTGGAGAAAGAAGTGCCGCGGGTTTTTAAGCCAAGGATGTCACCTTAAAAATTCAGGTTTAGCTTAAAAGTCAAAGTGGAACTGTTATATGTAATCAGCAGAAAGAAAGAGGGAGATAGAATGTTAAAAAGAGCGATGGTTGTTTCCGGTCTTGTACTCAGCCTGGCAGCCTGCGGCGGCGGGGAAGAAAGCAGCGGCGGCGAAAGCAATGGAGGCGGCGGTGAGGTAGATACGGCAGCTGCAGAGGAAACCTTCCAGCAGAGCTGCGCATCCTGCCATGGCGGTGATCTCAGCGGCGGAGCCGGTCCTGCCCTGGAGAATGTTGGAAGTGATTTAAGTGAAGAAGAAATCCGCACTAAGATTGAAGAAGGCGGCGGCGGAATGCCGGCTAACCTGATTGAAGGCGAGAAGGCTGACAATGTTGCAGCTTGGCTGGCAGAGAAAAAATAATATAATATCATAAAAAAAGCTGGCGTTCCGAGAAGGATGCCAGCTTTTATGGTTGTTTTTTTACAAAATAAAAAAGGCAGGCCATCCAGCCTGCCTTTTTTCTCAGCACTTCAAATTACATGGGGGAAATCGGTTCTAAGTATATCGGTTATATACTGTAGTGCCTTTTGTCCTCCTTGCAAAATCCGTGCCTTTTGCATCGCCAATGCCTAACGGTGAAGTCGCTGTTAACCTTTTCATCGTTTACCAGTCCCTTCTGTTTTGTTATTGGCTTTGCATTATACATATACCCGGCTGTACAAGGTTAAAACATTTAAACCCCGGAAATATATGGGAATAAGTCTAACCGCCGAAGCTGTTGATCATGACGAGCATGGTCACAAGGCCAAGGATGAAGGAATAGGTCGAGAACCGTTCGTTTCCATCCCCATGGCTTTCCGGTATTAATTCCTTGTAGATGATGAACAGCATCGCTCCGGCTGCAAAGCTCAGCCCATAAGGAACAAGTCCCTCAATATTGCGGGAAAGGAAGTATCCGATAATGGCTGTCACGATCTCTACCATCCCGGTCAGTGTGGCAACGGCCAAAGCCTTCCATCTGGAAATATTCTGATTGACGAGAAAAAGAGCGACCAGAAATCCTTCCGGCGCATTCTGCAGGCCGATGGCAAATGCGATCAGCGGACCAAGCTCACCGCCGTCAGATGCATAGCTGACACCGACCGACAGGCCCTCGGGCAGATTGTGGAGTGTAATGGCTGCGACAATCAGCACGGCCTTTTGCTCCAGTTTCATATTCAGCTTGGTATGCTCCAGATCGATATGCGGTGTATGCTTTTCCAGAAAGTTCAGCACAAACGTCCCCAGGAGGAGACCGATGGTCAGAACAATCATATTGGAGGATTCAAGCGCCTGCGGTATCAAACTGAAGGTGGACGCCGCCATCATGATGCCTGCCGTATAGGCCAATAGCACATCCCGCCACTTGTGTGTGACGCTTTTGAAAAAAAGGATCGGAATCGCTCCGGCCCCTGTTGCCATGGCAGAAAGAATGCTGCCGATAATTGCCTCTTGCATGATAAGCCCCCTGATCTTTGCCAGACTGAAAATATGCAGACGTTTAACACAGATAATTTGTGTTAAGTATACAGCCAACCATAAGGCAAATAAAGTATTTTAATTCGGGCATGCACAAATTTTGCTTTTGGGCAAAAAAAATAACGCCCTCCAAATGTGATAACGGGTTTAGTCCAGGAGTGCAAACATGATATAACACATAGGAAAACCCACATGAATTCACAATATCATTCACAGTGCGTTTTTATTGATATACCAATATATTTGCGAGTTTAAGTCATTCACTTTTTCCCAATTCACATATCAAATCATAGTATGTAATGAGTTTTGTGCGAAAATTTTAGTGAGTGCATTATGTTGCAATTACGAAGGTTGTTGGGAATATATGTTAAATTAATATTAGAAATATATATCAGAGTTTATGAAAAGATTTACTTATGCTAACGGGGCGGGTTAGTGAAAGAAGGCTGGCTTATTCCGAAAACCATACAATTTGAAATGGGAGGAGTTTAATGAAAAGATTTTTAAATCTAAATACAGTATATATGGTTGCAGCAATTATAGTTCTTGGTGTTTTGTTTTTACCTCGAGCAGTGGATATATACAACCTTCGGACACAGGGGATAAATTATTTTACTAATGACATTGAAAATTATCACAATATTGCACACCCTATTGAAGGAGAATATATAATCGAGATTGATTTGAATAATTTGGATAAAAACAAAGGAAAAGTGCTTTTTGATGATGAAGAAAACCAAATTTATGTGTCGAAAGTAATCGCTCATAATACTAATGAATATGAATTGTTCTTTAGGTCAAGCGGAAGTTCTAGTTTAGGTGGTGCAACAATAATATCAGGTGTTGAACACAAACATAATAATGAAGGTTTAATAAGCAAATTTCAAGCGAAAGCAGAAGCAACGTATAGAGGTTATACTTGTGAACTAATTCCTTCTGAATATTCCGGCTTAAACTACAGTGATGCAGATGAGTTTGGCTTTTATTTGGAGTTACCAAAAGAGTTAGTTCCTGATTTTGAAGAAGAAGGAATGATTGATGTGACAGTTACAAACTTATATATGAATTTATGGGCAGAGAAATCATTTTAACTAAATGGTGATTATCTAGAGTGATTCGTCTAAAGACAATGCCAGCCATGGCCTCATTCTATACCCATGTATTTACAATAAGATTAACTGGGCAAGTTTAAATCACATGAATAAAAGGGTTTTGGCAGCTTTTTGTTGAGTTTTTTTGGTACTAACGGGCAGGTTAGTTGAATAAGAAATCACAAAAGTAATGAGCTTTTACTTTAAAATAAAATTAAATGGGGGGAATATGCGAAAAATTTATCTAGATAGAACAGCATTCTCTGGAGCCATAGGTGTTAATTTAGAAGATACTGAGATTATATCAGCAGGAACATCCATTTTTTCAATGGGTGTTCATGATAGAAATGAGGAATATCAAAGATACGCTAACGATTATGCTATTCAATTTATCTTTGACGATGATATTCCGCATTTAGAGTTTTTTACGGTTCCACATGTAGATATTATGGCAAAAGATAGTAAAGGAGGATTTATCGGAACTGTTTATCAACAGTGTGATTCGGAAAATGACGCACCAATTTGTTATATCAATAGGGATTTAGAGTGCTTTATAATTTCTGAAAACGCAGGAGATTTTCTGATTAATATAGGGACATGGCAAGACAACATGAAACCCTATGATAAACTTACCGTATATCGTTCGAAAGCAGAGGCTGAAACTGAACTAGAATTTATCAATTTGTCTGATATTCTTCCATTATCATAATTTCTTCTTGAACTAACAGGTGCTTATGTTATAGATCAGCTGCCAAACCAGGCAGCTTTTCTTATATAACAAACGGGGCAGGTTAGTTCAAGAGAGGTTTTAACTTGTATTCAACAATCGGGCCGTCTAGTTGAAGAGGAAAAGTGAGGGAGAACTTGTATGATCTATGTAAATGTTAGAGCAATAATTGAAAGAAATGGACCAAATGGAACTGAAATCGTTATACAAAAAAGGGTTAAATCTAATGAGAATAAAACACCTTATGAGCTACCTGGAGGAAGATTAGAGGAATTCGAGTCATTTATGGAAGGACTTAAAAGAGAAGTGCACGAAGAAACAGGACTTCATATAACAAAGATTCTTGGGGAAGAAACTAGAATTGAAACTAATGATGTGGACTCAAATGTTGAAGCTATGAAGCCTTTTGCTGTTTATCAAACGACAAATGGTCCAGTAGATTCATTAGGCGCTTATTTTCGATGTCAAGCCTCTGGTAATTTAGTTAAAGAAGGCGACGATACTATGGATATAAAGTGGATTCCAGTAGATGAGCTACACCATTCACTAGAGAAGGAACTAATAGATTTTAGCTGGGTCGATAAGTCTGGAATAATGTATTATTTAAAATGGTATTACGCAGAAAAACAATAAATTGATTAGTATGATGTCTATTTTATTCTGGAAAAGCATTCATTAAATTTCCGATAATCACTTTACGAGACCTTTGTATAATATTGGAGTGTTTATATTGAAAAGATTGTTTTTCAAATGGACTGTGAAAGAAAGTACTTAAACTAACGGAGGTTTATGTTCCAGATCAGTTTCCAAATGAGGCGGCAGCTTTTCTAATATGACTAACGGGGCAGGTTTGTGTAGTAAGAGCTTGAACATTAAATAAACAATATACCGAGTATTTAAACCAATTAAAGAACAGAAAAGAAAATATAAAGAAAACATACCGAGAGTACTGAGTGTAAAGATGCCTTTTTATAAGAGTTAGCTTTAAAGTATTCATAACCAAGTATTCCATTGTGTATAGAGATAATTATATAACAAAAGATTAAAGCGACACTAAACTTCCCCATTATCAGCGAGGTTGTAACTAATATTAGAAAAACCAAGCCTATGACTTTTTTGACTAACTGAAATGTTTTGTGCAAAATAATCACCTCAATACCAGATTAATTACAATATATAAATTTGTATATAGAAAAATAGCGCATTATTCGACTTAGTATTTATAGTTTGTGAATAAGTGTTATTAATGAAACGGAGGCATTGATTCTAAAAGGATTAATGCCTTTTGTTATGGAATCTCTTGTGGTATGAAAGGGGCAGGTTAGTGAAAGAAGATTTTATTTACGGTGAAATATGAATCAAGATAAAATCTAAGAAGGAGGTTTAAATACTTTGAAATTAATGCTTTGTAGATGAATGTAAGGGGGAGCCAACTTGGAATTATCAACTGAAAGATTAATAATTAGGCCTTTTAAGAGTACTGATTTACAGGATGTATTTGCTATTTATGATAATGATGATATATGTAGGTTTCTATTACATAATAAGTGGACTCATGAAGATATGCAGAAAAGATTTAATAAGAAGTTAGCAAACAGTGTACTCACTAAAGAATCAATGTTAAGTTTGGCAGTTGAATACAAGACTAAAGTAGTTGGTGATTTATCCGTATGGTATACAGATATGAAAGACACTGTTGAGATTGGTTATAGTTTTTCAAATGAAGTAGCTGGGAGAGGCTTGGCAACAGAAGCAGTAAGTAGTTTGGTTTATAAATTATTTGATGAATTGAATGTGCATCGTATACAAGCTAATCTTGATGCAAGGAATACGGCTTCACAAAAATTGTGTGAACGAATAGGCATGAGAAAGGAAGCTCATTTCAAGATTTTTGGAATAAAAATGAATGGACAGATAGTATTGTATATGGAATGTTACCTTCCGATTTGTAGTAATAGACTTAGTAATTTTATTGGTCTAACGGGTGCTTATGCTTCAGATTGCTGCCAATTCAGGTGGCTTTTCTTATATAACAAACGGGGCAGGTTTGTTTATAAGAATTAAAAGCTAATACCTTAAAATCCATTTAAAATTGATAACACTAAGGTTTGTTAGAATAGGGTATTAGGGCGTGAATTATGAAAAACAACCCTTGTTAGACTTTCTTACACTAAGCTATTTATTGAATGTATTGTATGATAGTTTTATTTCAGTAAAAGGTAATATAGTTGCTTGGAGTATTTAGGGAGGAAGTTATATGAATATAGAAATAAGGCTAGCAACTGTGGAGGAAGCGCATATTGTTCATAAACTTATGATAGAGGCGTTTGAAGAATATCGACACCTTGAAGTGCCATCCAGTGCAACAGATGAATCATTGGATGTTTTAGTTAATGAACTTAAAAACGGCACAAAAAAAGCCCTATTGTGTATCGTAAATGGAGAACCAAAAGGTTCCTTGAGGTTTACTATTAAAAGAGAATCAATATATTTTTCAAGATTATCGGTAGCACCTGACTCGAGAGGACAAGGGATTGCAAGGGCATTATTATTGTGGCTTGAAAATTACTCCAATGAAAATGGACTAAAGAAAATGGAATGTCGAGTTCGTGCTTCATTGTCTAAAAATATAAGTTTATACGAGAATATGGGTTATATTGTTACTAAAGAAGAAATTATAACTAATCCTAATGGTTACCCTGTTAATACAGTTGAAATGGAAAAGAATATGGCTATTTAATGACTTATTAAAACAGGGTGCTCATGCCCCAAGCCAGCTGCCAAACAAGGCGGCTTTTCTTATTTCACAAAAGGGGCAGGTTAGTTGAAGAAATTATTGTTGTGTTTTCATTAGAATAAGGTTAAAATTTTGTGAGAACATATGTTTCTATATACCTTCTCCATTCCAAAAACAGGTGAACAATAAATGTCTATAAAAGAAAGGGAGTAAATGAAATATATGAAAATAAATGAAGCAGTTGAACGTTCTATACAGCTAAGAAAAGTCTACCATCGTTTAGAACGACAGTATCACGAAAAAGAATGGACAGTAGAAGAAGATGCTTTAGCTTTCTTGACAGATGCTGGTTTGGTCGGTCGTCTAACAATGTCTCAACAGGGTCGATGGCCAACAAATGGGGAAACTGCATCCGAACTTGAACATAAGATTGGTGAATGCATGTGGTGGTTAATTATTTTGGCTGAACGTATGAATATTGATAGCAGTGAAGCATTAGAAAAATTCTTGACCAAAACTGAAAAAAAATTAGGTGATTGAGATAATAAACCTGTTGGAAGGAGGCAATCGAGGACTATTCAGTCTCTTTTTTAAAAACGCAAACCCTATCCACAAACCCTTTCCATACAGAAATTATCGATGACACTTTGCACAGAAATAGGAAACGTTTTTTCTTGTTAAACTAACGGGTGCTTTAGTGTAACAAGTTATTACAAAAAAGGCTTAGAGTTGGAAATACTCTAAGCCTTTTTTGACTGCAAATATACTGTGATTTGTGTTGTGAAATTTATGTGACTTCGATTTAACGTTTTGTACCTCATAAGTAAACCCGTACAAATGTGGAGAGCGTCATTTTGAAGCTCTCAGCCCCGGCTATCAATAACCGCTAAAACTTCATCAATGCTGGCATGTTTTTCCGGTGAAGGATCAATATGCTTCCAGAGCAATTCACCCTGTGAAGAATATAGCCATGTACCGCCCTGGATATAAACATCCTGCGTCTTCATCGATTTCATCACAAATTGCTTCTGTTTTTCTTCATCCGGGATGAAGCCTTTCACCTGGCCGGTGACAAACCCAAATCCGGCCTTTGCAAGAAGCTTCCACTTCGGCATTGTCTGATGTCCCATTCCTTTGTAGGCTGCCCTGGACGGATCGCCGTAGATCGGAAATGGAAAAGGCCCGAAATGCTCCAGGAACTGTTCAATGAACGCCCCTTTGGAAGGCGCCACTATTTTCACGTGAAACCTTTTATCTTCAATTTCTGCTATGCGCTCACGCAACTGCGCGAGATATTCTCTGCAGACTGGTCAGCCAAGGTGGCGGACAAAAACGAGCATCGTATCCTGCCCGCTGATTGCTTCACCCAAAGTGACCGTATCCTGCGAACCGGGGATCTCCAATTTATAATCCATACCCATCCCTCTTTCAGAACAAATTTAATAGATTTAGCTCTATCATAACGGAAGAGGGGGGAATGGGCAAAAAAAGGGGATCGGGTGATGTGCTTGAAGGAAATGCCAAAGTTTCTGAACCTGCCGGACTTCGGGACTCTCTGCCGGGAAAAAGCGCCCGATTCATTTACAGAATCAAGGCGCATTATTTTCTTAGTCATCACTGGCCAGAATGCCGAAGATCCTAAGAATATTGATAAACAGATTGATAAAATCAAGATACAGATTCAGCGCCATGAGCGGCACTTCCTCAGCGCTTACTCCGTACTGCTTCATGCGGTTAAAGTCGAACAGGACATAGCCGCTGAAGACTAGCACGCCGATAAAGGAAAAAGCGAGCAAAGCTGTGGAGCTTAACGGCCAGATCATATGGAAAATGGAGATGCAGATCAGAGCCAGCAGGGCAGCCATCAGCATGCCGCCGAGAAATGAGAGGTCACGCTTGGTTGTGGTTGCATAAAAAGCAAGTCCGCCAAATACCACAGCTGTTGTTCCGACGGCCATCAGGACGGTATTGGCACCTGATGTCGCAATATAATGCGCAATGATCGGGTAGGTTGTAATCCCCGAAATAAAGGTGAAGCTGTACAGAAAAGTGTAGGAAATTGCTTTTTTCTTTCTTAAGAAGAACGCTCCGATCAGCATGGCCAGCTCAAGGATGACGAGCGGCAGAAACAGCGCTGGAGGGATATAGACGCCAGCCATCGTCCCGAGAAAGGCAAATGCCAGTGACAGGGCAAAGGCTCTTAATACAGATGGAAGATAGCCGGTGTTGGCAGTTTGTGCATACATATGTTTCACCTCATATGAATTGATTACCTTTTATACGCAGAAAATCGGGTAAGGTTTCAATTCATTTTTTCTTCTTTTAATAGATCACGGATTTCTTTCAGCAGTTCTTCCTTCGCATCGACGGTCGGTGCTTCTTCTACCTGCTTTTCCTGTTCATGCCTGCTCTTCAGCCTGTTGATGAACCTGACAAAGAGGAAGATGGAAAAGGCGATGATGACAAAATCAATGATAGATTGGATGAATGCACCATATTTGATGGTAGCGTCCTCGATTTTTACAGACCGCTCGGAAAAATCAACCCCTCCGGTGAGCAGTCCGAGAAATGGCATGACAATATCATTGACGAGCGAGGTGACGATTTTTCCAAAGGCTCCGCCGATGATCACACCGACTGCCAGATCGACCACATTGCCTTTGATGGCAAATTTCTTGAATTCCTTCAGCATACAGGTCATTCCTTTCTTTTTTGTCCAAGGTGTATAGCGATAAAAGTTATTATACTTATAAAAGAGCCGGTTGTTAAGGAGAGAAAAGCTTCCCGCGCATGGTATTGACAGAATCCGGCTTTTTCACTATAGTTACAGAGGACAAAAAAATATACGACATTCCTGCATCATGCAGGAGAGGTTCATAGCAACAAACCCTCTATAAAAAACTATGGTTCTGATAAAATTGATCAGCCATATCCGCGGGGATATGGTTTTTATTTTTTTCGGGCTGATTTTTATATATCGAGGAGCCTCTCTTGTATGCGCAGTACCATATGAGGAGGCTTTTTTCTATGTCTGGAAGAAAAGATGAAGAATTGAAGGATGTTACTTTGCTTGGCAATCAGGGGACACAATATTTGTTTGAATACTCGCCGTCCATCCTGGAGGCTTTTGATAATAAGCACCCGAACCGCGACTATTTCGTGAAATTCAACTGCCCGGAGTTTACGAGCCTGTGCCCGAAAACGGGCCAGCCGGACTTTGCGACCATCTATATCAGCTATATTCCTGATCAGAGGATGGTTGAAAGCAAGTCACTGAAGCTGTATTTGTTCAGCTTCCGCAATCATGGCGACTTTCATGAAGACTGCATGAACATCATCATGAATGATCTGATTGAGCTGATGGATCCGCGCTATATTGAGGTATGGGGCAAATTCACTCCGCGCGGCGGCATTTCCATCGATCCGTATACCAATTACGGAAAGCCGGGGACAAAATATGAAAAGATGGCAGAGTACAGGATGATGAATCACGATCTGTACCCTGAAACCATCGACAACCGTTAAAAGGAGACAGACGTTTTGCTATTATATTTGAATGCCGCATTTGCCGGCCTGCTCATATTATCCAATATTCTTGCCGTCAAACTGTTCAGCCTGGGATCCTGGGCTGTTCTGCCGGCGGCTGTGATTGTTTATGTTTTTACGTATCCAATTACTGATATCATCGGTGAAGTTTATGGAAAAGAAGCTGCCAGGAAGACCGTGCTCGCCGGATTCGTAACACAGCTCCTGTCAGCCGTTTTCATTTTTGCAGCGATCCATCTGCCATCAGCGCCATTCTTTGGAGCGCAGGCTGAATTTGAAACAATTTTAAGCGGAAGCTTCCGCATCACCATTGCAAGCCTTATTTCTTATCTGGTCAGCCAAAACCTGGATGTGTATGTCTTCCATAAGCTGAAGGAAAAGCATGGCGGCAGGAAACTGTGGATCCGCAATAATCTGTCCACAGTCTCAAGCCAGCTGATCGATACTTCTGTGTTCATTCTGATCGCTTTTTACGGCACCATGCCTGCAGGGGCGCTCCTTGCGATGATCGGAACACAATATGCCTTTAAGTTCCTTGTCGCGCTGATTGATACACCCCTGGTTTACCTGCTGGTGGGCATGGCCAGAAAAGAAAAAAAGCAGCCTGCCGAGTTCCCCAGGCTGACAGCAGAATCTGCGTCATGAAAACAGCCTCTAGCAGGGGGCTGTTTTTTGATGCTGCTGCATGATGGTGCCAGGTACCATGAAAAGACAATGTGGCCAAAGTGTCCACCGATGGTGCCAGGTACCATGAAAAGACAAACATAGCCAAAGTGTCCACTGAAGGTACCTGGCACCGCAAAAAGATAATTGGGGCAAAAGTGTCCACCAGCGGTGCCTGGCACGGAAACCAAGTTTTTGTTTCTGGTTCGGTGTTTTTGGTTTACAATCAAGGTGGAAATAATTCTTAATTTTTTTGTGAAGGATAATGGGATAAGGAGGGAAGGACTTGGATAATAAAGCCGGGGGGAAGGATCCCCGTTTTAAGGTGGCGAAGAGGGAAGCCTGGATCGGTATGGGTCTTGTCCTTTTTAATTTTCTGTGGTGGTTTGGCTTTGCTTACGGGATGGGCTCAGGTCCTGTCGAAGAGTATACATATATCATGGGGCTGCCTGCCTGGTTTTTCTATAGCTGTGTGGCGGGATTTGCGGTTGTGTTTGTCCTTGTTTGGGCAGCCGTGAAGTTTCTGTTTAAAGAAGTCCCTTTCGATGACAGTGAAGAAGGGGGGAAGGCGGAATGAATATAGGTGTCATTATCCCGCTTCTTGTGTTCCTGGTGGCGATTTTCCTGGTAGGCTTTTGGGCGAGCAGGCATGTCCGCTCGACAGATTCTTTTCTGCAGGAATACTTCCTTGGCGGAAGGGAGCTGGGAGGATTCATCCTCGCTATGACGATGATTGCCACTTACGGCAGCGCCAGCAGCTTCATCGGCGGACCCGGTGTCGCCTACACCCAGGGGCTCGGCTGGGTGCTGCTTGCGATGTCACAGCTTGTGACAGGCTATTTTGTGCTGATGGTGCTCGGGAAAAAATTTGCGATTGTCGCCAGGCAGTATAAGGCTGTCACACTGATCGACTTTTTGAAAGAAAGGTATCAGAGCAAGTGGGTGGTGCTGCTGTCAGCGCTCAGCATCATCATTTTCCTGTTCGCTTCCATGGCGGCCCAGTGGGTCGGCGGCGCCCGTCTGATCGAATCGCTGACAGGCCTTTCATATGGGACTGCCTTGTTTATTTTCGCCGCATCAGTCCTTGTGTATGTCATCATTGGCGGCTTCAGGGCCGTGGCTGTAACAGATGCGGTCCAGGGAGTCATCATGTTTGTTGGGACCCTGATCCTTCTGATCGCTGTCATTATTGCTGGCGGAGGGATTGGGAATATCATCACCGACCTAAGGACGGAAAACCCTGGGCTTGTTTCGCCGTACGGCTTTGACGGCGGGCTGTCCCCGCTCTATGTTTCTTCCTTTTGGATTCTTGTCGGCGTCGGGGTGGTCGGCCTGCCGCAGGTGACTGTCAGGGCGATGAGCTACAAAAACTCCAGGGCCATGCACAGGGCGATCATCATCGGCACCTTTGTGGTCGGCTTCATCATGCTTGGCATGCATCTGATCGGCGTGTTCGCGCGTCCGATCCTGCCTGGTATTGAGGTGGGGGACAAGGTGATGCCGCTCATTGCGATGGAGGTTCTGCCTCCGTGGCTGGCAGGGGTGGTATTGGCCGCCCCGATGGCAGCGATCATGTCGACTGTCGATTCTTTGCTCCTCCTCGTCAGCTCGGCTGTCGTGAAGGATGTGTATCTGAATTATATCAAGCCTGATGCAAGTGAAGGGACGGTTAAGAAGCTGAGCCTCGGCGTTACAGCGGTCCTCGGGATCCTGGTCTGCCTGATGGCGCTCAGTCCGCCGGATCTGATCATCTGGCTCAATCTGTTTTCCTTTGGAGGGCTTGAGGCTGCCTTCATATGGCCGGTCGTCCTTGGCCTGTACTGGAGCAGGGGAAATAAGCATGGAGCCATTGCCTCCATGATCACCGGGGTAGTCTCGTATATTCTTTTTTATACATACTATCCGAATGCCTTTGGCATGAACACAGTCATCATGCCGATCATCCTGTCATTTGCCGCTTACATGCTGATCAGCATGCTGACAGCCGGGACAGCACAGAAAGATATGGGGCAGACAGCCTGAAAAAAGACGGGACAGCTTTTGCTGGTCCCGTCTTTTTGTGTATGAACTAATATTTTATCTTAAAGGAAGAAGACAGCTCGCCCTGGCCATCCAGTTCATCCACTTGCATCTGATCGATCGCCGAGAAAGGGTTGCCTCTCTTCAAATCCCTCATAAAAGAATCCAGCTGTTTCTTGTCTCCGATTGCCCGGATCTCCACAGAACCGTCATCCAGGTTGCGCACCCAGCCATTGATGCCGTATTGAACAGCTTTTCTCTGTGCAAAAAAGCGGAACCCCACTCCCTGCACCTTTCCGGAAACTATAATGTTCAAATGGATCATCTTCTTCTCCTCCGGCACCATAATTACCTCCATCGTCCCACAAAAGAGGGGCTAATGCAATATTCAAGAAGACAGAAAAAATAAAGGTCGGCCCCCATAAAATTTTCCGGCCTAACGAATGGTGTAGATAGTCTTTAAAAAGAAATAAGATGGAAATACCTGCCTGTAAAAGAAGGGGTTAAAAAAGTTTCCGGTTTTATGTTACAATTAGATTACAAACTGTTTAAAAACCAGTTAAAACAGATTTGTAGAATACAAATGTCTTTGTTAAACTTTAGAAATGTGACCGGCCATGACAGGGAAAAAGCGTCAGCCGGCATCAAAATCGAGCTAAAATGAGTGGGAGATAAGATGAATAAATATATATATGCAATGCTAATGGTGCTGTCAATGTTAACCGCCGCGTGCAGCAATCAGATCCACACATCACTTGCAGAGGAAATTTCGCACAAAACAGAGAAACAGAAAGACGATTCTGCTATCCTGACGATCCAGACAGAAGGCAAGGATAAAAAGGATACTTCATGGCTTAAGGAAAAGTCCCTTTACCGCATTGAAGCTGTTGATGAAGGCCTGGCTTATGAAGTCTATATTTATGCGGAAAATGAAACAACCGTCAAGCTTGAACAAGCAGGCGTTTTAGGAGATAAGCAGGACACGGTGCATGAAGGGAATTATTCAGTCTATATGGCCAAAAAAGGGGCAAAGTCTGCCTTTAAGCAGGATATTCTTTCATCCCTGCCGCTTGTTTTCAATGAAGAAGTAAAAGGGGCGTATCCGCTTAAGCTTGGTGATAAGACCCTGCTTGCCATCGTCCAGCCTGAGGGGGACAGCCGGTTCTCGGCAGAGCTGTACAGCATCCAGAATGGAGAGCTGAAAATCGTCCAGTCCGGTGAGGGAATCAGGTCCATACTCGGACCTGAAATCAAAGCAATCAAACAGGAATACATCCAGACAGTCAATTCTATTGATGACAATGAAGGATGGGTTTTTTCAACATGGGCATTCGACAAGGAAAAGCTGGAAATCAAACAGGTCAGCGAGACGGTCTACGATGATTCTGACATGAAGGACGGTCTGGGCGAAGGGGAAAAATGGTTTGAAATCTGGAGTGCGGCCGAAGAAAACTATCATCCGTTCTACAACATTCAGCTTGAAAAGGGCATTATCGATAAAGCCTCCCAAGGCATACTGACCGGGAGCCAATATCCGATCGGCACGAATATCAATGATGTCAAAAAGGCGAGCCCCCCTTCTATCGAGGCAGGGAAAAAAGGCAAATATGCGTACCTGAAATATCCGGAAGTAACGTATTTTTATGATGAAGCCACACAAGAGGTAGCTGTCGTTTCAATTCCCGGAATCCGCCTGCAGTCAACGCTTGCAGATATCAAGAAAATGTTCGGCGAGCCGTTCAGGGAGAGCAGGAGAGGAACAGAGGTGCTGGCGATCTATGCTGCCGGAAAATACAATATTGATGTGTATGCAGACCAGTCAGGAAAAATAAAGTCTGTTCAGCTTAGGAAGCTTTAAAGGATGAACAGTACGAGGCCGTCCAGATGGTTGATACAGGGCAACCAAGAACGTGATTGTTGGGGTGGATCA
Source organism: Bacillus infantis NRRL B-14911 (assembly GCF_000473245.1). Lineage (NCBI taxonomy): Bacteria > Bacillati > Bacillota > Bacilli > Caryophanales > Bacillaceae > Bacillus > Bacillus infantis. Next base: position 614,622 of record NC_022524.1, read on the forward strand.
GCTGGAGGGGCCTGTCAATTTGAACGTCGTTAACAGCAAAAAGCTGCAGGCCTAAATGGCCCGCAGCTTCCTTTTGTTATATCAATTAAAATGCCCAGTCGCCTTTGCGGAAAACAGGCTCTGACTGTCCGTCTTCCTTGATGCCGTCAATATCCATTTCGGCTGAGCCGATCATGAAGTCGACATGTGTAAGGCTTTCGTTCAGGCCATTTTCAGCAAGCTCTTCAGAGGACATTTTTTTGCCGCCCTCGATGCAGAATGCATAAGCGCTTCCGATTGCCAGGTGATTAGAGGCATTTTCGTCAAACAAAGTGTTGTAGAAAAGCAGATTGGACTGTGAGATCGGCGAGTTGAACGGCACAAGGGCTACTTCTCCAAGGTAATGGGAGCCTTCATCTGTCTCAACAAGCTGCTTCAGGATCTCTTCGCCTTCTTCAGCCTTCACATCCACAATGCGCCCGTTTTCAAAGGTAATCGTGAAGTTATCAATGATATTGCCGCCATAGCTGAGTGGCTTTGTGCTGGAAACATGCCCATTGACACCGGTTTTAAGCGGAACGGTAAAGACTTCCTCAGTCGGCATATTAGCCATGAATTCATGGCCTTTTTCATTGACGCTGCCTGCCCCGACCCACAGATGCTTCTCAGGAAGCTCGATGGTCAAATCAGTGCCTGGCGCTGTATAATGCAGCTTTTTGAAGCCTTTGCTGTTCAGGTAATCGACTTTTTCATGCAGGGAAGCGTCATGATCCTTCCATGCCTGCACAGGATCTTCAAGGTCTGCGCGCGTTGCTTTAAAAATCGCATCCCAAAGTTTTTCCACGCGGCTTTCCTTAGGATCGTCTGCGAATACTTTGTCTGCCCAGCCTTCAGATGGGACAGCGATGACCGTCCAGCTTACCTTATCAGACTGTGCGTAGCGGCGGTATTTGCTCAGCGCTTTCCCGGCTGCTTTTTGGAAATTGGCGATCCGCTCGGATTTGACCCCTTTGAGCAGGTCAGGGCTTGCAGATACGATTGACATGAACGCAGCGCCCTTCTCTGCGAGGTCTTCCATTTCCTTGGCGCGGAACTCAGGATACTCTGTAAAAGATTCCTCAGGCGCTAGATCATACTTCAGGCGTGTCACTGTATCATCAGACCAGTTGACCACCACATTGGCTGCTCCTGTTTCATAGGCTTTTTTAACGGCAAGGCGTACAAACTCTGCTGCATCAAGTGCTGCGTTGATTACAAGCGTCTGGCCCTCCTGGACATTGACGCCGACCTTGACTGCCAGCTCGGCATATTTTTCGAGATTTTGCAGGAATTGGCTCATATTATGTATCTCCTTTTTCAGAATCTTCTTCTACATTTTATCGGTTTCTGCGTGAAAAAGAAACAGTTTGGCCTGATTCCTTTTTCACGGGAAAAATGCAAGGCCCCCTAATACGAACCTGCAATGGGAGCACCGAGATACCTCCCATCAGGTTATTTTAAAAATGAAAAAGCCGGCTTATCGCCGGCCTTAAATCGAGTTTTGTCTGGCAGGGTGTTTTTCCTGCTTTTCATATAAGGCAAACATGAGCCAATAAAGAAATGCGCTTATCACTGCAAGCACCGCGAGAATGGCAAAGGTCCAGTCATAGCCGATCCAGACGGTCAGTGGAATCGATATGGGAGCGATGGTCTTCCCGACGGTAAAACGAAGGCTGGCTGCTGCAAAATACTGGCCCCTCATATGCTCCGGGGCGATGCGCGACACAAAGCTCTGCTGAAGCCCGACCGCCATCAGCTCTCCTAAAGTAAAGATGGCCATGGCAATGATCAGGCCCCAGATCCACTGCGTCTGCCCGAACATAATAATGCTGGCAGCGTAGAAAAGGGAAGAGGTGACAAATACATTCCGCTCTTTAAATTTGGCTGCATATCTAGTGACAGCGACTGTGAACAATGCCACCAGGAATCCATTTTCCGAGAGCAGGACGCCAAAGGCCTGCTCGCCGTGGACAGTGAACGACCAGCTTCCAATGCTGAAGAGGGACTGGTTGTCGACGGCCTCTTTCGTATAAACAGGAATCAGCAGGTCCAGCTGCATGAATGTCTGGGCGGCCAGGACGCCTGCGATGATAAAAAGCAGGAAGGTCCTGTCCCTGAAAATGATGCCGTAATCCTTCACCTGGGCCCCAAGGAAGCTGTACCATTTATCATTTTCCCCTGCGACAGCTGTATTCTCCGGAACCGTTTCGCGCGTCCATTTCGCCAGAACCAATGCGAGCAGGATGCAGACAATGCCCGCGATCAAGAGGAGCTGTGAGCGGTACTGCACATAAAAGAGCGCCCCAAGGATCGGCCCGACAACCACCGCAATATTGATGGAAGTATAAAAGATCGCAAACACATCGCTGCGGTGCTTTTCCTCGACCACGTCGGCCACCATCGCCTGGCTTGCCGGCCAGTAGAAGGCGCCGAACACTCCGACAAAGGTGAAGCAGATAAAGCCGAGCCAATAGGATTCGATGGCAGGGGAGCTGGCAATGGCAAACAGGATAAAGCAGATCCCCTGCCCGAAGGCCGACAGCACCATCATCGTCTTCCTGCCGAAACGGTCGGCGCAATAGCCGCCCAGCAGGTTCGCCAATACAGAAAACACCTGCGATAAAATAAGCAGAAGGCCGGCCTTATCCTTGCCGAACGCCTCCGCAAAATAAATCGTCAAAAACGGAAAAAACATCCAAAACGTAATATTCATCAAAGATTCGCCGAACAGGCGCACCTTCAGATTAAAATCCCAATCTCTGATTCTCATGCTGAAATCCTCACTTCTCTGGTCAATATCGCTATCATACTACCTTTTTGAAAAAAATGACAGGTGCATGAGTGCTGAATTTTCTTTTGAAGAGAGGGAGAGATAACAAAGTTTTATAAGGCAACATATGGTGCGAAGCAGGAGTATGTCAGGCACGGCAAATGGACAAATAGAGGGAAAGTGTCTTTTTAAGGTGCCAGGCACTCTCTCTAGTGCTATGGCGCCTTCCGAAAGTTTCGGAGCCTCCCTCTGAACGAATGGCCTTTCGGGCAAAAGCCTTCCGAGGCATTCGGAACATCTTTGGGAACCTGTCCGCTTATTTATAAATCTCTCGGAACCCCCCTCCGAAAGCTTCGGAGGGGCATGATAAATTCTTATGTGACGCCAAAACTGCCTGTTCCGGGAAGCAAGGGGAGTCGGGAACGTGCCTGCAGCCTTCAGCCTTCAGCCCATAAAAAGACCCCAGCCGCTGCCGGCCGGGGTCCTGTTATCAATCTTCGTCCTTCATGGCCGCTTTCAGCAGATCGCCGAGGCTGGTTCCGAAGGATTCTTCGTTTTTGCTGTATTTCTGCACAAGCTTGCGTTCTTCCCGCTTGTTGACAGCTTTCTTTTTATCCTGCGCCTTCTCTACAACATTGCACGGGCGGCACTGGAAGTAGGTGCCGGCCTTGCCGTTGTGGATCTCCATTTTTTTATGGCACTGCGGGCAGCGGCGGTTGGATAGCTTCGGATCCTTGCGCTTCCGGTAGCTGCATTCCATGTCAGAGCAGACGAGCACTTTGCCGTCTTTCGTATTGCGCTCTTTCAGGAAGGAGCCGCATTCCGGGCATTTTGAGCCGGTCAGATTATGGGCTCTGTACGATTTATCGCTCGTCTTGATTTCGGATACCAGCTGCTGTGTCTGCTGGCGGATCTTTTTCAGGAATTCCTTCGGGCTCGCTTTTCCGCGCGCGATCGCTTCAAGCTCCTGCTCCCATTTGGCTGTGAGCTCAGGTGATTTAAGATCCTCGTTCACAAGGTCCATCAGCTGCTTGCCCTTCCCTGTAGGGTGGAGGCGTCCGCCGTTCTGGCGTTCAACTGCTTCGGTCGTAAGCAGGCGTTCAATGATCTCTGCCCTTGTTGCCGGTGTCCCGAGGCTGTATTTCTCCATTTGGGATAAAATATCGGCCTCGGTATAGCGACCAGGCGGCTCAGTCAGTTTTTGCTCGGAAGAAACTGATTTTACCGTCAAGGTCTGGCCTTTTGAGAGGGAAGAGAGATTCAGCTTCAATTCCTTTTCTTCTCCCTTGCCTGTCACCTGCCGGAAGCCTTCTTCAATGACGGCGGTTTCTCTTGTTGAAAAGATTTCGCCGTTCAGATCAAAGGAAGCTTGAATGGTTTCATATTTGTACGGCTCATGGAAAAGGGCCAGGAAGCGGCGGACAATGATGTCGTACAGCTTTTTCTCATCACTGTCCAGGTCGCTCAGATGAAGGCGCTCCTCGGTCGGGATGATGGCATGGTGATCGGTCACCTTTTCATTGTTGAACACGCGCTTGGCAAGGACCTTCCCTTTTTTCGCCAGTAGCGGCTTCACTTCATCCCTGTAGCCTGAGGCGATTCCATGGAGGCGGTCCAGCATCGTTGCTTCCATATCCTTTGTCAGGTAGCGGGAATCTGTCCTTGGATAGGTGACGAGCTTGTATTGCTCATACAATCTCTGCAGGACATTGGATGTTTTTTTCGCCGAAAAACCGAAGCGCTTATTGGCATCCCGCTGCAGCTCGGTCAGATCATAAGGAAGCGGCTGCTGCTCGCTTTTTTCCTTGCGGCTGATGGACTGGATCACGGCCTTTGCTGAATCGGTTTTTGCCACGATGGCTTCGGCTGTTTCTTTAGAAAAAGTCCTTTTCTCGCCGTTCTTTTCCCAGTCTGCCTTAAACGGCCCAACCTGGGCGGAAATCGTCCAGTATTCCTTCGGTGTGAAGGATTGGATCATTTTCTCCCTTTCCATGATCAGGGCAAGCGTCGGTGTCTGCACACGCCCGGCAGACAGCGGGTCATTATATTTCGTCGTCAAGGCACGTGTCACATTCAATCCGATCAGCCAGTCCGCTTCAGCGCGGCATACCGCTGAATCGTAAAGGGCGAGGAACTGATCCCCGGGCTTCAGGCTTTGAAAGCCTTCTTTAATCGCACGGTCTGTGACAGAGGAGATCCACAGGCGCTTGACCTGCTTTTTCCAATAAATCTTCTCGAGAATCCAGCGGGCTACCAGCTCACCTTCACGTCCGGCATCAGTCGCGATGATGATTTCATTGATGTCCTTCCGCTTGGAAAGCGTGTCGATGGCCCGGAACTGGTGGCTCGTCTGCTTCATGACCTTAAGCCCCATCCGGTCAGGGATGATCGGCAGGTCTTCCAGGTTCCAATGCTTGAATTTTGTATCATAATTCTCAGGCATTTTCAGCTCAACCAGATGGCCGAGGGCCCAAGTGACAATGTATTTATTTCCTTCTATATAAGATTTATGTGTCTGCGTACAGCCGAGCACACGGGCAATCTCCCGGGCCACGCTCGGTTTTTCCGCAAGTACGAGTGATTTCATGTAAAGCTCCTTTCAAATCTGTGCTTCCTCTATAAGTATAACGGAAACGCAGGAAAAATTGTAATGGACAAAACGGAATGGGAACCCGATAAAAAGGATATACAGTAAATATCAGTGCCTGGCACCAAAGACCCTTATAAAAAAGGGGCAGGGATGTTAAAATAATGCAGGACAGGTTGTTTTTTTTCCTCATTTTTATACTTTATAAAATAGAACAGGCAAGCTTGTTCTCCTTTTTTTAACCCAAAAACAGAACATACGTTCTAAAGATGGAGGTGGCAAAATGGAAGGCAGGGAGCCAAGTTTGGTGGTTCGTGAATTTTTGAGGCAGGAAGAGCATCAAAAGCTGTATGAGACTTATCTGGATGATCCCCATGAGAAAAATAAAGCCCGGCTCGAAGCAGCCTTTAAAAGGTACTTCAGACATATCCGCTTCGTTTCTTATTTAAATAAGACTATATATTATGAGTCAAGGAAGTTCGACATGAAGGCGCGGGAATTGCGCGCCAGGTATCAGCTCACCCTGGATCGGCCTGCAGCAGAAGCAGAGAGCGGCGCAGAACCGCTGACACAGCTCCTCGAAGATGAGACGGCGCTCCAGCCTTTCATGGAAATCCCCTCCGGAAGGCTGGAAGATTACACAGCCGATCCCCGGCTCGCCAGAATCATCAAAGAACTGACACCAAGGCAGCAGGAAATTCTCTTTTACTCATTTGTCCGCAGCCTCCCTGATGCCGAAACAGCGAGATTGCTCGGCATCAGCCCGCAGGCAGTATCAAAGACCAAAAATAAAGCGATTGAAACCATAAGGAGGAAATACAATGTTTGAACAGCTGAATCTTTTGCAGATCATCGGCAATTTCGGATTCCCCATTGCCATTACCATGTATTTGCTGCACCGCTATGAAAACCGGTTCGAACAGCTGAAAATGAAAATGGAGGACATTTCCCGAAGCATCGCACAGATTGAAAAAGACAAAGGGTGAAAGCATGAATTTGTCACAGCAGGAAATAGAGGAAATCATGAAGGCCATCGAGCCTAAAATCAAAAAATCCTTATACCAGACAGGCAAGGAAAACCGGGAGGACCTCGAGCAGGAGCTGCGTGAAGCCGTCCTCCGCAAGCTCCGCGACAACAAACTTGAGGAAGTTCCCGGCTTTTTCGAGATGATGGAGGGAGGGGAGAGAAGGTAGAGAAGGCAGAGAAGGTGACAGGCACCTATACCAGTTATAGACCAGTTGCAAACGGCTTGAGGTTAGCCGTTCAGGACTGCGGGTAAAGGGAAAGACAAACTTTCTGCCCGGTTTTTTTCTTCCCTGCCGCATTGAAGTGGTATAATGGCTGTAACGGCTGCGGGTGCCAGGCATGAGACTAGTGCCTGGCACCCGCGTACATATTATGTTGCTGGAGTGTGATGGAAGCCTGTGCGATTACGATTTACGAAATCTATCCCCAATCTGGTCACTCAAGGAAACCTGTACTGCGGTTTCCTCTCTATAGGATTTGCAGCGAACGGCCAATTCAAAAATGCGGCGATCCTCATTCTGATCGGCATGATGCTCGACAGCATGGACGGCAGACTTGCCCGGATGCTGAAGGCTGACAGCGCGCTCGGAAAAGAGCTCGACTCGCTCGCAGACATCGTCACTTTTGGAGTGGCGCCGTCCTTTTTAGTGTATTATACATATTTCTATCAATTCGACCTTCTTGGCCTTGCCATCGCCGGCCTTTTCCCTCTCTTCGGAGCATTCAGGCTGGCCAGGTTCAATATCAGTTCCCCAAAATCGTCCATGAATTATTTCGTCGGCGTCCCGATCACAGCCGCAGGAGGCATCATGGCACTCCTCACGCTGTTCGGGGACAAAATCCCGAATATCGTCACGACTGTCATTTTTACCGCATTATGCTTTCTAATGGTCTCGAAAATCAGGATCCCAAGCCTGAAGGAAGTCCCGCTTCCGAAATACGGCACCATCGTCACCATCTTTCTCGGCTGCCTTCTGTATCTGATCTACAAAGGGACATACGGCCAATTTCCCTACCTGATCTATATTGCAGCACCCATGTATATCGCCTATCTGGCCTATATCTTTGTAAAAGGGAAAAATAAGAAGGATATCGACTGAAAAAACCGCTGAGAAGCGGTTTTTTTGATTGGGCGGAGATTTCGAGGCGGAGGATGATCCGGTAATGTGGTTAATGAGGTGTGCGGATGAAGGGAGAGAGCTCTGGGAGGCGGGGAATCTACCGAACTAGCGAATTAATCTACCGATTGAGAGCATTAATCTACCGAATTAGCGATTAATTTAACCAATTGAGCGGATAATCTACCAACTCAATCATTCATCCACCCGAAAAGCCACAAAACAGTCCGCTGCCAAAAAACTTCACCCCGCTACCATGCTAATCATCTGCCAATCTAATATGTTAAAATATGGTAAAAATCTGTTGACACTATAAAAATTTTATTCATACAATGAAGAATAGAATAAATAAATCATAATGGATGATGCGCAATGAAGAGAAAAAACACATCAACTTATAATTTTCGAAAGAGGCTGCATGTCAAACCCCTGGTTTGATGGCAGCCTCTTCTTTATTTCGCTAATATGCTGAGGGGGAAAGATCATGATTGAATTGACAGGCAGCACATTGACATTGGAACAGGTAAAGGTAATTGTTTTTGAAAAAGAGCATGCGGCAGCATCAGCAGGTAGTATGGAGAGGGTGAAGGAAAGCCATGAGGCGGTCCGGAAGATTGTTGAAGAAGAAAGGGTCATTTATGGCATCAACACCGGCTTTGGGAAGTTCAGCGATGTGCTCATTAACCAGAAGGATGTAAAGGCGCTTCAGCTGAATCTGATTCGTTCCCATGCATGCGGGGTGGGGGAGCCTTTTCCGGAGTCTGTTTCAAGGGCGATGCTGCTACTGAGGGCTAATGCGCTTTTGAAAGGATTTTCAGGTGTAAGGCCGGAGCTGGTTGAAAGGCTGCTCACTTTCTTAAATGAAGAAATCCATCCTGTCATTCCGCAGCAAGGGTCACTTGGGGCGAGCGGGGATCTTGCACCATTGTCCCATCTTGCTCTTGCTCTGATCGGTGAGGGGGAGGTTTTTTATAAAGGAAAGAGGATGCCTTCATCAGAGGCCATCGAATCTGCCGGACTCCCTCCGTTCCATCTGGAGGCGAAGGAGGGGCTTGCCCTAATCAATGGCACCCAGGCGATGACGAGCATGGGGGCGGTCGCCTATCTGGAAGCCGAGCAGCTGGCTTTTCAAAGTGAGATGATCGCTGCAATGACGATGGAGGGCCTAAACGGCATCACAGACGCATTTGATGAAAGAATCCATCAGGCCCGCGGCTACCAGCAGCAGATAGATACAGCCGCTCGGATGAGGGATTATCTGGCCGGTAGCAGGCTGACGACCGTTCAAGGTGAGCTGCGTGTCCAGGATGCCTATTCTCTCCGGTGCATCCCCCAGGTTCATGGGGCAAGCTGGCAGGCGCTCGATTATGTAAAAGAAAAATTGGAGATTGAAATGAATGCGGCGACCGATAATCCGCTGATTTTTGATGAGGGGGAAAAGGTCATTTCCGGCGGGAATTTTCATGGGCAGCCGATTGCGTTTGCGATGGATTTTATGAAAATTGCTGTTGCGGAGCTGGCCAATATTTCGGAAAGAAGAATCGAGCGCCTCGTCAATCCACAGCTCAGTGACCTGCCTGCTTTCTTAAGTCCGGAGCCTGGCCTGCAGTCAGGTGCGATGATCATGCAATACAGTGCGGCCTCTCTGGTTTCGGAAAATAAGACGCTGGCACATCCGGCGAGCGTTGATTCTATTCCGTCCTCCGCCAACCAGGAGGATCATGTAAGCATGGGGACGATTGGATCCCGCCATGCGTGGCAGATCATCCAGAATGCGACCCGGGTGCTGGCGATCGAGCTGATCTGCGCGATGCAGGCAGCCGAGTTCAGGGGTGTTGAAAAAATGGCCTCTAAAACAAGAAAAATCTACGAAAAAGCAAGGGAAATCGTCCCATCCATTACAAAAGACAGGGTATTCTCAAAGGATATTGAAAATTGTGCGGCCTGGCTGAAGGAAGGAATAATGAAATAAGGGGAGGACTGCCTCCCCTTATGTTTAATCTTCTTCTTCGATCCGGTTTTTGAAGGCTTCCTGGACGACGATGAATTCTTCATCCTCAATCGCGTCCTTAGAGTGCCTTTCCACTAGCGTCCCCTCAGGGAATTTTCCGGGATGCCCTTTTCGTTTATGGTCAAAATGCTCTCCGCGTGACATAAGCAGATCGTCTCCTTTCATAGGTGGAAATCGGTTCTTTCCGTAGCTTTCCCGCCCCGGCCGCCGGATATGTGCGCAAAACTTGTTCAGCTTTTGCAGGAAGTGCATATCTATATTGATATATAGCAAATTAGAAAGGAGCGGTGCATATGCGGGAAGCGTTCCAGGCGGAGGATCTGGCCAAACAGCCCATGCCTTTTACAGCTTCAAAAGGGGATCCAGCCCCGCTGTTTACAGCGGATGCTGTGATTGACCAGGGAATCCAGAAGGTCAGCCTGCAGGATTTCCAGGGCCAGTGGGTGCTGCTGTTTTTTTACCCCAGTGATTTCACCTTTGTCTGACCGACAGAATTGGCGGCGGTCGCCGCTATTTATCCTTATGTAAAGAACATGAATGTGGAAGTCCTTGCCATCAGCACGGACAGCGTCTATTCCCACAAAGTGTTCAAAGAAACATCGCCTTCCCTGAAGCATGTGACCTTCCCGCTCCTGAGCGACCGGACCCACAGCATCAGCAAGGCATACCGCGTGCTTGATGAAAATTCAGGTGCGTCCTTCCGGGCATCTGTGTTCTTGAACCCGGAGCAGATCATCCAGGCAAAACTGATTTATCCCGGCAATATCGGCCGCAATCTCCATGAGCATGTCCGCATCCTTCAGGCCCTCCAATATGCAAAACAGACTGGCAAAGGCACACCTGCCAACTGGATGCCGGGCCAGCAGGGGATGATGAGCGACCCGAATATGATTGGGAAAATATAAATTGGAGCTGCTGGTATAGGAATGCAGCAGGGAACAGTGGTATCCAAAAAAAGAAGACCCGCCTTCCTTAAAGCGGGTCTTTCAGCTTGATATATGAACTGCGGAACGCAGGCTGCCTAGTCTTTAACCGTACTCTGCTTGGCATTCACAATCAGCGGGTTCAAGCCTGAACCTGTTCTTTTGACCTGTGTGGCGCCTTCTGTGTTCTGGCCTTCCAGATAGGAAGCATATTTTCTGTTCCAGTATTTCATGGACAGATAGATGAAGATGCCGGCAATGATCAAGATGGCAACTGTTGCTGGCCAGAAGGCTGGGGAAACGACAGCAGCTTCATAAGCAAGGCCGATTTTTGAAAAGACGATATACGTAAAAGCGACGAGCGAGAGAAGAATGATGGAAACCGGAATGACGCCCTTCCAGGGAACCATATTCACCTGGGCATCTGCACGGAAATGATAGGCAGAGGCTCTCGGCTTTATTTTTCCGATAATGATCATCATCAGGATTTCGACAGCAAACAGGATGGCATAGATATGGATAAAGTGGATCGGCACCGTATAGCCAAACAGATGGTCAGTGCCCCATACGAGCATATAATAAGCTATCACATGGAAAATGATGACTACTTTCGGTGCCAGTGCCGGGATATATTTCGAGAAAATACCGACGAGTACGATGGCGATGATCGGTATGTTGAAAAATCCAGTGAATCTTCTGATCAGGTCCCAAAGGCCGTCAGATGCGTTCATCAGCATCGGAGAGATGAATAAAGAGACAATGGCGAGAATGGTTCCGAACCATTTGCTGATGCTGATCAGCTTTTCATCACTCACATTAGGATTGATCCTTGGCTTGTAGATATCCAGTGCAAAAAGGGTGGCGGCGCTGTTCAGCAATGAATTGAAGGAGCTGAACACGGCTCCCAGCAGGACCGCAAGGAAAAATCCGGACAGATAGCCGGGCATCACATCTGAAATCAGGGTTGGGTAGGCAAGGTCGACTGATTTCAGCGAATTGCCGTAAAGATGAAAGGCGATAACGCCGGGAATCATCATGAAAACAGGGACAAGCAGCTTATAGAAGCCTGAAATCATAACACCCTTTTGGCCTTCAGCCAGGTTTTTCGCGCCTAATGTACGCTGGATGACATATTGATTAGAAGCCCAGTAGAAGAGATTGGCAAAAATCATCCCGGTAAAAATGGTGCCGAATGGAACAGAATCTTCCTTTGTCCCAATGCTGTTCAATTTTTCAGGATGCTCAGTGGCAATGGTTTTCAGGCCGCTGAAGAAATTGCCGTCACCAAGGGCGAAAAACCCAAGAACCGGGATCAGAATACCGATGATTAGAAGGCCGATCCCGTTTAATGTATCAGAAACAGCAACAGCCTTCAGTCCGCCGAAGATGGCGTAAATGGCTCCGATGATGCCGATGATCCAGATGACGAGCCAAACAGAAGATTGGTATGTAATGCCCAACAGGGACGGCACATCAAACAGCTGCAGCACAGCCAATGCCCCCGAATAAAGCATGGATGGAATAGTAACAAGGATATAGCCAAGCATGAACAGGATGACGGTGTAGCGCCTCACCCCTTCATCAAAGCGCTTGCTTAAAAATTCAGGCAGTGTCGTGAAGTTTCCGCCCAAATACTTTGGCAGCAGATAAACAGCCATGAAGATGATGGCAAAAGCAGCGGTAACTTCCCAGGCCATATTGCTCAAATTGGTCCGGTAGGCCTGTCCATTCAGGCCGATCAGCTGCTCGGCCGACAGGTTTGTCAGCAATAGCGATCCGGCGATGAAGCCCCCTGTCAGTCCCCTCCCTGCCAGGAAATATCCTGTAGAATCGCTGACTGCCCCTTTCGTTTTCACATACGAAATCCAGGCAACGATCGCCATAAAAAAGGCGCAGGATATTAAAGTGAAAGCAATTCCCCCAGTAAACATAGGTGCACTTCCTTTTCTCTTTTTTGTTCGTTTAATAACCTGAAATGGCACATTTCAAACCTTTTGCTCTAGTGGGATATAATGCCATCAGCTTTCAAATAGAGAGAAAGGCATTTTATAATAAAGGAAAGGATTGAAAGGAGGCCGCAGATGGACTTTTTTGGAATCATTTCAGAAGAACGGATCAAGAAAGGCTATAAAGAAGGCGAATTTGAAAACCTTCCCGGCTTTGGAAAACCGCTTCCGCATGATGAGCTCTCCCATGTTCCTGACGATTTGCGCATGGCTTACAGAATGATGAAAAATGCAGGCTATACAGAAGAAGACAATGCTGTGAAGCAGGAAATGGCCACCATCGAGGATCTTATAAAAAAATGCGAAGACCCTGCAGAAAAGAAAGATCTTCAGAAGCAGCTGAACCAGAAGCTGCTGAAATTCAACAGCATGATGTCTAAAAGGCGGGCAAGCACAAACTCCTCGATATTTAAAAACTATGAAGATAAAATTCATCATAAATTAGTTGATTGAAAGCTCCTGTGTCAGGGGCTTTTTTTCTTTTAAAATCACCCTGCACGAATAGCATGAGGAAATTCTCCCCTTTTTGGTTAGAATGTTTTGCCGAAATTCAGAGTTGGGAATTGACTGGAATAGAATAAAAATGGGAGGGTTGGTCCGTGTATTTATCGATTGCAATCAAGCTCCTGCTGGGACTGATATCCCTGCTGGTTATCATGCGGGTGCTGGGAAAAAAGGAGATGGCACAGGCAACTCCATTCGATTTTATTTATGCATTGGTCCTTGGAGGGATTCTTGAGGAAGGTTTGTACGACAGCAAAGTCTCTATTTTACATATTCTGTTCACCTTCGCCGTCTGGGCTGTCCTCATCTATGCGATTGAAATTCTCGTCCAGCGGAAGGATAATCTTCGGGCACCCATTAAAGGGCAGCCTGCCCTCCTTATTGAGAACGGCAATATTAATATTAAAGCGATGGATAAAAACCATATGGAACTGGAGCAGCTGCTCTCGATGCTCAGGGGCAAGGGGGTGTTTTCACTTCGTGATGTGAAGTATGCCATCCTGGAAACAGGAGGAACGCTCAGCGTCATGAAGAACGCTGATGCAGAGCCGCCGACAGCTAAAATGATGGATATAAAGCCGCCTTCCAAGGAAATTAGCATTCTGCTGATCGATGAAGGAGCCATAGAAAAGGAAAATCTTAATTTTGCAGGAAAAACCACTGATTGGCTTCTCTCGGAAATTGAAAAGCTGGGGTACGAAAGAGCAGAAGATATTTATTATGCAGAATGGAATAAAGAGGACGGTTTTTATATCAAAGGCTATGATGAAGAAAGAGAAACAGCCAAATAGTAGGTATATGGACCTGGTTATTGTGGCGATTTTATTTTAAAAGTAAAAGAATTGCAGATTAATATTAGGAATGTCCTAAATAAATGAGGGTCCCTGTCGAAATAAATAGAAATAGACATTTTATTAAGACAGGTGACGTATATGGATAAATCATCATTAATCGGGGTTATTCTGGCAATCATTGGCGTAGGGGTCGGTATGGTGCTGAAAGGGGTGCATCCTTCAGCATTGGTGAACCCGGCTGCCATCCTGATCATCATCGTTGGAACTATAGCTGCAGTTACCATCGCTTTTCCAATGAATGAGCTGAAAAAGGTGCCAAAGCTTTTCGGCATATTATTCAAAGAAAGAAAACAAATGGTGCCGGCAGAACTGATCAGAATGTTTTCAGAGTGGGCACAGCTGGCGAGGAAGGAAGGCCTTCTTGCACTGGAAGCCAAAACAAACGAGATTGAAGACCCTTTCCTGAAAAACGGCCTCTCGCTCGCAGTGGATGGTCAAAGTGCCGATTATATCAGGGATGTACTCTCTGAAGAGATCGAGTCAATGGAAGAAAGGCATCTTTCAGGAGCAGCCATTTTCACACAGGCCGGTACATATGCACCGACACTTGGTGTGCTTGGTGCGGTTGTCGGACTGATTGCCGCCCTGGGGGATATGACGAACACCGACGCCCTCGGACATGCCATCAGTGCAGCCTTTGTGGCAACCCTGCTTGGGATTTTCACTGGATACGTGCTTTGGCATCCTTTTGCCAACAAACTGAAGCGCAAATCAAAGCAGGAGTCAAAGCTGAAATATATGATGATCGAGGGGGTCCTCTCCATCCTGGAAGGAGAAGCACCGCGCGTCATCGAGCAAAAGCTGGCATCTTATCTGCCTTCAGGGGAAAGGAAGCAATTCCTCGAGGAAAGCGAAGTGAAGGCAAATGAGTAAGAGGAAGAAAAAGGAGCATCATGAGGAGCATGTTGACGAGTCCTGGCTGATTCCCTATGCTGACATCCTGACGCTCCTGCTTGCCCTTTTCATCGTCCTGTTTGCGATGAGCTCAGTGGATGCCCGGAAATTCGAGGCCCTGTCAAAGGCCTTCAATGATGCATTCAATGGCGGGACCGGCTTCTTCGACTTCCCGAGCCCGATGCCGGATGGCGCCATGCAGTCAGCCGACAAGGCCGATACCGAAAACAAAGACGAAGTAGAAAAGGCCTCTGCTGCCGGCACTTTAGAAGAAGGCCAGAACGATATGGAAGCAGAAGGCAAAATCCAGAAACTCACAGATAAGCAGGAACTCAAGGAAGTCGAAGAAAAGGTGAAAACCTATATTCAAAACAATGGCCTCACAGACAAGCTTGAGACCTCGCTGACAGATGAAGGACTGCTTGTAACGATCCGGGACAACGTCTTTTTCGCTTCCGGAAGCGCTGAAGTGAGGTCAGGCGAATTGACGATCGCCGACGAAATCGGCGAATTGCTCGTCATGGACCCGCCGCGCAATATCATCATCAGCGGCCATACAGACAATATGCCGATCAAAAACTCCGAGTTTGAATCCAACTGGGAATTAAGCGTCATGAGAGCCGTAAACTTCATGAAAATCCTGCTGCATAACAAAGACCTGGACGCCCGGGCCTTCAGTGCGAAAGGATTCGGCGAATTCCAGCCGGCCGCCTCCAATGACACAAAAGAAGGCCGTGACAAAAACAGGCGGGTTGAAATTTTAATATTGCCGAGAACATAGACCGGACCGGATGGGTTCGGTTTTTTTATATAAATTTATATAGTGTATCTGCTTTTGCTTTGATAAAATTTAGAAATCACAAAATTTACTAAAAGAAGGCTATGAAAATGAACAGACTGAAGTTATATGCTAAGCAGTTCCATCCAGTGGTATGGGTCCTTCTGGGAGGGACGGTACTGGCAAGAGGCGCTTCCTTTATGACGCTGCCCTTTCTCGCCATTTACCTTTCCAGTACAATGGACCTCCACCCGCTTTTGATCGGCCTGACCATTGGGATCAGTCCGCTGACCGGGACCATTGGCGGCTTTGTAGGCGGCTATCTTTCGGACAGATTTGGCCGAAAGCCCGTCATGCTGAGTGCCCTGATGATGTGGTGCCTCGTTTTTTACGGGTTTGCCCTGGCTGATTCACCGGCCTTATTTGTCATATTGAATGCTTTAAACGGCTTGTGCAGCTCCTTTTTTGAGCCGACCTCTCAGGCGCTTATAGCGGACCTGACAGACAAGAAATACCGGATGAAGGCCTTTTCGCTCCGCTATACCGCCATCAATGTCGGTGCATCTGCCGGCCCGCTGCTTGGCGCCTATCTGGCTGCTGTTTCCGCAGACAGCACATTTGTGATAACCGGGACGATCTATCTGCTGTATGGAATATTTCTGGCAGTATTTTTGGCCAGATATAAGATTAAAAAAACAGCAGATCCTGCCAAGAAGGGGGCGACCTTCAAGGAGTCGATCCGTGTGGTCAGACGGGACAAAGCACTGCTCTTCCTGATACTGGGAAGCATTCTGATCAATTTCGGCTATGCCCAGATTGACTCAACCCTCCCGCAATTTCTGGAAAACGAACTGGCCAATGGCATAGTTGTATACTCAAGCCTGCTTTCCATCAATGCTGTGATGGTGGTGATCCTGCAGCTGCCGATCAGCTCTTTTGCTGAAAAATCCCAGCCGCTGCAGGTGATGATGTGCGGCTCTGTCCTTCTATCGCTTGGACTGGTATGCTTCAGCTTTACAAACGGCTGGATCATTGGCATCCTGGCCATGCTCATCGTTACAATCGGGGAAATCCTGATCTTCCCTTCCAGCAGCATCATGATTGACCAGCTGGCAGACGATACGAACAGAGGAACCTACTTTGGGGCCAGCCAATTCCGGAAAATCGGCCATTTCGCAGGCCCGATCCTCGGCGGCTTCCTGCTCGGCCAGACCGGAGGGCAGATTGCCTTCTGGATGATCGCGGGGCTGTCATTGGGCAGTATCGTCTTTTACAGGATGGGGAATCTGGTGACAGTGAAGGCGGGAGTGCGGAGTGTGGAAGGGTAGGGTGTTTTGTAATGGGTGAGGTGCTGGGGGAGGAGCAGCTGGCAAAGCACGGAGTCGCAAATATATAGGGGAAACTCGCAAATAAAGTCGGAGAGTCGCAAATATAATGGTTCCGTCAAGAATTA
The DNA here is from genome assembly GCF_000473245.1 of Bacillus infantis NRRL B-14911. NCBI lineage: Bacteria > Bacillati > Bacillota > Bacilli > Caryophanales > Bacillaceae > Bacillus > Bacillus infantis. Next base: position 631,565 of record NC_022524.1, read on the forward strand.
TGTGTAAGCATATGCACTTCATGAGTTATCGTTATATTTAGTTTAGGGGGGGAGTCAGGCAGCCGAGGCTGCCTGACTCCCTGACTATGCGTTTTATGACTTTGGATATCGCTCATCAAACATGTTCAATATTGTTTCATAGGCCAAGCCGAATCCACCGAGTTTCCTTCTTGCCCATCGATCATTATAATCGATAGAAGTAAGGTATATAATCTTCTCGGCTGCTTCAATATTAGGTAAGCTGTTCATTGCCTTTAACCTTTTACGCACTTCCTTGTTGGTACGCTCAATTAGGTTTGTTGTGTATATATACTTTTGGATTTCCTCAGGGTAGTGTAAAAAAGTTAGGAGGACTGGGAGGTCCTCTTCCCATGAGGCCAGTTCCCTGCTATAAGTCTTTTTCCATTTCTCCTTAATCTCTTTCAACACTTTTTCTGCTTCTTCGAATGTGCTTGAAGTGTATACTCTTTTTAAATCCAAGCTTAGCTCTGCCTGATCCTTTTTTCGTGCTTTATTCATAGTGGAACGTACCTTATGAACAACGCAGCGTTGAACATCAGCTTTTGGAAAAATGGATTTAAAGGCCTCTTCGAGACCTGGAAGTCCATCAAATACGCCAACTAAAACTTCCTGGACGCCTCTTTTACGTAAGTCCAGAAGGATCTCCTGCCAGCCGTTTGATGATTCCACTCCGCCTACATAAAATCCAAGGATTTCCCGATGGCCTTCTGGAGTGATACCTAAAACAATATAAACAGCCTCTTTGCCTACAGTATCTCTGCGGACTTTTACGAATAGCGCATCAAGGAATAAAGCACAGTAACGTTCCTTCAGAGGCCGATTCTGCCATTCAATAACGTCCTCCATAACAGCCGAAGTGATATTGGAGATTGTCCCTGGGGAATATTGTTCACCAAGCAAACTTTTCATGATCAGCCCAACCTGCCGAACACCAACTCCATGTTGATAGAGCTGGACAACGAGTTCATCTACGGCCACCATACGTCTTTTATAGGGTTCGAACATTTGGGTAGTAAAATCGCCCTTACGATCACGGGGAACTGCCAGATCCTCAATCCGGCCATAAATGGTGTCAAGAGTCCGTGAATAATACCCATTACGTGAGTTTTCTTCGCCGACAGGCTCATTTTCTAGGACATTCTTTATCTCTTCACGCAAGATATTTTCTGCTTTCTCTTTAAGGAGGTCCTGCATAGAAAGTTTAAGGATATTGGCAAAATCAAGGTCGTCTATGTTAAAATGGGGCATGGATAAAGTGCTCCTCTCCTAAGGTTATTGTGGTGATAACTCAGAGGGTACTTTGTCCTTTTTTATTTGTCTAGAAAAAGGTCTTACACATACTTTTATACACCATCAATATAATGGAAAACTCGCAAATAAGAGCCAGGGGCCGGTTTTTGCAGAGTTGCTAATAAAAGCCAGAAGTAGCTAATATACTGGAAAAGTTGCTAATAAAATGAAAAAGTTGCTAATAAAAGTGGAAACTTGCTAATAAAACGAAAAACTTGCTAATAACCGCAAAATGAGCTGCCCAATGAACGTTTAAAGCTGACCATTAGCCCAAAAACCGCAACTAAACGCCCAAATTCCATCCCCAAACACAAAAACAGGACCCTCCAGCCAAGGGTCCTGTTCAATATTACAAAGAAATATTAACTTCTGACTGCATTTCTTCTTTGGCTGCTGCTGTTTTTTTCCCATGAAGGATATAGTAGAGCCCAAGGCCGATCAGCGAGACAAGAACGAGCACCATGTATAGCTTGGCAAACCCTGTGTAGACGGCGACGATGCCGAGTACATAGGAGCCCAGGCCGATGCCGGAGTCGAACATCGTAAAGAAGGTGGAGGTGGCCAGCCCTCTTTTCGAAGGATCGGCATTTTTGATGGCAACGGTCTGCATGCTTGGCACGATGGTGCCGTAGCCCAGGCCGATCACGGCGCCGGCAAGCAGGAACAGGAAGCTGTTGTCTGCAAGGCTGAGCAGGAAAAGGCCGGCGGCAAATAAAACGATTGCCGGATAGATGACCCGGTTTTCTCCGTACATGTCAAACCAGCGGCCAGTGAACGGGCGTGAAATCAGGATGAAGGCTGCATAGACGACAAAGAAAAAGGATGCCGCCTGCATGAGTCCGAGCTCCTTGGCGTATACGGAAATGAAGGATAATACGCCTGAATAGGCAAACGCAAGCGTGCCGGCTGCAATCGAAACCGGAACGGCATTTTTTTCAAACAAGCTTGAAAATGCGAATGATGGCTGCTTTGTTTTTTCGCCGCTGTTTTCCGGGATGCTGATGATAGATGAAAGCACCAGAGCCAGAACGGCAAGCACCGTACATAAAACAAAAATCCAGCTGTATGCGGCATATTGAATGATGGTCAGCCCGGTAAAAGGCCCGATAACCATGGCAAGATTCATGAACATGGCATAATAGCCAAGTCCTTCGCCGCGCCTTTCAGCCGGGACGATATCAGCGACAATGGCACCAGTGGCCGTGGTGGCCATTCCGAAGCCCGCGCCATGCAGGAAGCGGACTGCCAAAAGCATGGGCAGGCTGTCTGCCGTAAAATAAAGTGCAGAAGCCACTGTAAAAATAACCATAGAGATCATCAGGATTTTCTTGCGGCCGATTTCGTCGATCCATTTTCCGGTAAAGGGCCGGGAAATGACGGCGGCAATCAGGAATACCGAGATGATGAGGCCGACCTGTGATTCGCTTCCTTTTAAATCATCAAGAATATAAATGGGAAGGGTCGTCAGCAATATATAAAAGCCAATAAATAAGAAAAAACTAGTAATGGAAACGCCTAAAAAGTCCTTTGTCCAAAGGGGTTGTTTCTTCATGTTTGTCCTCCTTGATGTCTTGTTTACTGAGAGTCTGTGAAGTAGTGAGAAGAAAAACGGAAGATCTTGCGGGGCTGATCAACGTCCGGAATTTTGCTTCATTTTTTGCATGACTGATATGGCAGCCATTAATTCTTCTTCAGATATATCCTCCAGCATTTTTTGTTCGTATTGTTCTACAGCGGCCAGCCAATCCGGATATTTAGTGAGGGCCGCATCCGTCAGCAGAATCTTTTTTTCCCGTTTGTCTTTCCCCTGCACCCTGCTGATCCAGCCGGATTTTTCAAGACGCAGAAGGGCTCTTGTCATGGTCGGGGCCTCAACGCTGAGATAGGTGGATAGCTCAACCTGTGTGCTGGTGCCTGTTGTTTTCAGCCTGTAGATGATCGGCCATTGTGCGGCATAAAGCCCCATGGGGGTCAGCACATCGTTCAGGCCTTTGGAGAACTGCCGAGTGCATTGATTGAAGCTGTGAAAAAAAGGATCCATTTTATTCATAAACGATCACCCGTTTCAATTAGTTGCCTAGCTAACTATAAGGTAAAAAGACATTTTTGTCCAGTCCGTTTTAAGAAACAGGTTTGAAGAGTAGCTTGAAGGGAATGGGTTAAACAGCAGCAATGTGCAATTTATCTACTAGGGGGAAATTCAATTGGACTCATTTTTAGAGCTTGTGGGAAGTATATCGGCTTGGCTGTGGGGGCCGCCGATCATTATTATCCTGGCTGGAACAGGCATATATTTAACCTTTTTATTGGGATTCTTCCAATTCAGATACCCAATTTATATTTTCAAGCAGACCTTCGGCAGCGTGTTTAAAAAGCCGAAAGGGGAGGGGACGGTCACTCCGCTGCAGGCACTGACATCTGCACTGTCTTCGACAATCGGAGCTGCAAATATCGTCGGTGTACCGGCAGCCATCATGTTCGGCGGACCGGGAGCCGTCTTTTGGATGTGGGTAATTGCTTTGATCGGCATGGCCATTAAATTTTCGGAAAGCGTTCTGGCGGTCAAGTACCGTGAGAAAAATGAGGACGGCGAATATGTCGGCGGGCCGATGTATTATATGACAAAAGGGCTCAATATGAAGTGGCTGGGCGTCTGGTTTGCCTTTGCCCTGATGATCGAGCTGATCCCGAGCATCATGGTGCAGGGAAATGCCGTTTCATCTGCTGTTTCAGAGACTTTTGAAATCAATGGACTGTGGACGGGAATTGCCGTTGCAGCAGTAGTATCATTAATTGTATTCGGCGGCATCAAGAGGATCGGGCAGGTAACCGAAATCCTGGTTCCATTTATGGCATTGATTTATGTGGGAACAGCGCTTGTGATCCTTTTTATGAACTTCAGCAAGGTTCCTGAGGTATTGGAATTAATCTTCACATACGCGTTCCAGCCGGCAGCGGCGATGGGCGGCTTTGCTGGTGCAGCCATCGGCGAGGTTATCCGCTGGGGCTTTGCAAGAGGATTATATTCCAATGAAGCAGGACTTGGGACGGCTCCGATCGCCCATGCGGCTGCACAGACGGACCATCCTGTCAGGCAGGGCTTCTGGGCGATTGTCGGCATAGTCGTCGATACACTGATTGTCTGCTCTGCGACAGCTTTTGTTGTGCTGTCTTCTGGGGTCTGGCAGAGGGAAGGGGCCATGGATGATCCATCATCCCTGACAACAGCAGCCTTCTCTCAATATTTCGGACAGACAGGCAGCCTCATTGTTACCATTTCACTCATATTCTTTGTGGTTTCAACCATCATTGTTGTCATTTTCTACGGGTCGAAGCAGGCGGAATTCCTCTTTGGCGATTTCGCCGGACAGGCCATCAAGTTTGTTTATATCGGAGCAATCGTGCTTGGGTCGGTAGGCGCCGCGCAAACAATCTGGCAGTTCCTTGACCTCGCGCTGGCCGCCATATTGTTTCCGAACATCATAGCCGTCCTTCTGCTGAGCAAGCAGGTGAAAGAGCTTAAAAATGAGTTCTTTACCTCGGAAAAATATTATTTGAAGGATATTAAAAAGAAAGATGATGCTGCTTAAAGAGGCGGGGAATTTCCCCGTCTTTTTTGTTGCACTCCCTTGTGTGGTCTGACTTCTTACCTATAAGTCAGACCTATCTTTTTACCTAAAAACCATTGCCCTTCATGTAAACAAATGTTTATAATTTAGACAAAAGTTTACGAAGGCGGTGACACGCTGTGAATGAAAAAGAACAATCCATTTTAACTTTGATAAAAGAGGACCCGTTCATTTCCCAGAATGAAATTGCAGAAAAAACCGGGTTATCACGCTCGGCCGCAGCCGGCTATATATCCTCGCTTGCCAAGCAGGGTAAAATCCTGGGAAGAGCTTATATGCTGCCGAACAAGAAAGAAGTTCTCTGCATCGGCGGGGCTAATATCGACCGGAAAATTCAGGCGATTGGCAAAATTGAAAGCGGTACCTCGAATCCGTCGGCCAGCTCGCAGTCATGCGGGGGCGTTGCCAGGAATATTGCCGAAAACCTTGGGCGCCTTGGCTGCGACGCAAGTCTTATGACGGCAGTGGGCGATGATGCTGAGGGCAGCTGGCTGCTGGGCTATACAAAGGATTTTGTCGACATTTCCCCCTCCCAGACATTGCCTAATACAGCAACAGGAACATATACAGCTGTTTTGGATCATGACGGCGAAATGACAGTCGCTTTTGCCGATATGGCCTTATACGATAGCATAGATTCAGAATTTATCGAAAAAAGATGGGGCTATATTGCCTCGGCAGAGATTGTCCTGCTCGATACCAATTTTCCGGCAGAAGTATTGAAAAAGACGATTTCCCGCTGCTATGAAGAGTCTGTTCCGCTTTGCATCACGCCGGTCTCGTCCCCAAAGGTGAAGAAGCTGCCCGAAAATCTGATGGGTGTCACATGGCTGATCGCCAATCATGACGAAGCTGAGACACTGTCCGGAATGAAGATTAATAGTGATGGAGATTTCTTTAAAGCAGCCGAGAAAATTATGAAAAAAGGCGTGGAGAAGGTCGTCATCACAAGAGGAGACAAAGGGCTGATTTTCTACACGAAGGAAGGCGAGGCAGGGGTGCTGCTTCCGCCTAAGATCAAGGTACAGGATGTGACTGGGGCAGGCGACTCGCTGGTTGCCGGAATCCTTTACGCCCACCTGAAAGGGCTTAATACAGAAAATGCCTGCAAAATCGGCATTGCCTGCAGCATGCTGACACTGCAATCAGAAGAAACCGTCAGTCCGATTTTAAATAATGTCAGACTGCAGGAAACATTTCAGCAAAATTTCAGCTAAAAAAGGAGACTCATACTATGTTAGAAAACTATCTTGAATTCTCAGAAGAAGTATTGGAAGCAAGAAAAGCAAATAAACCGGTTGTCGCATTGGAATCAACAATCATTTCCCATGGCATGCCATACCCGCAGAATATCGTGACAGCCAAAGAAGTAGAAGAAATCATCCGCCAAAATGGGGCGGTGCCTGCAACAATCGCCATCATCAATGGAAAAATAAAAATCGGCATCTCTGAGGACGAGCTCGAATTCCTCGCCCAAAGCAAGGACATTGAAAAAGCCAGCCGCCGCGACCTTCCTTATCTGATCGCCCAGGGCAAAAATGGCGCAACCACTGTTGCAGCAACCATGATCTGCGCAGAGCTTGCCGGCATTGAAGTATTCGTCACAGGCGGCATCGGCGGCGTCCACCGTGAAGCGGAAACAACCATGGATATCTCTGCTGACCTGCAGGAGCTCGCCCAGACCAATGTAGCAGTCGTCTGTGCAGGCGCCAAATCCATACTGGATATCGGTCTGACCCTTGAATACCTGGAAACACACGGCGTCCCGGTCGTCGGCTACGAAACAGACAAGCTGCCGGCATTCTACACCCGGACAAGCCCATTTGACGTCAACCACCGCGTGGATGCGCCTAAAGATGCCGCCAGCCTGATCCGCACAAAATGGGAGCTTGGCCTGAACGGCGGAGTCGTCATTGCCAATCCGATACCGGAAGGGGATGCCCTGGAAGAAAGCTTCATCACAAACGTCATCGAAACAGCGCTTCAAGAAGCGAAAGACAATCAGATTGCCGGAAAGCTGGTCACACCTTTCCTCCTAAGCAAAGTAAAAGAACTGACAGAAGGAACAAGCCTCACAGCCAACATCGCGCTAGTTAAGCATAATGCCGAAGTTGGAGCGAAGATTGCGGTTGGGCTGCAGAAATGATGGTGGAGAGCCGGTCCCGAGGTGGGGGCCGGTTTTTTTGATTGGTGCTGACATCAAGATATCAGTGCTGGTTGCACTTGTGTGTCAATTTTTCAATCGCAGAGATTCGTCAAGAGTGTGGAGCTTCAACCCTCTTTGCCGTCAAAATATACCGCTCCGGTGCACTGCCGACAAAATAAAATGGATAGCATGTTGAAAGGGTCAGTATTTCCTCCGGAGCCGTCGGCTTAATGACAGTAGTATCATCTTCATCGACAATAAAAGAGTCGATGATTTCATATGTGAAATCGCCATAGGGCATTTTCACAACCAGCTCATCCCCCATTTTTAGTTCACCTATTTTGCGGAAAACGGTATCTCTATGGCCGGAGAGAAGTATCTGATCTTTCTGCCCAGGGAATACAGTGCCAGCGTAATGCCCGACTCCTTTCTCCAGTTCTTCTTCATCGGTTCCTTCTATTATAGGAAGCTCTGCTTTTAGTGCCGGGATTTCTAAAATGCCGATAATGTCGCCTGTTTTAAAGACAGGGATGATTGGCTTCTCAGCTGGGCGTTCTTTCGAGGGCAAAGCTGCTTCTTTTATTGGAAGTGTTCCCTTTGCAGCCTCAAGGGCTTCCTCAGTTTGCTGACTTTGTTCTGCTGCTTCCTTTACAGAGAACAGCAGCAGCCCTCCGCCAGCCAGAATGAATATTATAGCTGAGTATAATAGTAATGTACCTTTAGCCTTCACTTGCCGTCATTGCCTCCATGTGTGTTTTTAAAGCGGATAAAATCAAGGTAATAGCTGAAATCCTCTTTTGTAATGCCCTGGTCGATCGCCTCCTGGACAAGGCCCAGCCATTCGGGATCAAGCTCTGTTGGCTCAATATTACTTCTCACTTTATAGTCCAGAAGCTCTTCTACCGATGTACCAAGCGTAGCTGCAAGCTTGGAGAGAACCTGAAGGGAAGGGTTTTTCTGAATATCACGTTCAATATAGCTTAAGTACGACTTAGAGACCCCTGATTTTTCAGCAAGCTCATTTATGGAAAAGCCTCTGAGAAGCCGCAAGCGTTTTATCCTCTCACCGACCATTGGAATTCCCCTCTATCTTATAATATAGACGCTCTTCCATTATAACGAACATTAAGTTCATTAAAAAATACAAAAAAGTAAGAATAATTGAGAAAGTCTGAGAAAAACCTTGAAAAACGTTCGTTAAAAAGAAAATACGGCTAAATTTGGTAATTTTCAAAGACTGGACTAATATACTATACTCATCTTGTGAGTTCGATAAAAAGAACAAAAGTGAACAGTTACTAAGAATGGGTAGATTAATAGAGAAGTTAGAGGAAGGTGAACAAAGGGTGAAATTCAACTGGAAAACCGTCAGGAAAATCATCAGCAGCATCATTACATGGCTATTATTTATCAATCTCATTTTAATGGCATTTCTCGTGATCTCGTCCAAAGCTTCCGGCGGAGAGCCCCAGGCATTTGGCTATCAAATAAAAACTGTTCTCTCCGGTTCAATGGAGCCGACCTTTATGACTGGATCAATCATCGCAGTCAAACCTCTTGAAGGCAACGATAAGAAAGAACTGAAGAAAGGCGACATCATCACTTTCATGGAAGAGGACAAGAAACTGATCACCCACAGAATTACAGATGTAACCGTCAGCGGAGAGCATGTCTTATACGAAACAAAAGGGGACAATAACAAATCCAAAGACATGGACCCGGTCCTCTCTGACAATGTCACTGCCGTCTACACCGGATATACCCTGCCGTATGCAGGTTATTTCATAGACTTCGCCAAATCGCAGAAAGGCGCCGCTATCCTATTGATCGGCCCTGGCATCCTCATGTTAGGCTATGCAGCCTTCACCATCTACCAGGCTATGAGGGAACTCGAGGCTAGAGCAAAAGGCAAAAATGACTCAAATGAAAAAACAGCTTGATCAAGGTTGAAATCTCTGTGGCAACACAGGGTTCAATATAAAAAATTATACATACCCAAAGGGTAAGAGGAGGAAACGGAACATGGGATTTAAAAAGAAAGTTGGAATGGGGATTGCATCTGCGGCGCTTGGAATGTCTTTGGTTGGTGGGGGAACGTTTGCTTACTTTAGTGATACTGCGGAAGCAAATGGAAAGTTTACTGCGGGGACTTTGGATTTAAATGCAAATCCTACAACGATTATTGATGTTAAAAATATCAAACCTGGAGATACTATGCTCCGTTCATTTAATTTGTTAAACGATGGATCTCTGGATATTGCCTCAATAAAGTTAAAAACAGAGTACTCAGTGACTGACGCAAAGAACAACAATGCAGATGATTTTGGAAAGCATATACGTGTAAATTTCCTCTTCAACCAAGATAAATTAGATACACCTATCTATTCAACAACCCTTTCAGAGTTAAAAACAATGTCGCCAGACGTTATTGAAGGAAACATTTTCAGCGGATGGTTAGCTGAACGTGGAGGAAAATTAGCTGCTAAAACATCAGATAAACTCTGGGTACAATATGAGTTTGTAGATAATAAACAAGACCAAAATCAGTTCCAGGGAGACTCATTGCAGCTTAATTGGACATTCGAAGCCAAGCAAGGCAAAGGGGAAGCTAAGTAAATCTAGAGCAGAAAAAAGGCGGGATGGTACTCTATCCCGCCTTTTCCTAAATAACCAATCAGTGAGGTAATGCCATGACCAACCTGCATAAGTTGGCAAAACCGAAGGTAATATTCACCATTTTAACCTTGTTACTTTTAACGTTTTTTCCTACCTTAAAGGCATTTTCTGAAGAGAAAGAAATCGATATCAATACGAACCTGAACGGCTATTTTTTCCACGTTGGTGATTTAAAGCCAGGCGACTGGATGCCGCGCGACATCACTATCATCAACAATGGAAAGCAGGATTTCAGATACTCCTCAATTATCGGCAAAAAGAAATCTGTTAAGGGTCTTTTCGAAGAGTTAGAGCTTTTAGTCAAAAAAGGCAATGACACTTTATATGAAGGAAAGATGAAGGATTTCAAAGGCTTCACCCCAAGACCACTTAACAAAGGCCAATCTGAAACTCTATTTTTCCAGGTGACAATGCCTTACGAGCTCGGCAATGCCTTCCAGGATTCTTCTGCAGAGGTAGAGATACTGTTTGTAGCTGAAGCGCTTGATGGCGGAGGCGACCCGCCAGGAGATGGAGATCCACCAGGGGACGGAGATCCTCCAGGAGACGGAGATCCGCCTGATGATGGGGACCCGCCGGGAGAGGGTAATCCAGGAGAAGACCCAGGGGATAATCCCGGTGATGAAGATCCTCCAGGTGAAGACAATCCTGATGACGGGGACGATCCGGGTGAAGGGGACAGTGAGGACCCAGGAGATGACAGCAGCGGCCCAGGAAATAATCCCGATGAACCGGCAAGCGGAAACCCAGGCAGCGATCCAGGTGACGGTATAACGGTTACACCAGAAATCAGAGAAAATATACTCCCTGACACGGCAACCAACACATATAATTTCATGCTTCTCGGAGGCATTTTGCTGGGGGCAGGCGGCATATTATTGCTAGTAAGATACCGCAGGATCAGGAAAGACCATTAACAGGGCCTTGGAATGCTATTCAAGGCCTTTTATCTAAGGAGGAACCCCCCTATGTACCGAAAAAACTGCCCTAAATGCCACCGCCCATCCTACAGCAGCAGTGAAATGGGCGAATGGCTCTGTCCGGTGTGCGGCAATGATCTGACGCTGTTTCCCTTTTTTGATGCGTTTACATTTGAGCAGCTGCCGGTGAAGGTGGTGCCTTTTAAGAGGAAGATGGAGAGCTATAAGGGAAGGGCCGTTAAATAGATAGAGGAAATAAGGCCTACCTAAAAGCTGTCGACGGAATGAGCAAAAATCTTACACTATACCCTCAGATTTACCGGGCCAGAAGTCTTATGGGTTTCCGGAAGATTTCTAAATCTATCCAATTATCCTTCATTTTGTCGAATAATATCTTAAAATAATTTGAAGAATTTGACAAAATACAACACGCAAATGCTGGGAAAACTTTTATAGTAGTCTTAAGAGGATATGAAAAAAGCAGGAGTGAGCAGAAAAAGGCAAACCTGTTGAAAGATAGGGACGCAAAGTCACAGGTCTACCGCGCCTATTGAGAGTAAAGTCGGATGAGGCGCCAGGACGGCTGGATTGCCTGGAATACGAAATGTATTTTAGGGGGAAGAGAAGGGTTATGAAAAATAATATGCAGGAAATGGACATGGAATGGGTCGCACTAATTACTGAGGCGAAGGAAATAGGCCTGAAAAAAGAAGATATACTTAACTTTCTTGCCGGCCAGCCGGCAGTGGATCTGGTAGCGGATAACGGCTGAAAACTAACAACAGAATATAGAAAGCTAAGTGTTTCTCTTCAGGAGAAATGCTTTTTTATTTTGCGGGGACAAAGGAGGTTACGGAGGCTGTCAAGCTTGGTGACTGGTTGTCCTTGTTTGTATAACAGCCTCGGAGCAGTTATTTTTTTTGGTTGATCCTCCATTTATTGAATTCGAGGAATTCACGGAACTGGTCTTTTGAGATGCCGGAATCCATTGCTTCTTTGACGATATTCATCCATTCAGAATCCAGCTCTTCTTTATTAGGCTGGTCCAGGATCAGTGTATCAACCGGAACATGAAGAACAGCAGAAATTTTTTCTAAAAATTGAATGGAAGGATTCGTCTGAAGGTTTCTTTCCAGGGAGCTTAGGTAGGATTTTGCTACGCCTGCCTGTTCAGCGAGCTCTGATAATGACATCTTTCTCTCCTGACGCAGTCTTTTTACACGTTCGCCAATCATTGATTCCACACACCTTTTATCCAGAAGTTATATGATCGAAGGGTTATTTATTAAGAACGATTTGTTCAATCACTATATTTCATTTTAACACAATTGTAATATCTTTTCCTAAGAGTCCAGACGAAAAAATCAAATTTTTCTTAATAGAAACTGAATCCGCTGAAGACTTGAACTTTACGTTAACGTAAATGTTATATTGGTGTCAGAATAGTGAAAGAATTCGGGTGATAGCATGGAATACACCATTTCGGAGCTGGCAAAGGCTTTCGATGTCAGCACAAGAACCATCAGATATTACGAAGAGCTTGGCTTATTATGCCCTAATAGAAATGAAAACGGCAGAAGAATTTTTGCCAAAAAGGATTATATCCGGCTGAAGCTGATTTTCCGGGGCAAGCGCTTCGGATTTAAGCTGGATGAAATCAAAGAGATGATTGTGCTGTTTGACCAGGACCGTTCAGGTCGGAAACAGCTGGAGCGGACGGTCGAGTATGGCAGGGAGAGAGTAAAGGAGGTGAACGCCCGCATCGAGGAGCTGCTTTTTTTAAAAGAGGAAATGGAAAAGATGCTGGATCAATTCGAAAAAAGGCTGAACGAAAAGGGGGATCATATATGAACGTATCTGAACTGCTGGCGAGGAAAGGAAGAAAATATCCAAACAGGGAGGCTCTCATTTCAGGAGAGGAGAGGCTTTCCTATAAAGAGCTGAACAGCAGGGTCAATAAGCTGGCAGATGCATTGAGGGCAAGGGGCTATGCGAAAGGAGATAGAATTCTGCTTTTCATGCCGAATGTCCCGGAATTTGTGGTTACTTATTTCGCGGCGGTGAGGATTGGTGCGCTGATTGTGCCAGTGAACAGCCGGCTGACGTGATCTGAATTGGGATATATTTTGGATCACAGCGGGGCGAGGGCCATATTTGCTCATGAGATGCTGCTTGAACAGACGGGAGGTTTGAATGAACGGACTGGTCTTGATTGTGTGAAGACAGGCAGCTCAGTTGCTGGATGGAACAGTTTTAAAGAACTGGTGGCGAGCGGCAGGGATTTAGATGCGGGAATTCCCTTGATAGAGGATGACGAGGCGGCTATCCTTTACACGTCAGGTACGACCGGAAGTCCGAAGGGGGTGCTGTTCACGCACCGCAATATTCTTTCTGCGGCTATCATGATGGCGGTGGAGATGAGGATGAAGCCGGAAAGCCGCATGCTCCATTTGATGCCGCTGAGCCACTCGGCACCGCTCCATCTGTTCCTGATTGCAGGCACCTATGTGGGGGCAGCCCATATCATGGCACCCATTTTCACACCGGAAGTTCTGTTAAAGCTCGTCTCTTCGGAAAAAGCGACCCATTTCTTCGGGGCGCCGGTTGCCTATCTTTTCACAGCCAAGCAGCCTGATATTGAAAAATACGATTTGTCTTCGATGGAGTATTGGGTGTACGGCGGGGCTCCGCTTGGAGAAAAAGAAGTCCGGCTTGTGAAGGAGCGGCTGAAAACGGACAGCCTCTATTGTGTGTATGGACTGACAGAGGCCGGGCCGAGCGGGACTCTGCTGCTGGCTGGCGAACACGGACAGAAGGCTGGCAGCATCGGGAAGAGGGCGGCACTTGGAACGGAAATCATGATTGCCGATGAAAAAGGCAATCCAGTCGAGCCGGGCGAGGTTGGCGAAATCCTTCTGAAGGGCGAAGCTGTCATGAAGGGATATTATAAGGATTCCGAAAAAACAGCGGAAATGATTAAGGGTGGCTGGCTCTATTCCGGTGATATGGCCAGATTTGATGAGGACGGCTACATCTGGGTCGTTGATCGGAAGAAGGATATGATCATTTCAGGCGGGGTCAATATTTTCCCGAAAGAGATTGAAGAGCTGCTGGCCTCGCATCCTGCCATTGCCGAGACGGCAGTTGTGGGCGTGCCGCATCCGGAGTGGGGCGAGACGGTTAAGGCATATGTGGTTCTGAAACAGCCTGGAAGTCTGGATAAGATTGAGTTAAAGGCATTTTTGTCAGGAAAAATAGCTGATTATAAGATTCCGAAATTATATGAAGAAATAGAGGCGCTGCCGCGGAATGCGACAGGCAAGATTTTGAAGCAGTCATTGAGAGAACAGAAGGAATCTGTTTGAGGAGGGGAACTTTTGAATTTTTATAAAGATGATCCTAATTTGGCATTTGTACTGAAGCAGTATATGTATGAGGACTTTTTTGCTTGGGCTGAAAAGGAGCTTGAAGCTTTTGGAGGGTTATGCGCAGGCGAGATCGACGAGCGTGCGGTCCATACAGACAGGGAAGGCCAGCCGCGGCTGATCAAGTATGACAAAATGGGCAATGATATTTCCCATGTCTGGCTGAATGAGGGATATAAGAAAACGGTAGAGCAGACTTATAATGCGGGCATTGTCGGCTATGTCCACAAGGAGATTCCGGAGCTTGGGCGCAAGGGGAATTATGTGTATTCGTATGCACAGGGATATCTGCTGTCACAGACGGAGCCTGGCTTTTACTGCCCGGTCACTTTAACGATGGCGACCGCTTATCTGATCGATCATTATGCGGATGAAGAGCTGAAGGAGAAGTATTTGCCTCATGTGATCAGCACGGGCGAGACCGAGCTGTTTGAAGGTGCGACCTTTCTGACGGAGAGGCAGGGCGGCTCTGATGTAGGCGCCAATGAGGTGAAGGCCGTGCTGGAGGACGGCCAGTACCGGATTTATGGGGAAAAATACTTTGCCTCCAATGCGGGTGCATGCGGAGTGGCAATGGTTTTGGCCAGGAGAGAGGGAGCGGCTTCTGGATCGAAAGGCTTGAGCTTGTTCCTTGTTCCATGGCGGAAGGAGACCGGCGAGCTGAACGGACTTGAGATCAGGCGGCTGAAGGATAAGCTTGGCGTCCGCGCTGTGCCGTCAGGAGAAGTGGTGTTCCACGGGGCAGAGGCCCATCTGGTAGGCGATGCGGATAAAGGAATCCACTATATGATGGAGGCGCTTAATCTGTCGCGGATCTGCAATAGCGTGGCTAGCATCGGCATCATGCAGCGGGCTTTTTTGGAGGCGAAACAATACGCTTTTGTGCGGAACGCCTTTGGCAGCAGGCTTGCTGACTTTCCGATGGTAAAAGAGACACTTGCCAAGCTGGCCTGCAAGCAGGAGGTTGAGACGAGTGCCGTGTTCAGTCTGATTGCGCTGTATGACCGGGTGGCGGCAGGCGAAGCTTCGCGCGAAGAGGAAGCGATGAACCGGCTTTTGATCGCACTGCTGAAGAAAGAAACAGCTGAGCAGGCCATTCATTTTGCGCATGAATCGATTGAGATGCATGGCGGGAACGGCTATATTGAAGACTTTGTCACACCGCGGCTTTTGCGGGATGCGCAGGTGCTGACGGTTTGGGAAGGTACAGCTAATATTCTGGGGCTTGAGATTTTGAGATTGATAGAGAAGTTTCGGGCAGATGAGCTGTTTGTTGGGAAAATAGAGACGGAGCTTGAGGGGCTGGATGAGCGGCTGCAGGAGTTTGCGGCACCTGTGTATGAGGGGCTGTTGAGGTTGAAGGAATTGCTTGCGGCTGTTGGACGCGCAGATCGCGATATGCAGACGTACCACTGTAAGCGTGCAGCTGTGCTGATGGGGAAAATCTATGAAAGTGTGATTGCTTTGAAGGATGCAGCTGTCGGTGGTGAGCGGAAAGAGATTGTAGCGCGGGTGTTTTTGAATGATATTTGGGGGCTGACTGAGGTTTTGGATGAAGAAATGCTGCCGGTGACGCATTTTGATGTACTGATGCATGTGGGGGAAGCGGTGGAAGTGGAGGTTTGAGTGGAGTGGGGCGCTGAATCTGGGATTTGGCGCTTTTTTTGTTTGTGCGGTGGGTTGGCTGGGGGTTCGGATGGCGGTTATTTGCGAGTTTAGGAGGATATTTGCGGGATTTTTGATATATTTGCGAGTTTTGGGATATATTTGCGACTTTGCTGGGTTTATTTACGAGTTTCCGATTATATTTGCGACTTGGGGTGGAGGGGGTGGCTCGGTTGAGCGTGCGGCTGGCTGGATGGGAGCTGCTGCCGGGCGGATATTAGCAACTTTTTCGTTTTATTAGCAAGTTTTCCAGTATATTAGCACTTTCGCGATATATTAGCAACTTTTCAATTATATTAGCAACTTTCAGGTTTTATTAGCAACTTCGTCGCCAGGCCGCCACACCGCAACCCGGTGCCAGGCGCCCCACCCCGCAAAACAGCGCCAATTCTGCTTTCACGCTGCCAAGGTGCCTGGCACCACCATTTTGATGTGCTGATGCATGTGGGGAAAGCGGCGGAAGTGAAGGTTTAGGTAGAGTGGGGCGCTGAATCTGGGGATTTGGCGCTTTTTTTGTGCTGGTGCGGAGGTTGGCTGGGGGTTCGACGGGTGGTTATTTGCGAGTTTCGGAATTTATTTGCTAGTTTTGGGATATATTTGCGACTTTGTGGGATATATTTGCGAGTTTTCGTTTTTATTTACGACTTGGGGCGGCGGGGGTGGCTCGGTTGAGCGTGCCGCTGGCTGGAAGGGAACTGCTGCCGGGCGGATATTAGCAACTTTTTCGTTTTATTAGCAAGTTTTCCAGTATATTAGCAACTTTCGCCATATATTAGCAACTTTTCATTTATATTAGCAACTTTCAGGTTTTATTAGCAACTCCGCCGTCAGAGCTCTCCACCGCATCCCGGTGCCAGGCACCACCCCGCACAAAACAGCGCCGTTTCTGCATCCCCGCATCTCCGGTACCAGGCACCACTCCAAAAACCCACAGCACACCCCCTGGTTTCAAAATCCCAATTCCAGGCTATAAGATGAGAAAAAGGTGGTGGACTGGATGGTTCTTAAGACAGAGGTGGCGATATTGGGCGGCGGAATCGGCGGGCTGACGCTGGGGCTGAAGCTGGCGCAGGCGGATGTGCATGTGACGGTGATTGAAAAGCTTGATGGTCCGTCGCCGGTGTATAAGGGAGAGCTGCTGCAGCCGAAGAGTCTGCAGATTTTTGAGCAGCTGGAGATCCTGAGTGAGATTGAGTATAACGGCCATAAGTTTTCGAGGATCAATTTTTCCGAGATTGATGAAGAGGAAGAAGAGCTGGCGATGGATTACCAGGTGCTTCCCGGGGAATTTGATTATGCGCTGATGATTGAGCATGAGACGCTGAAGGGCATTCTCCTGAAGCATGCGATGAGCTATTCCAATTTCGAATATATAAAAGGCGGGCTTGGCAAAGGGTATTGCGAAGACCGGCTGATTGTGGAGGTGCGGAAGCGGAAGGAGCAGTTTTCGCTGAAGGCGGATTTCTATGTCGGGGCAGAGGGCCGCAACTCCCTGACGAGAAAGAAGATTGAGAGCGAGACGAAGAAGATTGATTATAATCATCATTTCCTGACGGTGACTTTCCCGCGGCCGGACAGTTTGACAGAAGGGCAGATCATTACGGCGAAGGATAAGTTCCTCGGATTGTTCCCGCTTCCGGACAACAAGGTCCGTTCGGTGTATCTCATACCGGAGGGGACTTATAAGGAGTTTCAGGAGAAGGGGATCGAGCATTTCCATCAGAAGTACATCGAGCTGTACCCGGAGCTTGATGGTTATGTGACGAAGCTGAAGAGCTGGAAGGATATTCAGCTGATGATTCCGACCGCCTTTTATGCAGATAAATATGTGGACGGCAACCATGTCATCCTTGGCGATGCGGCGCATACGGTCCATCCGATGGCCGGTGAGGGCATGAATATGGCGATCCAGGATGCCGATGTGCTCGGCGAGCTGCTGGTGACGATGTATGAGACAGGGAATCTCAGCCCGAAATGGCTGAGCTGCTATGAAAAAGTCCGCAAGCACCGGGCGGAAAAAATGATCAAGTTCAGCCATTTATCAGCACTTGCCTATTCCTATCCTTATCAGCTTGTGACAGGGATCAGGCAGAAGGGGCTGAAGCAGATCGAAAGGGACAAGAAGCTGCAGTTCAAACAGATGCTGAATATTTCAGGACTCGGATTCTGGCAGGAAAGCCTGCTGGACCGCGCCATTCAGATCGGGATGCTGCCTGCCCGCGAGAAGAAGCTCTCGCCTGCAGAGAAGGAAAGTTATTTTTACAAAGAAAAGGATGACTATCCTTGGAAAACGAAATTGGCAGGAGGCGTGCTATGATCTCGGAATATATAAGACTATTAAAAGCAAGGAACTGGATGAAGAAAAACCAGCCTTTCCTGTACAGCTGGCATGCTTATGTGGGATTTGAGCTGGATTTGTTCTCCCAGTTCAAGGATCCGAAGACGGTCCGCGAGGTGGCGGCGGCGCATGATTACCAGGAGGAGCTCCTCACCAGATGGGTGGAGGTGGGACTGGCGGTCAAGCATCTGAAGAAGAAGCGCGATGGAAAAATCAAGACCGCCTCAAAATTCAGCCTCCCCTCATCGCCTAAGAATCCGCGTTCGACAGGTGTCATCCTGAAGGAAATGATGGAGCTCCATATCCCGACACTGCTGACCTATCCGGATATGCTGCGGAAAAATGAGCGGAACACATTTGACAATGACGAGCACGGACCGACCGTGGCACGGACTTCCTCCCTCTTGGAGCAGCTCGCACTGCCAAAGATGTCCAAGGTAATAAAGAATAATGATATAAAATCGATTCTGGATGTAGGATGCGGCGAAGGAGGGTATCTTAAACGGATCAGCCAGAAACATCCGGACATTACCATGACCGGTATTGAAATCAATGGAGATGTTGCAGAATCTGCAGCCGGCAATTGTGCTGACAATCCTAATATCAGCATCGTCCATGCGGATATGCAGGAATATGAACCGGAGAAAAAGGCAGATTTGATCATGATCAATAATCTCCTTCATTATATTGAGCCTGAGGAACGGGAAGGCTTGTTTGAGCGGATGAGCGGCTGGCTGTCGGATAAGGGGACGATCACTGTCATTACCCCGATTCTTCATTCCAAGAAGGGCGAGGAATTTTCAAGCGTCTTCAACAGCTTTTTCTCGGCATTTGAAAATCTGTATGCCACCCCGACGGAAGAAGATATGATGAAAATAGCCGGCAAGCTCGGGATGGAAATAAAGACCTTCAAGCCGATCATCACAGAAGGCGGATGGTATTTCGTTGAGCTGGGACGGGCATAGAAAAAAGACGGGGCAGGTGCTCCGTCTTTTCCTGTGCAGATGGCAATAAGGCACTCTAGCTGAAATAATCAACCGGGCATTCTGCCTCTACTTGCCGGGAGCCGGGAATCCTTGTGCCTTTTTCGGCAGGTCCCTGTATTTCATTCAGAAGCTGGGTGAGCTCTTCCCGGCGCTTGTCATCTATGCTGAACTCCAGCCCATATTGTGTGACAAGGTCCGATTTTTCTTCTTTCCAGACAATATGCCCATCAAGGCTGAGTGTTTCTCCAAGAATCTTTGTTTGGATCTGAAAGAGAATATCCTGTCTGATTGGCAGTTTGATGTTGGTATACAATCTGGCGCCGCCGGGTCCGATATTTTCGATCAGCACTTCATTTTTGCCCATCTCGACCTGTTTATCTTTCAGCTTGAGGATGGTCAGGTCAGCACCGAGAGGGAGGGGAAGATCGATCCGGAAATACTTCCTTTGTTTTTTCAGCTTGTCCAAGCCTTTACCGCCGTCCGGCAGAATATACCCTTCTTTTAGAAAGTCCCTGAACACTATGCCGGAAACAGGCCGGGAAAAGAGAAAGCCCTGGATTTCATCGCAGCCCTTCTTTTTGAGAAAATCCAGCTGTTCAAATTCCTCGACTCCCTCAGCGACTACCTTCATATTCAGACCATGGGCCATGTCGATCAGGCTGGAGGTAATGGTGGCGTCCTCCAGATTGGAGATGATATTTTTGGTAAAAGATTTGTCTATTTTTAGCGTATTGAACCTAAATTTCCTAAGGTGCGTAAGCGATGAAAAGCCTGTTCCAAAGTCATCGAGAGACAGTTTTATTTTTAGCTGCCCAAGCTTTTCAAGCTCCTGGAGGACCTGGTCCGAATAGTGGATCAGGCTGGATTCGGTCAGCTCCAATTCAAGCAGCTTGGGGGATATGCCATGCTTTTGGCAAAGGTCCCCGATCATTTCGGCCAGATTATTTTTGTAAAAGCGCTGTCCTGACACATTGATGGAGATTGGCACAAGGGAGAGGCCGCCTTTCTGCCATTCCTCCATCTTGGCTATCACATTTTCGATCACCCAGTCTCCGATTTCAACGATCAGCCCTGACTCTTCCGCAACAGGAATGAATTCCATCGGGGATACAATCCCCCAGTCAGGATGGTTCCAGCGCAGCAGGGCTTCGGCGCCTGCCAGCTTATGGGTCCTTGGCTCGATCTTTGGCTGGAATTCCACGTAAAATTGGTCATCCTTCAAAGCATTCCGCATATCTCTTTCCAGGCAGTACTTTTTGAATGATTCAATATTCATGGATGCGTTGTACACCTGATGGCTGCTTTTGCCCATCTGCTTGGCATGGTACAGGGCGGCATCGGCATTGCGCGCCAGTTCCTCCGGCGTGCTGCCATTATTGGGATACAGGCTGATCCCGATGCTTGCCGTAATGAATAATTCGTAGCCTTCAATCTCGTAGGGCTTCTGGATGGTGCCTGTAATTTTCGCTGCCAGTCTGCTTGCATCCTCAATGCTCTCAACGTTCCGCGCGATAATGGCAAATTCGTCGCCGCCCATCCTGGAAGCAAAATCACCCTTCCGGATTGAGGCCGTTATCCTGTCCGCCGCCTCTTTCAGCACCTGATCGCCAATCGGATGGCCCAGGGTGTCATTGATATGTTTGAATCGGTCAAGATCCAGATACATGATCGCAAATTTTTCTGGATTTTTGCCCTCGAACAGGCCATTCAGGGTCTGGTCGAACAGGCGCCTGTTCGGCAGGCCTGTCATATAATCATGATAGGCGAGGAATTCCATTTGTGCCTCGGCCTGCTTTTGGGCTGTGATATCTGCCACAATGCCATCCAGGCGAATGAGCCGGCCTTTTTCATCATAGATGGGGATGAGGTGGTCGCTTACCCATTTGAGCTTTCCGTCCCTCGTGATGATTCTGTATTGCTGCCTGATAATATTTCCTTCTGATATTTTATTCTGATTGTTTATCACTTCCTGCACATCATCCGGATGAATAGATCTATTCCATATACGCGGATCTCTATACAGTTCTTTTTTTGTATACCCATAGATAGCAAGGATCGCATTAGAACAGATCAGAACCTTTTTGCCAGCGGGGTCGAGCGACCATACACCCACATCAGAATTATTATAAAAGCTCTTAAATTGCTCTGTGTTCTCAGCCAGTCTGTCCTCTATTTCCCGCTGTTCCGTAACATCCCGTGAAATGCCGACGGCCCTTTCAGGACAGCCGTCACCATCGAGGATCAAGGTGGACTGATGGTGGAGCCGGCGTACTTGGCCGTCCTTCCGGATGATTCGGTATTCCAGATCTGCCGGGGTCTTTTCCTCCAGTGAAGCATGGTAATTTTTCAAAAACGGTGCAAGGTCCTCCGGGTGGATAAAGTCTTTATAATAATCAAAAGAAGGAATGAATTCATCTTTTGATACTCCGAACATTTCATACATATGCTCAGACCAGTAGGCGGAGTCTTCCTTGAAATAGTAGTCCCAATATCCGAAGTTAGCCGTCTTCTGGGCGAGATTGAGCCTTTCCTCCGCTTTCTGCAGCTTGCGCTCCTTTTCAGCCAGTTCTGTGATGTCCTTGGCAATCCCGAATACGCCGGTTATCTGATTATCTGTAATGATAGGAATATTTGTGATATTTGCATCAAACTTTTCCCCGGATCTGTTGATGCCGGTCATATTGTAGTTTTGCGGTTTACCTTTTGCGGCCAGTTTAAACATGCACATCACAAGGCTCATAGATTCCGGGGCAACAAATTGCCTGAAAGATATTCCATGCATGTCGGGATCATAATGGAACAAACGGACGAGGGAATCGTTAAAGGCTGTCACATCTCCGTTTAAATCCAGTGAATATACGGCATCCGGATGGTTGTCAAAAAGAGATCTGTACATCTGTTCACTTATGCTGAGCTTTTGCTTTAAGTTTTCTTCGGCTGTAATATCCTTTGAGATCCCAATGATCCCGATGGTTTGGTTTTCCTGGATAATCGGGATGGCGACACTGTTTAACAGAATCAGCCCGCCGTCTCTGCGGTTGATCCGGAAAATATGTGTTTGGGTAGAACCCTGCAATACTGCCTGGAAGCTTGTCTCTGCCTTGGGGAGGTCTTCCTTGCAGACAAAGGGAAAAAATCCCCTCTTTTGAATTTCTTCTGCACTAAATCCTGTGGCCTTAACGGCCGCCTCATTTACTTTAAGGATTTGGCCTTCTTTATCCAGTATGTAAGCCAGGTCTGATGTGTTCAGGAATAAGCTCTCATAGATATGTATATTTTCAACCAGGGGGGCACCTGGTTCTTGAATAGTTGTTTTCAATTTATGATTTTCTATTTTTTTCAATGATTTCTTCACCTTTCTAGTAATCTGGCAAGGTGTCATGCTAAAAAAATAGCAAGCAGCCCGGCTGCCATAGCAAAAGCCTTAGGCCCGCAGCTTTGCGTCTTTTACTTTCATAAAATTTGCCACTTATATAGTACCATATACCTTTAATGGGAAATTAGGTATTTTAATGGTAATATATACCTACTTAAAGTTTGAGCCATTTTCAAGTTCATAAAAAAACGTTACACTATCCATAGGTGATTAATAATGAAGAATAAATATCTGCTCATATACGAAGAGCTGGCATCAAAGATCCAGGATGGATATTATCCTGCAAGAAGCATTCTTCCGTCTGAAAATGAATTGACGGAGATGTTTGAGACATCGAGGGAAACGATTCGGAAGGCGCTGAATCTGCTGGCGCAGAACGGGTTCATCCAGAAGATACGCGGGAAGGGCTCGATTGTGCTTGATCTGAAGAAGCTGCAGTTCCCGATTTCCGGTCTGGTCAGCTTTAAGGAGCTGGCAGGAAAGATGGGCCAGAAGGCGGAAACCGATGTCGCGGAGTTTGCACTTGCGTTCCCGGATGATGATTTGATGAGGCAGCTGCATATCAAGGGAGAGGAAAAGATATGGAAGGTATGCCGTGTGCGGAAAATCGAGGGCGAGCGGATTATCCTTGATAAAGATTTCCTGGTAGAAAAATTGGTTCCCGGCCTGACAGAAGAGATTTGCCGCAATTCAATATTTGAATATATCGAGAACACGCTGAACCAGAAAATCAGTTTTGCGAAAAAGGAATTCACTGTCGAGGAGCCGACAGAGGAAGACCGGAGGATGCTTGACCTGGAAGGATACCATTCCGTCGTCGTCGTGAAAAATTATATCTATTTTGATGATGCATCCCTTTTCCAATATACTGAATCACGCCACCGGCCGGACAAGTTCCGATTTGTCGATTTTGCCAGGCGGATGGACATGCCTTCAGGCTGACAGGATGTGCTGGATCGGGCTTGAAAAAATAAGAAAATGGGTAAAAACTAACAGATTAAAGTCTGTTAGTTTTTTTTGTTGTGAAAAATCCTTGAGAAGGGGTAATAGCATGAACATATATAATCTGATTGGCATCGGCATTGGTCCCTATAATTTAAGCCTGGCGGTGATGCTGAAGAAGGTCCCTGGACTGACGGGGCTCTTTTTTGACAAAACACCGGAATTTTCCTGGCATCCCGGCATGCTGATTGAAGGCTCGGAGATGCAGGTGCCGTTTCTGGATGATCTGGTCACCCTGGCTGATCCGACAAGCCCATACACGTATTTAAATTATCTGCACGAGCATGACCGGCTGACCCAGTTTTCCTATTTTCACCGGCTGGAGATCCCGAGGAAGGAATATAATCATTACTGCCAATGGGCAGCTTCAAACCTGGACAATTGCAGGTTCGGCATGGAAGTGGCGGATGTGCGGGACAGGGAGGAGAATGGAGAGCGCTTTTTTGAGGTGACAGTGCTGAATATGGACAATGGGCAGGAAGAGACTTAT
Source organism: Bacillus infantis NRRL B-14911 (assembly GCF_000473245.1). Classification (NCBI taxonomy): domain Bacteria; kingdom Bacillati; phylum Bacillota; class Bacilli; order Caryophanales; family Bacillaceae; genus Bacillus; species Bacillus infantis. The sequence continues at coordinate 655,529 of NC_022524.1, forward strand.
TTTGCCTATAATCTGATTCTCGGCACAGGGAATGAACCATTGGTGCCGGGCCATATAAAGGATTTCCTGGGGGAGGATTGCATCCACTCCAGCCGCTATCTGCAGTACAAGGACAAGCTGGTTGAGGGCGGGTCCATCAGTGTCATCGGTTCAGGGCAGAGTGCTGCGGAAATCTTTTATGATCTTCTGCAATGCCAGAAAACGCATGATTTTCAGCTCAACTGGCTGGCCCGCTCTGCCGGATTCCTGCAGCTGGAAAGCACAAAGCTCGGCCAGGAGTTTTTTTCACCGGAGTACGTGAATTATTTTCACAGCCTTCCTTATGAGGAGCGGATCCAGTCACTGGATACATTGAACGGCCTCCGCAACGGCATTGAGCCGGGGCTGCTGGATCTTATCTACAAAGAGCTTTATCACCAGACAATCGGCGGCGAGTCCAGCCTAGCGAGGATTCAGCCGCACGCGGAGCTTCAGGGGATGGAGCGCACATCATCCGGCTTCGCGCTTCAGCTCCAGCAGAAACAGGCAGAAACACCTTTTAAACTGGATTCTGACAAAGTGGTCCTGGCGACGGGTTATCGGCCGCATCTGCCGGACTGGCTGCTCAGCCGCTATGCTGACGAAATCATCTGGGAGGCAGAGCGCGAATTCAAAGTGTCTCTCTCATATGAAATCCTTTTTAAAAAGAAGCGCACAAACAGGATCTTCACCCTGACCAATATTGAGCATTCCCACGGGGCCGCTGCCACCCATCTCGGCTTGTCAGTCGACAGGAACAGGCGGATCATCAACACCCTTGCTGAAAAAGAAATCTATAAAAGCAATAAGAAAAACGTCTTTCACCGCTTTGTCCCGCGGGAAGAAGAAGTTGTACTGTAAAACAAGGTTTTATCACTGCCCAGGGAGGGAAATCTCATTAATGTGATCAAATTTAAAGGAGATGACCGAATTGGCTAAAATCGCATGCTTAATTACCGAAATGTTTGAAGACGTAGAGTATACAGATCCTGCGAAAGCTTTCAAAGAAGCGGGACATGAAATTACGGCAATCGAGAAGGAAGCAGGCAAATCTGTCAAAGGCAAGCAGGGAGACGCAACCGTGCAGATTGATAAAGGGATCGATGATGTAAATCCTTCCGACTTTGATGCACTATTCCTGCCAGGCGGATTTTCTCCTGACCAGCTTCGTGCCGATGACCGTTTTGTCCAGTTTACAAAATCCTTCATGGACGACATGAAGCCTGTATTGGCAATCTGCCACGGACCGCAGCTGCTCATCACAGCAAAAACGCTTGATGGAAGAGATGCGACAGGCTTCAAATCCATCCGCGTCGACATGGAAAACGCCGGCGTCAACTTCAAGGACCAGGAAGTTGTCGTATGCCAGAACCAGCTGGTAACAAGCCGTAACCCGGATGACATCCCGGCGTTCATTAAAGAGTCATTGAATGTACTTTCGAAATAAAATGGAGCAGGAGCGGGGGCGCTTGGTTGAGCGTGGCCCGCTCTTTTTTTGCACTTGGATATGGGTATTTTTGTAAAGTGGAAAAATTATTGCTGTTTTTGGGGTGAATCCTGCTTAAAGTGGGGTGAAAAAACCGCAGTCTGGGGAGAAAAAATCAGATTTTGGGAGTAATAATTTAAAATGTAGAGAGAATGGCTTTTTTCCCAGCTGAAAATCCCGATTAAACACACTCAAAATAGAAGGGGGCGGGGCGGTTACATTATGGTGACCGTTCTTTTTTTGATGGTAAGTGGGTATTTTTGTAATGGGGGGATTATCGCTGTTTTTGGGGTGAATCCTGCTTAAAGTGGGGTGAAAAAACCGCAATCCGGGGAGAAAAAATTAAATTCCAGGCAGAATAATCCTAAATCCAGGGAGAATGGCCATTTCCTGTTTTGTGGCACACCCAGCCCTCCAATCATATAGTGGTAAAAGGCATCAGGCGCCATTCCTTTGAAATTCTTCCTTTGTCGCGATAAGATAGAGAAAGGGACTTTTTTGCTATCTGAACCATATACAGTTTTACATAAATGAGCGGGGAAGGCAGGTAAAATGATGATTGTATTGAAATCAGCGCGTGAGATTGAAGCGATGAAAAAAGCGGGCGAAATTCTCGCCTCGTGCCATAAAGAGATTGCGAAGAGAATCAAGCCGGGTGTGACCACTTGGGAAATCGATGAGTTTGTGGAGGGATTCCTCAAGGAGCATGATGCGACTCCGGAGCAGAAAGGCTACAAAGGCTATAAATATGCGACCTGTGCCAGCATCAATGATGAAATCTGCCACGGTTTCCCGCGCAGGGAAGAATTGAAGGACGGCGATATCGTCACGATTGATATGGTTGTAAGATATAACGGGGCGCTCGCAGATTCTGCCTGGACCTATGCGGTCGGCAATCTGTCCGAGAAGCACCGCAAGTTGCTGGAGGTCACAAAGGAAGCCCTCTATAAAGGGATCGAGCAGGCTGTGCCTGGCAAGCGGATCGGGGATATCGGCCACGCCATCCAAACCTATGTCGAGGGTGAGGGCTTCTCTGTTGTCCGCAATTTCATTGGGCACGGAATCGGCAATGTGATTCATGAAAAGCCGGATGTGCCGCACTTTGGCCTTGCTGGAAAAGGGCCGCGCATCAAGGAAGGGATGGTTTTCACCATCGAGCCGATGGTCAATGTCGGCGTGTATGACACGAAAATGGACAATAACGGCTGGACAGCGAGGACGGCAGACGGCAAATTCTCTGCGCAGTATGAGCATACTATTGCGGTTACAAAAGAAGGCACATTGATTTTAACAGATCAGGAATAGAAGGAAGGGCAGGTCTTCGGATCAGTCTTTTTTTCTAAAAAGCGTGGCCCTGTGAGTACTCACAGGGCCTTTTTCCTTCCGATATACAGTGTATCGCCTGCCGATAATCCATACTTTCTTGCTTCCTCGAGGCCGTGATGCTCAGCAAAATCATACTGTTCCAGTAAAAAGCCTGCAGCTTCAAGCCTGCCCGTAAAATCTTCCTTGCTGTAGAGCCTGACATGGTCACTCTGGCCAAAATACCTCAGCTTATCCGCGGGAGAGGTGATCAAGGGATTCTCAAGGCTTTTCTTCAGATTCAGGCTGATGGGTACCTGCAGAATGCTCCAGCCACCGGGCTTCAGCACCCGGTAAATCTCGTCCATGGCAGCTTGATCTTCAAGTATATGCTCCAGCACATGGCTGCACAGAATCACATCGAAGCTGCCCTCAGGACAAGGGATGGCCCGGATGTCCATTTTGACGGTTTCTGCATCCTTCGGCATCAGGTCCCCCGCCAGATAATCGACCGCAGGTTCCTTGCTGATCCATTTCCTTAAGTTTATTTCGGGAGCAATATGCAATAATTTCTGCTTCTTTTTCAGCAGATTGGTTTCCCTTTCGATGAAAAGCCTGTAGAGCCGTTCACGGTCAATGGAGTGGCAGTGCGGGCAAATGGCGGTTGCTTTGTTCCACATTTCATAGATATGGCTGGGAAAGTCATATTTGTCCGGCCACGGAATAAAAGAGTCAAAGCTTTGACTGCAAAAAGGACAATGATATGGTGTTCGAGTGTCTGTCATTGTGCATCCTTTCCATTCTTCTTTATCCAGATATAATCGCGCGCGCAGTGTAGTATATAAATATGGAAAAGTGAATGGAAGGTTACTATAAAGAGGCTTATCCCCATAAAACAGTCAAACTATCCACAAAAGTGTATATCTTTCTGAAAAATCACGCTTATCCACAGGGTGATTTTTATCGGAAAATGGCTTATCCACAGAAAAAAGCCCGGCATATGCCACGCAATCAGTTACCGAATTCTTTTTTCATCAGTTCAATATTGCCCTCATGGAAATCCTTCATGATGCGGGGATACTTATATTCCTCAAAGAGTACATAGCTTTCAGCTTCTTTACCTTCAGCCACATATTCCTTCAGTTTTGCAAGATAACCGGCAGAGGAGTGGATGCGGGATGAAATCTCCTCATTGCTGTAGGCCGGCAGTCCGTGCCCGGTCATCATGAGCCGGAAGCTGTGGTCTGCGAGGCTGTCCGCGAATTTTTCCAAAGTGAGCAGATAATCGGTGCTGGAAAAATAAACATAAGGGAATTCTGTATCACAGAGATAGTCTCCTGCGATCAGCAGGTCCAGCGACGGGATGATGCAGGCAATCCCGCAGTCAGTATGGCCGGGCGTCAGGAAAAATTTAAGCTCTGTCCCGCCGACAGCCAGTGCCTGCCCGTCCTGTGAAATGACGATGTCAGCGGCCGGATAAGAAGGTGTATAGTCCCGGTCGATATAATAAGAATCATCAAATGAGAGGATCTGCTCGATTATTTTTTCCCTTTCCTGCCCGTCCTTTTCGTTCAAGGCTTTGCTTGCGATGATGGTTGCATCAGGGAAAGCGCCGTGGCCGATAATATGGTCATAGTCAGAATGGGTGTACAGTACAAACATCGGGCGGCTTCCTGCTGAGCGGTACACATAGGAGCGGATTTCTTCAATTTCATGGGGAAGCCAGCATGGATCGATGACGAGGACCAGATCCTCCGTTTGAATGACGGCAGAATTGGTCTTAAACAGGCTGCTCTGAAAAATCGCTGTGTTTTGGTCTTTATGGATGAGCATGGGAATCCTCCTTTAGTGGTGTCAGGCACCACTTTTATAAAAACAAAAGCAGACCCCATAGGCCTGCTGCTTTCACTTACATTTTCCTCAAGTTGCCGAGCTCTTCTACAAGCGCCTGCATTTCATTGGGGCTGAAAGAATCTTTTTTCATGACAAGATCGTAGATTTCCTTCAGCTCTGTGTACATTTCCTCGTCAAAATGGGACGGTTTAATGGCACCGAGGTTCAGGACCTTCAGCTTTTCTTTGATCTGTTCAATCATATATTCGACATTTGCAGTTGATTTTTCCGATAAGTTCATGGGGGTGTCATCCTCTCATCACGATATCGACAGGGAGTTCCTGTCCTTTACTCTTCATCTTTCCATGATAAGAGCGGAATGTCAATGAAATTATGGAGCGGCCTTCCTGCTTATAGTTGCATGAAAGCAGTGAAATAGAAGAAAATGTAGCTAAGGGGGAATGTGATTGTGATTCGCGTTTTGTTTGTGTGCCTCGGCAATATCTGCCGCTCGCCGATGGCAGAAGCCCTGTTCAGGGACCAGGTTAAAAAGGAAGGTCTGGAAGGAGCCATCGAGGTCGATTCTGCCGGGACAGGTGACTGGCATATCGGCAAGCCGCCCCATGAAGGAACCAGGAAAATCCTTGAGAAATACAAGGTGGATGCTGCAGGATTGGCCGCCCGGCAGATTAAAGCATCCGACCTGGATGAATTCCAGTGGATCGTGGCGATGGACAGCCAAAACCAGGCAGATATTCTGAGCCTTAAAAAAGGCAATCCTGATGCCAGGGTAGTCAGGCTCCTCGACTACAGCGACCGCAGGGATAAAGACGTGCCGGACCCGTATTATACCGGCAACTTCGAGGAAGTCTACAGCCTCCTGAAGGAAAGCTGCGAAAGCCTCCTGAAAGAAATAAGCATAATTTATCATTTATAAAGTAAAAATGGAAAGAGGGATAAGCATGGGGAAAACGAAATTACTGCAGGGAATGCTGCTAGGTGCGATTGCAGGCGGTGCATTGTCACTATTTGATAAAGAAACACGCCGGGCCGTTCTGGAGACAAGCCGCAAAACAGCGGGGAGTGCAGCCTATTACATAAAAAATCCTTCGAAAGCAGCCGAGTCGGTCAAACAGACGGCCAGCTCGATCCGCACGACCATTGAACAGGTAACGGAAGATGTTGCTTTTATCACGGAAAAAGTCGAGGAGTTGAGGGAAGTGACTCCCCAGGTGGTGGATATTGTCCAGGAAACACGCTCCGCTTTTTCAAAAGAAAGCAAGAAAGCTCCTTTAGCCGAGGATGAGCCATTAAAGAAGACTTCAGCTATCAGTACAGAAGAAGAATGAGCAGAGGAGGGGCTGCAATGAGGCCGGGAATTCCGTATGTATGGAAAAAAATCCACGAAGACGATATCTTTGGCCTCGCAGCCCAGCTGGCCTATTTTTTTCTGCTCTCCCTTTTTCCGCTCCTCATCTTCCTCGTCACTCTCATCACCTATCTGCCCGTCAGCCAGGTGGATATCCTCGGCTTCATCAGGGATTATGCGCCAGGCGATACGATGGCGCTGATTGAGTCGAACCTTAACCAGATCGCAGACCGGAGCGGAACGCTTCTGTCTGTTGGGATCATCGGGACCATCTGGTCGGCATCCAATGGAATTCATGCGATCGTAAAAGCCTTCAATCTGGCTTATGAGGTCAAAGAAAGCCGCCCGCTGATCGTGGCGCGCGGCATGGCGATTTTATTGACGTTCGCCATGATTTTTGTATTTGTCGTGGCCCTTCTGCTGCCGGTGTTCGGGAAGCAGATCGGCGTTTTCCTGTTTTCCGCTTTTGATTTGTCATCCGAATTCCTCTCTGCCTGGAACGCCCTGCGCTGGCTTGTCAGTATCGTTATCCTGTTCATTGTTTTTCTTGTGCTCTACTGGATTGCCCCCAATGTGAAAATGAAATGCATCAGCGCGCTGCCCGGTGCCATTTTTGCCACCGCCGGCTGGATCCTTGCTTCACTCGCTTTCTCCTATTATGTTGGCAACTTTGCCAATTATACCGCGGCCTACGGAAGCATCGGCGCCATCATTGTCCTGATGGTCTGGTTCTATCTGACCGGCGTCATCATCATCCTTGGCGGCGAGGTCAACGCCTATGTCAGCAAGCGGAAGAATGGGGATTGCTAGGATACACCCCCTGATATTGCCTTCTTAGAAAGCAGGAGTGATGTTCACACTATTAAAGGGGAACACACCACCATCATCAGGAGGGGAAGCACATGGGAAAAGGCAAAACCAAGCAAAAAGGCAAAGACAGCCCGAAGCATAAAACATCGGGATCTGCTAATAAATCGAATGGTTATCATTAATAGTGAGGACGCCCTTTGGGGGGCGTTCTTTTTTTGGGTTTGGCGGGGGATTAGTGAAGCTGCCGAGGCGGTGGTCGAGCGGGAGTTGCTAATAAAACGGGAGAGTTGCTAATAAAAATGAAAAGTTGCTAATAAAAGGAAAAAGTTGCTAATAAACCAGAAAACTTGCTAATAAAACCCAAAAGTTGCTAATAACCCAAATATCACACCCTCACACCGCACAAAATACCTCCACACCCCAACCCCCGGTTAATCTCCCCCAAAATAGCTAAAACTAAGTCCCGGAGGTGTTCTACATGCAGCAGGAAAGGCTGACTTCATCAGAAATATCAAATATATGGACTCATTATATCCGCGAAACGATGGCGGTCTGCATTACGAAATATATGCTGAAGAGCATAAAAGATAAGGAGATATACGATTTTCTTCAATACGCGCTCGATCTGTCATTTCAGCATATCGATTCGCTCACTGAGCTTTTCAAAAAAGAGAAGTTCCCAATCCCCAAGGGGTTTTCGAAGGAAGATGTGAATATGGATGCACCAGCACTGTTCACAGACGCCTACTGCCTCTTATACATGCACACAATGACGATGCACGGGATGCAGGCGTATGGCCTGGCTTCAAGCGTGTCCATCCGGAAGGACGTCTGCGATTTTTACGGCCGGTGCAATCAGGATACGCACGATCTCTACAACAAAGCGATCGAGCTTCTGTCCGAGAAAAATCTGCTCGAAAAACCGCCGCTTTACGCAACGCCCGAAAAACCGGTGTTTGTCCCGGACTTTAAATATGTCACCGATGTGTTCGGGAAAAAGCGGAAAATCAATACCATCGAGGCGGGCAATATTTTTTTCAATCTGCAGAAAAGCTATATCGCGAAAAGCAGCTTTATTGCGTTCAAGCAGGTTTCCCGGGATAGTGATGTGCAAAGGTTCCTGGATAAATGCATCAATAATAAAAACAAGCATATCGCAAGCTTTGCTTCTATGCTTTTAAAAGAAGGACTCCATTCGCCAAGGCCATTCGAGTCGGAGATCACGAACTCGACGACTGCTCCTTTTTCGGAAAAGCTGATGCTGTTTCATTCCGGCTTTTTCTTTGCGGCGGCGATCTCGTATTACGGCGCAGCTGCGGTTGCCTGTATGAGGGCGGATATCGCCGTGCTTGCCGAGAAAGCGATATTGGATGATCTGCTTGTGTATGGAAGCTTCGGCAAGCTGATGATCGAGAAGAATTGGATCGAGCAGCCGCCTGATGCGGATGACCGGAAAGTGCTGGAGCAATAGAAAAAACGCCCGGGCACCATCCCCGAGCGTTTTTTCCTATGACTTCAACAATCTCAAGCTGTTCAGAATGACCAGAATGGTGCTGCCTTCATGCCCAATGACACCGAACGGCAAATCAAGGATCTGCAGGAAGTTCGACGCGATCAGAAGCATGATGACCGTGATGGAAAAAATCACATTCTGCTTGATGATTTTGTTCATCCGCTGAGAGAGGGTGATGGCTTCAGCAATCTTCGGAAGCTCATTTTTCATCAGGACTACATCTGCTGTTTCCAGCGCAACGTCTGTTCCTTCGCCCATGGCAATCCCGACATTGGCAGCGGCGAGGGCCGGGGCGTCATTGATGCCGTCGCCGACCATGGCCACATTTTCGTAGCGGTTTTTCAAGTCCTTCAAATGCTCAACTTTATTGGCCGGCAGGCACTCGGCGATATATTCATCGACCGTGCTTTCCGCGGCAATCGCCTGGGCGGTCTTTTCGCTGTCGCCGGTCAGCATCACTGTGTAGATGCCCTGAGCGTTCAGGGTGCTGATCGCTGCCTTCGTTTCCTCGCGGACAACATCCTTCAGTGCAAGCAGTCCGGCGATACGTGGACCTTTTTTAATAAAAACAATCGTCTTGCCTTCTCCGGCCAGAGAAAGCGCTGCTCCATCAGCAAACCTCTCCGCTTCTTCACGGCCGATGAAATCAGCTTTGCCGATCTTCCATTCTTCATCCTGCAGCATCGCCTTGACGCCAAACCCGGAGATATCTTCAATGCTTTCCGGGCTCACAAGCGGCTGCTTCAGTTCAGTTTTGGCGTACTTAACAATGGCCCCTGCAAGCGGGTGATTGGAGTGGCTTTCAATCGATGCTGCCGCCAAGAGGATTTCTTCTTCCTCCATATCCTCGCCGACCAGATAATCAGTCACTTCAGGACGGCCCTTCGTCAGGGTGCCGGTTTTATCAAAAGCTATCGCCTTCAGATGGCCGAGATTCTCCAGATGGACCCCGCCTTTGAACAGGATCCCGCGGCGTGCGCCGTTTGAGATGGCCGATAATGTGGCCGGCATGATGCTTGCGACAAGGGCGCACGGACTGGCGACAACGAGCAGGATCATCGCCCGGTAAAAGGTCTCCGTCCAGCTCCAGCCCAGCAGATAATGGGGCAGGACCATCATGGCAGCAACTGCAGCAAGCACCACTTTTACATAAGTGCCTTCAAATTTTTCAATAAAAAGCTGTGATGGCGACTTTTCGCTCTGTGCGGTCTGGACAAGCTGGATGATCTTTTGGAAGAGGGTGTCGCTGGCAGGCTTTGTGATCTCGACTGTAATCGAGCCGTTCAGATTCACCGTTCCTGCGAAAACTTCATCGGCATTCGATTTGCTGACGGGGATGGATTCCCCGGTGATGGCAGCCTCATCCAAAGTTGTCGTGCCCTTCAGGATTTTTCCATCAGACGGGACACGCTCACCCGGCTTCACGAGGATCTGGTCCCCAATGCTCAGCTCGGAGACATGCACACGCTGTTCTCCGCCATCTGTTAAAAGCAGGGCTTCCTCAGGCTGCAGCTCCATCAGCGATGATATCTCTTTATTGCTTTTGTTCATCGTGTACGTTTCCAGTGCGCCGCTGACGGCGAAAATGAAGATCAGGATGGCGCCTTCCGTCCAGTAGCCGATGATGGCCGAGCCGATGGCGGCGAAAATCATCAGCATTTCCACATTCAATTCTTTGTTTTCAATTGTTTCTTCGATGCCTTCCTTGGCTTTCGCAAAGCCGCCGATCACAAAGGCGAGCAGATAGGCGGTGATGGAGGCGGCCCCCATATCATTCCGCGCAAGCAGCCAGCCGGCAAGGATAAGGACCCCGCTCAGGATGGCGGCGATCAGCTCGGCGTGAGGGAGTATTTTTTGGAGCAGGCCTTCCTGTTCTTGCTTCAGTTCTAATAGTGCTTTGGCTTCTGTCGTCATTGGAATTCCCTCCTGGGTTATCGGTTTCTCATTGAGAAGAATAATCAACATCAATACCCCTATAAAACGACGAAAGCTGCCCCCGCCGGAGGATTCTACCTCTTTTGGGGACAGCATTTTCGCATAGGTTTCTAGATTAGTATCGTTATCATATCATAGTCATTTTTATTTAGAAAGGGGGTTAGGGGGAAAAAATAAAAATGGCCTATATTTCTTTTTTACCCAGCCCGCCGGAAGGCAAACCTCATTGACTCAGCGAATGCTGTTCGGCCCTCTGCCCCGCTCCGCGGTTTGTCAGAACAGCCAGGAAAATCACGAGCAGCATGATGCTGATAATATTGAAGAACGAGATATTCTTGAAAAATTGAATGAAGATCCCGCCCAGATAAGGGCCAGCCAGGCTCCCCAGGCTGAAGGCGATGCCGCAGAGCAGATTGCCGGTCGGCAGCAGATCCTTTGGCATCAGGTCGGTCATATAGCTGATCCCGAGTGAAAAAGTGGAGCCGACTGCCATTCCGGCAAGGAAAAGCGTGATAGTCAGTGCCCAGACAGCTCCTTCCAGGAAGCTCGCCAGGAAAAAGAAGATAGAGCCTGACAGAAGGATGATGGTCAATATCCGCTGCCTGCCCCATTTATCGCTCAAGATCCCAAGCGGAAGCTGGAAGACGATGCCGCCGATTGCAAAAGCGGTCAAGAGGACCGAAACGCTGCTCACCTCAAGCCCGATGCGCAGGCCGTAGACCGGAAAGCTGCCGTTCAGGGAAGACTCAAGGAACCCGTAGCCGAGCGGCGGCAGGAAGGCGACCCACGCATATTTAAAGGCAGACGAGAAGCGCTTCACTGTATTTTTCATCGAATTGACTTCAATGGTCTGCTCCGGATAATCATTTTTCAAAAGGAACAGGAATACCCATGCCACGAGGCAGAGTACAGATGACAGGATGAACGGCAGGGTTTCATGCACATTGACGAGCGGCGCCATCAGCGGGCCTACCGCAAAGCCGACACCGAAGAACAGTCCGTACAGGGAAATATTCCGGCCGCGCTTATGTTCCGGCGAGAAGCTGGTGATCCAGGTCTGCGTCCCGAAGTGGAGGGCATGGTCGCCGATTCCGATCAGGAGCCTGAGCACGAACCAGAACCAGAATGATTTCCATAATGGGAACAGCACGAGCGAGACGATGACAAGCAGTCCGCCAAAAATGATGACCGGCTTGTAGCCGTACTTCCGGAGGGGCTGCTCCATAAAAGGGGAAACGAGCAGGATGCCGACATAAAGGCCGGTCGCATTCAGGCCGTTCATGCTTGAAGACAGCCCGTCATTTTCAAATATAATCGCAATCAGGGGAAGCAGCATGCCCTGGCTGAACCCTGAGATTGCCACAATGCTGATTAAAATCCAGAAACGCATATTTTCTTTATTCATGTTGTTGGCCTCAATTTCTAAAAATTCTTTCCAAATTGATGGTAACGGCTCCCCATCGGCTTTGCAAGGAAAAAAGAGCGTATTGTTCATAGCTATGGCAGAAATAGTAGTATAATCACTGCATACAGCAGAAAAGAGGGAGTGGAAACGATGGAATTTACAATGAAGGATGTCGGCTTTTTCACGGAAACGAGCTATGGCAAGCTGGATGTAGCCGGTGATGAAGCGTACGGCTTCAGGCCTTATCAGCTGCTTGTTTCCTCAGTGGCAGTCTGCAGCGGCGGCGTGCTCCGCAAGATTCTGGAGAAGCAGAGGATCGATGTGGAGGATATCAAAATCAATGCAGAGGCAGAGAGAGTGGAAGAGGAAGCTAACCGGGTATCGAAGATTTCGGTCCATTTTACGATCACTGGAAAAGGGCTGAAAGAGGAAAAGATCCAGAAGGCCATGGAGCTGACGCGCAAGAACTGCAGTATGGTTCAGTCTGTCAAGGACAGCATTGAAATCGAAGAAACATTCACATTGGTGCAAGCATAAGAAAAGCAGGGGGGCGGATCCATAGACGGGTCCGCCCCTTTCTTCTATAGTGACAATTCCTCAGGCTCCGCGCCCGCTTTTTCAAAATAGCGGATCAGCGATGGCTCCATTTTCAGGAGCAGATAATCCGGATCGTCAGGGCCGGAGAGCCAGTCCTTCAGCTTTTCGCTCCAGAATTTCTCCTTCAGCTCGCCGGAGTCCTCGAATGAGGCTTTCGCTTCAATTTCACAGTACGGCCCGTCATATCCGCCCTGCTCCACCCCCAGCAGAATATGGACATTTGGATTTTTCTCGATGTCTTCTACTTTATGGGCATCTTTGTCGGTAGCGGCAAAAAGAATCAAATCATCATGGAAAAACAGCATAAAGCGGCTGTACGGCCTGTCATTCCGGATGGATGCCAGTGTGCCGATGCTGTATTTCTCGAACATATCAAGCACCTTCTGCTTTGTGTCTGCCATTGTCATTTCACTCCTTACAATTTTCTTCCCTTTATAATCTGTCATTTTTCCTCTTGTATTATCCGAGCGAAAAAACATCAGGAATGCAATTTGTAAAAGCGGGTATATATGGTGAAGGGCCGCGCCGGGATATTTATCCCCGGTCAGGAAAACCTGTACATAAGGAGTTTTTTACGCGGCTTCAAAAAATAGAAAGGTGGGGATCGGAAGAATGGTCAATAAGATTTTTATGGTGCTCACCTTTGCGGGTGTGCCATTGTCTGTCATCGGGACGCTTCTGGGCTGGCCGAGTGTTGCACTTTTTATTATCTATTGCTTAACCATCATTGCCCTTGCAAGCTATATGGGCAGGGCGACAGAAAGCCTGGCGATTGTGGCCGGGCCAAGGATCGGCGGACTATTGAACGCGACCTTCGGGAATGCGGTCGAGCTGATCATTTCGATTTTTGCGCTGAGAGAAGGGCTTGTTGAGGTCGTCCTGGCGTCACTCACGGGGTCAGTGCTTGGGAATCTGCTGCTGGTCGCGGGACTCAGCTTTTTTATCGGCGGGGTCAAATATAAGCGCCAGAAATTCAATGTGTATGATGCCAGGCATAATTCAGGCCTGCTGATGTTTGCTGTTGTCGTTGCGTTCGTCATTCCCGAAGTATTTTCCATGACAATGGGAGAAGGAGAGCGGATGACGTTCAGCATCGGGATTTCTGTTATTCTGATTGCTTTATACCTGGCAGCGCTGCTCTTCAAGCTTGTCACACACCGCGGGGTCTACCAGCCGGCTGGTGAAGAAGGGGCAGCAGCTCAAGCTCATCATGAAGAAGAGCCGGAATGGAGCAAAGGCAAGGCGATCGCGATACTGGCCATTGCGACTGTAGCGGTGGCCTATGTATCGGAAAACCTTGTCCACACCTTTGAAGCGGTCGGCGAGACATTTGGCTGGTCAGAGCTCTTTATCGGGGTTGTCATCGTGGCGATTGTCGGAAATGCGGCTGAGCATGCTTCCGCCATCATCATGGCGTTCAAGAACAAGATGGACATTGCTGTTGAAATTGCCATCGGCTCAACCCTGCAGGTAGCGATGTTCGTTGCACCGGTGCTGGTGATTGCGTCACTGTTTTTCCCAACATCGATGCCGCTCGTCTTTACATTGCCGGAGCTGATCACGATGGTCACCGCCGTGCTTCTCATGGTCGTCATCTCCAATGACGGGGAAACGAACTGGTTTGAAGGGGCGACGCTCCTCGCAGCCTATATTATTGTGGGCATCGGTTTTTATCTGTTATAAAGGCAGCAAGAGAAGGCTCTGCATTGTGCAGAGCCTTTTTTGTGCTTTCTATTGGCGGTGCTTTTTCTATCATAAGTATCCTTTTGGACGAATATGTTGTAAAAGACAGAAATCATCGCTTGACTCTACCTGCATCTATCACCCGCTTTCATGTCTTGTTGGACAAGCTCTTCATGAACAAATGGATAATAATGAGTGTTTAGCCTCCTTTTGCTGTGATAGAAGCGATTCCTTCAGCCCTCCTTTGCTGTTGTTAAGGTAAGTATAAATTATTTTTATAAAAATGTAAATATTCAGATTTTTACAATTGTGTAACAGTTGGGGGAGTGAATATGAAACTGCTTGTGAGGGTTATTTTTTATGTGGCGGGCCTGGTCATTCTGACATTGGGCATCTGCATTGCGATCCTATCTAATCTCGGGGCGGGCCCCTGGGATGCGCTGAATGCAGGCCTTGCCAGGACAGCCGGGCTCACGATCGGGAGCTGGGTCATCATTATCGGCATCATCCTGATGATGGTCAATGCCTGGCTTTTAAAAGCCAAGCCGGATTATCTGGCGCTATTGACCGTATGCCTGATCGGCTTTATGGTCGACTTTTGGATATTGCGGGTCTTTTCCGGTGTGTACATACTGACTATCTATTTTCAAATCGCCGCGCTGATCATGGGCCTGGCACTCATCGGATTGGGTGCAGCTCTTTACCTGCAGGCAGAGTTTCCCCTCAATCCGATCGACCATTTTATGATGGCCATCAAAGAGCGGTTCGGGGTGAGTCTGATGATGGCGAAAACGATCGGGGAAGCTGGAGCGCTGCTTTTGGCCATCGTTTTCCACGGGCCAGTAGGCGCAGGTACCATCGTTATCGCAGTCCTGATCGGGCCGTTCATCCAATTATTCTTTCCTTACTGCCAGCAGCTGCTAAAAAGATTTTCCGGCACTTAGGATAAATCAGGGGAACTCCGAAAAAACTAAGAGCAGATACAAGGATTTGAAAGGAGTTCCACATCATGAGAAAGTATGTATCTGTTCTAATTATAACTCTTCTTGCCATGCTTTCTTTTTTGCCCGATGCCGGAGCAGAGAAAAAGCAGGACAAGACCGAGCAAAAGCAGCAGCTGAGCATTCCAATTCCCAGTTCAGTCCTGAATATCACAAAGGAAAATACGTATCCCAATCCGGTGCAGGATCAGCCGACACTGCAGCCGAGCGAGCTGACACAGTCGCTGCTTGATACATCCAAGGTTAAGATTGAAAACCCGGACCTGATCAGGATGCTGAATGAGTCTTCTGTCAATAGCACGCCGTTTGCATTCGGCTACAGGGCCATCGTCTATCTTGGGCAGTGGCCGCTCAATTACGAAAGCACAGAAACGGCGCCAAACTGGGAATACCAGAAAATCAACACGAATTATTTTGATAACAGAGGCGGCAAAGCGCCTTATCAGATCCACTATGTCCAGGAAGCCCAGAAGGTCGTGAGGGGCGCACTGACAGCCAAAATTCCGAAGGCCCAGGATGTCCAGAATATGATGCTCCTGAAGGCGATGGAAAAATCGAAGCTGCCGCTCGCTTTTGAAACCGTGATCGGGGCCGGGACGAAAAAGGATCAGGTCTACAATATCCCGCCAAAACGGCTTGGCTATTTATACGGATATGCACCTGCCGTCAATGAGAAGGGAAAAGTCACTTACGGTGAGGTATACCTGATGCTGAAGGGAAGCAAAAGATTCCTCGTCATCAAGAATGTCACCTCCCAGGGAATCGGCGCCTGGATTCCTGTCCAGGACCATATTTCCTTCGGGTTCATGGCATCAGAACGACCGCGTTAATCTTGCGCCGGCTCTTGCAGCCGGTGCTTTTTCTATAGGAAGAGACATTCCTTGCATACAGAACGGGCAGTGTTTTATAATTAAATTATCTTGAATTCGAGATAAATTGAACCCTTTAGCGGGTATAGATAAAAAAGTCTTAATTACGGAGGTCCAACATCATGAACCATTTAAAAGGCATACACCATGTCACTGCGATCACAAGCAGCGCGGAAAAGAATTATGAGTTTTTCACTTTTGTCCTTGGGATGCGCCTGGTCAAGAAAACAGTCAACCAGGACGATATCCAGACCTACCATCTGTTTTTTGCCGACGACAAAGGCAGCCCGGGAACAGATATGACATTCTTTGATTTTCCCGGGATTCCTAAAGGAAGGCACGGCACAAACGAAATCTCCAAAACATCCTTCCGGGTGCCGAATGACGCGGCACTGAATTACTGGGTAGAGCGCTTTGACCGCCTTGATGTGAAGCACACAGGAATCAAAGAGCAATTTGGGAAAAAGACTTTGTCATTCGCAGACTTTGATGACCAGCAATATCAATTGATTTCTGATGAACATAATACCGGTGTCGCTTCCGGCACGCCTTGGCAGAAGGGGCCGATTCCATTGGAGCATGCAATCACCGGTCTCGGGCCGATTTTTGTCCGCATCGCAAACTTCGATTATTTCAAAGAGATGATGGAAAAAGTCCTTCTTTTCAAGGAAATCGGACAGGAGGGCGCCTTCCATCTGTTTGAGATCGGAGAAGGCGGAAACGGCGCCCAGGTCGTGGTGGAGCATAATGCTGTCCTGCCGCAGGCCATGCAGGGCTTCGGCACCGTCCACCACGCCGCGTTCCGTGTGGAGGACCGGGCTGTACTGGATGAATGGACCGAGCGCCTTCCGCAATTCGGTTTCCAGACGTCCGGCTTTGTGGACCGCTTCTTCTTCCAGTCCCTTTATGCACGGGTGGCACCGCAGATTCTGTTCGAATTTGCCACAGACGGACCAGGCTTCATGGGCGACGAGCCATATGAAACACTGGGCGAAAAGCTGTCATTGCCGCCATTCCTTGAAAACAAGCGCGAGCAGATCGAAAAGCTTGTCCGTCCGATCGACACGGTCAGGAGCACGATCGATTTTACAAAAGAATGATAAGTGGAGCCTTCCTTGGCGGGGAGGCTCTTTTCTCTTTTCGTAAATATTTTTGGGTATCGCATCTTCATTTGAATGGCCGGCAAGCCTTAAAATAAGCGGAGATTTTCCCGTTACGCTGCTGAACATGGCCCGGTTCGGTGTAAATAAGCGGAAAATTTCCGCTTAAGAGGAGCGAAACTGCCCATTTTCCTGTTTTTTGAGTTGATAGCCGGAATTTCTCCCTCTATTTGAGCCACTTTTGAGAGTTTTTTCAAATTAGGGGGAATTCCTCCGCTTATTTTTCAGCCTGACAAGGATTCCCCTCATTCAGGTCCTGGAAAATCCGCTCTTTTATAGCTGGGCAGTGAAGAAACCGCTGTGTTGTCAGGCGCACGATCACAAATTTTTTTCCCAACTTTTTCTGTCGAAAAAACACTTTCCTGAAAAAGGAAAAGGGAAGGTGCCTAGCGAAGTAAGTAAGCAAATCAAAGGAGCTGGTGAAAATGGAAATCAGATTAGCGGGAACGGCAGATACTGAGGAAGTGTTCTTGGTTTTGAAAGGTGCGGCACAATGGCTGCATGATCAACATTTTAGTCAATGGAGCTTTCTGCTCAGCGGCGGCGAGGATGGAGAAATCAAGCAGGCGATCCTCGACCGTGAAACCTATGTGCTGTGCGATAAAGGCAAGGTGAAGGCGACCTTCACCCTCTACGAGGGGCCATCAGGCTGGGACCGGCATATTTGGGACGGAGAAGCAGACGGAGCTATTTATCTTCACAGGCTTGCAGTTCATCCTGATAGCATGGGGAATGGACTTGGAAAAAAAGCAGTCGATTGGATCTGCAGGAAGTACAGCGGCACACCGCTGAGACTCGATTGTGTGGGTGACAATGAGAAGCTGAATGCTTATTATCAAGGACTCGGGTTTGTGCTGAAAGGCGTGACAGACAGCCATTCGCGGTATGAGAAGGCAGGGGCTGGAAAGTGAAGATAGAGGCAGTATTCCTCGACCGGGATGGAACAATCGGCGGGGATGATACCGTGCATTATCCAGGAAAGTTTGAATTATTTCCTTATTCCCGTGAGCTGATTGAGAAATTGAAGGGCAGCGGGTTCAAAGTATTTTCCTTCACGAACCAGCCGGGGATTGCCAGGGGGGAAGCGGCAGCTGAGGAATTTTTTGACGAGCTGCAGGATTTCGGCTTTGATGATGTTTATATTTGTCCCCATGCCCATCATGACGGCTGCAGCTGCCGGAAGCCAGCAGCAGGCATGCTTCTCAGCGCGGCTGAGAAACATCATGTGAATCTGGAGAATTGCGTGGTCATCGGCGACAGATGGAGCGATATGGCGGCGGCATCCAAGACAAAAAGCATGAAGATTCTTGTGAAAACGGGAGCCGGGATAATCACACTGAACGAGCATAGTGACAAACTGAAAGAAATTGAAATTGAGTATATTGCTGAAGATCTGCGGGCTGCGGTTGAGTGGCTGTATCTACAGCAGGGGACTGCTATTCCTACATAGAAGAACCGGGACGGGAGATATTCCCGTCCTTTCGTGCTCAAGCTACAATTCTTTGACTGGAAGGCATACTTCGCACTGATGATTCAATAGCATGGCACCGGTGTACCTTTCAAAAGCAGGCCTGTTATCGAGCTGGAATCCGAGGTTATGGAGGGATGGAAGGATTTCTGCCCAGAGTTTCTGAATCTCTTCTTCTTTATGCTGGACCTGGAATACAGCGTATTCTCCGCCAGGAAATTCACCTTCTTCAAGTGATGCGTCCATCCGAAAATCTTCTGGTATGACAATGCAGGCATCATACCGGCAGCATTCAGCTGGTGTTGTCTGCGGATGATCATGGGAAATACCGAGTATGATGGCGGATTCGTCCAGCAGGCTCTTTTCATTTGCCCACAGTTTCAATTCCTCCATCACATGCTGGTTGGCAGGTCCATAAGGGCCGGTCTGGCGTACATAGGCGATTCGATATTCAGGCACCATTTCAGTTTTGAAGTCCATCTTACATTCTCCTCTCTTTCCTGTACTGTCTTTGATGCTAGCATGATATAAAAAAATATTCACAGCTATTTTTTAAAAAATAGATCATTGATAGTGGGATAAAGCCCCGGGCGGAAGGACTATATCTGCGGGAAACTCCGTATATATTATGGACTAATGAATACGAGGTGGAGATATGAAGGCAATTGTATATAAAAAGTACGGTCCTCCAGAAGTCCTTCAGCTGAAAGAAATGGAAAAGCCAGTCCCAAAAGAACATGAGATACTGATCAAGATCATGGCCACCACAGTCACCGCAGCAGATATCCGGGCGCGGAGCTTTACAGTGCCCCGCTCTGTGGTGCTGCCCGCGCGCCTTGCCCTTGGAATCCGGAAGCCGAAGAAAGCGATATTGGGTGCGGAGCTTGCCGGGGAAGTGGAGGCAGTCGGGAGGAATGTAAAGAAATTCAAGGCAGGCGATTTGGTTTTTGCTGCTTCACTGGAGAATTTCGGCACTTATGCTGAATATATTTGCCTCCAGGAGGACGGGCCTGTGTCAATCAAACCTGCCAGCATCACGTTTGAAGAAGCCGCCGCCATTCCGATCGGCGCGCGGACAGCTTTGTATTTTCTGCAAAGAGCCAATGTCCGGAAGGGCCAGAAGGTATTGGTGTACGGGGCTTCCGGCAGTGTCGGCAGCTATGCCGTACAGATTGCCAGACATTTGGGAGCAGAGGTTGATGCTGTCTGCAGCGGTCAAAATCTTGAATGGGTAAAATCTCTTGGGGCCGGCAGGGTCCTGGATTATCGTTCAGGGAACCTCCCAGTGGCGGACGGTGCCTATGATCTGATATTCGAAGCAGTGAACAAAAGTTCTTTTAAAGATTGCATGAAGTGGCTGAAAAAAGGCGGCACCTATATAAATGTCACAGAGCCGCTCCCCAGCGCGCAAATGCTGTGGGCTAAATGGAAGGGCGGCACGAAAATACTGCTGAGCCGCAATGCGCCGGAAACACCTGAAGCCTTAGACTATTTAGGAGAAATGGCGGCGGCGGGAAAGCTTAAGGTGAAAATTGACCGAAGCTATAGGTTAGATGAAATAGTTGATGCCCATCGGTATGTTGATGGCGGGCATAAGAAGGGGAATGTGGCGGTGGTAGTAAGCCGGGATCTAATAGACCCAGGCCCTGATGCTTCTTCCTTTGATTAAAGCAGAACGGGAGTAGATTTATTGTGGAAAAGTGGAAAACGTTAAAGTCGGAATATCTGCATCATAGCCCCTTCGGCAATATCAGAAAAGACCGCTGTGAGCTGCCGAATGGGCTGGTTATAGATGATTATGTTGTTAACGAATTTTCAGATTGGGTCAACGCGGTTGTCATCACCAAGGAAAAGCAGATTGTGCTTGTAGAGCAATACCGCTATGCTGGCGGGGAGTTTTTTCTGGAGGTGCCTGCTGGTAAAAGAGAAGCAGGAGAGACGCATGAAGAAGGACTGATCCGGGAGGTCAGGGAAGAGACAGGCTATATGTCGCTGCAGAAGCCGATTTTTCTTGGCGAATTCATGGTCAATCCGGCCACGCAGAATAATAAAGTGATCTCTTATTTGATAGTGGATGCCTTTAAGCAATATGATCAGAAGCTTGATGATACAGAGGAGATCAGGGTGCAATTAGTGGATTTTGAGGAATTTGGGGATGTGCTGATGAGGCAGGAGCTTCCTGTGCAGCTGTTTACAGCGCATGCTTATTTGCTGGCGAAGAATTATCTGGCCAAAAGATTTGAAAATAATGAACATAGTTTTTAGAGGATGCGGCTTTAGCCTCTCCCATACTCAGCATGCAATTTTCTTTTACACTCGTCCCAAATGGGGATATTTCCTGATTCCCAGTGGATATATTCCAGCTCATCAGCTAATTTCCAGGATGCTTTCATAGCTTCTAAATGATGGCCGGTATTTCGGTAGTTCCTCATCATCTCTTTATTTTCCCAAACCGTCAGAGTCCAGAAGGTAGTCCAGCCTTCTTTGTTAAAAGAAGAGAATTTTAACCCTGGAGCTTTTTTTAATTGTATTGTTGATCTGAGTGTATGCAGAGAAAATCCCGGCAGTTTTCTTTTGCCACTTAAATGGAGCCTTGTCACTGAAATAAACATAGCATTCACTCCTGACAGCCTATAAGATAACAGCTCTAGACAGAAATCCCTCCCCAAAACAGGAGAGGGATTTTTCACGCAGAACTCAACCATAATTATAAATATTTTCCAATTATAAGTCTATATTTTATTTCTCTTTTCTTTAAAATGAGGCATATAGGATGCTATAAAAAATAGAGGGTGACGTTATGCTGTTTGATCAATCTCCTTATCAGTGCCGGGTGGAATGGGGAAAGCGGGGCGCGCGGGAGGCTGCTGCCCGGGGCGATATTATCATAGTTGTCGATGTTCTTTCATTTTCTTCTGCTGTTGTTTCAGCAGCGGCTTTTGGTGCGGAAATATATCCGTATCCTCCCCATCTGGATGGGCAGAAATATGCGGAAAGTCTGGGAGCTGAGTATATCTTTGGGAGGGCGGAAGCGGCGAAGCTGGGGAAGCCGACTTTGTCTCCTGTTTCTTTTAATAAAGAGCATGCAGGAAAAAAATATGTGTTGATCTCCCTGAATGGCGCCTATTGCACCTGGATCGGTGCTAAGGCGACGGCCGTCCTTGCAGGGTCACTGCTTAATGCATCAGCCGCTGCTGCTGCGGCTAATATACTGCAAAAGCAGCTTGGCGCCGGAATCACGATCATTCCGTGTGGAGAAAAATGGGCTGATTCCGGGGAGCATGAAGATGCTCTCAGGCCAGCAGTAGAGGATTATTTGGGGGCCGGTGCCATCCTCTCTTATTTAGATGGAGAAAAATCACCAGAGGCAGCGGTATGTGAAGGAGCTTTTCGGTCCGCGGAGCCTAAGCTGGCAGAATACTTATGGGAATGCGGCAGCGGCAGGGAGCTGCGTGCGCGCGGGTTTGAACAGGATGTGGTCCATTGCAGCAGGCTGGATGCCATGGATACTGTCCCTATTTTAAGAGGAAATTATTTTGTTTCCTTGCCGCAAACGGGTATATAAAGCAAAATGGGGCAGGCGGCTTGAATTTTAGACCCTATGAATGCTTCGGTTAAAATACCCACAAAGACCTGCAGCAGCTGCTGCAAAAAAGAAAGGCAGGCAACCTGGTGCTAAAATGGCTGAAGAAATACATCAAATTCGAAACAACAAAAAAATGGGGCTACACATACAAAAAGTCCGGCAATGGTGTGAGTGTGTCCTACAAAACCTTTACCGGTACAGATTTTTATAATTTCACATTCAAAAAGGGAGCCGAGGTTACGATTTCCTGCGAGGCAGTGGTTGAAGAGGGAGAACTGACGATTGAATGGAATGATGGAAGAGAGATGATATGGAGGAAGACTTTTAAAGAAAGCGGGAAGGAAACTTTTACAGCGGCGGCCTCAAGCCGGCTTCATGGCATTAACCTGATAGGTGCTGATGCTAGAGGCAACTGTAGGGTTGAGTTTACCGATACGAAGGTTTAATATCTCCACAAAAAAAGCCCAGAACACAGCGCTCTGAGCTTTTTCAATCCTTCTCATCTGTATAAATACGTAATGCCCCAATGACAAACACAACTGGAAGAATCACCACACCCAATCGGAAAGGGCCGATGTCCAGTGTCATGAGCAATATAAAAACGGGCAGTCCAATCATGATAAACAGTGACATGAATTTAGTATAGCGGATTGCCGCCCGCGAAACTTCCGGTTCCTCGGTATACATCCATCTCTGCCCCTTAAGCACACTTTCTTCGGGGTTAATATAAGTCCAAAGCAGAAAGCCATATACAGGAATCATCAATACAATGAAGAGATAGGCTTCAACCATAAGAGGCCTCCCAAGTATGTCTTACTATTCATACGGGCGGCCTCCTGGAAAAGTTCCACATTATATCCGTGAAGTGTTTTTCTGAAAATCAACATCCTGATAATAACTGTTCTTCACCAATACATTCGGGCCAAGGCATTTGACGGCCGGACAGTGGCAGTTGAGTTCAGCTGCGAGCTTTGTTTCCTGCCAGCTGTTGAAGATGTCAGGCAGGGCATCCCTCTGGATATTGCCGAGCGCCGGGGTGTCGCCGAAGTCGGTCACGATCACATCGCCTGTGAAAATATTGACGTTGAGGCGGGAGCGGCCGTCCGGGTCATTGCGGACGGTGACGTTTTTGCTGCTGTATAAACGCTTCAGGAGCTCCAGGTCCTCGTCGCTCGTGCTGCACGGATAAAACGGCAGGGTGCCGAACAGCATCCAGGTGTTTTCGTCCCTCACATCAAGGAGGTGGTGAATTGCCTTCCTGATTTCATCAAGATTCAAAGTTTCCAGTGATGAAGCAAAATCTGATGGGTACATAGGGTGAATCTCATGCCTCTGGCATTTCATTTCCTCAGTAATCTGTTTATGTATGCTTTCCAGATAGGGGAGGGTCCGTTTATTGAGCATCGTTTCCGCAGACACCATCACACCTGCATCCACCAGGGCGCGGCTGTTTTCGATCATCCGGTGGAACAGCCTGACGCGCTGCTCTCTTGTCGGCTTCCGCTCCATCATCGCGAAGCCGCCTTCAATGAAGTCCTCTTCTGTTCCCCAGTTATGGGAAATATGCAGCACATCAAGGTAAGGGGAGATCATCTCGTATCTGTCCATATCAAGCGTCAGATTGCTGTTCATCTGGGTGCGGACACCGCGCTCGGATGCATATTTGATAAGTGGCAGCACATAATTCTCCACCGATTTTTTTGAAAGCATCGGTTCTCCGCCTGTGATGCTGATTGAGCGGAGGGCAGGGATTTCCTCAAGCCGCTTCAGCAGCAGGGGGAGGGGCAGGGCATTCGGGTCCTTCGGCTGCAGTGTATAGCCGACGGCGCAATGCTCGCATCTCATGTTGCAGAGAACTGTAGTTGTAAATTCAATATTGGTTAATGTCAGCTTGTTATATTGTTCCATATCCATATAAGCTTCCCATGGATCATGGCTCGGTGTAATGCTTGTTTTTTCAATAATCATGCGGTATCTCCTTCTAAAAATGTCCTTAATCATTACTATGCCGTGAAGCCTATGTCAATGATTTTTTGCGTCCCTCTGAAAAATCATAGTTTATGAATCTCTCAAAATGGGAAATAACCTAGTAATGATAGCATAAATCAAGAGGAGGAATGCAAGATGGCACAGCAATTTGGCAGTACGAATACGAATTCTGAAAATACTGGAACGAGCGCGGGTGTATCTGTACCAGGAACTGGAACAAGCGCGGAATCAAGAACAGGTACAAGCTCAAACACAGGCATGTCAACAAGCGTGAACCCTGACACTTCGAGCACCAATTCAGGTACAGGCTCAAACTTTAGTACAGGTACAAGCTCAAGTTCAAGCTTCAGCTCAGGCTCAAATTCAAGCAACCACTATGGTTCAACGAATGACAACAGCAAGCTCCTGAAAGGGATTGTGCTTGGCGGGATTGTCGGTGGAGCCCTTGCCCTGCTCGATACTTCAACACGCAACAAAGTGATGGGCACTGCGACTGACCTGAAGGATTCTTCTATGAAAATGTTCAATGAAGTAAAGGAAAATCCTGGCGAAGCCAAGGATAATATGATCAGCCAATTCAAGTCTGCATCTTCGACTTTGAAAGAAGCGATCAGCGATGCCCAGAAGCTGTACGAGCGCGTTAATAATGACGTATTCGGAAAAGTGAATGAGTTTAAGGGCATGTCAGGTGATGCGAAGTCTAACTTCCAAGACGCGAAAAGCGGTCTCATGGACGCAAAGGACGATCTGATGGATATCGGCAGCAAGGTAAAAGATGCCGGCTCTGAACTGGTTGAAAGCCCGGTGGGCGGTTCAGGCTCATCTGACAGCACAAGCTCGTCAAACAGCTCTGACAGCTCATCTTCAACTTCAAACAGCAGCAAGTCAAACACTTCAAGCTCAACTGGCTCAAATGGAACAACTGCGTTCTCAAGTGATTCCAGCAAGAGCACAGCAACTGCAACTCCATCTACTCAAAAGAACAGCAAAAACCTTTAATAGATCATATCATCCAGGGGCGGCATCAATCAGATGCCGCCTTTTTGTGCGTGAATTACATTATCTGGCCGCGCTGGAAACTTCTTAACTGCCGCTCTTCGTTTCTCTTTTGAAGAGAAGGGGTATTGATTGATACAAGAGTAAAGCCAATTGTACTGGAGGAATATAGATGATGTTTCGCAAAGGCAAGAACATGACAGCGGAGGATGAAAAAACTTCACATGAAAGGGAGAGTGCAGAAGGAACGAAAGCGATGGTGGCGGCGCCGCATCATGTGGCAGCTGACATTGGCGAGAAGATTTTAAAACAAGGCGGAAACGCGGTCGACGCGGTCATCGCCATTCAATTTGCCCTTAATGTCGTTGAGCCGATGATGACCGGCATCGGCGGCAGCGGCTTCATGATGGTCTATGACAACGAGAAGAAGGATACCAAAATCTACGACGGCCACACAAGAGCGCCTAAAGCGGCACATCCGAAAATGTTCCTCGATGAAAACGGCGAGGTCATCCCGTTCCGTGAACGGAGCACACATGCCACAGCAGTCGGGGTTCCCGGCATTCTGAAGGCGATGGATGAAGCCCTCAAAGCGCATGGAACCATGAAGCTGGCAGACCTCATCCAGCCGGCAATTGAAATTGCGGAAGAAGGAATTGAAGTTAACTGGGTGCTCGCTGAAGCGCTCGAGAACTTCCACTACCGCCTCGGCCAGCATGCGAAGGATTTCTTTATGCCCGAAGGAAAAGCCCTGAAGGAAGGCGACATTCTGGTGAAAAAGAAGCTGGCCAACACATTCAGGACCCTGCAGGAAAAAGGGGTCGAGGCTTTTTATGAGGGAGAAATTGCCGAAGCTATCATTGGGGCATTGGATGATCTCGACGGCTTTATGACACTGGATGATCTGAAAAACTACCGGGTAACAGTTGATGAGCCGATCTGGGGCGAATACCGCGGCTATAAGATTGCTTCTTCAGCGCCTCCAAGCGCCGGCGGACTGACAGTGATCCAGATTCTCAAGCTTCTTGAAAAATTTGACCTCAAGCAATATGGTCCGAAATCATGGGAAAAGTATTATCTGTTCACAGAGGCCATGAGGATTGCTTTTTCCGATAAAATCGCCTTCAACACGGATCCGGAGTTCGAGGATATGCCGATCAAGGGCCTTCTTCACGACGACTATATAAAAGAGCGCCAGAAGCTGATCAATTTTGAAAGAAGAAATGACGCGGTTGATTTCGGCAATCCGTGGAAATACGAAGACGGCGAGCCGAAAAAGGTGATCCGCCAGCCGGATGATCTGGAAAAGAGCGAAACGACGCACTTTACCGTCCGCGACCAGTGGGGCAATATTGCCGCTGTCACTTCGACGGTTGAACATCCATTTGGTTCAGGGATCTTCGTGCCGAACCATGGCTTTATGCTGAATAATGAACTGACTGACTTTGATGCCAATCCTGGCGGCATCAACGAGGTAGAACCTGAAAAGCGTCCGGTCAGCTGTAAAAGTCCTACGATTCTTTTCAAGGACGGTGAACCGGTCCTTACCCTCGGATCGCCGGGCGGACCGACGATCATTGCATCTGTTTTCCAGACGATCGTCAATGTCATCGACTTTGGTATGGATCTGAAGGATGCTGTTGAAGAGCCGCGCATTTTCGCAGCCACCGGCCCGCTCGTTGAATGGGAGCCGGGAATCAGTATGGAAGCGAAGGGTGAATTGGAGTCCCGCGGATATGAATTCGGGGACAACCCGAGCCGGATCGGAAACGTCCAGGCTATTAAAATTGATAAAAAAGCAGGCAAGCTTTACGGTGCGGCCGATTCAAGCCGCGAAGGAAAAGCAGTCGGGCTGGAATAATAAAGAAACAGGCTGCCTTTCCCGGCAGCCTGTTTTTCTGTTATTTTTTGCTGATGTTCTGCAGGGTGGAGGATCCCTCTTTATCCGACTTCTTAATGACTGAAAAAGATCCGTCGGACTCGAGCACAACCGCTTCTGCTTGTTCAAGCGAGGAGAGGCCCTGGCTTCTTGCGGCCTGGAGGATTTCCACTTCAAGCACACGCTCCTTCTTCATTTCATCGTGAAGATAGCTGCCTTTATAGTACAATAGCGTCGGATTCGATTTAATCAGCTTGCTTACGGTCTTGCTATGGACAGAGGTCCAGGCCACCAGGTATTGAAGCCCGATGAGGACGCAAAAAGCGGTGAATCCTTCGACCAATGCCACTTTTTTATTCAAAAGGATTGTGGCGAGCGTCGAACCGAGTGCGACCGTCACAATCAGGTCGAAGGCATTCATCTTGGACAGGGTCCGCTTTCCTGAAATACGGAGCACCAGAATAAGCAGAAGATAGCTGCATATCCCGACAATCACCGTTCTGTATATATTATCCCAGCTGTTAAAAAACATCATATACCTCCCAGGAATCTTTACTTAGCCTTTTTCCTATGTGCAGACCGCTGAAACATCCAGGACGTTTGGGTTATACTAAAATTCGTCAGCATTTGCGAAAAATCGATATTTCCGGTAAAGTAAAAAGAGCATTTCGGGTGCCTGCGACAGGCACCGGTATGAAAGGAGAGATTGCTTTGGGCAGTCCAATACAAGATAAAAATCAGCAGGTTACATTCCTGAAGCACCGCTTAAATATGTTCATGGATGTCCTGGATGCAATAGATCCAGAGGACACAGAGCTTGAAGACATAGACCGTCTGATCGAAATGATCGACGAACTGGAATCTAAATGTAAAGAATTTAATAACCGCGAAGAGTAGGAGGGAGCCCTGGTTTGGGGGCTCTTTTTGTTTTTTGCGGGAGAGGGGCGGCTGTGGGATGGGCTGGTCGCAAATAGAAGCTTGAAGGCCGCGATATGGTTGAAGTCGCAAATAAAACGAAAATCCCGCAAATATCGCCCCCCGCACCACACCCCGCCGCCCACCAAAACCTCCCCTGTAACCGATTTCACCTCCCTCTTTAAATCACCAAAGGATAGGGGTATAATAAAATCGTGAAAATTCGTACAGAAACAGAAGATTTTTGAGGGGAACGAAAGGGAAGGGGATCTTGCTGTGAATTTCGAGACATTACAGGAAAGCATGTATCAGTTGATTGTGGAAACTTCTACGAACCTGCCGAAGGATGTGCGCCGCGCCATCAAGAGTGCGAAGGAGCGCGAGAGTGCCGGCACGCGTTCGGCGATGAGCCTTGGGACGATTACGAATAATATTAAGATGGCGGACGATAATGTATCGCCGATCTGCCAGGATACAGGATTGCCGACTTTTAAAATCAAGACGCCGGTCGGCGTGAACCAGCTGGAAATCAAGGAAGCAATCAAGAATGCGATTGCCCTTGCGACGAAAAACGGGAAGCTGCGCCCGAACTCTGTTGATTCGCTGACAGGGGACAACAGCGGCGACAATCTTGGCGCCGGCACGCCGGTCATTAAGTTTGAGCAATGGGAAAAAGATTATATCGACGCGCGCCTGATTTTAAAGGGCGGCGGCTGTGAAAATAAAAATATCCAGTACAGCCTTCCATGCGAGCTGGATGGACTGGGCCGTGCCGGCCGCGATCTGGACGGCATCCGCAAGTGCATCCTGCATTCTGTGTATCAGGCACAGGGCCAGGGCTGCAGCGCCGGCTTCATCGGCGTTGGCATCGGCGGCGACCGCTCTTCAGGTTATGACCTCGCGAAAGAGCAGCTGTTCCGTTCAGTGGATGATGTGAACCCGCATCCTGACCTGCAGAAGGTTGAGGAATATGTACTCGAAAATGCCAACAAGCTTGGCATCGGCACCATGGGCTTCGGCGGCGAAACGACGCTGCTCGGCTGCAAAATCGGTGTGATGAACCGCATCCCGGCCAGCTTCTTCGTGTCAGTTGCGTACAACTGCTGGGCATTCCGCCGTCTCGGCATCAGCATTTCGCCTGCAACAGGCGAAATCAATGAGTGGATGTACCAGGAAGGCGAGAAGATCGATTTCGCCCCGACAGGAGCTGAGCTTGAAACAGCGGCTGCTGTAGAAGAAGCAGCTCAAAATGTGGTGACGCTGCAGGCGCCGATCACGGAAGAGCAGATCCGCGCTCTCAATGTCGGTGATGTGGTGCAGATCAACGGCATGATGTACACGGGCCGTGACGCGATCCATCATCATTTGATGGACCATGATGCACCGGTCGACCTCAATGGCCAGGTCATCTACCACTGCGGTCCGGTCATGATGAAGGATGAGGCAGGCGAATGGCATGTTAAAGCAGCCGGTCCGACGACAAGCATCCGCGAGGAGCCTTACCAGGGCGATATTATGAAAAAATTCGGCATCCGCGCCGTGATCGGCAAAGGCGGTATGGGGCCGAAAACACTGGCAGCCCTCCAGGAGCATGGCGGCGTTTATCTCAACGCCATCGGCGGCGCAGCCCAGTATTATGCAGACTGCATCAAAAAAGTCGAAGGCGTCGACCTGATGGAATTCGGCATTCCGGAAGCAATGTGGCATCTGAAGGTTGAAGGCTTCACAGCCGTCGTAACGATGGACTCACACGGCAACAGCCTCCACCAGGATGTGGATAAGTCTTCACTCGAAAAACTGTCCCAATTCAAAGAACGGGTTTACTAATAAGAAAAGAAAGCGGGGAGCCAGGTGCTTCCCGCTTTTTCTAATGTTTGACAGAATGCTCCCGCCCGTTTTCACAAACACTAAACCTAAAAGGTTTGAAGGAGGAAATGGGATGAGATATTGGAAACAGCTTATGATGGCCATTGTGCTTTTTTTTGCCGGAAGTGCTTCTGCTGCCCACGCAGGGACCGCCAATTCACCGATCCACTGGGGCTTCCAGAAGGCAAAGGATGAAGTGCCGGCAGAGGCGGGCAAGCCGCTCGATGATCTGCTGGAAAGGTACGGGTCTTATTATAAAGGCGACACAAGCAAGAAGGATATTTACCTGACATTCGATAACGGCTATGAAAATGGCTATACCGAGAAGGTCCTTGATGTTTTGAAAAAAGAACAGGTGCCGGCCGCTTTTTTCGTGACAGGCCATTATTTGAACAGCGCCCCGGATCTCGTCAAGCGGATGGTGAAGGAAGGCCATATTGTCGGCAATCACTCCTGGCACCACCCGGATATGACCAGGATCAGCGATGAGAAGCTGGCGAAGGAGCTGGAGATGGTCCGTGCGAAGACGGAGGAGCTGACAGGTGTCAAAGAGATGGCATACCTGAGGCCGCCGCGCGGGGTTTTCAGCGAGCGCACACTCGACCTTGCGAAAAAGCAGGGCTATACCCATGTATTCTGGTCGCTTGCCTTCGTCGACTGGCATAGGGACGCACAGAAGGGCTGGGAATATTCCTATAACAACATCATGAAGCAGATTCACCCCGGATGCATCCTCCTGCTGCATACCGTCTCAAAGGACAATGCCGATGCACTGGAAAAAGCGATCCAGGATCTGAAGAAAAGAGGCTATACGTTCAAAAGCCTTGATCAATTGGAGATGAATAAAGCGTTCGAACATGATATGCTGTACTAGACACCTGCCCAAATCATCAAGGATTTGGGCTTGTTTCTTGGGAGCAGCATAATCCCAGGTGTTATAATAAGGGTAAAAACACAAGGGATGGATGACAGTTGGCTATTTTTCAAATGAAAGGACCTTATAACTTTGATCTTGTACTGGACAGGCTTTCGCTTGATCCGCTTCATGCTGTCGACATGGAAAAGCGGAGCGTGAAGGTTCCTTTGATGATTGAAAATGAACCGGTCGCTGCCGAGGTGACAGCGGCCGGAACCACTGAGCATCCCGAATTCATCATAAACGGCATAGAGGGAAAACATAAAGAAAAAGCGGAAGAGCGCCTGGCGCAGATCTTTCAATGGCATATCCCGCTTGAGGATATTCATACCCATTTCCAGAACACAGAGCTGAAGGCGATTTTTGACGAGCATTACGGCACACCGGTTGTGCTGGATTTCGATCCGTACGGCTGCCTGCTGAAATGCATCATCCACCAGCAGCTCAACCTGTCATTTGCCTTCACGCTGACAAAGAGATTTGTGGAGACATTCGGCTTCCAAAAAGACGGCGTCTGGTTTTACCCGCGCCCTGAAACAGTGGCTGCCCTGACGGTGGAACAGCTCCGCGAGCTCCAGTTCAGCGGCAGGAAGGCCGAGTACGCCATCGGCCTCTCCAAGGAAATCACCGAGGGAAGATTGAATCTTGAGGAGCTGGCAAAAGAGCCGGATGAAATGGTCATGAAAAAGCTCATCAAGATCCGCGGCATTGGCCCATGGACGGTCCAGAACTTCCTGATGTTCGGACTCGGCCGCCCGAATCTTTTCCCGAAAGCAGATATCGGGCTGCAAAATGCCCTGAAGAAATTATATAAGCTTGAAGCAAAACCGACCCACGAGCAGATGGACGAATATATGCTAGGGTGGGATCCTTATCTAACCTATGCTTCCCTGTATCTATGGAGAAGTATTGAATAAATGGAGTGAAGCAGCACGATGAAAAACGAACAAACCGTGAAAATAGAAGAAAAACAGACCTTCCCGCTCACAATCAAGCGGCTCGGCATCAATGGCGAGGGCGTCGGCTATTTTAAAAGACAGGTCGTCTTCGTGCCAGGTGCACTGCCTGGCGAAGAGGTCGTCGTCGAAGCGACAAAGGTGAGCCCAAAGTTCGCCGAAGCCAAAATCAAAACGATCCGCAAAGAATCCGAGTACCGCGTCCAGGCGCCATGCCCGGTGTATGAGCTGTGCGGCGGCTGCCAGCTGCAGCATCTCCGCTATGACCGGCAGCTGCAGGAAAAGCGCGACATCGTCATCCAGGCGCTCGAACGCCATACCAAGCTTCCGGTTGCAGGTCTCGATATCCGTGACACAATCGGCATGGAGGATCCTTGGAACTACCGCAACAAAGCGTCCTTCCAGGTGGGCCAGGAGGATGGAAAAATCATCGCCGGCCTTTATGGGCTCAACTCCCATAACCTGATCAACATCCCGCAATGCGTCGTGCAGCATCCGCACACCAACAAAGCGATCGGTGTTGTCAAAAAGGTCATGAACAAAATCGGCATCTCTGTCTACAATGAAAAGACGAAAAAGGGAACCGTCCGCACCATCATGGCCCGGACGGGCATCCAGAGCGGCGAGCTCCAGATCGTCATCATCACATCAACCAAAGACCTGCCGAAAAAAGAGCAGCTCATCACAGAAATCACCAAAAGGCTGCCGCAGGTCAAATCAATCATGCAAAACATCAACGGCGAAAAAACATCCTTGATCTTCGGAAAAGAAACGCGCCATATGCACGGGGAAGAATACATCCAGGAAACACTCGGGGACCTCTCCTTCGAGCTGTCCGCCCGGACCTTCTTCCAGCTCAACCCCGAGCAGACCGTCAAGCTCTATAACGAAGTCAAAAAAGCCGCCAGCCTCACAGGCAAAGAAAAAGTCGCAGACGCCTACTGCGGCGTAGGCACCATCGGCCTCTGGCTCGCAGACCAGGCTGGCGAAGTCCGCGGCATGGACATCATCCCGGAATCCATCCAGGACGCCAAGAAAAACGCCGCCCGCAACAACATCAAACACGCCAAATACGAAACAGGCAAAGCCGAAGTCCTGCTTCCGAAATGGATGAAAGAAGGGTGGAGACCGGACGTAATTGTCGTTGATCCGCCAAGAACCGGGCTTGATCAGGCGTTATTGAAAACGATTTTGAAGGTGAAGCCTAAGAAGGTTGTGTATGTGTCCTGTAATCCGTCTACATTGGCGAAGGATATTGCGGTGCTGGATCCGGAGTATAGAGTGGAGTATATGCAGCCGGTGGATATGTTTCCGCAGACTGCGCATGTTGAAGTGGTAAGTGAGTTAGTATTAAGGATGTAAAGGCAAAATAAACTCCTGACATCTAAAACAAACCCCTGTGAAAAGCAAAAGTGAAAGAAAGGGTGGGACCCAGGAATCCCATCCTTTTTACGTTGGAATAGGGTGAAAAAAAGGCCTGTAAAGGTTTGGAAAAAAGAGTGTGAAAAGGCAGGAAGAAAAGTAGGGAATAGCAGAACATTATTATCATAAAAAATAAAGTTATGGGAGAATAAAGTGAATCGAAATTTGTGAAAACGCCGGGTTTGGGCAAAATTTTGTCTTAAACGGTAAAAATTTAGGCGATATAGAATGCAGGTTGAGAGGGTGTGGAGTAGCAAGACATTAATAATACTGAACAGAGGATGTAGCCTCCAAAAAAATATACTCTTCCGATTCAGAATCGGTTTTGCGCCTGTTTTGGTACAAACCCTTATCCTATCTTTGATTGTTCTTTTTCAGCCGGAAATCTTTATTTTCACTCGAAGGATGGAACCGGGGTGGAGGCTGGGAAAAAAGTGTTTCAAATTATTAAGTAGAGATGTGTCATTCTACTTGACGGTTATAAAATCCTTACTGCATAAGAAAATAGGGACTATTACAAAGAAAAATCTGTTTAGCTATACTCTCTAGGCCTACCTGGATAAAATGATTGATTTGATATAAAAACTGTAATCAATTACCATAGACATATAATTAAGTTCAGGGAGAAATCTAAATGAGCGATTTTGAAAACGGCGGTGCAGTTGCTATAAAGGGCTTTAATTTTCAAAAGGCAGCAATTACTTTCATAGCAATTAAGAATTTTGATAAACCAAACTTTCATATTCTAGTCGAAGCAAAGGATGACTTTGAAGTTAAATATGATGGTTATGAGGCATATATTCAAGTAAAGAGTCAGAAGTTATCTTTAAAAAAAATCTTAAATAGTAAAGAAGGTAAATCAATACTTGAAAAAAATCTGAGGAATGGAAACGAAGATTCCTTCTTTAAAATTTTCGTTAAAACATTTGTAGAGTCAGATTTAAAAAGCATGACAGAAGTCTCGGATGGAAATATTTGTACTCCACTATATTCTTATAGTGATGACCAAAGAAAGACTATTTTGCAAGAATTGAAGGATAAGGAGAATATCCATAAATTTGAAGAAAAATTGTTATCCAGTTATATCTATATACCTCCTTTTAAGGATAAGTTGAATGAGGCTATTCCGGTATTATTAGGGGAGATGGCCTTAAAGGAAATAGATGTTAGCAATAAGCGAGGGCAGGTTGCAATAAATGAGCTTTTTACGCTTATTGATCAAAAAAGTGAATATATTGTAAAGAGCGAAGAGGATTATAAAAAAAAGGAAATCTTAAAAGGAGACCTCAGAGAAATATTCAAACTCTCTTCAACTATTGATGCATTCGATAACCTTCTTGAATCAACATCATATAATTTCTTTTTGAAGAAACAGGTGAAGAAAGAACAGCTTAAAATTATGCATTTGTATTCTACTGAAAAGAATATCGCAAAGCAAGAATTGGAAGATCTCGTTGCATTCACAGGGACAGAGGATGAAATTATTAATAACGCTATTCTAAAATGCAATAACAATAAAAAGTTTAATAGTTTAAATGAAACTTCCAAGAAGGCAATTATTATTGAAGTCTTATCAGAAATGAGTGAAATAATATGATAATTGAGAAACTGATTATTCTAGATTATGAAAGCGAAGTGGCAAATGAATTTCACTTTTCAAAAAATACAAATGTAATTACGAGTGACGGCACAACAATCGGTAAGTCAAGTTTAATAAAATCATTATATTATGCATTGGGGTATGATATTAAACAGTTTCCAAATGGGTGGAACTACAAAACTATGCGATTTCGATTGGATGTTATTATAAATGGCTCTTCATATTATATTATAAGAAATAATTCGTTATTTTATGTTACAGATTCTGAAGAGGCATTAGATCTTAAAGAGTTTTCAGAATGGCTTCAAGGAAAACTTTCAATTGAAATGAAATTAAAATTAAAATCATCGAGCACTAAGGAACTTTCCTCTGCATATTCAACAGAAATACTAACACCATTTTATTTGGACCAAGATAAATCATGGAATGGTTATATTATTAAAAACTCTTCTGACTCGTTAGGAAGATATTCTAATATACCCGGGGATATTTTGGAATATACTCTGGGTATTTCAAATCGGGCCATTTTGGAAAAAGAGAATGAAAAGACCAAAAATCAAAAACAGATAAATCAATATTCATCAAAAATAGATGTTCTAAACAGTCTCCAAACAGAATATTCAGACAAAGTCGAAATGATAGATACCTCTCCTTATGAATTTGATAAATTAAAGGAAACATTTGATATAACTCTAAATCAGCTTAGTAGGATTTCAAATGAAATATCTTCAAAGAAGAAAAAGATATTTGCTAAAAAAGCCGAACAAGATATAAATAACCAAGATAATATTGAATTAGAAAAAATCAAGGCTGTAAATAAGAAAAACTATAAAGATGTAGAGTTCGAATGTATCCATTGTCATTCGCATTTAACCTTGGAACAGTCCTTAACAAGACTTAAACTAAATAATAATGTATTAGAAATACAAAACATGCTTGATATGAATAAAAAACAAAGTGAAGTTTTACAACAAGAAATTGAAGTATTACAAGATGAAATTTTAGATCTTGATAGCAAGTATAGAATGATTACTAGGAAAAAGAAAGAAATTCAAGAAATATTGACTCTCCAAGAATTTATTGATTTAGAATCAAAGAGACTGGCGAATGAGGAATTTTTAAAAACTATAGACAAATTATCTGATGAAAAAGAAAAGTTAGTAGACTATGGCAAAGAATTAGCAAAGAAAATTAATGCACTAAAAAAAGATCAAAAAAACAGAAAGTCAGAAATTGAAAAGCGATTTTACGAAATAATAAACGATATTAATTTGCGTATTGGAAGTACCATATTAAGCGAAGTTGAATTTTTTAATTATAGAGAAGTTAAGGGGAGTGGAATGGACAACAATAAAACATTGCTGGCACTATACTTAACTTATATGAGATTAATTGCTGAATTTGGGATTTACACTATTCCATTTGGGATTGATTCATTTGTTAAGAATGAAGTCGATAAGAAGACGATAAAAACCACATTTAAAGAAGTAGAAAAATACTTCTTAACTATCCCAAGTCAAACTTTTTTTGTGACAATTTCTGAAAATCTACAGTATCTTTCAAAGTTAGATAACTATAATGTAATAAAATTGACAAAGCCTATACTACATAAAAACAAATACAATTATTTATTATCTCAAGTTAGGACGATTGATTAGTGATTTGTATCTTAAAAAGAAGTATCTCTAAAGAAGTCAGAGATACTTCTTTTTATCTTACTTTATCTATTAAAAAAATATATGCAGGAAGGACTAAAGTGAATAATTTATCTCAGTATTGGAGGGAAAAAGAGAAAAAAAGCCAGTCTAGGTTGGATGGCTAAGAAAATTTATTAAATTGAAAGGGACAATAAATCTCTTTCAAAGTTAGTGTAGTTCGTCCATTCTAGTATTTCAATTATTTCGTAGGCTTTATTTTCCCCATTACTATATCCAAGTAAGGCTTGGCATCTACTATCGGAGTCATTGAGTAAGGTATTAAAACATGTTTTAGTAGGTGTATTAAATTGTTTATCTTCATAGTGTATTGATTGGTTTCTGCCTTCCCAAATTATGTCTAAAATATTGACACCAAATTTTACTGGGATGGTCTTATCCGAAACTATTAGTGCATTCGAACAATCACTTTTTTTCTTACCATACCTTGATGAAATACCTTGTTTTCCTATTTGTAGGATGGCTTGGGCAAGGGATTGTTTTGGGCTGTTTTTTATGAGCAAAGCGTTATTATAATATGCTTGGATTACTTGAACCTGATTTTGGTAGTCTCCTGCTGTTTTAGCATGTTCTACAGCTCTTATGACATAGTCAAATGCTTCCTCTGGTTGACCTTCAGCCCTTAACATATTAGAAAAGTCATTATACATTTTTGAGTTTTGCTGGTAGTACGGAATCATGGCCGACGTGTGGGTTAATTGTGCCAAATCATTATCAACCTTGTTTAGAAGGGCAATTAGCTCTTGAGTAACATATTTTGTTTGGTCTAGATAATCCCTAATAGGTATATTCAAAAATATCCTCTTCCTTTTCTAAAAACATAATGGTAATAACATCCATAAATTATACTATTTTAAATTTCTTTAATAAAGAGTTGTTATAAACGTATCTTACTTTAGAAAAAAAATTATGGAACTAGGTGCCTGCCCCCACATTCTGTGCAGGATTAAAGTGCTGGTAGGAGGTCGCTTATAATATTTCCTTAACGCTGAAAATAGGTACCAGACCCCATAAAAATAGGTGACTGACCCCGCATTGGCTAATGCATTAAAGTGTACGGGGCCAGGCACTTTCTTTTTCGCCCGGACCTTCTTCCAGCTCACCTTCTTTCATAAAAATTTATAAAATTGAAAAAACATATTGCGTACATTTAATTTTGATGATAATATTCAGCACAGGTAATCAAAATTAATAGCAAGCTTTCAACTCTTATCGAGAGCAGGCGGAGGGATTTGGCCCGATGAAGCCCAGCAACCGACCGTAATTCCGTTGTGAAACGGGGCGCAGCAAGATTTGCGCCGGTATGTAAATACCTTTAAGGCACGGTGCTAATTCCAACAGAGGAGATTTTTCTTTTCTGGGAGATAAGAGGTGTGGAGATTCGATATATAATCTTCAGCCTCTTTCTCTACGCAGAAAGAGGCTTTTTTATATCATAAAAGGAGTGATTTACAGGTCAGCATCAAAGGGTTCAAAGCAAAAGTTAAAAAAAACAATAATGGAGAGAGAAAATGAAGAATAAAAAATGGAGCTTTCTATTAAGTATTTTTGTCGTTATCCTGCTTACAGCAGGGTGCCAGCCAAAGACAGGCGTCAGC
Organism: Bacillus infantis NRRL B-14911; assembly: GCF_000473245.1. NCBI lineage: Bacteria > Bacillati > Bacillota > Bacilli > Caryophanales > Bacillaceae > Bacillus > Bacillus infantis. Next base: position 693,416 of record NC_022524.1, read on the forward strand.
ACCGAGGGAGAGGCGGCGGCCGATAAAACCAATGATGAAAACGAGCTTACCGATAAAAAGATCGCATTAATTATGCAGCAGAATCTTGGTACGTTTTCTGCTCAGTATATTGACGGTGTGAAGGAGCAGGTTACGAAATTCGGCGGAACTACAACAGTTTTTACTTCTGATGGTGACCTGGCGAAAATGTCTTCAAACCTGGATGCAGCGATCAACCAGGGATTTGATGCTATTTTAATAGACCATGGCACAAAAGAAGCATTGGCGGCCGGAGTCCAAAAGGCGGTCGAGAAAAAAATCCCAGTGGTTGCCTTTGACGCAGAGGTTAGTGAACCGGGTGTGACCGTGCTTGAGCAGGGTGACCAGGAGATGGCAAAAAGCACTCTTGAGAGACTGGCTGAGGACTCAGATGGAAATGCAAATATCGTTAAAATATGGGTAGCCGGCTTTGCGCCGATGGAGCGAAGACAAGTTGCCTATAAGGAATTCCTTGAACAGAATCCGGGGATTAAAGAGGTCGCGGCATTTGGAGCAGCGACGCAGAACACAGCATTGGATACTCAGTCACAAATGGAAGCCATTTTAAAGCAGTATCCGGAGAAAGGGCAGATTACAGCAGTTTGGGCAGCATGGGATGAATTTGCCAAAGGAGCCGTGCGTGCTATCCAGCAGGCCGGCCGGACAGATATCAAAGTGTACGGAATCGATATGAGTGATGAAGACCTGCAAATGATTCAGGACAAGAATTCTCCTTGGGTGGCAACTGCAGCTGTTGATCCAAAGGATATTGGCAGAATACAGGTTCGCTATGCCTATCAAAAATTATCCGGAGAAGAGACTCCTGACAATGTTAAATTAACACCGGTGTTCGTATCAAAAGATGACCTCCCGGAAGAGCAAATCACAACCACGGAGCTGAATGAATACGTGGAAGGATGGGGCAACAGCGACCAGGGATATACCGAAACCCTGAAGGAATTGGAAGAAGGGAAATAACAGAGGGACATTAGGCAGCCTTAGGTTAAAGGCCGCCTGATGTTTTCCTTTTTAAAGGAGGCAGCATGATGGGTGCATCACTACTTGAAATGAGAAATATATCCAAGAGCTTTGGTGCAGCAAAGGCTTTGAAGAGAGCTGGACTCCATTTGGCCTCTGGAGAAGTACATGCTTTATTGGGGGCCAATGGTGCGGGTAAAAGTACGCTTATCAAAATTTTGGCGGGTGCTTACAGCCATGATGAAGGCGATATTTATCTTAACGGAAAGCCAGTCACGATCCATTCACCAAAAGAGGCGAAGGATCTGGGCATCCACTGTGTGTACCAGGAGGTGGATACGGCATTGGTGCCGCAGCTGACAGTGGCGGAGAATATTCTGCTTGATTCCTTTGCCGGAGGAAACCGCTTTTTCGTCTCAAAAAAGGAGCTGAAGCGAAAAGCAGAAGAAATTCTTGCTCTCCTGAATGAAGAGCAAATAGCTGTAGACCAATATGTCTCTGAGCTGACCCTCGCTCAAAAGCAAATGGTACTGATCGCCAGAGGCCTGGTCAAAGATGCGGGCATCATCATTTTGGATGAACCGACTGCCCCGCTGTCGATCGAGGAAACAAAGTATCTTTTTAACATTGTGAGAAAGCTGAAGGCGCAGGGGATGGGCATCATCTTCATTTCCCACCGGCTGCCGGAAGTATTTGAAATAAGTGACCGGATTACCGTCATGAGAGACGGTGAAACCATTCAGACCTTTAAAACAACTCAAGCAACCCATCAGGAAATCGTCGAGGCAATGCTTGGCAAAGACATTCAAATCACAGAAAAACAAAAAACGGTACCCGGGAAGAAACTGTTAGAGGTCGATGGGATAAGTGATGGCGGGTTAGTGAAAAATGCCAGTCTTTCGGTTTCAAGAGGAGAGATAGTAGGAGTCGCAGGGCTGGTTGGAGCAGGAAAAACAGAGCTGGCGCGGATCTTGTTCGGCCTTACGAAAACAGAATCAGGTGAAATGAAGATGAATGGAGAAGTAGGTCCCTTTAAAAGCCCGGCGGATGCGATACGTGCCGGTGTGGTTTTAATCCCGGAAGAAAGAAGGAAAGAGGGATTGTTTATCAATGAGTCGATTGAACATAATCTTTCTTTCCCTCATCTAAAATCGTTTTCCTCTTTTCTTTTCATGAATAAAAAATCAGAGAAAAGCCACGCGGAAAAAATTATTAAGAACCTGGGTGTTAAAACAGGCGGGACAACGGATCCGGTTCTCCATTTAAGCGGAGGAAACCAGCAGAAGGTGGCGATCGGAAAATGGACAGGAGCAGACAGTGACCTCTATATCTTCGATGAACCGACCAAAGGCGTGGACATTGGTGCAAAGAAGGAAATCTTCGACCTTATCCAAAGCCTTGCGGACCAGGGTAAGGGTATTCTCTATCTAACTAATGAAATTTCAGAAATCCTGACTGTTTCAGACCGAATCTTAGTGATGTATGACGGGATGATTGTAAAAGAATTATCAAGGGAAGAGGCCTCACAGGAAAAAATTCTGCTATATGCGAGCGGGGGGAAGGAGGAAAGTGATGAGCAGCAAAGTGTTTCAGTTTGTATATAAATATGGTGCCATCCTATTGATGGCTCTGATTTTGGTTTATTTCACCATCGTAAACCCGGCATTTTTTTCTTACGGTAATATATCCGATATTCTGCGTTCCATCTCCATTGTCACCCTGCTGGCTCTAGGAGTGACATTTACCCTGATTGTGGATGGATTTGATTTGTCGGTAGGGTCCACAATGTCCCTTGCGACGGTCTTAACAGCTTCTTTGATGGTATGGTTTGAGCTCCCGCTTTGGCTAGTCCTGATTCTTCCGATTTTGGCAGGCGCCGCGGTGGGGCTGTTTAACTCCCTTCTTATTGTAAAAATTAAAATACCCGATCTGCTGGCAACCTTAGGGGTCATGTATATCATTTCAGGCCTGCACCGCACATACACTGAGGGATATTCTATCTACAGCCACATGGAATTGACAGCTGGAGGAAAGGCACCTGGAGAGTTTTATCCAAATTTCCTTTGGATTGGGCAGGGAAGACTATGGGGAATTCCTGTCCCCGTGATCATAATGCTGATATTGGTGGCTGCTGTTTACGTGGTATTGAATAAAACCCGGTGGGGAAGAATCCTGTATATGACCGGGGGGAATGCAGAGGCAGCCCGGTTGTCAGGAACCAATGTGAATAAGGTGAAAACCCTTGCTTATGTAGTATCCGGGATCTTTGCATCGCTGGCAGGTATTCTCTTTGCATCCAGGGTTGGATCTGGACAAATAGATTCCGGGGCTTCCTTGCTGATGGAGGCTGTAGCCGCTGTCTTCGTCGGATTCTCTGTTCTTGGAGCAGGAAAACCCAATGCGTTAGGCACGTTCTTTGGAGCAGCTTTAATAGGAGTGCTCCTCAACGGGCTGACGATGCTGAATTTACCATATTACGCATTTGAAATTGTAAAAGGCACAGTCCTCGTCCTTGCACTCACGGTCACCTATTTCCGACTCCGTGCTAAAAAATCAGCGCGTTCAAAAATACAGATGAAGAGTGCTAGTTGATGATTGGTATGACAAAACAAGGCCTGGCCCCCGGCGCACTAAGGTATAAACGTGTAGGGGGCCAGGCTTTTTGGGGTTAATTGGAGGTCTATTATTATACAAGGCACAGGGAGAAGTGTGGAGAGCGATTTCTTAGTTTAGAAAAATTAATCCTTGGCTAAAAATCATTGACAACTAGAAATATTTACTTGAAAATTAAAATAAAAGTAAAAATTTCCAATATATCTCATTAAAAGTTTAAATTTCTATAAACATTAGGAAGTGATATTATGACAACACAAACTGGATCTAGCATTATTGAAGATATCTTCAATAAGACTAAAGATGAGATTAACAAGCTAATGCCTGTTAATATTATGATAATTGGAAAAACAGGGATAGGAAAGAGTACGCTAATTAATAATGTATTTAGAGAAAATCTAGCGGAAACCGGTATTGGACAACCTGTAACTCAACATCTAAGAAAGATTATCAAAAACGGAATGCCTCTTACTATCTATGATACCAAGGGATTAGAATTAAAAGAGGAAGTCCAAGATGAAATTATCAATGAGATTAATGGGAAAATAAAAGAACTTTATATAAAAGGCGATGAAAAAGAGTACATCCACGCTATTTGGTATTGTATAAATTCTAATTCAAACAGGATAGAAGAACTTGAATTAGAGTTAATAAATTCTTTTGCTGAAAATGTACCTGTAATCCTTGTTATGACACAAAGTTTTGGTGAAAGTTCTTTTGAATTCAAAAAGGCAATTGAGGAATTAAACTTAAATGTAAAAACTGTTCAACCTGTGCTGGCAGAACCTTTTAGAATATCAAAAGATATTACTATCCCATCCTATGGCTTGAAAGAGTTAGTAGGTAAAACATATGAAGTATTACCAGAAGCAGTAAAAAAGTCTTTTAATAATGCCCAAAAAGTAGATATTGAAAAAAAGGTAAAAGAAGCCAGAGTATGGTCAAGTGGGTATATTGCTAGTAGTTTTGGAGCGGGATTTACACCAATACCATTTTCTGATGCTGCTGTGTTAGTTCCAATTCAAGTAGGTATGTTAGCTCATATCACTGCAATATTTGGAATATCTTTAGACAAGGCATTACTTAGTGGAATTGTGGCCTCTATAGGAGGCAGTGGAGGAGCGGCATTTTTGGGTAGATATATTGTATCAAATTTACTCAAACTGATCCCTGGAGTAGGTACTTTTGCAGGCGGTCTAATTAGTGGTGCTACAGCATCAATATTAACAACTGCTCTTGCGGTTTCTTATATAGAAGTGATGGCTAAAGTAGCTGAAGCTGAATATCAAGGTAAAAGTTATGATAATGAACAAATTGCTGAAATGATGAAAGAAATGTACGAGGAAAACTTAAAAAAGTAAATATTTTAAAATGTAACTATTAAAAATAGGTGTCTGACCCCACATTAGCTAATGCTTTAAAGTATGTGAGGGCAGGCACCTTCTTTGTGGGGAAATTTGTTATAAAATGTTCATGTTAATCGGTAACATTCAACTTTTATAAATCAATTCTTCTGTTACGATAGTTCCGTTAACTTGTAATTTGATATTTTTAAAGGTTTCAAATTCATCATCCTTACTCTATTGTGTTTGACTAAGATTGAACTCATTTTCAGAAAAGATTACATACCTTTACTATGCAATTAAATACTATACAACAGAAGAATTTAATGTTAGAGGTACTTTTATAATGTAAGATAAGGGATATAATCAGAAAATGGAGGCAACTAAATGGCTACCCCTATAACAATTTATAGAAATAATGAGACTATATTGGAAGCAACAGATATTCAAAAAGCAGCAGAATTTCTTTCGAAACATCTACAACAAAATAGAAATGCCAGCTTTAATGCAATTGAGCGAGGTTATGTTTATAACATTCCTTATTACTGTAAAGAAGAAGAATACAGATTTGTTGCACCTGAACGAATGGCCTTTAAACGTCGTAAGCAACTTGAAGAGAGAGAGCATGTCAATGCTCGTCGTTTTTGGTTAGTTCCATCCAATCCAGACGAATATGACTTGGCAGGAGCTTTTAGTAATTATGACAAAATCCATTGGAGACGATCAGCTAATTATGAAAATGGCGACATTGTATTCATATACCTTTCTAATAATGTGCGAAAAATATGCTATAAAGTAGAGGTCATTAAAGGGCTTGTTCACCCTGATGAAGTTGAATACAACAAAACTCTTTGGAAAGATAAAGAAAAGTTTAAGCAATCAAAAACTTGGACTTGGTCCTGTTTTCGCTTAATTGACCAAGTTGATACTACTGAACTATCATTAGTCCACTTACGTGAAAATGGTGTGAGAGGAAATATACAAGGTCCACAGAAAGTTACTGGGAAACTACGAGATTATATCTTGTCTTTCTTTAATCATGATTTAACAAAAGATTATTATCCCGATGAAGTCCCTGGATCATTGGAAGAAGGAAAACGTAAATCAGTTACTGTGAATGTATATGAGCGTAACCCTATCGCCCGGAAGCTATGTATTGAACATTATGGGTTACAATGCCAAGTCTGTAATTTAAATTTTGAAGATACATATGGAGGAGTGGGAAAAGACTTTATTCATGTCCATCACATAATTCCGCTATATGAAATACAACAGGATTATGAAGTAAATCCAATTCTTGACTTAATCCCCGTTTGTCCGAACTGCCATGCGATGCTTCATCGGAAGGAAAATGGTATTTATTTATCAGTAGAGCAGTTAAAAAACCGTATTTTAAAAAGGTACTAGCGTTCTTTTTTTGGAATGATAAAATATTAATTTTCGAAATAGGTGCCTGATCCCACATTAGTTGATGCATAAAAGATTTGTGAGTAGGCACCTTCTTCTCGCGGTAAAAGAGGTGAAGACCACGGCATGGACATCATTCAAAAAAACTATCCCGGACACCAAGAAAAACGCAACATCAAACACGCTAAATAAGAAACAGGCAAAGCTGAAGTCCTGGTGCCAAAATGGAAAACATAAGTTGGAGGAAGGACTCATCGTGGTTAATCGGCCAAGGAATAGGCTGGATCAGGCGTAGCTGAAACCTACTTTGATAGTGAAGCCTAAGAAAGTTGTTTATGTGTCCTGCAACCCGTTGACATTGGCGAAGAATGGTGCTGGGTCTGAAGTATAATAAAGTGGAGTATATGAAGCCGGTGGATATGTTTCCGCAGAATCACATGTTGAAGGGTTCCAAAATTAATATGAATATAAAAAAAGCCCATTCAAACATTAGTTTGGATGGGCTTTTATCAGGAGAAGATTTCTTTAAAGAATGTTGGTAAATAAAAATGGGGTACCTAGGTGCATTAATCTAAATTCACTAGGTATCCAAAAACAATCAAAACACCTTCGTAGTCCAATCCTCACAATTCCAAATATCGGTCGCAATTTCACGATAGAAGTCAGGTTCGTGAGATACCATCAATATACTTCCGCGATAGGCTTTTAGAGCACGCTTTAGTTCTTCTTTTGCGTCGACATCCAGGTGGTTGGTAGGCTCATCCAGAATGAGTAAGTTCGTTTCTGTGTTTAAGATTTTGCACAGGCGGACTTTGGCTTTTTCGCCACCGGATAGGACTTCGACTTTGCTTTCGATATGCTTGGTTGTTAATCCGCATTTTGCAAGTGCAGCGCGGACTTCAGCCTGGTTCATGCTTGGGAATTCGCTCCAGATTTCTTCGATACAAGTGTTATAGTTGGCCTCTTTCACCTCTTGCTCGAAATAACCGAGGTGTTGATATTCACCGCGTTCGACTTTACCCGAAATCGGATTAACCAGCCCAAGAATACTTTTTAAGAGAGTAGACTTACCAATACCGTTAGCACCAACGAAGGCAATTTTTTGTCCGCGTTCCATTTTTAAATTCAGCGGGCGGGACAGTGGTTCATCATATCCAATAACAAGATCTTCTGCTGTGAAAATCCAGCGGCTGGCTGCACGGGCTTCTTTGAAATGGAATTCCGGCTTCGGCTTTTCTCTCCCCAACTCAATCACTTCCATTTTGTCGAGCTTCTTCTGGCGGGACATCGCCATATTACGAGTCGCGACATTTGCTTTGTTGCGGGCGACAAAGTCCTTTAAACCGGCAATTTCCTGCTGCTGGCGCTTGTAAGCAGACTCCAGCTGCTGCTTCTTCATTTCATGAATATTTAAGAAGTTATCATAGTCACCAACATAGCGATTCAACTCCTGGTTCTCCATATGGTAAATCAAGTTAACCACACTGTTCAGGAATGGAATATCATGTGAAATCAGGATAAAAGCATTTTCATATTCCTGTAAATAACGCTTCAGCCATTCGATATGCTGTTCATCCAAATAGTTCGTAGGCTCATCCAGCAAGAGGATTTCAGGCTTTTCCAGCAAAAGCTTAGCCAGCAAAACTTTCGTACGCTGCCCGCCGCTCAGATCATCTACATCCCGATCCAGTCCGACATCGTCTAATCCCAGACCACGCGCAACTTCCTCAACCTTTGAGTTAATCTGATAGAAGTCGTTACTATCCAACGTTTCTTGCAGCTCTCCAACTTCAGCAAGTAGTGCCTCGATATCAGCACCTTCATCACTCATTTTTCCATAAAGTTCATTGATCTCTGCTTCAGCATCAAATAGATATTGAAAGGCAGTACTCAAAGCCTCTCGCATCGTCGTCCCTTTTTGAAGTACAGAGTTCTGATCTAAATAACCAACGCGTACTTTTCGTGACCACTCCACTTTGCCCTCATCGGGCTGCAGCTTGCCAGTTACAATATTCATGAAAGTAGACTTACCCTCACCATTTGCCCCAACAAGTCCAACGTGTTCCCCTTTTAAAAGACGAAAAGACACATCATTAAAAATCGCACGATCACCAAAGCCGTGACTTAAATTCTTTACGTATAATACGCTCATTTTTTTACCCCCATGTATAAATGCCTCTAGTGGATATCTTACTAGATTTTGAATGAATTTTGTAGTTGAAGTTATTTCAAGCAGTGCTTCATATACTTTTCAGGAGTGGCTGAGTGAGATTCAAAATATCCACCTTGTTAATCGCTATAGGAATACGCCTTGAGAAAGGGATATTCAGGGATTGGAATATGATAGCCAAAAGGAATTATAAAGAATTAGTGTTTTTAAAGAAATAGGTGTCTGACCTCACATAGCTAAAGCTTTAAAGCGTGTGTGGTCAGGCACTTTTTTTTTACGGTCATGACATTATAAAGACCTTGCAGAAAGATTGCTCCGTTCACTTTCTGCATCGCCTCAGCTCACCAACCTCTTATTTAGCGTGACTTAAGGCACTCCCACGGTTAAGTTCTAACCCTATTTCTCTTCTGGCGAAACTAGCAAGCGACGGGTTTTGTGCAGAGGTAGCTGCTCTGGTCACTCGGGACTTAACTCTGTCGTTAATAGAAGCTTTTGAATGTTATGTACACTGTTTTAATTAGGATTTTCAACAATCAATAGGAATATATTGTAATATATTGTAAAATATCGGAGAGGGGGAGTGCGTTTATGAAACTAACAAAGCTGACTATAAGAAATTTCAAAGGCATTAAGGAACTAGCTTTAGACGTAGAAAATATATCTATAATTATTGGCCCTAATAACTGCAGTAAAAGTACGGTATTAGAAGCATTGTGTAAGTTTGGATCCAGCGACACAATGTTGGAAAAAAACCTTTATCATCGACACAACACTTCTAATCCAGTTAGTTTTCATGCTACTTTTTCAGATTTAACAGATGAAGAAATTAATCTTCATGGTATTAGAGCGTCGCTTCATGAACCAACTGGAAAGTTTATCGTAAGGGCAGTATATCGTTTGGGAGAAAAGGTAGAACGTGCTTCAAAACTTTCGGGAAATGAGGAACATGATCTAGGTAACGAAGGCTGGAATGGGAAAATGGGAGGGGGAAAAAATGGAACCCATTTTTTAAGCGCGTTTCCCGAGGTAATCTACATACCAGCGGTGAAAAATGCCAATGATGATATAAAAGATTCTTCTCCTTATATGAAAACTTTGTACGCTTTGTATAAAGATGTTATTCGAGGACTAGATGAATATAAAGAAGCTAAAGAGAAAACACAGCTATTACAAGATAAAATCAATTCACATGATAACGAAAAAATCAAATACTTTGAGGAAGAAGTGCAAGGTTTTTTAAAAGAAGTTACTTCAACGACAATTAGATTTAGTGTGGATGTTAACCCGCTGGACGAAATAGTGAGTACTTCCTTGAAACCTAATTTCGACTTTAATGGGTTAGAAACTATGCTGGCGCATCAGGGTAATGGAGTGCAACGGACATTTATGCTTTCAATACTTAAAGGGTTTAAAATGTACATGAAAAAATACCAGGGAGAGGATAAAGGAGTAAATCGCCCTTTAATAATAGCTATTGAAGAACCCGAGTTATATCTCCATCCTCACCTTGCCAGAGTATTTAAGGAAACACTCTATAGCCTGGCAGATGAGGGTTTCTTTCAAGTTTTGGCAACATCACATTCTCCGAACTTCATTGATTTATCTAAGCCTCACAGGACATTAGCAAAGCTTTCGTTGAATGAGGATAAAAATGTTATAGTTAGTCAGGTAAACTCAGATATTTATGGCTTGCCAAGTCATGAAAAAGATAAATTTCAAGCATTATTAAGATTTAACCCGTATGTTAATGAAATCTTTTTTGCCAAAAATGTAATTTTAGTCGAAGGCGATACCGAGGTTGTTGCATTAAAGTTAATCGGGGAAAAGCTAGTTAGTAGTGGAGACTTGGACAGTGAAATTTACAATAGAACATCTGTTGTAAACTGTGCAGGCAAAGGCACAATGTATGTTGTATTGAACGTCCTAAATAATTTTGGAATTCAATATACCTGCATACACGATTTCGATATGACTGAACATAATAAAAAAGGAGAAATTAAGACAGTAGCAGCGCTTAAAAAGGTATTAACCTTAAATCATAAGATTGAAAGGCTATGCAATGTAAAAGGTAACAAAAAGTTTGTATTTCAATATACATTTGAAGAAGAAATGCCTCCGGATTATGAAAAAGGAAGTTCCAAGTCGTTTGCTGCCTATGAATATCTACAAGGGAAAGAAACTATTGAAATGCCTCTAAGGCTTTTAAATATAGTGAAATCAGCATATGGTATTCAACTGCAACAGGAACTTGATCATAAAAACTCCACTGTTTTAGAGTATTATAATTGGGATAACTTGAATCAAGCCAAATCTGAGTGGGTACCCCCGGATGACTCAGAATTTATTATTTCTGTTTGGAAAGGGCTCAATGAGCAAGAACAATCTGAACCAGTTGAATAGATACAAATAATTAAAACCATCTACAATCGGACCCCAGGGAAAAAGAAAAACTAACCAGACACCACTAGTATTGCCACATACTGATGAGATGGTAAGTGAATTAGTGTTTGAGGTCAAGCTAACCGATTGATTTATCGCCAGTTAATAAAAATAGGTGCCTAATCCCACATAACTAGTGCTTTAAAGCGTGTGGGGTCAGGCACTTTCTTATCGCCGATTTTTTTATCACACGGTCGTTGTGCCCAGCTGATTACGAAAACCTTAGGGTAAACCAAGTGCTGACGGGATGGTTGGATACATTTTGAGGCATATTATAGCCTCCTTCTCTAGAAACGCTTACACATTGGTTTGCTGGAGAGAGCGTGTGACATTCTTCTTTTAAAATTCTTTGTTCATCCAATCCTAAAATCCATTTAGATAAAATCAATATTATTAAGCATAGATACCGTAACATCTCCACGAAGCCATAAATTATAATAATATATATTGATACCATTAATGGAATGATTTTTTTTTGAGGCATCCCCACCTGTCCCTTTAAGGAAAAATGCACTATCTTTTGATTTAGGAAAATTAACAGATTTCCTAATCGTATTCGATTTTTTATTGATTGTAGGTTTATTGTTTTTATCTAATACAGGTGTTTCTTTCAATTTATCATTATTAATTAAATATCGAACTTGCTCCCAGACAGGTTTGATTTTACTTTCAATTATTGAATCATTTATAGAAAGACGTTTAAATCCTAGGAATTTATTTGACATTAATGGAGCCTTTGATGTAGGCTCTTCGAAAATAATAAATAGAAATTGTTTTTCATGGAAGTAGTTATAGACAAATGAATTTTCAAATTCAATTGATTCGTCGCACCATTCTTTAAAGTCTATTTCACAAAATTTAGTGTCTTCTGTCCGAAGACCTTCAGTTGTTTGAACAATGGATTTTGGAATAATTCCAACCTTACTGAAAAATTCAATGTTACTAAGTTTTTTTGCTGTTCCACCAAACATTCTTACAATAATTTGTTCAGAGATAGAATTTGGCGCCAATCCGCGTTTAGTTGGTGGGATATTAAATTGAGTCATAAGCTCTCCAACTGTTTTATTTTTATATTTCTGGGTAAGTTTGTGTAGTTCCTCCTCTAATTCTTTAAATGTTGAGTAAGTATCATCTAGTTTTTCAAGTTTAGCTCCAAAATGCTTCTGCACTAAAGTTGATACAGTTGTGCGTTTTAAACGGAAACGAGGGCGGTTGGGCCATTTAGGGGCTGTATCTATGAGCATTAGATCTTTTCTAAGTTCAGAAGAAATTCTAGAATATTCTGTTGTAGGATCCTTGTATGTATCTTTTAAGTGTTGTATAAAATTACGAACAATAAGCCAATCATTTTTTAGGGTTTCCTTCTCTTCATCAGAAAACTCATGGAAGTGGTAGCCCTTGATAAAAAACTTTGCATATTCAGCAGCAGGTACAGTTTCTAAAGAGTCGTAATGATAATAAACCAATAATAAGTGCTCTAATTTGCGCCAGAAGCTCGAGGTTTCAAATTCTTCATCTGTTATTGATTCAGGTGTTACAGCTGTAATTGACATGGGCTCTTTTGCCTCGTAAATCAAATCAACAGAATTTTTTGACCTACTATTTTCCCTAGGTCGGCGGATTCCTGTGGTTTTTAGTTCTGTCCCAATACCATCAACCATTAAATCAGGGTTCTTATCTGTATCGGGTGGATATCCTAAAATAGATTGTTCAACAACATCTCCAGCTATACCAGTAATCTTAGGTGACTTTATAGTTCTTGCAAAAACATTATTAACATCTGACTCTCCAAGAGTCTTGCCAACAGCATTTCTTAAAATAGTATCTAATTCTTTTCGTGTGAACTCATGTAAGGCCATGAAGTAGGACTCCTTTTCTAATGCTAAGTATATGATACGGTATTAAATAAATTTATTCATTATATCGGTTCTAAGGAATTGGGTCTTTAGCTTTACCGTTGTTCAGAAAGAAATATTATGTATATTGGTAAAAACGATATTAATAATACAAATGAGAAAGAGCTTTGAAAAAACTAGAGTTACTTAATCAATATACGCGCGAAGAGGCTTATGAGATTTTTGATGGAATTACACCATTTAAATGGATTCAAGGTATTAAAAAATCCCTCAACGTCTTCATATTCTTGTTCTCTTTGTTAAGTTTGGGCAGGATATATTAGTACAATAATTTATAGAAATTATTACTAATGGTGGAGTACTTACATGGCAACCACAAAAAAAGCAAGGACTCAATAATCCGCAAACTTTAGATTTTATTAGCCATACTATTAATTACAAGATATTACTTGTTTTTACGGACACGAAAAACTAATCTAGAAAACAAAAACACAGTGCCATTTAATATATGGGAAGACTTCCTTATCTAGCACACGATTTAGAAAAAGAATATCCTATGTTTTTCAAATGGCAGCTTTTAGACTATAAATCTTTAACTTTTGACGATTCTACTATTCTAGATTTGTATTTAGTAATGAAAGAAGCGTCTATTATAAAAGGGAATAGTCTACTTGAAACAAGTAAGCCGGAAAAAAGAGAGAGGGTAAAAATCAAAAAATACTTTTTCTTAGAGGGAAGGAGACAGAAGTACAGTTAGTCTGACGAAAACTAGCTGCTTTTTTCTTGGTTAAATGTTTTAGCTGATTTCAAAAAGGAGCTTGTTCAAAACCCGTCTCGAGAACAATAGTGAAGAGGATCTTCCGTAAGCGTCCAGGTATAGCTCTCGAAGTGCCTTCCTTAAAGCACTGTTCTCATTGTCATCGTCCACTCCAATCCCTATACAGTCTTTGTAGGGCGAAGAATCCTGGCAAATAGTTGCTGTTACTTTGTAATGAGAAGGGAATTGCAGAAGCTCAACTTCTACCTCATCTCCGTGCTCGTTTTTTATCCTTACAACTCGAGAATTTCGATATTCAGTTACCAACGATATTCCCCTTTCAATGATTAAATTTATTTTGCAGCTCGTTCTAATGAACAATCTCAACTAAATGACGGCATATCGCAACTATCAACCCAGATATAAGGGGCATTGTGAAGGTACTCAACAGGAGTAAATGATATTAGTTACATTTACTCCTCAATCACTCAACATTGCCGCAGTTGTTATTTCTCTTCCAGGTCACTATTTTCCTCAGCTATCTTTATTAATTCCCAAGTCTTCAATCCAAATGCCTTCGCGATTGATGCTGTACCAGCGCCGAGGCTGGGGTCAATATGGTTTTGTTCCACTTTGCTTATGTACTCGCGTGAATAGCCGGTTAATCCAGCGAGGTCCTCCTGGCTGAGTTTCTGCTCGGCTCTTAACCGTTTGATTGTGCTCCCGATGTAAAGGATTTGCTCTTTGTCCAAAGGAAATTTCTCCTTTTTACAGTAATTACATAACTGAGCAGGCAGAAACACTATGAACTATAGTTCACAAAAGATATGAAATTTTATAAAGTGGATGTTTTTTATCACGGGAAGGTCTGTTTTACATGATATCGAAGGTGTGACCACACATTTATGAAGGATTGGGATGCTAGTTTTAAATCAATTTTGGTTATAAGGCATAAGAGGAGAGGTCGGCCTTTTACCAGGATGGAGTTCTGGAAAGGCAATTAGTTTATACTTCATTATTGCTCAATAAAAAGGGTGCGATTTCCTTATTGAAGAAACGCACCCCATAGTGAAGAATATTTATATTTTCTTTCTTTCATTTATTCCGCCCCAAAGTTCTAGAGGATTACTCACCAACCATACCGTCGCCATCACGATCGTCCATATAAGGGTATAACCAATGATCACTCGTAATCGGCATACTAAAACCTGCTGCCTTTGCTTCTTTAATCGTCACCTGTCCATTACCGTTTGTGTCAACACTAGAGATATCACCGCTTGTGTTTGTAGTGGTTGTTTCGGAAGGCTCACTGCTTGTTAAACCTAGTGATTCGTTTACTTCATCAGGGTTCACATTTTCAAATGTATCAACGATCTCATTACCCATTAAAGTATAGGTATACTGATAACTTGAAGGAATCTGCGTTTCCGTATTCGGATATGTGATAATGGCTTCAAAATTAGTAGCTCCACCTGCCTTACGAATCGCATCTTCCATATAAGCTTGATCGCCGTGTCTGTTGAGCGTACTATCCTGTGGAGTAATATTATAAGCATTTGATACTCCGCCAAGAGAATCAGCAATGATATGACCTTCATCTAAAACGTCACTTTCGACACCAGGAACCTTTGCTTCATCAGAATAGTACCTTCCAGACGATGATACAGGTTCGGTACTGTCATCTTGCAATATGATTTCGTCAGCAATGACACGTACTAGCTGCCCGTATTCATTCGTAAATGCCCAATATTCCCGGTCCCCATAACCAATGTCAACGACGACTTTGGATTCACGATAACCAGATACATCACCGCCATCAACCTCAATAAGTTCGTATCCTGAGAAAAGTTCATTATTAGATTGGGTGGATGTTTCCTTGCCAGCTGGAACACTTGCCGTTTTCTCAGCTTCTGGTTTAACAGTAACTGTAGTTTCTTCTTGTGGAACTTTATCTGCATTTGTATTGGATGCATCTTCTGGGTTGGTACAACCAGCCATGAAGATGATCGTTAAAAGTGAGATTAGATAGTTCATTTTCTTTATCATCTGATTACTCCTCTATGAAAGTTAATTCTTAAGATCTAGGATGTTAACATAGATTAATATTGTTAACCTATTCATATTACCACTAAGTTCCATCTTTTTTTGAGTGGTATATATTTCCGGTTATTTTATGAGAGAAATATAATTACTTTGTGAGGGTTATTGAACTGATTTGCCCAATGCTTTAGATTCATTCCTTTACATAAAAAGGTGCCTGCCCCAAACACTTGCTAAAGCTTTAGTGGTGGGGCGGGCACCTTCTTTTATGGATGGAACTTGGATTGACTAATATTTTTACTTTAATTAATAGGTAGATTAGTATTGGGGGGGGGGAGCATGTTCCCGAGGAGGGAGCCTGTTTTTTACTGCCTTAAAAGCAAGTATAGTCATTTTGCTCCACACATTATCCGATAAATACCAGTTTATCTATAAAATTAGATGTTCTAAAATGAGGTTGAAGTGGGAGTTGAATCCCTATGGGGATAACTTCCAACAACATTCTCTCCAACACTTATTATATGGAGATTGTGACCCTCATACCCGATACCTTTTGTACTATAGCATTAATGACTAGGTTAAACACAGGTGATATAATTTATTTATACTACTTAAAGTATTATCAATTATTAAAAATATAGGAGTATATACATATGTATCGTAGTAAAGACTTGGTTGTTTCTGCTCAAATTGAAATAGATAATAAAATATCTAAATATAAAGGAATGAAAGTCTCGGAGTTGAAAGAACGTTTGTCTATGCCAATGAAGGATAATAAAGCCTCTTTTGTACAGTTAGCTAGGAAGATGATGGGGATAACAAATAACCAGTTTGGTTTATGTGATAATAGGGTTGATGCGGTTTTAAAGACAGTTCGCTTAACAGGTATGGAAACACCTGCAGAAGCCATGTCATTCATGCCGGTGGACTTCAAAGAATGGTCAGAAGCATCGTCTTGGGAAAGTTGCTCCCTATACAAGTATTTTAATAAAAAGACACTATTGCTATTTATCTTTCAGCAATATCCCACTGGAAAGCGTGTTGACGACAGTGAAATGACTTTTTTAGATGCTAAAGTTTGGAAGATGTCAGATTATGATTTAAACCATGGACTTAAAGAAGTCTGGGAACGGGTTCGATACCTAATCAATGCAGATAAATTAGAAATCACTCCTGTGAAACAAAAAAACGGGAAAATAATAAATAAGAATAATTTGCCATCTGGTAAATTTAACTCACTAGGTCACTTGAGACCCGGCGCAATAAATGGTGATGATAAACTACTGTTGCCGACTGGGCAAAGAATTGTAAAACAGAGATTCTGGTTTAATAGTGAATACGTAAAAGAAATTATAGATTTATAGGAGACGGATAAAATGGAGAATATCAATTTATTTGATTTGTATAAGAAGGGCTTTGTTAAAGAGGGCGGCCATAATGTTAATGTTCCAATTAAAAAGGCAAGTGGAGAAAAATATGATGGTAGAACTTACGCTATTCCACTAAAGTACCTCTATTATAATGAACAGAATGGTAGAATAGGGGTTTCACTTTCTGATTACGAAAGTACTAATGGTCAATTAATACCCGGTCATAACGAAGAATACAATATGGTCATCCAAAATATGTTGGCGTATGCTGACGAAACTACTAAAAAAGATATGGAAACCTTGCAAAGAGACATTGCCATTAAAGGTCAAGATGAACCTGGTTATGTTTTAAGTGATGGGCGAGTAATTGATGGGAATCGTCGGTTCACAGCAAAGCGATTACTTGAACAAGACCCTTTAATAACAGAGCAGCAATATTTTGAAGCCGTTATTTTAGATGATTTATCCGTACAAAACCATGATGACCAAAAGAAAATTAAGTCACTTGAATTGCAAATCCAATTCGGCAAACTTGGAAAAGTTGATTATAACCCAATTGACAGGGCTATTGATGCGTATAAAACAATCGTAAAAAATAATATTATGAGTGTCGCAGAGTATACTAAGTTTGCTGGACTGACACCGAACGAAGTTAACAAACGAATATTGGAAGCTGAGCTAATTATCAAATTTTTGGAGTTTGCGAATACGAACCCCGATAACTATGCTCTAGCAAAACAATTAGATTTAGACGGACCGCTCCAAGATATGATTCCTCAATACAAAAAAATAAGAGATTCAGATAACTTAGAGCAATTATTAAATAGTCTGTTTGCAAAAATCATTCAAATGCGCTCATCCAAAGAAGATTTTAAGGCTGAGTTTAGACAGATAGTCAAAAATGTTGTCGGTACAAAAAATGAAGAAAAATTTATTGAAGAAATGGAAGATGCAACAGATACGATAGTGGAAGCACTAGATAAAGAAGATGTTATAAAGAACAATGTGGATTTATTTTCTACTTTACAAAGTAATCAGGAAGCTGTACAGGCGCTGGCAAAAGTTCAAACAATCACTTCCAATCATTCTGAAAAGGCGAAGAACTATAAAGAACAAAATAAACCAGTGAAACTCGCTGAAAAAGCATTAAGTAGTATTGAAGCTATTGATAAAAAAATTATTACAGGGCTACCTAAAAGTGAAATGGCTAAATTACAGAGTAGCTTTGAGAAGTTAAAATCAAAAATCGATGATCTTCTTTCTGAGGAGCGATAAGTTTTGTTAAAGGGTTTGCAAGGCCGACTTAAATCTAGTTATAATTCAATGATTCAAAATGTAGCAGCGGATTTCTATAATCCAGTTTTGAGTGAATCCATTAGCTATAAACGAGTCAGTGGCTATTTTTCATGTAAGGCACTTTCAATATATGCTGAAGGATTGGATAGGATTGCAGAAAATGATGGATATATTCAATTCATTATTTCTCAAAATATTTCAGAAAAAGACTTCGAAACCATTAAAGCTGGATATCGTGAGCGCTCGAAAGGAGAAACCTTAACGCAGACTGATAAACAGCGCTTGGGGAATTTAGCTTATCTAATCTCAAAAGGTAAAGCAGATGTGAAATTTGGCTTAGTAAAGAATGGATTGTTCCATACCAAGTGGGGCTTATTTGAAGATGGACAAAAAGATGTTGTTTACTTTAATGGATCCTTAAATGAGACAGCGAATGCTATAGAGAATAACTTTGATTCATTTGATGTTGATTTCTCATGGGATGTAAGCGTCAATGTCCGCCAGCGTGTCGAGCAAAAAAAGGAAGAGTTTTCCCGTCTGTGGAATGATGATTATCCTGGTGTGCAAGTGGTCGATGCTACAGAGCTTATTTATCCCTTACTTCAAGAATTTGATATGGGTAGGATTCAAAGGATACCAAATCCAGAGGAAAATTCAGTTATCTTTGATATGGATGAGGAGCATTTCTTTTTCATTGATAAGAGCGATGAAGAAGTAACTTCATTAAAAACGTTTAAGAGTAAATTTAGTTTTTATGTAGATGATGATAAGGGATATCCTTTTTTCAAAGGAGACCTAACATATCGGGAGATTGAAAAAATAATTGATTTAGCTAATAAGCAGGCGATTAAACGTCAATTTAACTTTACAGTCTCTTCACGTGTCGATAATTTTATCAATGCTCAGAAGTATTCAATTGAAGAATATCGGAAATCTGGATTGACGCTAAAAAACCGTGATAGTCGCTGGGAAGAAGAGTTTACAGAGTTTAAGAGAGTTGTTGAAGAGGAAGTTGCTCGTCCACTAAAGCCTTTACAACTTCGATCAGCCATGTATATGCTCACTCAAAAAAGAGCCGCAAACTTTTCTGTGCCAGGAGCTGGAAAAACAGCTATGTTATTGGGCGTCTTTGCTTATCTAAACAGTAAGCAAAAAGGAGAGCCGATAAAGCGAATATTAGTGGTGAGTCCGATTAATGCATTTTTATCTTGGAAAGATGAATTCCGGGCAGTTTTTCAAACAAAAAAAGAGCCTCGGATACTTAGTATTCATGATCAGTCCATAAATGGTAATAAATATGCGTTTGAGGCACAATGGTCATCAGCTAATCTGATATTGATCAACTATGAGTCTTTGCCAAAGTTTAAAGATTCAATAATTAAATGCCTTTCGAATAATCCAGATACAATGCTAGTTTATGATGAAGTACATCGTGTAAAAGGTGTACAAGCAAAGCGTGCGATTGCCGCCTTAGAAATAGCAGATAAAGTAGATTATCGTTATGTTTTAACAGGTACACCCATTCCTAATGGATATTTAGACATTTACAACTTCTTGAATATTTTGTTTAAAAAGGAATATAGCGCTTATTTTGGATTTGAACAGAGCATGCTGAAAAATCCAGATGGATGGCAAGTTGAAGAAATTAATGAAAAGTTAGCTCCATATTTTTGGAGGACTAGCAAGGAAGATTTAGGGGTTCCACCAGCGGATTTAGACAATATTATAAAGGTTCCCCCTTCTGAAGAACAACTCCGCCTTGCAGAAATAATTTATTCGACAGCCCAAAACCCATTGGCAGCCTTGATAAGGATGATTCAATTATCGACTAATCCAGAAATTATAAATCAAGTAATAAATTATAGCGATTTAGGATTTAGTGAATTTGACAGTGGCGATAATGATTCTTATGACCAGGTTAGCGCCAAGGTAAGAAAAGAGCTAGAGAATAGTATACACGCTGCAACCATTGGTGAGGTAAGCGAATGGGATTTAGCGAGTGTAAACTCTCCTAAGTTTGACGCTGGTATTAAACTTGTGATTGATATAGTGAAAAAGCATGGGAAAGTTGTAGTTTGGGGATTATTCGTTAACACTTTAAATAAGATAACCCGTGTATTAAATGAAAAAGGAATTAATACAAAGGTTATCTATGGTGGTACACCTCGTGAGGAAAGAGAGGATATTATCAATAAATTTAAAGAGAACACAAATGAAATACAGGTATTAGTTTCTAACCCGAATACTCTAGGTGAGTCAGTATCCCTTCATACCATTGCTCATGATGCCATTTATTTTGAATACAATTATAATCTCACTTTCATGTTACAGTCTAGAGACCGAATTCATCGACTTGGGCTACCAGAAAGTCAGAGTACAAGGTATTACTATTTAATGACAGTCAGTGATAGGGAGATTTATAATTTTATTGACCAAAAGATATATGATAGATTAGCTGAAAAAGAAATGAGAATGAAGGAAGCAATTGATGGAGAGTATCTTGTGCCCGAGTTTGTTGATGATGAAATTGAGGAAATGAAGCGGATCATTGAATCAGAACGTCTGTTTTGATAGTTGCTTTTATTTTAGGTTAATTATCTGAATGACTTTACCAAATAAGTTAGCAATATGTATTCACGTATGATAATTGATTGGTTATTATTAGTAAATTAATTTTTATAAATTGTTTGTTTAGGTAAAAAAACCTATATTCAATAAAATCAAAAGTGTTTTTCTGGACGATTTCAGACAAAAATTTCCCCTAACCATCTTTTCACGCCGGACGTCATTGGATTTACCATGTAGGAGAATAAAATGTGTCTTTTTGATGAGGGGACAGAAGCAGTTAGTTCACAGAAAGCTAGCTGCTTTTCTCTTTTGTTTGACTTTTTAAGTAAGATTCATAGAAGTAGCTTATTCAAAATCCGTCTGGAGAACAATAGTGAATATGATTTTACGTAAGCGTCCAGGTATAGCTCTCGAAGAGCCCTACTTAAAGCACTACCTTCATTGTCATTCCACTCCGATTCCTATAAGTCTTTGTAGGACGAAGAATCCTGGCAAATAGTTGCTGTTACTTTGTATTAAGAGGGGGATTGAAGAATTCCAACTTCCACCTCATCCCCGAGCTCGTTCTTTACCTTACAACTCGAGAATCTCGATATTCACTTATCAACAATAAGACCCCTTTCCATGATTGAATTTATTTGGAGATATTATCAACCCAGATGTAATGCATTGTAATGGTACTTTGGCAATTGATGCTGTAGCAGCGCCGGGGATGGGTCAATATGGTTTTGTTTCACCAGAAGTACCTCATTCTCTTTGACATCCTGTACCAGTTTTTCGGAATTTGTATATTTAGTTTATAGAATGAGGGCGAAATAAAAAGACTTGGAATTAACCCCAAGTCTTTTATAAGTTCAATGAAATTTGTGCATCATCATGTGTTTCTTGTGCATCGATTTCTTTAACTTTATTTCCCATTTTTTCTATTAAATCCGTGACGAGCGCATTTCCCATACAGAAGTAGCGCATTCGATCACCCATAGTTGCCGTCCAATTATCAGGAAAGCCATTTAATCGTTCGCATTCAATTGGTGTTAAGAAACGCTTGCGCCCGTTTACTTCAACAATATGTGAGCTGCGATTAGTTGTGCCTTCACTTGTCAACATTGTTCGTCCAGGCAGATCAAGAGAATCAACAGGGGACATGCCACCTTCAGAAAAAACATACTTATGGCCGTCTTTAGTAGTACGTTGAATCTTTTTAGGGCCCCGCAAGTAAGTGAATTTTGCAATAGAAGCTTCTGATAAATAAAACTTTTCATCGACTTCAGATTCATCTTGTAAAATAGCTTTCAAGGGAATGGAATGCGGATTCTGTGGTTCTGTATGAACTGTGTGGATTTTCCCCTCAATCATAATTCCGGATGGATGATACAGAAACGAAAACTCATCAGAAATATCAACAAGATCTTTTGGTAATTCGACTTTACTATCACGGTTCTTATATATTTCTTCTTTCACCGGGAAGGTAGAGGCAAAAAAGCCGTCTTTTAATAATATTTCAGAAGTTGTTTTCTGCAGTTGGTATTCCGCAAAAGCCAGTGATTTATCATAAGCAAAGATGAAAATACGCCGCCGCCGCTGAGCAGTACCATATTCGGCAGCATTTATGACACGCCATTCCACAATATATCCTAAGTCACGGAAAGTAGCGAGCATGATTGAAAAATCACGACCACGTTGTTTAGACGGAGATTTTAAAAGGCGGTCTACATTTTCAAGTAGAATGTATTTTGGATGTGTCACTTCTACAATACGTTTAATCTCCCAGAAAAGAACGCCCTTTATTCCTTGAATACCTTGTTCTTTTGATAAAGAACGTGCCACCGAATAATCCTGACAAGGAAAACCACCAACAAGTAAATCGATGTTCATATCCTCAAATGTTTTATTCGATACTTTTCCAATATCATCATTGCAATTTACGCTCGATGGAAAGTGTGAATTATAGCAGTTAAAAGCATCTTGTGCTTTTTTTGATGGCTCCCATTGATTAGCCCAAACGGTATCAAAGAAATTCTTATCCGCTCTTTCAAGACCAACACGGAAACCACCAACGCCAGCAAAAAGTTCAACTACGTTTAAGTTTTTATTCATATATTATTATCCCTCTTTCGTTGTTTTCATTTTATAAAATTGGGATAAAAAGATCAACAACTTTTTTTTACCAAATAATTTAAAGAAAACTGCACAATATTACTTTTAATTTTATCATACTTAGAAATAATAGCCTAATAGTTAACAAATATAAAATCTATTATTGAGAATGGAAACCATAATTATCTCCGTGCAGCCATACTTGTTAATGATAAGTGCTAATGCCGTTAATGGGAAGTGTTTTTTTGATGCGTTACTACCTGTCCCTCGAGAAAAACACTTCGTGTAATTTTATGTTGGGCCATGAAGGAAGGCTTATTTTTTTGTGTTAAAAAAATGATAGCTTATAATTATTTTTTATAAAATTATCGGTTGTAAGAATTGGGTATTTAGCTTTACCGTTATTTGAAAAAGGGATATTATGTATATTGAATAAATAAAATCAAATGTAAATCGTAATCACGAAAACAACACTTTGTCTACAATAAAACATAGGGAGTACAATTATGAGATTTCATCCAGAAGATAAAAAAATCAAGGATATCTTTGGTTCTGGTAACATTTATCAAATACCGGATTTTCAACGAGATTACTCTTGGGAAAAAGGTAACTTTGAGGATTTTTTGCAAGACTTATTAACAGTTAGTAATGCAACATATAATAGTCATTCTCATATGCTAAATATTAATAGTATTGATGATTTAGAAGATTACTTTTTTGGGACGTTTTTGGTAATAGGTGATTATTCTAGTTCAACGGAGAAACGGATTGTAGTAGATGGACAACAACGTTTAACGACTATGACATTATTTTTAGCCGCGATAAGGGATATTATTGAAAATGAAAAAAAAGAAAAAAATATAGAGTATGCCCATCAATATGATGATGCGCTTGTTGTCAATATTACAAAAGGTGGTAGGTCGTCTAAGTATGCACGAGTTATTAATGACAAATTAATACCTATACTCCCAGTGAATATTTTAAATATTAATGACCATAGAAAGAATGGAACTATACATGATCCGGAAAACGAAGGGCAACAGTTACTCTTAGAAACATATGAGTGGTTTAAAAAACAACTTTCGCGTAGTGAGTTGGCAAAGAGATTAACCGATAACGATTCCAAAATACATAAGTTGGATATCAAAAAGATTAATAGTATTCCTTCCGAAGACTATTTGACATTTCTTGATAATTTAGGTAACCAATTATTGAAGTCGACTGTAATTGTTATTTATTCTGCAGATGAACAATCAGCAAATATCATGTATAGGAACTTTAACTTTCGAGGACTTCCACTAAGTGGACCAGATTTAATAAAAAACGAATTGTTTGAACTATTAGATGATTCTACGGGTTCGGCAAAGAAATTATGGACAAAAGTAGAGCAAAATGTATCAATAAAAGAATCGGGCAGCATGTCAACGTTCTTTATACATTATTTTTCATCTAAATATAAGCAAGCCTCCAAAAAGAACTTATTCCCTATATTTTTAAATAATGTAGATGCTATAATCTCAAGTTATCAAAACTTCTTAAATGAGATAGTTAAAGAGTCGGCACATTATAAAATAATAATTAGCCCGCAAGAAGATGATGAATTATTTGGGGAAGGAAAATTCTTTTTACAGAATGATCATCCAATGATTAAAAGACAACTACAAAAATTAAATGAATTAGAGGTTACACAGGTTAGAACACTATTGCTTGGTTTATTTTTCGCAAGAGAGAACAAGCTGATTACATCAAAGCAATTTAAAAAAGTGATATATAATATACTTTTATTCCAATCATTATTTGTAATGTCATCGTCGGCTAGCAATCAAATTAGGGGTATCTATTCAAAATATGGGAAAATATTCAGAAAAAATACAAATAAAGATAAAGTGGCAAAAGAGATTAATAATCTGTATAAGGACTTAGCTGCTAAGATTCCTTCTAAAGAAAGTATATTAAAAAGTGATTTAAACTATAATCATAAAGTTAAGTTTGAAGATATGACCAAGACACAGAAAAAAAATAAAGCTTTGATAAAATTAATATTGACAATTCTATCAGAAGAAAAGCAAGTTGAGAGCGGACAAAAAAATAGTAATGATTCTTTAAAGTTTATTTCTGAAGCTAGCTTGGAACATATTATTGATCAATCTTCTGATTTAGAAAGTAGATATTCTTTAGGTAATTTAATTTTAATAGAACAAAGGAAGCATGAAGATATAGAGGATAAAAAAGAAATGTACAGAAAATCAGAAATTATAATGACTAAGTCTTTCAGTAATCAAGTAGATAATTTTTCAACCAATCAAGATATCGAAAATAGAAACCAGGATATTTTGACTCAGTATTATAATTATGTAAAAAAACAGTTTTAAGTCGAATAAAATTTAGCAAAAATGTATTTGAATACGTAGACTTAATTCTTCATAGTAGATAAAAGTTATTTATATTGATTTGGAAAGTAGAAAGCTCAACTCCATCGATATATATATGGGCTGATTTTCAAAAAAAAATTTGTTGGGAAACTGTTGTTGTGCGTAAATAAAAGAACTCTCCTATGTTGAACTGTGCCCCCGTTTACGGACAGTTTAAAAAAGCGCCTATGCAGCCAATAAGTGCCCCCGGTATTGTACCGGGGGCATTTTATTTAAGCCCCATTGATAGCGATGATGATTATATTCGTTGATTACACAATCTACTTCTTTCTTTGCATCCTTAATATTACCCAGTGATTGATAGTCTGCTAAGTCTTTAAAAAGTCCCAAGAAACTTTCCAACGGTCCGTTATCCCAACAGTTGCCCTTACGGGACATTGATTGATTTAACCAAGCTTTCTTACTTTGCTTTGGAATAGAGGATCCGTGTTGTACATCCCTTGGTCAGAATGCAGCATTGCCTGTGGATGAAAATCAACAACAGCTGACGTTAAACTTTTTTAACGTTTTATAAACGATAGCCATCTCTAACGAAGTTGAGAGGTGGTAGGCAAGTATCTCTTTTGTAGCCACGTCCTTTACGCAGGATAAAAATGCTTTTTGGCCCTAACCATAATAGAGATAAGTAATGTAGTAAGCAGGACTTTTCCGGGGATTTCCTGATTGAAAAGTTAATCCTCAGCCCATATACATTAATTCTATTGAAACACAAAAAAGGATAGGGGCACTTTTTTATCAGTGTCCGTTACCCGGGGTATAGTTCATGTGAAGGAGAGTTCTTTTTTATTCCTTCTTCTTCGACTCACTGATAAACTCAGAGATTGTATCGACTGTATTTTCAAATTCCCCACGTATTTCATGTTCCCAGAGACGCAAAATATTCCAATCTCTATTTATATAAAAGTCTGTAACTTCTTTATCCCTTTCCTGATTCCTATGCAATTTGTTTGACCAGAATTCTACATTCGATTTTGGTATCTTTCCATGAATCGGACAAAGATGCCAGAAACAGGAATCTATAAAAATTACGACTTTATATTTCTTTATTGCAATATCGGGAGTCCCTTTCAACGATCTTACATTTCTCCTAAACCGGTAACCTCGATTCCATAACTCATGTGTGACCATGTCTTCCAGCTTCGAGACGGCCTTTATGGACCCCATTATTTTACTTCTTGCATCTGACGTTTTAGGGTTCTTCATGTAAACGAACTCCTTCTCAGGTAGAATATATTTATACTACCTGAGAAGGAGGATGGATAAACACTTTTAATCTAAATTTCCTGAAGACATTCGTCCTATCCAATACTTTGAGTAAAAAGGTTGTTGGAAAAAAGGTGCCTGTCCCTACATTTAACAATGCTTTAAGGTGTTTAGGATAAGGTTCAACATGCTTTACTACTATACAAGAATATCGTCATGTATAGCAATTCTCCCAGTTGCTAATATTAAGTAAATAATATGCTAAGGTCAAAAAGCCCACTGATTTACTATATTTTTATTTTAAGGTGATAAGAATGAATAAAAATAACTTTATAAAATGGTTAGAGGAAAATAAAAATATTAGTTCTTATTCTTCAAAAAGATACATAGGAGCTATTGATTCTATTAGCTCCGAGATAGATAGATATGGTTTGGATAACATAAATCTCTACCAGATTTATAGCACAGACATAATAGATAATATACTTTCCAACTCTTTGTTTCAGGAACGAAATCAAAAAGGAAACAGAATGTATAGTGCTGCATTGAATCATTATAAAAAGTTTCTTGAGGAAAGTATTGGGTATGGCCATCATAAGGACGTTAAAGAGAATGAAAGTATATATCTATTTACAAAGCAACTAACTGATCATATTTTCAATTACATACAAAGCAAAGGCTTTTATTATAGGAAAGAGGAAGTCATCAATTTATTCCTCTCTCTAAAAACAAAACCTTTTGTAATCCTTTCCGGTATCTCCGGAACAGGTAAAACCAAAATGGTTCAATGGTTTGCCGAAAGTTTAGGTGCGAATGAGAAGAATGGGCAGTTTACGCTGATTCCTGTTCGTCCTGATTGGAGTGACGGATCTGACTTATTGGGATATGTGGATATCAAAGGCGATTTTAAAGAAGGACCATTATCCAAAGCGATTAAGGCAGCACAAGAGCAGCCTGATTTGCCTTACTTTGTTCTTTTGGATGAAATGAATTTGGCGAGAGTGGAGTACTATTTCAGTGATATTCTCAGCGTGATGGAGAGTAGAAGGTGGGAGAATGGGAAGGTTGTTTCTTCTGTTTTATTATCGGAGGAAGTTGCAAAAGAAGGGGTTACACTTCCTAACAATCTTTATGTGATCGGAACCGTTAATATGGATGAAACCACACATCCTTTTAGTAAAAAGGTTTTAGACCGGGCCAACACGATTGAGTTTAATCGGGTTGAATTAGACAATTTATCTTTTCTTAATGACCTTGAGGAAGTTGATCCAATACAAATTGGACAAACTCAGCTGGCTTCGAAATACCTGCACTTAAAGGATCTGTACAAGGAAGATACAAAGGTTATTGAAAAGGCTACAAATGAGCTGGTAAGGATCAATAAGAGCCTGCAGCTGATTAATGCACATATCGGGTACCGAGTTAGGGATGAAATCTGCTTCTATCTGGCCTATAACAAGGACGGTGATCTAATGACCTTTGAGGAAGCGTTTGATCACTGTATCCTTCAGAAGATCCTGCCGCGATTGTCTGGCAGTGACTCCAGGATTGATCAGCTGCTAAGGGAGTTATATCTGATCTTTACTAATACGGAGTATCAGGAGAATGGGGAATCTCAGTTTGATGAAGAAAGTACTATATATCCTAAGAGCGCTCGGAAAGTCATTGAGATGCTTAGGAGGTTAAAGGACGATGGCTTTACATCCTTCTGGATCTCGTGATGAAGTTGAATTGGTTAAGATCGAAACAGAAGATTTTTCCTTTGTGGTAAAAGGAAAGCCGTATCATGAGAGGTATGAAGGGTTAAAACAGTATCGTGCCATGGACAGGCATGATGTGATGCAGTTTTCTGTTCATGGGGATATGGTCAATCAGGTTTTGGTCTATGATATTGAAGCGCAGGTACTTCAGGAATCAACTCAATTAAGGCCCATCTTTTTCGAGAATGGAGTCTATCAGGTTATTGTCGTACCTAAAACAGGCAGAGACTTATCTTTTTATCATGAACATCCTGGTTTAAGGCAATCCGTTGCCAGAGTGGAAATCACCCATACTTATATGTTGATGGGAAATTTACAGTTTCAAAATGAAGTAGGGTTAACAACCTTTGAAATTAGAGATGGCAGGGAAAAGCTGTTAGAAGTAACATTAGAGATTTTTCCGGCAAAGCTTGATTACAAAAATGATTATAAAAAGCTGCTGGAAGAAGTGAACGATGAAATTTACAATCTTGCCTTTCATTTTATCCGGAAAACCTACTTAGGGGCTAAAGTGAAGCTTGATGGCAAGCCATCGCGAAGTGAATTTTACCGCTTGATTAGCAAGCATTTTGATCAGCTGCTTCAGGCTGTAAACCGCATTGAGCGGCAGCCTCATCATCTTCTCCAGAAAACTTATGAAAAGGTAAGGGGAGACCAATTAAATAAGTTAGATTCCAGAAGCAGGAGCTATCTGCAAAAAAGGCCCCATCTATTCACAGAGGTTCCAAATGGCATCCATATCAATCACAAAACACTCATGCCAACACAAGGTCTCCGGGTAAAAAAGGAGATTACCTATGATACATTGGAAAATCGGTATGTAAAATGGATGATGCAGCGGGTTACTCATAAGTTGTATGATCTGCTGGAAGCATTGAGGAACAGAAGCTCGAGATGGGAAACAGAGCCTGACGCTGATCTTTTAGGTAAACTGATCGAGATGATTAAGCAGTTAGAGGGGAAACAGAAAAGCCCATTTTGGAAGGGAATAAAGAAGCTTGATCGTTCTGTTCACAGTCTCGTTCTGCAGATGGCACCAGGCTACCGCGATGCTTTCCAGATCTATCTGACGGTTTCCAAAGGGTTAATGCTTCAGGGCAAGCTTTATCAGATGTCTGTAAAAGATGTAGCGACTCTGTATGAATACTGGACATTCCTGAAGCTCGGGCAAATTCTTGATAAAAAGTATCAGCTTATGAGCCAGGACATTATCCAGGTAAACCGTGAAGGCTTATTCGTAAATCTTCAAACCAACCGCTCAGCAACAAGAAAGTATAAACACCCATATACCAAAGAGGAAATTATTCTGACATACCAAAAGTATGAAAGTGGCTTGCCAACCATTCCTCAAAAGCCGGATACAATGCTCAGCATAGCGAAAAAGGGGAAAGGATTTACCTATAATTATGTATTTGATGCCAAGTATCGAATCGATTACGCCCAGGAAGGAAGCTATTATAAAAATCGATACAAGCAGCCCGGACCCCTTGAGGACGACATTAACACCATGCACCGTTACAGGGATTCTATTGTTGCCTATAATGATGGGCCATATGAAAGAACCGCTTTTGGAGCGTATGTACTTTTTCCATGGTTTAATGAAGAACTTTACCAGGATCATCACTTCTATAAAAGCATCGACAAAGTAAATATAGGCGGGCTGCCATTTCTTCCGAATGCAACAGACCTGGTCGAAAGATTCGTGGAAAGGCTGATTGAAAAAAGCCCCGAAGAAATTCAGGAGGAAGGCATCCTGCCAAGAGGTACATTTGAAGATTGGAACTCCAGCCTGGAAGAGAAGGTTCTCATCGGGCTTGTTAGAGACCGTGAAGAGTATATTAGCTATAAGCAGACTGGCAGCTATCGTATCCCTGTAAATAAATTGAGGGCGGGATGGCAGGAGACTAAGTATATCGCTCTTTATGTGAAGAGCGGTGTATTAGAGCATAATGGAGTTATTTGCTATGGCAGGGTTAAGGATATTAAGCCGGTGAGATCAGGATTAGAGGAATATATGCAATTCGAAGTGGAGCATTGGATTAATTGTAATCCGATCATTAAGCCTGTGGGATATGGGATTGCTGAGTATATGTATACCACATTGAGCAATCTGGAGGATGCTACAGAGCTGCCGGAGCTGTTTATGAAGTCTGCGGAGGAAAAGACTTTATGGAGAATGCTTAGGAGGGTTTCGGACAAGATATCTATTAGGCTTGACACTGTTGATCTTGATGCTGCTACTAGGGTAGAGGAGTATAGGATTAGGGATGTTTTGGTGAGGGTTGATAGGGATAGTAGGGAAGTTTATTTGATTGGTGAGAGTGGACAGAAGAGGGTTCACTTTGATGTGTTGCTGAGGAATCCGGCTGGTGTTTTTAGGAGTTTGGTTGAGATGTTGGATTGAGCCAAGGGGGTTCCTTGGTTTTTTTTGATGGTGTCTGGGGGAATCTGTTTCTGTAGCTTCCATATAAAAAGTCGTGGTGATCCGAAGTCTTGCCGTCACCTTGGTAAACGTCTTGAATTTCCTGATTTGCAAGTTGCTCCGCCAAATGAATGAGAGCATATTTGAGTAAAAGGAGAAGCTTTCTTTTATTAGGTCACCCAGCATGTTATGTCTCTAGCTTAATCTTAGAGAATTCCTGGTAATACTACTGATGTAAGAAGAAAATTATGAGCAAGAAGCTTTTTGTAATAGATTTTTCATAGATTCCTCGTTTAGGAATGTGGAGATCCCCCTTAATAATGGGTTTATTTGGTATAATTATAATAACATACCATCCAGGTAGCGCAATGAGTGATAGAGTTTAACCCCCTTCTCAAAAGAAGCTTAAAGATTTAATCTGCTAATCAATTGATGAGGTGTTAATAATATGAAATATAAATCAGTAGAGGAAATTTTTCCACTAATGAAAGACGAACTGAATAGAAAAATGGCAAAAAAAATTTACTATTTTATAGAAGAAAATTTCACTGATATAGAAAATGTTTCTCTTAGAAGATGTATTTCAATTGCAAAGAAAGGTTTTATAAAATTTGCTACGATCACTCCAGAAAACGGTAATTCACTATTGCTCCATTTTCCGAGTGAAATTAGAGATAACCTCTTAACACAAAAAGAGAAATTTAGTGTCCAGTATGAAAAGCCAAAACGAGAACTGTATATAAACCAAATCAATATTCCTTTTGCTTATATACATGATGTGAACGAGTTATATAATTTATTAAAGATTGCTTTCGATAATCCAAGAAGAATAAGAAATAAGTCATAAGTGAATAGGAGATTATATGATTAGAGTTTATAAGAGCAAATGGCCAGAACCATTTTTTTATGAGTGGGTCAATAAAAATCATATCGAATACCCAGATGATTATAACAGATATCACTTAGAGGAGTATTTAAGTTATTTTAATAATAAGTGTGTATTCTGTGAATCTTCCCTATCTGATATGAAGTTAATGGTTGGGCATTACAGACCAACTAATGGTGCATTGAATATAACTAATGGTCATTTCTCTGAAAATCATTATCGGTGGTTGGATAAAGATTGGTCAAACACATTGGTTCTATGTGTTGAATGCCATAGAACTAAAAGTAATAGGTTCCCACTTGAAGGAGAGTTTTGTTCACCTGAAGCTGATGAAATTGATTTAACTAGCGAAAAACGTTTGTTAATTAATCCCTTTCGTGATTTTCCAGAAAAGCATTTTTTGTATGATGAAGAAGGAATTATCATACCCAAAACAAAAAAAGGAGAAGTAACAGTAGAGGTATTGAACTTAAATCGACATTCATTAATTGAAGGAAGAAGAAGGGAATATTCTCATTTTAATAGAGTCTGTCAGGCCTTTATAGATAATAAAGAAGATGAGGGAATACTTGAAGAAATAATAAAGCAAATAAGCCAAGAAGCTCCATTTGCTGGGATTAAAAGATACTTTTTATTAAAAATGATTGCTGATGACTTAATTCCATATGTACAAGATTTTACACCATACCTCCGCATACTTAGAGGAAGAAACCCTATTACAAGAGAGGATATTCAAAATAAGGTTGCAAAGGAGAAATATTTTAATAACACAAAAAAAAAATGATTATTATGATGTAACAGATGAAAATGATATACATAAATATTTTTCTAAACAGAGGTTTATAGAATCAGTTGAAATAAGGAATTTTAAAGGCTTGAAGTATTTAAACCTAGACTTTGGATTAAGTCAAAGTATGGGCGCACCATGGTTAATGTTATTAGGAGAAAATGGAGTAGGTAAGAGTTCAGTGTTACAAGCAATATCTATTGGACTAATGGGAGAGCAAAAGCGTAAAGAAGTAATTTTGAAGAGTGCCAATAATTTTGTGACTAACCAAAAAAGAGAAGGCTCTATTAAGATAAAATTAACTGGAATGGTAGACCCAATAATAATAGATTTCACTAGAGACAGCCATTTATTTGGAGGGGAAAATCATGTTGATCCCCGTGTACTAATTTTATCTTATGGTTCAACTAGACTTTTACCAACCGAAAATAAGATAGATATGTTTAGGCCATCGTGGGCAAGAGTAGAGAATTTATTTGATCCATTTGTACCCCTGGTTGATGTAGAGAATTACTTAACTTGGTTGGAACAAGAAGACTTTTTTATTGTTAAAAATGCTATTGAAAATTTATTCATGGAAAAAGTAGAGTTAATTAGAAATGGTGGAACTAAGGGGATAAAGTTCCGGTTTTCTAATTCAATAGTTCGACTAGAAGATTTAAGTGATGGTTATAGAACAATCATTGCTTTAGCTACTGATATTATGATGGTTATGAAGAATAGATGGCGTAGTTATGATGCTGAAGGTATAGTTCTCATTGATGAGTTAGATGCTCACCTACATCCAAGATGGAATATAGAGATTGTCAGGAAGCTAAGAATGGCTTTTCCGAAGATCCAGTTCATAGCTACAACTCATAACCCCCTAACACTACGAGGTTTATTAAAAAATGAAGTAGCAGTTATGCTGGAGGATAATGATAGAGAAACTATTGTATTGCAAAATCTTCCTGAACAAAAAGGTATGATGATTGAAGATATCTTGACTTCAAAGTTTTTTGGTTTGTACGATACATTACCTGAGTTAAATTCAATTTTTCATGAGTACTATAGATTGTTAGCTAACCCATCTCCTAACACTAAACAAAAGGATAGAATTGCTATATTGAAAGAAAAATTAAAAGATTATGATAAGTTAGGGAATACAAAAAGAGATCAAATGTTTTATGAGGCTATAGATAGATATATAGCTAAAGAGAAAGCAACAAATGAAAAACTAACAAGTGATTCATTTATCCAAGATATTGATAATATTATTAATTCACTTAGAGGGTTTTATAAAAAATGATATATATACAAAGAAGCGAGACACCACCTGTATTAGATTTAGAAGATAGTAATTCAGTTGGTTCAAAGGAGTACACAGAAGCAATTAAACACTTTGAAGACAAAGACCGTAATTTTACTTTTAGAGCATACAAGGAAGTAAAGGATGTTCTAGAAGTTATGTTTAATAGCAAATGTGCCTATTGTGAGAGTGACATATCGCCGGTATCGTACGGCGATATAGAGCACTTTAGGCCAAAGAGCGCGTATCATACTACTAAAGCCGAAACTCTAAAATATCCTGGTTACTATTGGTTAGCTATGGATTGGAATAACTTACTATTATCTTGTGAAGTATGCAATAGGACATATAAGAAAAACCAGTTTCCTTTGGTGGATGAAGCTAAAAGAAAGAAAAAGTATGATGAAGAGGTTATTGAAGAGCCATTACTTATTGACCCCTGTGACGCAAGTTCTAATCCCCAGGATCATATTAATTTTACAGAAGAAGGATTAGTTGAGTATACACTAGGTGGTAGATGTAAAGGAAAAAAGTCTATAGAAGTATATGGTTTAGATAATCCAAAACTAACAAGGAAAAGAAAAAAATTAGCTAAAGAAATAAGTGATAAAAAAAGCCAGGTTTTAAGATACATGGATAATATAAGAGCGTTATTAGCAACCCCCTTGCCTGGTGAGCTTAAAAGTGTATTAGAGAATAATTTTATAGATTTAGAAACAGTTTATAAATCTATAAAAAACTTAAATCTACCAACAGAGCCATATCAGGGATTGGTAAGAAATTTAACTGCAGAATTTTTAGCTAAATATTCTCCAATAATTGACAAGCTTCTTTTTGAATTTCATGAACAAAAGAAGGAAGAATAATTACAAAGTATTAGAGAGTAAATTTACGAGATTGATGAGAAGAGCCAAGGGGACAATCCCTTCGGCTCTTTTTAAAACTGGACCAAGGGACCTGTCCCTATGGCTCATTGATAGTTAACAAAAGCCGGAGCCGGATCCAATTCCAAAACATCCTTAGGTGTCATCAACGGCTCATCCTTTTTATAAACGCCGTACTGAATAGGCTGCTTTTGCACAAATTCATTGTATCCAGCTCTTTTGATGGCATTCAATCCATGGCCGTCGAATTGATGATGACTTCTGTGTTGTCTGTAGGATGGATGGAGTCCTTATTGATTAGGACATTTTCTGCGAATTGATGGACGATGACCATTTTTTCAGGCAGTCCATTTTCTGCTGATAGGTTTGATACATATTCAATTGCCTCTTGAACTTTCTTCCCATCGACTGTGCTTTAATCCACTCCGGGAACTTGTCCTTCTTTAACTTGGAATTGGGTATCGATGGCTAAGCGGGACCAGACCCCACGGCACAAAAAATAGCCAAGGGACCAAACCCCATGGAACAACCAAAAAAAGTTCCGCAGACCATGTCCATTTCCCATTCACATCTATATATAAGAGGTGAACAAACAAAAAGGAGTGATTGGGGAATGCAGATGCAGATGAATGGGTGGACGCAGTTTGAGAGGCAGGTTCGGTGGAGTGAGGTATTTCATCATGTGGAGGATTTGCGGTTGTATTTGCTGCTGAAGAGTGATGCGATGGTGAAGGATGAGGTGCCGTGCGGTGAGTTAGTGCTGAATGCGGGGCAGTATGTTCGTTCGATCACTCTGCTGCGGGAGGATCTGTGGTTTTATAATGTGAAGAAGAAGGATTTTTACAGTCATTCGCGGATTCAGCGTTCGATTAAGCGGCTGGAGAAGCTCGGTCTGATTAAGGCGGAGCGGTTTCCGCATGGGTTTTTGTTTACGGTGCTTGGAGTGGAGGAACCTGCGGATGGCCGAGAACTGGCTGAAATGGGTGTGGAGGAACCAGCAGATGGCCGTGAACTGGCTGAAGTGGAAGCGAAAAATACGGCAGAAGTACAGGCTGAAAATGGACAGGATCCTTTTTTGCCGCCTGCACGTGAATCGGACGTGGAGGACTCGCGAATCGAACCTGAATACACAATAGAGAAAAGAAATAAAAGAGAGAAAAGAAAGAATAAAAACAACAACAACAACAGCATCTCCGAAGATGTCCGGAGAGCAAAAATCGCTGCTGTTGCTGAACATTTCATGGTGAGGAGAGGCAAAGGATTTTTCCTGACAGCAATGGATTTGACAGCGATTGAAAGAATCTGTGAGTCTCCGCTATCGACTGAGCAGCTGACAGCGTTTATGGACGAGCAGTTTGACAAGGTGGAGCAGGGCGATGTGCATGATACGATCAACAGCCCGAAATATTTGGAGAAGATCCTGGAATCGTATGAACCGCCGGAGGTGCTGGAGCAAAGGCTGGAAGAGGCGCTTGCCGCCTTGGGTGAGAGAGTGGAGAATGCATGACGCTGGAGGAGTTCAATAGGGTGATTAAGGAAATCCATCTTGCTTTTCCCGGAAAGCGGATGGACCTTGATACCCTTGAGATCTGGCATCGGCATTTATCGGAATGCAGGTATCCGGCCGTGAAGCAGCGGCTGGATGCTTATATCAGGCAAAATTCTTACCGGCCGGCACTGGCTCATCTTTATGTGAGGGATGAGACGGAGACAACGGTGCTGGACATGATGAGAGAATGGGAACGGGAAGGGGAGAAGAAGATTGGGGACAGAAGGTATAGGGATAAACTACGACCGCCTTGGGAGGAGTGATCAGCCGAGGGAGAAGCTGCTGGAGGCAGAAAGCATGATACTTGGGGCAGTCCTGCTTGAGCCTCAGGTGATTGAGCAGCTGACCCTGGGACCGGAGCATTTCACACAGGCGGAGAACCGGCAGATCTTTTCCGCGATGAGGGCTTTGGAGAGCAAGAAGCTGAAGATTGACATGGTCATGCTTGTGGAAGAGCTGGGCGACCAGATTGAGAACGCCGGTGGTGTGAGTTATCTGGTCGAAGTCGCCAACAGCTGTCCGACGGCGGCCAATCTTGATCAGTATGAACAGATTGTCCTTAAATACTATCAGCTGGGCCTGATCCGCAAATCCGCTCACTATTTCCTTGGCGATTTCACCCCTGAATCTGCGGCAGAGCTTTATAAGACGCTCATCCAATATCACACCATTCATAACAAAGATAAAATGACGAAAGATGATCTTTTACTGCAGCTGTATGAATCGCTATATGAACAGAAGACAGGACTCCCGGGCGTGGACACTGGATTTGAAACACTGAATGGGCTGACAGGAGGCTGGAAGGAGGGGGAACTAATCATCCTCGCCGCAAGGCCCTCGATGGGGAAGACGGCGCTCGCCATCCAGCTCGCCTGGGAGTGTGCAAGCAGGAACGGAATATCACTTGTCTTTTCACTGGAAATGAGCGCAAAGCAAATCTTCCAGCGTCTGCTCTGCAGCCTGTCCGGCATCAACATGATGAAATGGCATAACCCTCATAAATACCTGTCGATGGAAGAAATGGGCAGGATGCAGGAAGCCATGAACAGCGTGTATAAAGCCAAACTGACCGTGGAGGAAAACGGTCTCGTCACCCTAATGGAAATACGCCAGCATATCATGAACCTGAAGCGCGAGCACCCCACCGAGCCATTTCTTGTCGTCATTGACTACCTGCAGCTCATTACCGTCAAGGAGCGCTTTGACCGCCACGACCTTACCATCGGGTACATCACCAAGCAGCTGAAGAGTATGGCGAAGGAATTCAAGATTCCGATTATCCTCCTGTCGCAGCTGTCCAGGGGAGTTGATTCAAGGGCGGACAAACGTCCCCGGCTTTCGGATCTGCGTGATTCTGGCAATATTGAGCAGGATGCAGATTTGGTGCTGTTTTTATATAGGGATGCTTATTATGACAGTAAGAGTGAGGTGGGGAATGAAGTGGAGGTGAATATTGCGAAGAATCGGAATGGGCCGGTGGGGATGGTAAGGTTGGGGTTTGAGAAGGAGTTTGGGCGGTTTTGGGGGTGAGGAGAAAAGAGCCAAGGGGACAGACCCCTTGGCTCTCTACTATTGATAGTTAACAAAAGCCGGAGCAGGATCCAATTCCAAAACATCCTTAGGTGTCATCAACGGCTCATCTTTTTTATAAAACACTTTGAACCCGCCGTACTGAATAGGCTGCTTTTGCACAAATTCATTGTATCCGGCTCTTTTGATGGCATCCAGTCCATGGCCGTCGAAGTTGATGACGACTTCTGTGTTGTCTGTAGGTTGGATG
Source organism: Bacillus infantis NRRL B-14911 (assembly GCF_000473245.1). NCBI lineage: Bacteria > Bacillati > Bacillota > Bacilli > Caryophanales > Bacillaceae > Bacillus > Bacillus infantis. The sequence continues at coordinate 731,359 of NC_022524.1, forward strand.
GAGTCCTTGTTGATGATGACATTTCCTGCGAATTGATGGACGATGACCATTTTGTCGGGCAGTCCATTTTCGGCTGTTAGGTTTGATACATATTCAATGGCCTCTTGAATTTCCTTCCCATCGACTGTGCCCAGATCCACTCCGGGAATTTGACCTTCTTTGACATGGAATTCGGTATCGATGGCTAGGTGGACGAAAGGCAGTTTCAGGTATTTTTCCACCGATTTCACCTGGTTCATGACGGTATCACGGGCAAGCTGGATATCAAGGATCAGCTGGGCGTTGTTTTCTTCGGCTAATTTCGCATATGTTTCAATATCTTCAGTAGCTGTCGGGTGTATGTAATCACCATCATCTCCCGGGCTCCGCTGGGCGACGGTCGAAATCAGTTCAATAGCCGGGATGGCTGGCCGTTCAGGATCCAGTTCGGAATATTCCTTGGTTTGAGCCAGCAATTTTTCCATGAATACTTCAGGACTGTATTCTCCCAGAATTCCCATGTTTTTCGAATTGGGATGCCCATAATAGGAAACAATTCTATGTTCCTTCAGCGGTCCGTCTGTTTGATCTTCGGCACCAGCTGTCAGGGTCTGGCCTAAAGGAACGCTTCTTTTCGTGCTGCCCCCATGTGCCTGCGTTTTCGGCATTTCCTCGAGCTGCTGACTTGTGTAATTGGTTTTCAACGGCTTTGCCCCTTGAGAAGGTTCGATTGCTTTATATGATGCTTCACGTGCAAATCTGGGTGACTTTGCAGCTTCTTCAAGCGTATACTGCATCTCACTAAGAGGCAGCTTCGACTCTTCAAGCATCCTTGATCCTTCCTCTGACGACGATACCGATTGCGAGCAGCCTGCTAACATCAAATAGGGGATGGCTGCCAGACAAGCCCCTGTTCTCAATCTCTTATTCACGTAATCCCACCTAATAAAAATTTAAGGGGACAGGTCCCTTGGCTCCTTTTGTGGCTGGGCTGGGGAACTGTCTCTGTTAATCCCTTTACCCTCTGGGAGGGGAATCTATTACTCTATGGTAACATTCATTGAGATGTATTGCCTTTGACATGATATTTACCGCTAAATAGATTCAAAATTGAAAAACGCAGTAGATTCATATTTTGCAGTAAGACTTTTATGTGTTGGAATACTTAAAGTAACGGAGAGGTTAGTTGAATAAACTAATTCAAATAAATGGAATAAAATGTTATAATTTAACTTGTAAGTAAAAGCAACATAAGGGAGTCGGCATATTTTGGATGGATTTGTTTCTGGATTTGAAATAGGGTTAAAAATTTTATGGTCGATAATTTCCGCAGAGCCAATGCTAACTTTTACTCTTTTATCTTTTTTTATAGGCTCCTTAGTTTGGGCTTCTGTCATGCATTTTATAAGGCAACAGAAGATTAGAAAATCGGGCATAATGGAAATTGATAAAATGAAAGGCAAGGAATTTGAGGCCTATTTGCAAGTTTTGTTTAAAAGTCTTGGATATACAGTTCGTATGACTCCAACAACAGGTGACTACGGGGCTGATCTAATATTAACTGTATCTGATAAAAAAATAGTAGTGCAGGCCAAGAGATACAATAAAAAAGTTGGTATAAAGGCTGTTCAAGAAGTTGTTTCAGCCAAGAATCATTATAATGCAAATGAATGTTGGGTTATTACAAACAACTACTTTACTGATCCAGCTGTAAGACTTGCATCTTCTAATAATGTAGTTTTGAAGAACAGGGATCATTTAATGAAATTGATGTTAAATATGAATAAAGGTGCCTAACTTTTATACATAAATTGCTGCTGCTGTAAAAGGCAGCTTTTTCTTATCTCCAATAACAGGGCAGGTTGCGCGTTATCATTTCTAGGCTCGAGGATTCTATAGGAATATTGAGAGGGTGTATAGGGTTGGATATTTACAAGATATTTGAAGAACAGTCTATTAAGCCACAATCCAGATATAAAGAGAAATTATTTTAATGAGACAGGTTATACAGACAGAGATTTAATGGATGATGATGGAATATATGGCGAATTTTTAACTTATGAATACTTGTACAAGGCACCTGGATATTAGAAAACCTTATGTAATCTCTATATTGAAAGGGCTAACAGTTATATCAGTGAATTTGATCTTGTATTTATTCACGAGACAGGTATTTACGTAATTGAGTCAAAAAATTATAGCGGTTGGATTTATGGCCATGGCAAGGATCAATACTGGACACAAGTTTTAAAGAATGGAGAAAAATTTAGGTTTTATAATCCAATTAAACAAAATGCAACACATGTAGATGCAGTACTAGAGGTGTTATATGCTTTAACTGATAAATTTTTATTTAATATCGTTGTGTTTAGTGAACGATGTGAGCTAAAGAGTGTGACATACGATAATTTAAACACATCTGTTATCAATCGAGATGTATTGCCACTATTTATGAGGTATGAAAACTTAAATAGCCCAAAGCATCTAAGTAAAAAGGAAATTGATATCCTTTATGATATGTTAAAACCATATACATTGGCCTCGCCAGAATTAAAACAAAAACATAAAAATCAATCTGCTCGAAAATGGTAAGAGCCAAGGGGACAGGTCCCTTGGCTCTTTTTAATGTGGGGCCGAGGGGTCTGTCCCTGTGGCTTTCCGATTGCGAGAAGCCTGCTAACATCAAATAGGGGATGGCTGCCAGACAAGCCTCTGTTCTCAATCTCTTATTCACGTAATCCCACCTAATAAAAAATTATAAGAGGTCCCTTGGCTCCTTTTGTGGCCTGGCTGGGGACCTGTCTCTGTTAGTCTCTATACCCTCAGGGAGGGGAATCTATTACATTATGATAACATTCATTGAGATGTATCGCCTCTGACATGATGTTCCCGCATGATGACGAAAAGTGTATTGCAGAATGGCAGGCTGTTTACCAAGTAACTATTGCTTTGCGTAGTGGACTATATACTGCGCAACAGATAAGTTTGTTTATGAGGGAATTTACTTCAATAAAGAGGTTTTATTTATCGGAGTAGGCTTCAAGCAATCTGGCCATTATATTGAGCAACTAAACGAAGCAAAAAAAATGGGGAGCCTAATAAGGTGGAAACAAAATTATTAAGTAGAGGCACATGAAGTAGCTCATCTAGATGTTAACAAGTAAAGTGTCTAATCGCGCAATTTATAAGCCACCAGCAACGATTTAGTGGAAATAATTAAATAACAACTAGAATAAGCTTGGAGAGCCAATTATTAATAAGGTTTCTAATTTTATAGTTGATATCAGATTTGACCCGATTGAAATTAAATCATACATACAATAGAGGTACTACGTATTATAATTGAAATTAAAAGGAGGATAAATATGGGTATAAGTTTAGGGGTTCTATACGTAATATTGGTTATTTTAGTAATAGTGTTTTTCAAATTCAGCATGAGAAATATAACCATTTTTTCATTGTGTTATTTTATAATGTTAGTGATATTTTTTAAATACGATGAAATAATTAATAGTATTTGGCAGACTATATTAAAAGTAGGAAGTTATGTATCCAAATTAGAGTTTAAAGCTCATTTGTATTTATTTTTTAATATTTCTTTGATTGGAATAGGCATATTCTTATTTATTTTCTTATTAATAAGAGAGAGGAAAAAAAGAGAACCATTTCGAAAAGAAAGTTGGGGTAATTTTAAGGAATATATATTTAGAGACGGTATAATTCCTATATTGTTATCCTTATTTGTTATAGTATTAGGTATGGTCGGAGCAGGGTTTGTAAATATACAAAATGCTGAATTTGATAGCAGCTTTGATCTAATAAGATTTGTTTTGAGCGGCAGTGTTGGACTTATCCTAATTTTTATTGGCTTAGGTATAATTTCACCGCTAGTTGAATTTAAGTTTCGTTATGACTTTTTAAAGAGCTATGAAAATAATACAGCGCAGTTTATATATAATCTTAGAACAAGAAGTGAAAATATTAAAAATATAAATTTAGGTATTATTTCTTTCCAATTATTCGAATTAACTAAAACAACCTTAGAAAATAATATTGTATATGAGTTTCACGAAGTTTGGAGAAATGATAGTAAATACGATAAAATAAGAAATTTTCGTCCTAAAAAAATTGTGGTGCCTTTTGAGATCATCGACATTTTTAAAAGAGATACTATTTCTCAAATAGATGTCAAACAGTTGAATAAGTTTACTTCAAAGAAATTTATAGCTAGATTGAGTAAATACAGAACATATGTTCCGACAGTATTTCTAAGAGCATTGCACGACTTACTGTTTGAGCTTTACTATAAAGAAAAGTTACCGGAAGAACAATATTTATTACGTGATATAGATAGTTTGAGAGAACATAGTTCTATCCTCGAAGAATTTAATAATTGGATAATTGATTGGAAAGTTAATAAAAATGTTTTTAGAAAAAAAAATAGATATAAATCTGTACATTACATAAATTTATTTGAAATTGTTGAATTTATCCCCATAAAATTTAGCAAAAAAGGCGATAGTGTTATAAACGTCTTATCAGTAAATAATAATCCAAAAATAAATAATTTATTTGATGATCTTATAAAGGAAATAAATAATTCGAATAATGAAGTAAAAAAAGATTTATTAATGCGTTTAGAATCGATTAGAAGGTGGCACCAAAAAGATATATCTAACATAGAGATAGAACACCTTAACGATGCAAAAAGATTAGTGAATTTTAGCTTATTAAGAAATTATAAAGGAGGTGATTCAAAAAAAGAAAATAGAGGATATTACAATCTGTGTATAGAGACGGAAAGTACAAGTGAAGGTAAGCGACGATTTGTATTATTATTAATTGCTGATAAACGTGCAATTAATGAAGAGTCTGCTTTGAGTTTGTTTGAACATGTGTTACAATTAGATAAAATAACATTAGGGGGCGATAATTAATGAAAACTAAATTTGTTACTCTTTGGGAAAGTCTTTTGGATATTTTTGATTCAAGAGTATCTGTTACCCAATTAGCTAAGCCTGAAGATTTAGTTATTAGTAATGCTCCGCTAAAAAACATTAAAAAAGGTATTAATAAAGTTTATAGACAAGTATACGCTGCTGAAAATAAAAAATAAATATTTAGACCTCTCCAAATAAGCAAACCTTTGGAGAGGTTTTTTATTTGGGAAATAATTATGTTCCATTTATATTTTGTACAACATCAAAAAGTTTCAATCGCATTGAATAAGTACTGAGGTTTGTTTTTTATCTTCATGTTCAACCATCTTTAATAATATTGATGGTGTTATATTCATTGACGCTAGGTCCCATTCTAAGGCTTGTGCTTCTCCAAAGTGTAATCCTGTTATTGTAAGGCCAAGGGGACAGACCTCTTGGCTTTTTTTGATATATCCCACCTAATGACGAAAAGTATACCACAGAATAAGCCGCTGAGTTTCCGGGAATCCGGACAAAGTGTCTTCGTCCTTGCTTCCTTGACCAACTTGACATTCCCCGCCATTCAATAAATGATAAGGTTAATAAATATGAGGATGATTACAATGAAGGATACAGTAAATATTTTAGTTATCGAAGACGATGAGGACATTAATCGCCTGCTGTGCAATATTGTGAGCAAAAGCGGCTATTCGCCGAAGCCGGCTTATTCGGGAACGGAAGCATTGATATACCTGGATTCCGGGAAGTGGGATATGATCCTGATTGATCTGATGCTCCCTGGATTATCTGGTGAAGAGCTCCTGAAAAAGGTGACGAATGAGAGCAAGATCCCCGTGATTATCATTTCGGCGAAGCTTGAAACACAATCAAAGATTCATGCGTTAAGAGCCGGGGCTGATGACTACATAACCAAGCCTTTCGATATTGAAGAGGTTTCTGCCAGGATTGATTCATGCCTGAGAAGATATCGGGACCTGTCGGGTACGCCGGTAACAAATCAATTGACCCATAAGGATATTATTGTGGATGTGGACGCTAAGACTGTGAGCGTGAACGGGATTCAGCTTAAATTGACAGCTAGGGAATACGATATATTGCTTCTGATGGTGTCGTCCCCTCATAAGGTTTTTCCAAGGCGAACCTGTTTGAGAGCGTGTGGAATGAAAAATACCACGGAGATGAAAATACGATCAATGTCCATTTGAGCAATATCAGGAGTAAGCTGGCGAAAGCAAATAGTGATGAAGAGTATATTGAAACGGTCTGGGGAATGGGCTACAAGCTCAAATCTTAAGGTTTTCTTAAGAATTCACTTAAGGGTTTCTTATGTTTTCCTTCTTATAGTATAAGAGTGTTCGAAGTGAATAATGACGTAAGGAGGAAACTCTTCATGAATGACTATGTATTGACGACCAGCCAGCTGTCGAAGAAATATCAAAAGAATATGGCGCTTGATAAAGTGAGTGTAAAGATAAAAAAAGGCTCCATTTATGGTTTCATCGGACAGAATGGTGCCGGGAAATCCACGCTGATCCGAGTGATAACAGGACTTGCCTATCCAACCACAGGGACATTTGAGTTATTTGGAAAAAGCAATGAACGGGATATCATCGAGGCCAGAAAGAGAATCGGAACCATTATTGAAGGGCCGGCCTTATATCCTCAGATGACGGCGAAGGAAAACCTGGAAGCACACCGTCTTTTGAAAGGCATACCAGGCAAAGAGTGCATCGGCAAAACGCTTAAGCTGGTTGGTTTGCAGGATACAGGAAAAAAGAAAGCGAAGAATTTTTCTTTAGGAATGAAGCAGCGTCTCGGACTGGCGATTGCCTTACTGGGAGATCCTGAGTTTTTGATTTTGGATGAACCTATTAATGGGCTGGATCCTATGGGGGTTGTGGAAATCCGGGAACTGCTGAAAAAACTGAACAGGGAATATGGCATCACGATTTTGATTTCAAGCCATATTTTAAGCGAGCTGCATCTATTGGCGACCCATTATGGCATCATCCATAAAGGAGAGCTGCTGGAACAGTTATCTGCGAAAGAGCTTCAAGAAAAATGCCGGCAGTACCTGCATATCAAAGTGGATGATCCAAGCAAGGCGGCAACCATCATAGAAAGCCGGTTATCTGCTCCTGATTTTGAAGTGATGCCGGATGGAACGATCAAACTGTTTGCCTCTGTTGATGCACCAGGAAAAGTCTCCAAAATGTTAACCGATGAAGGCTTGATCATCGAAGAGTTCATGCCGATGGGAGAAGATTTGGAAACACATTTCACCAATCGCATCGGGGGTGTCCAGCATGGGTAACTTAGTGAGAACAGAGTGGTATAAATTAAAGAAAGATCGATCATTCCGATTCCTGAGCTGGATGCTGCTTGCGCTTGCAGTGCTGTTTCCTCTTCTGGAATTCGACAATGGCGCTTCAGGTTTGCCGGCAGTAAGTGATTATTACAAGGAAAGCATTCTTGGACCCCATGCCAATATTGTGAAGCTGATCCCCAGTATTCTCGCCGGTTTCTTTATCACGAGTGAATACTCCATGGGGACGATGAAAAGCATCGTATCTTCAGGGAAAAGCAGGCTGAGTATCTACTCTGCGAAGTTAATCGTGTTTTCCATTGGAGCGGTCATCATATCATTGATATTACCTATCATGATGACAGGGGCGAGTGCTGTCTATTTCGGATTTGACGGTATGCCTGAACTCTCCTATTATCTTCAAACCATAGGGCTGATTATTTTATACGGAGCTGCCTTTGCCTCCATCACGGCGATTTTTTCAATCCTGTTCACGGACAGCGGAAAAACGATAGGATTTCTATTGATGTTCTTTATTTTTGCTGACTGGCCGCTGCAGGTGCTGGCAGCCAAAGTGCCGTTTTTTGAACCGATACTCAATCATTCTGTTTTTAAGCTGATCTATGACATCAGCATCGTGAACAGCTTGAACAGCAGTGACTTGTTTTTCATAATAGTGATTCCCATTCTGACGTTCCTGCTGTTTTGGGGAATAGGCGTCTATATTTTTAAACGAAAAGAAATCAAGTAACCAGAAAGCGGGTGAGGTCCAATGCTCTATCTGTTCATCATCGTCCTGATTGCATTCGCCATTGTCCTCACTCGTTTCTGTCTGCTGAAAAAAGAAATCAAACGGACAGCCCGGCAGCTGCGGGAATCAAACCAAAATAAAACAGCCAAGAAGGTCGATATCAGCTATCATGACCGCCATTTTGAAGAGCTGGCAAAGGAAATCAATAACCAGATTGACCAGACGAAACAAGCAGAGGCAGTCAAGCGCTCAACGGAAAATGAGCTGAAACAGGCCATCTCTCATATCTCACATGATATCCGCACACCTATGACCTCGATTCTGGGGTATATTCAGTTTTTGGAATCCGATGAACTAAGCCCCGAGTTGAAAAAAGAATACATCGCAACGATAAAAAATAGTGCAGGAAGATTAAAAACCCTCCTTGAAGATTTTTTCGAGCTGTCGATTATTGAACAAACCGATTACCCGATGAAGCTGGAGAGGGTCAGAGCCAACGACTTGATCGCAGATGCTCTATTAGGGTTTTATGAAGAATTCAAAAAGAGAACCATAGAGCCGGACATCCATATTCCTGATCATGAAATCATGATCAATGCCGATGCATCTGCTGTTAAAAGAGTCGTGGAGAACCTAGTGGTCAACGCGATTCGGTACTCAACAGGAAATGTGTCCATCAGGCTTTACGAGAGGGATGCAGCGGTTATATTGAGAATTTCCAACACCGTCGACAAACTGAGTGAACAGGACGTACACTACATGTTCGACCGGTTCTATAAAGCCGACCAAACCCGGACAGGCAAAGGAACCGGACTCGGACTGCCCATTGCCAAAAGCCTGATGGAAAAAATGAACGGCAAAATCTCCGCTGAACTAAAGGGGAATCAATTGGCTATGGTTTGTGAATGGAAATAAGCCAAGGTAAGCCATGGGGACAGACCCCCTGGCTCTTTTTTTGTTTGGATCGGAGACCTGTCTCTGTTTGTCTCTTTAGCCTCAGGGAGGGAATCGATTATTTCGGGATAACAATCATTGCATTACGTGTAGACTCATTGCGCAGTTTATAAGTCAATTACAGAATTTTGTGTTAAAATACCCCAAATGGGTTTAGGGGGGAATTATTTTGAAGAGGCTCTTTGCTTTTCTTTTTATAACAATAATCCTTCTTACTGCTTGCCAATCTAAGACATTGTATTTTGAGGGCGCAAGTCAAAACTGGTATGGAAAAATCAGAGTGATACAGACAGAAGACACACAGGAACAAAACTTCACATTAAAGTATGAAGGGAGTAATCTAAAAAGTATTACAGGTAAAGAAATTAAATATCGTATTGAAGCAGAGTCTGGAATTACCGAGGGAATGGGAACTTTATCTAATGGCGGGGTTCTGCAAAGTCAGGATTTTGGAGATATGTGCAGTGGGTGTGCCTTTATCCAACAAAATACTGTGATTACAATGACTGTTGAATGGGATGAAGAAACCGAAAGTATTGAATTAAAGAATGAATGACGCCTTGTATTTGTTTAATCCCTCTGTTCAATCAGCTGCCGCTGCGAGGCGGCTTTTTTTATAAAAAGCCGTGTGAGTCCACCACGAAAAACCATACAAATAGATTATAATTAGAAGAAGCGACAGTGGTGTATTGCCCTGCTCATTTATTGAAGAAAAGGTGAGAATAGCTTGCAAGGAAAATATGTCACAAACCGTTCAATATCACATCCCAGATTAGCAAAATATTATAGTTCCGGAATGTTAATTACATTCATAGGCTTTTTATTGAACGAATCTGGAGTAGTGGCTCATTTGACCTTCTCATTAAACACCTTCATCATTCTATTTCTTCTTTTACCCTGTTTCTATACTTACATTATGGTTTTCAGTGATTTCAATGAAGCCGCCTCCCGCGTGAAATTGATCCTTGGTGTAGTGACAATGATCGGAGTAGTAATGGGCCTGTTTGTCTGTGGTTTTCTTTTTGGAGTGGAAGCTGAATGGTTCAGATAAGATGATTAATCATGTAAAGGTATTGGGGAATAGTTTACTTTTGAGCTGATCGATGAAATTTTGAGGAATATATAGCTAATTATAATCAAAGCAGAAATAATAAACCAACTGGTCAGCACTCTTAAAAATTGGGGGAGAGAAATATGCTTATTGTGGCAGGATGGTATGTTGGCTGGTTTTTGATGCCCATATTGTGCATTGTGTTTTGTTTGAATTTAGTCTCTATATTGAAAAAGGTGAAGAGCGGCGAAAAAACAGCAATCAATACAGTATTGCTGACAATATCTTTTACACTTATCATGTGGACCATTGCCGTACTGGCTTCAGCAAGTATGTATTAAGATTATTACTTGCAGATCATGCGGTCCGGGAAGATAAGCTCAATAGCGATTGGAGGATTAATGGAAAACTTAATAGATTTACAACAAAGTTATAAACAAAACCAATTTTCTATTGAAATAAGGGATTATATTAGTGCTGCTGAACACAGTTTTGTTGTACATTGTGAATCTTTATTAAATGAGTTTAAGCCCTATTTTGAAAAGAAAAACCAAAGAATTCTCATTGAGGTATTGAAAGATGGTGTAGATAAATTTCTGCCTGGTTATATCTCTTATGTTTTTATAGAAATTGAATCCCACTTAGGAAGACATAAGATTCAATTAAGAATTCCTATATGGAGTTGCCAAAGAACAATTTTAGGAATTCCAATTGCCAAAAAGGTTCCTGGCAGTAAAGTAACAGGAACTTTAAATACATTAAAAAATGCCGAAAGTGTCCTTAGGGAATTTATTCAAGACAACCTGGAAAAGGGGAGTTAAATTCCTTTATTAAGCTGCGAAATCAAGCAGCTTTTTTTCTTTTTATAAAAGGGGAAGGATAGTGAAAAGAGTTATGAAACTTATTTTATCGAAAAACGTCTATTCTATAAGGTTATAACAAAGTAGCATGATTAATGGAGGTATATATGAGGGGCTTATTTATTAGCTTTGCAATCATCTTGTTAGTTTCTTGTGATAACCAATCCTTAGCAACAGTTGTTGATGATTATGATGTTAGTAAATTAAGCATTGATTTTGGTAATGAAAAGGCATACGAAATAGGAGCTAATGCTGAAGGAAAGCCGATTTTTAAAGATTCTAAAAAAGCATTAGAACAGGCAAAGCTGGACTACAAAGAAGCCTTTGCAGCAGTAGCTAAGGAGTTTGATCTAGAACCCGTTAGTGATAGTAACTATAAAGAATACAAACAATATGGGTGGCAAGTATCTGGGATGGATAAAAATATTCAAGAACAAGGCGTGGAATTATCGAAGTTTTTTGATATATACGAAAATAGTTTTGAATAAAAGTTAATATTAGGCTGTCATAAGGCTGAGTTTTTGGAGCCAGGGGGTCAGGTCCCATGGCTCTTTTAGAAATTGGGCCAAGGGGTCTGTCCCCATGGCCCGGTATTCATTATAAGGAGCAAGTCCAAATCACGAAACGGATTTGGATTGTATAGACACAGCTTCTATTCGATCTTTAGGTTTTAAATTGCCTGCGACAATGCCAATTAATATGATGACAACTCCCAGCCATTGTGAAAAGCTTACAAATTCTGCTAATATAAGTGCCGATAATGTTACAGCTACTGGAAGCTCCGAAGCAGTCAAAATCGTGCCAAGTCCTGGTCCTATATGGGGCATGCCAATTGAAAAGAAAAGTGGTGGTAAGGCAACACCGAACAAGCCGAGTAATAAACCATACGGGGCTACCCCCATTAAGACAGGTAAATCAACTAGAAACAATGGCGGATATACTAAAAGTACGACAATTAAACCACCAGTAGATAAGAAAGCACTTTTCAGAACAGGCGGAGTATCTTTTCCGACAGAACTGCTGAGAAAAATGAAAGTCGTAAACGTTAAAGCCGAAAGCAGCCCCCAAGCAGACCCATGCAATGATAGAGCAACTTCGTTATTTGCAAGTAAGCCCGCAGCTAGAATCGAGCCTATAATAAGAATCCCAATTGAGATGATCTTCCCTTTTGTTGGTTTCGTCTTATGAAAGACCCACTCGAAAAGCGTACCAATCCATACAAATTGAAATAAAAAAATGATGGCTAGTGAAGCATTTAGTGTCTGCAGCGCCTGATAATAAAACACACCTGTCAAACCAAACGGAATTCCAGATAACAGTAATTTGAGGATTTGATTTAAAGAAATTTTTTGCTTTTTATTAAACATAACCAGCACCCAGGTAAGTAAGACCCCAAATAAATATTGGGCACCCGTTACCTCTGTTACCGAATAATTTGCTGCATAAGCAAGCTTCACAAATGTAGACAACACCCCATAGCAGCATCCACCTAAGAAAACGATTAGTGCATAATGCCAAGTTTTCATTTACTCTGCCCCTTTCTTTACATAAAAAAGCCACACAACCGTCAACTGACAATTGTGTGGCGAAAATAGAGCTAGCTCTAGAAAAATCCACGTCCTAAATTGGTTTTATTATTCTATTCTTCAAAAAGTATAAGAGTAAGGGTGCCTATTGTCAACGGGTATTTTGGGTGACACTCTTTAGGAATACTGAAGGTTATTTGTACTAAAAGGTGCTTTAAAATCCAGCTGTCAATAAGGCAGCTGAATCTTATTTAACTAATGGGAGAGTAGTTCAATAGGATTTCGCTCCCCACCTTGCTAAAAAACTGTATAATTTAGTAAAAGGGGGAGGGAGTTTATGAGAGACATACTAGGTTATTTCCTTATAGCTCAAGCCATTCTCACAGGCGTTATTGTTTATTCAATAAATAGTTTATCTGATTCTATCAAGGCATCTGCTGCTTACGTTGCAACAACAGATAGAGATAAGCAATTAAGCTGGGGCTCTGATCTAGGGATGCCTGCAATTGCGTTATTTTTGCTAATAGCAGTTGCAGGCTTGGGTATTTTTTTGGTTGTAAATAAAAAGGGAAACTGAAATAGAAGAGTGTATTATTCACTAAGGAAAATGCACTTTTTCTACGTTCCTTATTAAACTAATGGGTGATTGATCCAAGAAGGATTATCGCCTTTTTTGCTGAAAATTACTTAATGGCTAAAACATCTATTTGCTCACGCTGTACCAGGAGATATGATTTTAAAGGGGAGATTAAACAGTGGAAGGAGAAAAACAAAAGAAAGTTCAAAACTTATATAGAAGGATAAAACACCAGAAAAGAGCAGATATAAAAGGCAATGAAATAGGAAGATTTGGAACCCTAGTTATTCTGCTATGGCTCTTACTTCTTGTATTGAATGCCCTTTTTGATATATAAATTAAAGGTTGGAATAAGGAGCTCACAAGAATGTAAAAGTGGGTTATTAAGTAATGATGGATCCAGTTGCCATTAGAAGTTGTTCTTTGCGAGGAAGGGACAGCCTAGTTGAAGAACGCATACGATAATATATCGTGATTTAACTAACAAAGGGTGATGAGATGAAAAAGGTGCGGTATATACTTGGCATATTAATAATAACTATTGTTGTGTTCATTTTTGCAGGTAAATTACACTACCCCTCTCTTCCAGTTGAGGGTGTATCAGCAAATGAAGCTATTGATAAACTAAAAGAATCGGATAGTAAGATAACTGAAATTTCAGTAGATGAGGACTTTATTTGGTATATCACACGTAGTGAAGATAAAGGTATTTCAATCGCTGATGAATATACTAAACAAATGGTTGCCTCATATGGATGGGAATTTAAAGAAAAAGATGGTGCCGGCCTGTTCTTTGAAAAAGAAGGAAAGAGGCTAATTGCCACCACTCAAATGTGGACTGAAAATTATGTACTCGTAAAAATTCCTAGTGATTTTAAATGAAATTGAGGAGCCAGGGGTGAGCCAGGGGGTCAGGTCCCATGGCTCTTTTTGAAATTGGGCCAAGGGGTCTGTCCCCATGGCTCTTTTGAAATTGGGCCAAGGGGTCTGTCCCCATGGATTTTTTTGAAATTGGGCCAAGGGGTCTGTCCCCATGGCTCTTTTGAAATTGGGCCAAGGGGTCTGTCCCCATGGCTTTTTTTTGAAATTGGGCCAGGGGGTCTGTCCCCATGGCTTTTTAAGAATTATTTAAGAACTACATAAGGATTCATTTAGATTTGCTCCTTATAATGAGTGCATATTAGCCGATAAGGCTATAAAAACTTATGATTAGAAGGAGTTTTTTGCATGGCAAAGAAAGTAGGGTATTATACGGTTTTATCCCACCTTTGGATTCAGTGGATTATTTTGGGGAGCATTTTGCTTAATACGTTTATGGTGTATCCAAATATTTTTCATAACGTACCATTTTCATTGGAGCAGTCCATGGACTGGATGGCAGTTGCTAGTCCACATACTTATTTTCCGCCTTTGGGCTTTGTAAGTATACTGACCGGCGTTTTGGCAGGAATTTTTGTGCGGAAAGTGAAATCTGCAAGAAAGTGGGTGCTCCTCAGCCTGCTGGCAATCATATTAGAAGGGGCAGCTTCCATTCTTTTTGAATGGCCGCGGAATGAAATCATGTTTATTGAAGGTGCGGACCTCCATTCAATAGAATTCCTTGGGCAAACGGTGAAGGAATTTAAAATTGTCCATTGGTTTAGGGTTATATGTAATATTCTTGGTTCACTGTTCATCTTCACAGGGTTTATTAAGCTTGATCGATTCTTGACAGCAGATAAAGGCTATCAAGGGGAAGTTAGTAATTAAGAATATCGAGATGTTGTTTCTGTCTATTGTAATATAAACTATAGGTGCTTATGTCCAAAAACAGCTGCCAATTCTAGGCGGCTGTTTTTTTAAAAATAAAAGGGCAGTTCAGTTGAAGAAGGGATACGGTAATATATCGTGATTAAAATTAATAAAGGGTGATGAGATGGGATATTCCCAGACCCCAAAAGAATAAGCTTCAGAAAAAAGGCGACGAAGAAGTACAAAAAGTATTATGAATGAACAACCTGAAAAGGAACATATTAAAATTAGTAAAGTTTTAAAAAAAATCAAAACCTGTTGCATATATAAGTGAATTATTATATATTGATATCGTAAAGCGGGAGGTGAATAGACGTTGAAAGTGTCCACAGTTGAAGTTGAAAAAGCTGCCAGCATCTTAAAATTATTGGGTGATAAAACGCGGTTAACTATGCTGAAGATCCTGGATAATAATGATTGCTGCGTTTGTGAATTTGTTGAGATT
Organism: Bacillus infantis NRRL B-14911; assembly: GCF_000473245.1. NCBI lineage: Bacteria > Bacillati > Bacillota > Bacilli > Caryophanales > Bacillaceae > Bacillus > Bacillus infantis. The sequence continues at coordinate 746,538 of NC_022524.1, forward strand.
TTTAAAATGAGCCAGCCTGCCATCAGCCAGCATATCCGAAAGCTAAAGGATGCAGATGTGGTAAGGGAGGCCAGGAGAGGCCAGTGGATCATTTATTCTCTGAACAAAGCGAGCGACTACTACCCGCTGGTGAAGGATGTACTGGATCACCTTCCGAGTCAGGATTATAAATTGAAAGAACTTGAAGAACAGGGATTAAGAATTTCTTGTGAGTAAGAGGGGGGTAGCATGTTTTGACTCAAATAATTTTGGCATCATTGATATTCCTGGCAACCCTCATATTGGTAATATGGCAGCCGAAAGGATTATCGATTGGCTGGTCTGCATGTGGGGGCGCTATTCTTGCCTTGATTGTAGGAGTAGTTGACTTCAATGATGTGATTGATGTGACATCCATTGTCTGGAATGCAACGCTTGCTTTCATTGCAATCATTATTATTTCGCTGATTCTGGACGAAATTGGATTTTTTGAATGGGCAGCTCTGCATATGGCAAGAGCAGCAAAAGGAAGCGGAGTAAGAATGTTTGTTTATGTTTCCATTTTGGGTGCTTTGGTTGCAGCATTTTTCGCTAATGACGGAGCCGCATTGATTCTGACACCCATTGTTCTTGCAATGGTCAGAAACTTGAAGTTTGATGAAAAAATGGTTTTTCCTTTCATCATTGCGAGCGGATTTATTGCCGATACAACATCATTGCCGCTGGTAGTCAGCAACCTTGTTAATATCGTTTCGGCTGACTTTTTTGGAATCGGGTTTGTGGAGTTTGCATCCAGAATGATTATTCCAAACTTCTTTTCACTCGCAGCAAGCATCATTGTCCTGTACTTATACTTTAGAAAAAGCATACCGAAGAACTATGATTTATCCCATCTGAAGGAACCTTCCGCAGCGGTTAGGGACAGCAAGATGTTCCGGCTGTCATGGCTTGTACTGGCAATCTTGTTAATTGGCTACTTTGCAAGTGAATTCATTGGATTGCCTGTTTCAATCATTGCCGGTGTCGTTGCCATCTTTTTCTTATTAATGGCACGCAGGAGTCCAGCCGTGAATACCCGCACAGTCATTAAAGGGGCACCTTGGGCAATTGTGTTTTTCTCCATCGGAATGTATGTAGTGGTATACGGGCTGAGAAACGTAGGCCTTACCAATGTGCTGGCCGATGTGATTCAAATGACAGCTGACCAGGGGCTGTTTGCGGCAACCATCGGGATGGGCTTCATTGCAGCCATTCTTTCATCTGTGATGAATAATATGCCAACCGTTATGATTGACGCACTGGCCATTGCTGACACGGATACCAGTGGAGTGATCCGGGAAGCACTGATTTATGCCAATGTCATTGGATCTGATCTGGGGCCGAAGATTACACCTATCGGATCTCTGGCAACCCTGCTGTGGCTGCATGTATTGTCTCTAAAAGGAGTAAAAATCTCCTGGGGAACCTATTTCAAGACTGGAATTGTTCTAACCATTCCAACATTGTTCATCACATTAGTTGGTTTATATATTTGGTTGCTGATCATCTAAAAAACTTACCTAAAAGGAGAATCTCAACATGACTAAAAAAACAATCTACTTTCTATGCACAGGAAACTCTTGCCGCAGCCAAATGGCAGAAGGATGGGCTAAGCAGCATTTGAGTGATGAGTGGAATGTATACAGTGCAGGAATTGAAGCACATGGTTTAAATCCTAATGCTGTAAAGGCCATGAAGGAAGCCGGCATCGACATCTCCAATCAGACTTCTGATATCATTGACACTGAAATTTTAAACAATGCGGACCTGGTTGTAACACTTTGCGGTGATGCAGCTGACAAGTGCCCGATGACTCCTCCTCATGTAAAACGCGAACACTGGGGATTTGACGATCCAGCCAAAGCAGAAGGAACAGAAGAAGAAAAATGGGCCTTCTTCCAGCGTGTACGCGACGAAATCGGCGACCGCATCAAAACTTTTGCCGAAACTGGCAAGTAAAAAGAAAATAGCCAAGAGAAATTACTCTCTTGGCTATCCTTTTACCCTTCATATAAGTACATGCTTATTTTATTAAAATGACCCGGCCCTATGGCGATTGGACATACACCAAACACAGCATTTCTCAACGGGCAAATCGAAACAGACGAAACAGGCTATATTAATGTTATCCCTGGTACAGCAGAAACCAATATCCCTGGCATTTTTGCCTGCGGAGATGTACAGGACAAGAGATATCGCCAGGCAATTACAGCTGCAGGGACAGGATGCATGGCAGCACTTGATGCCGAACGATATCTGGAAGGAACGGCAACAAATGAATGGAGCAAAAAAGGCGGGAACAGCATGACAAAAAATTATCATGAACTAATAAAAGATCGCATCTACATTGGCGGAGCAGATGATGTAGAAGAAATGATGAAAAATGAAAAAGCAGATGTGATTTTCGATCTTCGGGCAGAAGCTCCAGAAGCGGACTATGAGCGGACTCACAGCCCCATTGTAGATGATGCTGAGCAGCAGGATGAATCAATTAAACAGTCTGTTGAGCATGTGGTAAATGCCTATAATAGAGGGGAAAAAGTATACTTCCACTGTGCAGGCGGAAGCAATCGTACAGGGACCGTTGCGATCGGTACATTACTCTCTTTAGGGAAAGCAAAGACGATCGGGGAAGCAGAAGAAATGGCGAAGGCCGCCCGGCCAAAAATCAATGTAAAGCCAGAGATGAAAGCATCCCTTCAGCGTCTTTTCCCTAATGCTTAATGAAGCCAGGGGGTCTGTCCCCTTGGCTCTATTTTGAAGCCTGGGGGACAGACCCCTTGGCTCTTTTTGCTTTTTCCTGCAGCTCTATACACCCTCGGTGAGAGACAAATATTACAAAAGTAGAGGCACTCTTATTCCTAAAGCTGCTTTCCTATGATTACTCTTCCTCATAAACATATCGGAACCCATTATCAATCAACCCCTGCAAATACTCATCAAAGCAATTAGCAATCACTTTGAATTCGTCCGGGTCGTGCAGAAAGCGGATGATTTGGCCGGAGACTCCTTGGTCAGTGGGATTGAAGTCAATGTAAAGACTGGATGTTCCGCCATTATTCATACAATCCGAAAAGTGGAGATAGGTGCCAGGGAGAAGGCTTTCTGGATTGATTTTTGGGTCGACGCCCTCTTCTTCGTATTCGGACAGATAGGAGATGTCCACCTCTTCTTTTGAGCTTTCAAGCATCTGCTGAGTGGAAAGCAGATAGTAGGGATATGTCCCGTCTTCAACATCGGATCCTAGAATGCAAATGGCAATTTGGTCCTCGCCATATTTTCTGAAGTACGTGCCATCGATATTTTTGAGGAGATTTAAGAGTGATTCCGGGCAGTTTGGATAGTGTAATTGAAGTGTGGTGAGGTACTCTTTGGCAGCACCTGATGCTCTATGCAGTTCCTCTAACTCTTCTGGTGATAGATGTTCCTTCAGGCCTTTTAAGAAGTTGTTGACCAATTCCATTCTTACTTCCCCCTAAGAATTTTTTTGTAAGTGAAATGAGGTTGATAGGGTGATATTAGCATATATTTCCTAGAAAGTGGGTGGGAATGTTGCAATCGCGAAAAGAGCCAGGGGGTCTGACCCTGTGCTTACATGACCAGAGCCAGGGGGACAGGTCCCTTGGCTCTTTTTTATAACGGGCCAAGGGGTCTGACCCTGTGGCTTAATTAACTCTTTAACCGATTGGATTTTAACCTTTTCGTTTGTTAATAACTGGTATCCGATATGTTTTCCTAAACTTAGAGACAGGCTAGTGAGTAAGAAAATACATTAGCTCCTAGAGGATATGGATATTAGCATATAGTATCGGAAAGGATAAGTGTAGATTTAGGGTAGGGGTTGAAAAGGCATGAAACCATCATATGAAGATGTTAAAGAAGCTAGAGAATTATTGAAAGAAGTGGCTTTTAAACATTGGATCCAAGATGATTTATTCACTTGGAAATGGTGGGTATTACTCGCAGCCACAATTATCCCATGGATATTATGGCTTAGCTTTCGCGATAAAAAGAGAACATTTGAAATTTTAAGCTATGGACTCATCTGGGCAGCTGCGGCTTCGCTTTTTGATGTCATTGGCGGAGAATTGATCCTATGGGGATACCCAGACAAATTGTTGCCGATGGTCCCTCCTTTGTTTCCGGCAGATATTACAGTCATTCCTGTTTTATTTATGTTTATTTACCAGCTTTCTAAAAGGTATTATAGTTATTTTATTCTGTCTGTGCTGGGGTCGGCATTGTTTGCTTATGTTTTTGAGCCCCTATTTGTTAAAGGAGGAATGTTTATTTTACATAACTGGACACATACAAAGTCCTTCTCAGGATTTTTTCTACTATCTCAGATTGTGTATGTGATAATAGCCAGACTGAAATCGAGTATACAGCCTTGAATTGTTTCCAAGTGTTTATTATTAAACTGAATATGTCTCCGAATTCCGAATAGGAGACAATGTTGCAGATCAGCTGCCAAAATAGGCAGATGTTCTATTTGAAAAGAGACGGTATTTCTGTAATTAGTTTAATCTGTGGAAGATTGTATTGAACAAATAGGTGCTTTAGCAAGATTTATCCACTACAGGAACATTAGGAATTAATCCATATAGTTAACGTGACTTTGAATAAACTCTGCCTAATTCCTCGGTAAAAATAAGGAGGATTAGGCTTCTTTGCAGCAAACCCTTCAGAAGTTAAAGGGTCAGCCCCTTTTTCTTAGCATCCTCATCCAGCCCTGTGCCAATTGCTATACCAATACACATTCCCAGCGGCAGGCCCAGTACCAGATTATCAAATACAACAAGGCCAATTGCTGTACCAATACTTATGCCAATGGACATATATAATGCCAGATAATACCCTTGCGTTACCAGTTTGTGCTGTTTCTGCAGATGGGAGCTAATGGTGCCAATTAGTTTTTTATGATGTTTAACCTCACCTTCTGTAAGATGTTCTGCTTTGCTTTTTAGACGGATCAGGTGATTTTCTAAACCTAAAAAAAGCTGATCACATTTTTCGCAATCTGATGAAAAGGAACTTAGCCTTTGTATGATTCTTTTGCATTTATCCAATTCAAGCTTCGCAGCCGTTTTTTCATCAGCTTTTTGTCTGATTTCTTCGAGAAAATTGTTAAGTTCATCAACCCGCTGATTATCCATATTCACCCTCCGGAGAATGTTATTATCTTTATTTACGTTTTACTGAGGGTATAGTTTCAATTTTCTGATGAGCCAAGGGGACAGACCCCTTGGCTCTTTTTGAGGCTGAGCCAGGGGGTCTGTCCCCCTGGCTCGAAAAAAAAGACAATAATACCCAAAATGTGTGAGTTCTTGTTAAAATATAAGTACATTGAACAGAAGGCGAATGGTGCCCAGATGAGTATAGTGAAAGATTTCCTGCTGCAGTTGACACTCATGGTTATTCCGATCTTCAGTTATTTTACGTTTATTCTGGAGAAGGTAAAAGAGGAGCGGTCCATTAAGATATTGATGACACTTTTGTGGGGAGTGTCTATCTTATTGTGCATGTCCTTTCCTGTGGAATACGCCGAAGCGGCGCGGCTCGATATCCGGTTTATCCCTCTCCTATTCGGAACGTTGTACCTCGGAGTATGGTCCGGTGTGTTTCTGACAGCCCTGATCATTCTATACCGCCTGTCTTTCGGAATCAGCATGGGTTTTTTGACGACTGTCATGGTGTCAATCATTACGCTCCCCGTCATTTTGTCGGTTCAGCGATTATTTTTACGTGTGAATAAGGATCGAAGGATTATCATTTCGACAGGGTTATCGTTCTTTTACTGTCTCTGCGGCATGGCGGTGTCCGGGATCATGAATGGCTTCTCTACCAACGTGTTGAAAGTTCAGGGTATTCATCTGCTTTTTACCGTTGCCGTGACGTGGTTCTGTACCGTATTAGTTGAGAAAATCCGTGAGAACCACCAGCTCAGGCTGAAGGTCCAGGACTCTGAAAAATTCAGGGTGATCAGTGAACTCACCGGTGTGTTTGCCCATGAAATCCGCAATCCTATGCAGGTGACCAGGGGATTTCTGCAGCTCCTTGATGACCCCGATCTCCCTAATCCCAAAAGAGAATACATCAAGCTTTCAATTGAAGAACTAGACCGGGCCAATGAAATCATCAACGATTTTCTCACTTTCGGAAAACCTTCCAGCAGTACAGATAGAGCCGTCAATGTCAGTGAACATTTAAAACGTACAGCAGCGCTGATTCAAACTTTCAGCGTGAATCAGCAGGTTGAATTTCAAACCGACATTCAGGATGACTGCTGGATAAAAGCAGATCCCCAGAAGCTGAACCAGTCCCTGCTCAATATCTTAAAAAACGCAGTAGAGTCCATGCCGAATGGCGGGACCATGTCGCTATCATGCCATCAAACCGCCGACAGACACATCAGGATCGCCGTCAAGGACCAGGGAATCGGCATGAACCCGAAACAGGTTCAGCGTCTTGGATCGCCTTATTATTCTCTTAAGGAAAAAGGGACAGGACTCGGGATGATGGTCAGCTACCAAATCATCCATTCCTTTAAAGGGAGAATCAGAGTAGAAAGCGAAGAAGGGGTGGGCACGGAATTCATTATTGATTTTCCGGGTATTGAACCATAGGGAGCCAGGGGGACAGACCCCGTGGCTCTTTTTGTGGGTGGGCCAGGGGGACAGACCCCGTGGCTCACTCTATGACAATATTTCCAACATATTGGGCAGCGCCTTTGTCTGTGTCGAGGTCAAACACTATCACATATTCACCGGTTTCTTCAGGTAAGTAGAAAGATTGCCCTTTTTCTAATTTCAGTTTTGTCTCACTGTCGTTTTTCCAAACGGAAACACTGACTCCATCAGAATCAAAATGGCCAGCTTCGAGGATGTATTGAACTTTTTGTCCCGAATTAAAGTGCATCACTTCTTGTTTTTTAGCTAATGCTTGAACATCATCCGTTTTCTTGTTGTATTGTTCGTCGAAGTCCCACTCAATATTCGCTTCTTCTAGTGCTGTTTCATGGGTAATATCATCAGGATTAAATAGGGAAACTGTTGGCGGGGAAAAATCATAGTCTTCTCCAATACATCCGGCTAAAACAGAAACAAATAGTAAACATGAAATGAAGCTTAAAAACCTCATATTAATCACTCCACATTTTTTGTGAAAACCATGGGGACAGACCCCTTGGCTCTTTTTGAGATTGGGCCAAGGGGTCTGTCCCCATGGCTCACGGCAGCTAAAGCGTCTCATCCAATCTCTCAATCTTTGACCGGGAAATCAAATAGACAGTGCCTAAAATATCGATTTTGTCTCCCTTAACTCGCACAGCGCAGTCTTTGTTTGAAGCATAGATATTCATTTCCTCGGATAAGGGGGAGAGTTCATTTTGAACGAGCGCGAGGTTATGCTCAAGATCAAAATGAGAAAGGACGGCAAAATCGCCAAGGCCGATTCCGTCGTACAGAGTGCTGACTTCGACGTTATAGCCAAGGTTTTTTGAACATAACCATTTAGCAGACATATTAATCGCACCAGCGCTGGCTCCCATAACAGTGGCACGGCTTTTTGTAATAGGATCCGACAGCTCATATCCTGCGAGGAACTTATTTTGTTCAACGGTATTTCCGCCCAATAAGAAAATGACTGAAGCATTACTAATTAAAGTATGGGCTTCTTTCTTCGGGACACGGTAATTAATCAGGTGGTATTCATCAAATACAATGCCGGCCTGGTCCAGCCACGAGCGTTCCGCAGCGCCCATTTCTTCATAAATAGATGGACTTGAGCTGATCATAACAAGCGATTTTCTATCAATTATATCTTCCTGAAGCAGCTTGCTCAGCTTCTCTGGAAAATGTTTATTAAACCAGCCTAAATAGTAGTGAGTTTTCATGTTTACCTCCGTAGTAGAAAAGAGCCAGGGGGTCTGACCCCGTGGCTCTTTTTGTGAATGGGCCGAGGGGTCTGTCCCCGTGGCTCAGTGAATATCCTGAATAACCTTCTCCAAAAACTCACCCATCCTTTTAACGGCGGATTCGGAAAAGTCGAAGCTGACGCCGGTTTCTTTATAGATATCGGCGATGGATTGATTGTAGTCGGCACTTGCGCCTTTTTTAAATAATTCCACGGCTTGCTCTGGGTTGTTGTGATAGTTCTCAAGGATTTGCAGAGAGCCAAGCATGGAGATGGAGTATTCGATGTTATAGAAAGGCACTTGGAAGTAGTGCAGGGTGTCTGCCCAAAGGATGCCCATTACGTCTTCGAGACCGGATGTGTCGACAGGGCTTAGGCCATATCGTTTTGCGATTTCGAAGTATTTTTCATCGCGCTCTTTGGCGGTGTGATTTGGATTGGTGTACATCCAATGCTGGAAGAGGTCGCCTGATAATGGGCCGTATAGCATGGTGAATGCCCGTCTCAGTTCTTCACGCTGGGCGCTCTTGAAGTCTTCTTCTTCTGGATAGAAGCGGTCGAGCTTGTCGAGTAAGAGCAGTTCCATCCCATGGGAATAGAGTTCAGCGACTTCCATGCGGTGCTGGTGTTCTTCCAGCGGACCGTGCTCAGCAAACTCGAGGTATCCATTCACTGCATGGCCCATTTCGTGGATAAGGGCGATCAGCGAGAAGAAGGATGGACTGAAGTTTGCAAACACAAAGGTATCTCCTGAAACTGACAAGGTGGTGCAGAAACCGCCTGGGCTTTTGCCTTTCCGGTCTCCTAGATCCAGCAGCCCATTTTCTCTCATATAATCGAAACGGTCTGCAAAATACGGATCCGTCTTGCCCAGCATTTCAGAAACGCCATCCATCAGATCTGACACTTCGGTATATGGCGGGTTTTTCATCAATTTAGCGGTGTTATCCCAAGGGCGATAGGCATCAACGCCAAGCTTGGATTTGAAAACCTCTGCGAGGCGGTTCCAGGCAGGGATGATATGCTTCTCAACATTTTCATGGAAGTCATAGCAATCCTGGATCGTGTACTCGCGGTTTTTTACCACAAACATATAATCGCGGTAATTCTCAAAGCCTGCATTTAAAGCGATCTGGTGGCGCAGCTGAACGAGTTCGTCCATGATGCTGTCCATATCTGGCTTGATTTGTCGGTGGGCTTCCAGCATGGCATAATAAGCTTTTTCCCTCACGCTTCTGTCCAGATTATCGAGCTGGGACTGGATAAATGGATAAGGCTTTTCCTCGCCATCCCATTCAACGGTCAGCCCTGCTATGATTTCGCTGTACTTTGTAGAAAGCTCCTGCTCTTTTACCATCAATGGAATGTTTTCTTCCCTAAAAAGTTTAACCTTGGACTCACGGACACGGCGCATTAAACCGTAGCGCTTGTCATCCAATTGAGCAGCATAAGGTGACTCACAGAATTTCTCATTCATTTTGGCTTCATATTTCATTAGCAGCGGCTGAATGACCTGCTGATCGTGAAGATAAGTCGACTTAATGTCCGCATCTTCGGTATTTCGGTAAAAATCAACCTGGTGGCCTGTCATGGCTTCATCAATTTTAATTCCTAATTCCTTTTCATCCTTCAGCCAATTTTCAAGGTCAGAAACGGAATCGATCGGCACCTCAAGTAAAGCTTGAAGCTGCGCTTCAACTCCTTCCGCATCCTGGAGATCGATTAATTCTTTATAATAATTGCTTTTTACTTCCTGTGTCATGAAATAGCTCCCCTTACCCCTTTGAATTATTTTAATTGTCTCAATAATCATATTATAGAATTCCGGCTATTATTTCTAGCTTTTCAGACCGATGCTTTAAAAGATTGTGTGGAGGGTAATATATATTTATAAACTTTGAGAAGATGGAGGACTGTTAAATATGCTAAAACAAGAAGAAATGGAAACGCTGAGAGAGTTAATCAAAGACGTGGACACGGCCATGCTGACAACGGTCTCTGAGGAAGGGCTCGTTTCACGCCCGATGAAAACACAGGAGGTCGAGTTTGATGGGGACCTATGGTTTTTTACTAAAAAAGAGACAGATAAATATGAAGAGATTTTACATGACAAAGATGTGAATGTTGCATATGCAGGCAAATCCTATGTTTCTGTCCGCGGCAGAGCGGAAATTGTTGAGGATATAGGGAAGAAGAAGGAATTGTGGAGCAAAATGTATGAGAAGATTATGCAGACTTCTTATGACGATCCGAGCGTTGTGCTGATCAAGGTAAAGGCAGAAGCAGCCGAATATTGGGAAAGCGGCAGCTTTACAAAGAAAGCCGTCTTCATGCTGAAGCGGATTACTGGGCAGGATGCAGAAGAAGCAGGAGTTAATGAGACGGTGCAGATGGAAAAGTGAGCCAAGGGGTCAGGTCCCTTGGCTTTTTTTGTGGTTTGAGCCGGGGGGACAGACCCCATGGCTCGGCCGGGGAAGCCAACTCTGCGGCTTAAATATTTTGAATTTTCAGCTCGTCATAGTAATATATTTTTAGTCGAAAAATGTGAAAAGGGGGCGAAGTTTTGGAGGATACTTTGATTAAAGCCGATGATTATGTGACGCTGTGGGGGATTATTGTGGTGTGGGCTTCGGCGAGTATAATTCTGGAGCAGCGCTACAGCTGGGCGGCGAAGATTTCTGGTGCAATCATTGCGCTGATTGGGGCTATTATTCTATCTAATACCGGAATTATTCCGACAGCGTCGCCAGTGTATGATGCGATCTGGACTTTTATCATTCCGCTCGCCATTCCGCTGCTGCTGTTTCATGTGAATTTTAAGAGGATTTGGAAGGAAAGCGGGAGGCTGCTGATTATTTTTCTGATCAGTTCGATTGGTACGGTTGCAGGAGTGATGATCAGTTTCTTTTTATTGAAGGATCATATACCGGTCCTGGATAAGCTCGGCGCCATGCTTAGTGCCTCCTATATTGGCGGCGGGGTGAACTTTGCAGCCATGGCAGCTAAATTTGAGGCACCTGGAGAAATGGTTTCTTCGGCAGTGGTCGCAGACAACCTGATGATGGCGATTTACTTTATCGTTTTGATGATGATTCCGGCCATGGGCTTTTTTAGACGGCGCTTTAGGGCACCGCACGTGGAGAAAGTGGAAAGCGGAGGAGTCAGAGAAGAAGGGAAGACACTTGCGGAAAGCTTTTGGGAGCGAAAGGATATATCTTTGAAGGATATTGCGTTGTCTGTAGGGACTGCGTTCCTTCTTGTGGTGGTTTCTTTTAAAATCGCCGCATTCATGGATGGGTTGATACCTTCCGGGGAGGATACTTCTTTCTTTTTAAATCTGCTGAATGGATTGTTCGGTGACAATTACTTGATGCTGACAACGTTAACTTTCTTGGCACTTGCCTTGTTTCCGAGATATTTTGAGTCGATTAACGGAAGCCAGGAAATTGGTACTTTCCTCATTTACTTGTTCTTTGTGGTGATTGGCATTCCGGCATCCATTCCGCTGATTGTTCAAAATGCGCCGCTGCTGCTGGTGTTTGTATTCATTATTGTGGTAGTGAACTTGGCCGTGTCATTGACTGCTGGAAAACTGTTAAAATATAACCTTGAAGAAATCCTGCTGGCCAGCAATGCGAATGTGGGCGGGCCGACAACTGCAGCAGCCATGGCTATTGCAAAAGGATGGAAGGATCTGATTGGGCCGATTCTTGTGGTTGGGACGTTAGGGTATATTATAGGGAATTATGTAGGGACTACGTTGGGGTTGTGGTTTTCTGGATTTATGTGATGAGCCGGGGGGACAGGTCCCTTGGCTCTTTTTTGAGTTTGGGCCGGGGGGTCTGTTCCCTTGGCTTGCTTAGGACTTTTTGGGCCGGGGGGTCTGTCCCCTTGGCTTACTTGGGGCTTTTTAGGCCGGGGGGTCTGTCCCCTTGGCTTACTTGGGGCTTTTTGGGCCGAGGGGTCTGTCCCCTTGGCTTGTTTTTAATTTATCCAATAAATGTTATAATAGGTTTACAAATGTTTTAATGGTATCCGGGATTTCGCTGTATTGTTTTGCAGATTGAATTTCGGATACTTTTTTTATTTCCTTTTCAAACTGAAGGAAACTTAAACAATTGTGCAGCCTTTTAGGAAAGATAGTCGGATGAAAAACAGCATCTGGGTTTTTCTACAATATAAGGAGGATTAGAATAATGAATCTAATCAATAAGAAGGTTACGCACAAGCTGTTTGGTATGGGGAGTATAGTTGAACATAATGATACTAGTATAGTGATACATTTCGCATCGGAAAAGAAGAAGTTTGTTTTCCCTGATGTATTTGGAGAGCACTTGATACTGCATGATGAAATGATTTCTAAATCACTCGATGCGATTATACAAAATAAGGAAAATGAGCGTAGGGAAGAAGACAGGAAGAAGGAAGAAGAAAAGAATCGATATCGGAAAAGTCAGGAACTCCGCTTGGGATATGAAAAACTGATGAAAAATCATAAGCTTCATCCGGAATCACAAATGGTTTTTTGGTGTGATGCAGAAGAACAGGATCGTTCTTTTACAGAGTGGAAGGTTTTTTCTGGTGTTATTAAAAGCGGCAATAATAAGGGGAAGCCAAACAAACCCAGCCGCCTGCACCAAAATAGTGCTGTTCTGCTGACAGCAGTAGATCCCAGTAAGCCTGAAAAAGACAGACGCATCTTAGGTGTCTACATGGTGAAGGAGAAGTTTATTGGCAAGCTTTGTGAAGATGGAAATATTCCGGCTCATTCAACATACAGACTCCAGCTTACAGAAGAGGAATCGGAACAGATGCCCTTCTGGGATTATTATGTGAATGAAAAATCTCCTCAAAAAATGACATGGAATACAGGGAAATACCGCTATTTTGAAAATTCATGGATGGCTCAAACTTTGCGTGATATAGTCGCGCTGAAAAGTGACCCAAAAGAACGGGAGCATGCACAGCAATTTTTTGAGCATTTTTGTAAGATGAATCAAATAATCGAGCAGGATTTGCCCAAGCCTAACGGTGCATTAATGCGTAGCTAGAGATGAGGGAGCCAAGGGGACAGGTCCCTTGGCTTTTTTGTTTTTTGAGCCAGGGGGTCTGTCCCGGTGGCCGGGAGAGCCAAGGGGACAGACCCCCTGGCTCTTTTTGAGTTTGGGCCAGAGGACCCGACCCCCTGGCCCGGGCAGGTTCCTTGCTTATAAAAAATATCTGTACTATAGTATGTCGAGTCAACAATAAATGCATTAATTTAATGGGCAAGGCCATATGTGAATAGGAGAAATCATTCCCATTAAGCTTTGGTTCCAAGCTATAAAATCACTAGAGTATACAATACAAAGGAGTGTTCATGATGGAAAACTACCAAGAGCTTTTGAATAAACAACGCGCCTATTTCCGTTCAGGAGAAACGAAAAGCGTTTCATTCCGACTCCGCACATTAAATACATTAAAATCCCTTGTGCTAAAGCACGAACAGGATATTTTTGATGCTGTTAAGCAGGACTTGAATAAGTCTGAGCTTGAAGCGAAGCGAGCTGAAGTTGGACTAGTTATCAGCGAGATTGACTATATGGTGGAAAATCTAGAAGAATGGGCAGCAACGAAGGAAGTGCCGACACCAGCTTCTCACGAGGGTGCCAGAAGCTTTGTTCAGCCTGAGCCATATGGTTCCGCACTGGTGATTGCACCTTGGAACTATCCGTTCCAGCTAGCCGTGACACCACTTGTAGGCGCGATTGCCGCTGGGAACACAGCTGTGTTAAAGCCATCTGAACTTACGCCGAAAACATCTGCCCTGCTGTCTGCAATGATTAATGACAACTTCCCTGAAGAATATCTTCGGGTGGTGGAAGGGGAAGTGGAAACAAGCACAGCTCTTCTGAAAGAAGACTTTGACTATATTTTCTTCACAGGCAGCACAGGCGTTGGGAAGATCGTAGCGGAAGCGGCGGCCAAACATCTCACGCCAACGACGCTTGAGCTTGGCGGAAAAAGCCCGACGATCGTTCATAAAGATGCTGACCTGGATGAAGCTGCACAGCGTATTGCGCGCGGTAAATTCGCGAATGCCGGCCAAACATGCGTGGCACCGGATTATCTTCTTGTACACAGCAGTGTGAAGGATGAACTCATGAACAAGTTCAAAGAAGTCATCAGTGCGGCTTTCGGTGAGAATATCGTGGAGAACCCGAACTTCGGACATGTTGTCAGCGAGCGGCATTTCAATCGCCTTGTCGGCTTCCTTGATAACGGAAGCATTGTGGCAGGTGGTCAGCATAACCGCGACGAGCTCATCATTGAGCCGACCATTCTGGATAACATTTCATGGGATGATTCCGTCATGCAAGATGAAATCTTCGGACCGATCCTGCCTGTTATGACCTATGATAACCTGGACGAGATCATTGAGCCGATCATGAACCGCCCTAAACCGCTTGCTCTCTATCTTTTCTCAAATGACGAATCGGTACAGGACCAAATTCTGGGCACAATCTCCTTCGGTGGGGGATCCATCAACGATACCATCAACCACATGACGTCCCATTACCTGCCATTCGGAGGCGTAGGCGCGAGCGGCATGGGAGCCTATCACGGGAAAGCAAGCTTTGATACGTTTACTCACTTTAAGAGTGTGTTGAAACGATGAGCCAAGGGGACAGACCCCTTGGCTTTTTTTGTTTGGGCCAGGGGGTCTGTCCCCCCGGCTTTCTTGTAGCGAAGAGCCAAGGGGACAGACCCCCTGGCTCTTTTTTTGTTTGGGCCAGGGGACCTGACCCCCTGGCCCATGTTATGCTATTGGCAATGATAGGAATGGTGATTATAAATTACGAGGGTGGATTAGATGGCTAAAATGGATCAGATGATGCAGATTCTCTGGATGCTGAGTTCGGGGAGGAAGGCTACTGCGAAGCAGATGGCTGAAAAGCTGGAGGTTAATATTAGAACGGTTTACCGGTATATTGATGCTCTTTGTGCCAGTGGTGTCCCGATTATCGCGGAGGCCGGCCATCATGGCGGATATACGCTTTTACACCAATTCGTTGAAAGTCCTCTCCTGTTTAGTGCGGAGGAACAAACTGCCTTGCTTCAGGCAGCTGCTTTGGCGAAAGAGACTGGGTATTTTTCAGGGGAGCTATTGGATAAAGCAGCATCAAAGCTGTCCATGTACTCAACGCCAGAGCAGGAAAGTATGGTCCGGCGGCGTGTGGAGGGGCTTGATGTGATCGGTTCTGCCGCTGGTCTGCCTGAGGATGCCATTTTGAGGGAGCTCGAGCATGGGGTCATCAACCAGGTTTCTATGGAAATTGACTATTATACGGTTCGTGAAGACCAGCCTAAGCGTAGGAAGATTGACCCTTATGGAATCATTTATTGGAACGGCCGCTGGTATGTGGCGGCATTCTGCCATCTGAGGAACGAAATCCGCAGTTTCAGGGTCGATAGGATTGCCGGTATGGCTGAAATCGGAACCAGCTTTAACCGTCCAGCAGATTTTTCAGCCAGCGGTTTTTTTATGAAGAACCTGCTTCCGGAGAAAGAACAAACGCAGGAGTTTGTGCCTTTTGTTATCAGCGGCAGAACCGGAGCACTGGATGACTTATGCCGGCATTGGTTTTTAGGTCATCATCTGGCAGAGCGCACTTCAGAAAGGGCTGTGTTTATTTTGGAAAAAGAAGCCTTGCATACCTATGTGGCGCATCTGCTCCTGCCGTATGGCAAGTCTCTTAAAGTCCTGGAACCGGACAGCATGAAGAAGAAATTGGTGGAGGTTTTATATGAATTGGCTGATCACTATCAGAAATGAAACTTTACTGGCGCGGGCTGTCAGTGAAGTTTTTTTATAATGGGCCTCTAATGACTGGTAGAGGAGATCTGATGATGCACAAAAGAAAAGCTTATCTTTATGTTTTTGATACGATGTCAGACTGGGAAGCGGGGTATTTGATTGCCGAACTGAATTCGGGCAGGTATTTCAGGAGAGGGGTGGCGCCAATAGAGGTGATGACCGTAGGTGCGGACAAAAACCCTGTAAAAACAATGGGAGGGGTGACCATACAGCCTGATTTATCTATGGAAGAGTTCAGTTTGGGGAGCCAAGATATCCTGATTCTTCCGGGCGGGGATACCTGGCTTGAGCCCATTCACGAGTCCATCCTGGAAGAAGCCTCTAACGGGCTGCAGAGGGGAACTATTGTTGCCGCCATCTGCGGCGCAACCATGGGCCTGGCAAATAAGGGGCTGCTGGACACAAGGAGGCACACAAGCAATGATCCAGGCTATTTGAAAGCCGTCTGCCCGCTTTATGCCGGGGAATCGCTGTATCAATTCGAGCCCGCAGTGGCAGATGGGAATCTGGTTACCGCTTCAGGCATAGCTCCCTTGGAATTTGCGTCAGAGGTCTTGAAGATGCTTGATGTTTGCAAGCCGGAAACATTGCAGGCATGGTTCAAGCTTAATAAGACGCATGAGGCGGGGTACTTCTATGAGCTGATGAATACTTTACAATGAAGGAATGGGGGGGCAGGCCGGCTGGGGTTGGCCCCTTTGCAGGTTTGGGCCGAGGGGTCTGTCCCCTTGGCCCGCAATTTAGAGCCAAGGGGACAGACCCCTTGGCTCTTTTAGATTTTGAGCCAAGGGACCTGTCCCTATGGCCTACCTATGGCCTAATCTTATCCAAAATAAACGCATAACAAGCCGCGGTTTCCTTCAAGTGGTTGAAACGGCCTGAGGCACCGAAGTGGCCGGCACCCATGTTGGTTTTGAGGACTAGGGTGTTGTTATCCGTTTTCAAGGCTCTTAGGCGTGCAGCCCACTTGGCCGGTTCCCAGTAAGCAACCCGAGGGTCGTTCAAACCGGTTGTGATATACATGTGCGGGTAGTTCTTGGCTTCAACATTGTCATAAGGGCTGTAAGATTTCATATAGAAATAGTCTTCTTTATTTTCAGGATTGCCCCATTCATCCCACTCCAGGGTGGTGAGGGGAATGGTTGCATCAAGCATGGTTGTGACGACGTCGACGAATGGAACTGCCGGCACGGCCACCTGGAACAGATCACCGGCCATATTGGCCACTGCGCCGACGAGCAAGCCGCCCGCACTGCCGCCATAGGCTGCCATTTGGCTTGAGGATGTGTAGCCCTTTTCAATAAGAAATTTCCCCGCAGCAATGAAGTCGGTGAAGGTGTTCCGCTTGTTCTGCATCTTTCCGTCTTCATACCAATTCCGTCCCATCTCGGATCCGCCGCGCACTTGTGCCGTGACATAGATGACCCCTTTTTCCAGCAGCGGCAGACGATACGGATCAAAACGAGGATCGCTGTTTGCTCCATAAGATCCATATGCATACAGAATCAACGGTGCAGGTCCATTATCCAGCGCACCTTCCTGATAGACGACGTTTAGAGGGACTTGGACTCCATCCTCGGCAGACGCCCACAGCTGTTCCTGCTGGAAGAGGGACGGATCATATTCACCGCTGACAGGCGCAACTTGCAAACAATTCCTCTCGCCCGTAAGAAGATTTAGCCCGTAAGTTGTTTTTGGCGTAACCAAGGACTCAAATTGGAGAAGTGCCTCTGCTGTTTCGTAGCTTTGACCGGGCAAAACGGATACGGTAAAGAGGGGCTCATCCCATTCTATTCGAGCCATCTCACCATCGTGCAGTACCCAAATTTGCGTCAGTCCGTTCTCCCGGCCAAAAAGAAGCAGCGTATCCTGATATGGGTACATAGCTTGCAGATAACGATCCTCGCAATGCCCGACAACCTTCATCCGTGCAGAAAGGTCATCAGCCGGGCAGCGAAGCAGCTGGAAGTTCAGCGCATCCTCATTTGTCAGTATGAGCAGGTCATCCTCCCAATGCTCGACACTATACTCTATCCCTTCCCGGCGCTCATCTACTAGCTGTAAAGGAGTCAACGGAGAAGCTGCATCCAACAGGCGAACCTCGCTCGTCGTTTTTGACCTGGAATGTGCAAAAATATATTTCCCGCTCTGCGATTTTGACACATACAAAGAGAATGTTATGTCTTTTTCTTCATATAACAGTTCATCACTGCTGTTTTCACTTCCAAGGCGATGCCTCCAAAGCTGGTATGGCCGCTGACTTTCATCAACCGTTATGTAGAAAATATACTCTCCGCACTCACTCAGCTCCATGCTGCCATGTATAAATACATTCGGTACTTTGTCCGGAAGAAGCTCACCTGTCTCCAGATCCTTTACATAAATGGTATACCGGTCAGTGCCATCACGATTCTCCAAATAAGCCAGGCGGTTATGATCTGTGCTTATACGCTGCAGCGTTACACTTAAATAATCACCCTCAGCGGTTAATTTGTTCAGGTCCAGTATGATTTCCTCTGCCGCTTCCGGCAGCTGCTCGCGGTTTGCTGCCTTCTTGCGTGCATAAATCGGATACTGCTTGTCCTTGTCCAAAAAAGAATAGTAGAAGTACGGTCCATGCTGCACCGGCACCTTCACTTCTGAATCAGGAACACGGTCAACCATGCTTTGATAAAGCTGTTCAGTCTGTTCCTCCAACGGACGCATGATCTCGTCGTAATATCGATTTTCTTCCTCGAGATAAGTAATGACCTCCGGATTGTTGCGGTCCCTCAGCCAATAATAATCATCTTCTCGCACATCCCCATGCAGGTTGTGCGGGTGGGGGATTCGTTTTGCAATAGGTGGTTTCATTGGGATTCTCCTTTCGTTGTTGGTAATAGTTTCGAGGTATTGGGGAGGAAATCCTCTTTTTGAGCGGAGGGCGGTTTTGGGCCGAGGGGGCGGGTACCTTGGCTCTTTTTTGAGGCTGGGCTACAAAAGCAAGGAACAAAACACTATTACTTTCTTCTGCTTTCTTGTTAGCATAAGAATACACTTGAATAATTTTCCAATAAGGCACAGTTAATTATCATATTTTATGTTAAAATAGAAGGACAATTAAAAGAAAGTGGATTTAGCTATGCTATTAGATGCAGCTACAAACAAGCCAGTTGTTTTTTATTTTCGAGAAGTGGGAAAAGAAGAAATAAAGGGTAACCGGTACCTTTCTGATTATGGCTGGGAATTTAATTGGCTCCACCCAATATCGCATGGTTTTAGGGTATTCGGGTTAGTTACCAACAAAAATCCCGACTTTGTAGAAGGTCTTATTGCTTTAAAAGAAAATCCTGATGAAGACTTTCTTTGTGTAGATGTAGATATAATTGAATCTGCTCCGCAAAACAAAAAGTTTATAAAGGGTGTACTAAACGAAGAGCGCTCAAATATTAATGTGGGAAGAATTCTCATAGCATTTGCATGTTGGTACAGCATAGATAAAGGGTATGATGGGTATGTAGGACTTACATCCAAGAGCAGCAAATATCCTTTTTATATGAGTATGGGAGCCAGACAGACGTTTGGGCAATATATTATGTTTGATGACATTGCAGCTAGTAGGCTGGTCAAGCAATATTTTCCGGGAGGTGTATTATGGTGGCAGGACTCAAATTCAAATTGAGACATATTAAAAGAACGCCAGATGTGCATACTATTGCCAGGAGTGATATTATGCGCAGAGATATCGACAAGTTTGATAATGCTTTCCCAGATGGTGTATTTGCATTCCCGGCATCTACCGAATCCCCAAAAGTGAAAATAAGAGCGTTAGATAAATACTGTAAAGAACATGGAGTAGAGCCAAAAGATTTAACAGAAGACGAAATGAAGCCGTTTCTTGTATATTAAGAAGTCCCTGCAGGTTGGGGGGCTTTTATTTTTGGGCCGAGGGGACAGACCCCTTGGCTCTTTTAAGACTGAACCACTTGACCTGTCCCTATGGCTCCGCTTTATTGGGTATAATAAAGAAAACACTGTTTGTTTCGGCTACTCATAATTTCAGAATGAGCCACGGGACCTGTCCCCCTGGCTCACCACCCAATAGTATGGAGGCGAATATAACTTGAAATCATATATTCTAAGAATAGAATTAGAAGGGTCAAATCCATTAATATGGAGAAAAGTCATCATGCCAGCGGGAGCGACGTATAAGAGGCTCCATGATGTCATCCAGAATGTGACCAATTTTCGAAGTGGTTATCCTTATGACGGTTATCATCTTTTTGAGTTTGACCTGATTGAGGACCAGAGGATTGTTACAGATAATGAAGAAGCTTATCTTGAGCATCAGCATTTTAAGAAAAACAAGGCCATGTATGCAGAGCGGCTTAAATCAATGCCGGTGGAAATGTTAGATTTTGAGAAGAATTATCAGGAAAGATTGAAGATTGAAGTGCGCAAGCCTAGCGGTTTAAAAATCGATGATTATCTGGAAAAATATAAGGAAATCAAATATTCCTATGATTTTGGTGACGGCTGGCGTTTCAACGTGAAGCTTGAGCAGACTATCGATGACTACTACTTTGGTTTTCCAACCCTGCTTGATGGAGCAGAAACAGCACCACCTGAAGATGTGGGCGGGCTGCCTGGATTCTATGAATTTCTAGAAGTTTATCGGGATGAGAAGCATCCTGAACATGAGGACATGAAAGTTTGGGCAGAAACGATGTATTTTCGGGAATATGATCCTGATTCCCTTAATAGTAGACTAAAAGGGCTTCATTATAAGAAAACTGAGTGGGATAAGATTAACCACGAAAGATATGAAGTTATTGAGGATAAGTATCGGAAGTGAGCCAGGGGGACAGACCCCTTGGCTCTTTTTGGGTTCATGGGAAGACTGGGCCACGGGACCTGTCCCGGTGGCTCACCCCCTGGCTCATGATATTCTAAATATATATGACCTTTTCAAAAGAACTTAGAATTTCAAATACTTTTTTCGGGCTTTAGAATAGATACTGTATAGCTTTAGTCCTAATGAATTGTAAGCGTAAACAAAAGGTGCTATCAGGTAAGGAGGAATTAAGGCGAATGTGCAGCAGCCGAACAAGCTCTATACTATTACCGTCCGTTGAGCCTTCGAAAAGTTACAAACAAACACACTAAATTGATAGGAGGATTGATGATGGCCAGCAAAAATTACTACGATGTAACAGAGTGGCCTGTCGGTAATCCGTATGAGGATATTGGCGGGGTAATCAATAGTATTATTGCAGATGTTAAAAGCCGGCAAACGGATAATGATGTGAATAAAGGCGGAAAGCCGGGTGCGGTTATTTATATTCCGCCGGGGGATTATCGTCTTGCCAGCCAGGTGGTTATAGATATCAGTTTTCTTAAAATTATGGGTTCTGGTCACGGGTTTACGTCTTCGAGTATTCGTTTTAATACTCCTGAGAATGAATGGGCGGATTTGCATGAATTATGGCCGGGAGGAAGCCGGATACTTGTAGATATTCCCGTGGGTGCGAACGAAGAGGAGTTTAAAGGAGCTGCATTTTATGTTGAAAGAAGTGGTAATCCCCGTATAAGTTCGGTGGAGTTTGCTGACTTTTGTATTGATGGTTTGCATTTTATTGATGATGGTTCAGGTGAAGCAAATCCGGAAAACACGTATACTAACGGAAAGACGGGGATCTATGTTGCGGGTGCTTGTGACTCTTTTCGGATTACAGGCATGGGATTGGTGTATTTAGAGCATGGACTTACTATTTATCATGCAGATGCTCTGACCATACATGATAATTTCATAGCTGAATGCGGCAGCTGCATAGAATTGCGAGGCTGGGGCCAGGCTTCAAAAATAACCGACAACCTGATCGGAGCCGGTTTTAAAGGGTATTCCATTTACGCCCAAAATTTTGGCGGGCTTTTGGTAACAGCGAATAATGTTTTTCCGAGAGGTGCGAGCAGCATCTATTTTGATGGTGTGACACGTTCAAGCATCACAAATAATAGACTTCATTCCTTTTATCCGGGAATGGTGGTATTCAAGGAAAATTGCTCGGAAAATCTGATTTCTTCCAATCACTTTTTACGTGACCATGAACCCTGGACCCCTTTTGTAGGAAAAGACAATGGTTTAGATGATCTGTATGGCCTCCTCTGTATCAATGGCAATCATAATTCTGTCATGGCCAATCACTTTTCTGAAGTCATCAATATCCAGCACATCAAGCCGGCAGGTGCCACACCAGTCATCATACGGATTGTATCGGGCAGTGGAAATTATATCTCCAATAATCATGTAGTTGCCACAGGAGTAGATGCCAAGTCAAGTGATTCCTGTTTCTCTGCACAAGTAGAAGCCCTGCTGACAACCGAAGCATCAGAGCCGCTTACCGTAACAACCGTACTGGTAGAAAAAGAGTCGTCTCAAAATACTATCCTTGATTCGGGAAGAGAAGGGCAGGTTGTTCTCGATAAGAATGTCAATGCGTTTAGAGCGACACCATGAGCCAGGGGGACAGACCCCTTGGCTTTTTTTGAGAATGGGCCATGGGGACAGACCCCTTGGCTTTTTTTGAAAATGGGCCAGGGGAACAGACCCCTTGGCTTTTTTTGAAAATGGGCCAGGGGAACAGACCCCTCGGCTCTTTTTAAGAATGGGCCAGTGGACCTGACCCCCTGGCTCAAAAATGCAGGGAGTTTTCATCTCCTGGTCGAATAGGTATTATGAAAGCCAGGGACTGCATGGCTGGATGGCTGGTCCCTGCAGCTAAAGAATGGAGGTGCCAAATGCCTAGACAGGCAAGGAAGAAGAGTATGACCGGAATATATCACGTCATGTTAAGGGGGATCAATAAGCAGACGATTTTTGAAGATGATGAAGACAGGAGGCGATTCATTTATACGGTATTGAAGTATAAGAAGAAATATGATTTCGATCTTTTTGCTTACTGCCTTATGGATAACCACGTTCACCTGCTGCTGAAAGAAAAAGAAATAACTTTATCAGATATAATCAAAAACCTCAGCTCTAGCTATGTTTATTGGTATAACACTAAATATGATCGCAGCGGCCATCTGTTTCAAGGCCGGTTCCGAAGTGAAAATGTTGAAACCACACCTTATTTCCTCAAAGTAATCCGCTATATACACCAAAACCCTCTGAAAGCTGGTCTGGCCAGGACTGCATTCTCCAGTAAATGGACCAGTATCAATGAATATACATCTCCATCAAGCGCATTAAACACCGCGGCTGCCCTTAAATTATTCTCCCAAAACAAAGACGAATCCATAACCTTATTCAAAGAATATATGAATGCACTAAACCAGGATGAATGCCTGGAGGATAACCCGCGTTCACGCAAAACAGATGAACAACTGATCAGCTATATACGAGAAATCGGAATTCATCATACCAGTATGCTGCAGCAAATGAATAAACCTCAGCGAAATACGATCTTAAGAGAATTAAGAAAACTAGAAGGAGTCTCGGACCGGCAATTATCGAGAGTTACGGGGGTATCGAGAAGCATTATTCAGAGATTAGGTTGAGCCGCAGGGACAGGTCCCGTGGCTCATTTGGAAAAGTGGGCCAAGGGACCTGACCCCTTGGCCCAACCCCTTGGCTCAAAACGAGCCAGAGGGCCTGACCCCCTGGGCCACACACCCTACCCGCCAAATTCCCCTTTGATTTTTCCCAATCCTTGTCATATAATAAAAACTAACTAAGGATGATAATCATTATCAACTGAAATGACTGTTTATAGAGACAGAGAATTAAGAGGATTAGCTATGAAACTATGGGTTTTGGCAATTGCAGCTTTTGTGTTGTCTGGTGTGTCGCTTTTTATTGGGGCGATTGATATTGGGATAGGTGATTTGCTTGATTGGGAGTCGGATGAGGCGCAGATTTTCCTGATCAGCCGGGTGCCGCGTTTGATGGCGATTATTTTGGCTGGGGCGGGGATGAGTATTGCCGGTTTGATTATGCAGTCTTTGAGCCGGAATAAATTTGTGTCGCCGACGACGGCCGGTACGCTGGATGCAGCGAAGCTGGGGATTTTGATTTCGATGCTGTTTTTTACGAATGTGACGTATACGCAGCAGGTGCTGTTCAGCTTTGCGTTTGCTTTGGCGGGGACATTTGTTTTCATGCAGATTCTCGACCGGGTGAAGTTCAAGGATGTTATTTTTGTGCCGCTGATCGGGATTATGTATGGAAATATTTTATCCTCGATCACGACGTTTTTTGCTTATGAAGCAGACCTGCTCCAGAATATTTCTTCCTGGCTGATGGGGAGCTTCACGTTAGTGATTTCCGGCCGGTATGAGCTTTTATACATAAGTGTTCCAGCGGTGATCCTGGCGTATATTTACGCAAATAAATTCACAGTGGCAGGCATGGGCGAGGATTTTGCGAAGAATCTGGGCTTGAGCTATAAGGTTGTGCTGAACCTGGGGCTGATCCTGGTTGCCATCATTTCCACAACTGTCGTGCTGACAGTCGGTGTCATTCCGTTCCTTGGGCTGATTGTGCCGAATATCGTTTCGCTTTATCTGGGCGATAATTTGCGCAAATCCATTCCGCATACCGCTTTATTGGGGATTGTGTTCCTGCTCATTTGCGATATTATCGGGCGGATTGTGATCCATCCATACGAGATTCCGGTCAATGTAACAGTGGCAGTCATCGGCAGTGCGATCTTCTTAATTATGCTGTTTAGGGGGAGAGCATATGCGAAAAAATAGTACGAAACTGATATTCCTTGCCGTGCTGGCCATTGTTAGTATATTATTCTATGCTTTTTACGATATTAAAGGCGGCTTCGACTACGCCTTCCCAAGGCGGATGATGAAAATAGCGGCCATGGTGATAACCGGAACCGCGATTGCGTATTCGACCGTCGTGTTCCAGACGATCACCCATAACCGCATCCTGACGCCTTCGATGATGGGGCTTGGCTCCATGTATGAAGTGGTGCAGACCCTGATCTACTTTTTCGGCGGATCAATGTCTGTCTGGGTGCTCAATAAATATTTGAATTTCGGCACAGCGATTTTTGCGATGGTCCTGTTTGCGCTGCTGCTCTATCGGTTCTTATTCAGAGCTGACAAATATCCTATATATCTGCTTCTGTTGATCGGGATGATCATCGGGACACTGCTCGGCAGCCTTGTGACTTTCCTGCAGGTTATCATCGATCCGGTTGAATATTTAAGCCTTCAGAGCCGCTTGTTTGCGACTTTTACCAATGTGAAATCTGATTTATTAATGATTGCAGCCGGCATTCTGCTTGTGGCGTTCATTTACGGATTCCGCATCATGGGCCAGCTGGATGTGATGTCGCTCGGACGCGACAATGCGATGAATCTTGGCATCAATTATGACCGCATGGTGATGAATATCCTCATCCTGTCGTCCGTGCTGATTGCCACTTCGACCGCATTGGTGGGGCCGATTACCTTCTTTGGCCTGATCGTAGCCAATCTTTCTTATCAATTTCTGGTTACCTATAAGCATTCAGTGCTGATTTTGGGTGCCAGCCTGATCAGTATCATTGCCCTGGTCGGCGGGCAGTTCCTTGTGGAACATATTTTTGAACTGCGCACCACATTAAGTGTGATTATCAATTTTGTCGGCGGTATTTACTTCATTTACTTATTATTAAAAGAAAGTAGGTCAGCAGGATGATAGAAATCAAAGGACTCACAAAGCATTTTGGCAAAAAGCCTGTTGTGGAGGATGTGTCGGTCACAATCGAGCCGGGGACGATTACGTCATTCATCGGGCCGAACGGTGCCGGGAAATCGACGCTTCTTTCGATGGTAAGCCGTCTATTGGATTCAGATACAGGTGAAGTTCTGCTGGATAAAAATAACATTAAAAAATGGAAGTCAAATGGATTCGCCAAACGCGTTTCCATTTTGAAGCAGTCCAATTTTATCAATGTCCGTTTGACCGTGCGCGAGCTGGTTTCGTTTGGCCGCTACCCGTATTCAAAAGGCCGCCTGACAGCAGAGGATGAAAAACTTGTTGAGCAGGCGCTGGAATATATGAATCTGCTGGAAATGCAGGATCAGTTTCTGGATGAACTGTCAGGCGGGCAGAAGCAGCGTGCGTTCATTGCCATGGTCATTGCGCAGGATACGGATTATATTTTGCTTGATGAGCCGCTCAATAACCTTGATATGAAGCACTCTGTCCAGATCATGAAAATTTTGCGCAGGCTGGTCGATGAGCTTGGAAAAACGGTTGTCATTGTGCTCCATGATATTAACTTTGCGTCTGTGTATTCGGACCGCATTGTCGCTTTGAAGAATGGGAAGCTTGTGAAAAACGGGAAGACCCATGAGATTATCAACTCTGATGCATTGCGGGAAATTTACGATATGGATATTCCTATTCAGGAGCAGAATGGATGTCGTATCTGTGTTTATTTTAATTCACATGCTTGAAAAATTTCTGGGCAGTCTCTGCAAAATAGTCTACTAGAAGGCTGTTTTGCGACGATTGTCTTTTTTTTACAAAAAATCAAAATTATTTATAAATCTAGTTGACTTTGAGATTTACCGGCTCTATAATGAGAATTGTTATCAGTGATAATGATTATCATCATCAAATACCAAATACATAGCAAGGGGAGAACGACAGATGAAAAAATGGAAAATCGCGAGTGCACTACTAGCAGCTTCACTTATGCTTGCAGCATGTGGATCCGATGAGGAAGCCTCAGGGGAAAAAGAAGTTAAGCCTGCAGGTGAGCAAACTTCCGGGGCAGCAGCTGAGCAAAATGGTGCTTATCCAATGACGGTATCTCCGACGGTGGCTTCTGTTGAAGGGGAAGAGGGCGCTGAACCGTACAGCTTTGAAGATATAACATTTGAAAAAATGCCGGAGAACATCGTTGTCTTTGATTACGGTTTCCTGGATACATTGGATGCACTCGGCGTTGAAGGAATCACAGGGGTTGCAAAAGACTCTTCCTTGCCGGATCAGCTTGAAAAATATACTTCTGACGAATATACAAGTGTGGGCAGTTTAAAAGAGCCGCTACTTGAAGATGTTGCCGAGCTTGACCCGGACGTCATTTTCATCTCAGGACGCCAGTCACCATTCTATGAAGAGCTGAGCGAAATTGCACCGGTCGTATTTGTTGGAACTTCACAGGAAGACTATTGGGGCACATTCCAGTCATCTGTTGACCTGGCAGCGAAAATGTTTGGAAAAGAAACTGAAGCAGAAGAATATATGGCGAAGATCGATACAGCTTTAGAGGAAGTCAAAACGCTGTCTGGAAACTATGAAACATCTTTAGTGACCATGTATAACGAAGGGAAATTGTCCGGCTTTGCTACAAACTCCCGTTACGGCTACATCTATGATCAATATGGCTTCAAGCCGGTAACAGAAGATATCGAAGCTTCATCCCACGGATCAAACTTCGGTTTCGAAGCACTACTGGAATTTGATCCGCAGGTATTATTTGTAATCGACCGCACAGCAGCCGTTGGCGGCGACTCCAACATCAAAGCCGATATGGAAAATGCCATCATCAAGAAAACAGAAGCCTACAAAAACAAGAAAATCGTATACCTCGACGGCCCGCTATGGTACCTGAGCGGCGGCGGACTCCAGTCCGAACTTTCAAAGATCGAAGAAGTATTGGCTGAGTTGAAATAAAAGTGAGCCAAGGGGTCGGTTCCCTTGGCTCTTTTTTGAGACTGGGCCAGGGGGACGGTTCTGTTGGCTCTTTTTGAAACTGGGCCAGGGGGACGGTTCCGTTGGCTCTTTTTGAGACTGGGCCAGGGGGTCGGTTCTATTGGCTCTTTTTGAAACTGGGCCAGGGGGACGGTTCCGTTGGCTCTTTTGAGACAGGGCCAGGGGGTCGGTTCTATTGGCTCTTTTTGAGAATGTGCCGCGGGACCTGTCCCTATGGCACATAGGGGAGTGATTTTATGAAGAAGATAAATGATTATATTGATTCGGTATTCTATAAGGAGGATGCACTGCTGGAGGAAGTTCTTTCATCCATCGTGGAAAATGGGATGCGGTCTATCTCTGTCTCACCATCCACAGGAAAGCTGCTGACGATGCTGGTCTCGATTTCAGGTGCTAAAAATGTACTTGAAATAGGGGCGCTTGGAGGGTACAGCGGAATCTGCCTTGCCAGGGGATTCGGCAGCGAAGGAAGATTGACTTCACTTGAACTGGTGGAAAGTTATGCAGAACTGGCACATAGGAATCTGGCAAAAGCAGGTTTTGGCGGTCAGGTGTCGTATTTGACTGGACCAGCTTTGGAGAGCCTGGAACTGCTTGTGGGAGATAATAAGAAATTCGATTTTTTCTTTATTGATGCAGATAAAGAGAATTACGAAAACTATCTGGAGCATTGCATCCTGCTGGCAGAAAAGGGAGCATTGATTGTTTGTGACAATGTACTAGCAAAAGGTACGGTGGCTGATGAGGATATAGAACCAACACGGCATACTGAATTTATGAAAAAGTTCAATCAAGCTGTTGCAGACCACCCGAGATTGGAATCTGTACTGGTGCCGATTGGGGACGGTCTGACGGTATCTAGGGTGAAGTGAGCCGAGGGGACAGGTACCGTGGCTCATTTTGAAACTGGGCCAAGGGGTCTGTCCCTATGGCTTACTAATTGGAGGGATATAAATGTTTGTACAGATACGCAAATGGACATTGACAGAAGGAAATGCTGATAAGATTCTCGATAGGTTTCAGAAGAAGCCTGGTGAGGGGCCATCACTGATTGAGCAGCGAGAAGGATTCATTGGCCGTGAGCTGATGGTGAAGAATGCCCGCCGCGGAGAAGAAGAGGTAGTAATGATCATCCGCTGGGAGTCAGAAGAAGCTTGGAAAGCATGGGAGAAGAGTCCGGAGCATATTGCGGGGCATAGGAATAAGATTAAAGAGAATGGCGGGAAGCCGCAGAAGCCTGAGTATGTGATAGATATGGAGATTGGTAATTATACGGTGGTTGAGTGAAGTTGAGCCTAGGGGACAGACCCCTTGGCTCTTTTTTTGAAGTGGGCCAGGGGGTCTGTCCCCTTGGCTCCTACAAGGCTTTCTTTGAATTCTTACTGCCATACATATGGTGGTCCGCAATCTTGATTAATTCAAATAAATTTTTGCTGTCATCTGGATAGAGGGCAGATCCAATAGAAAGTGTAATAGGCATTTTTACTTCCTTAGATAAATCTTTTATTTTCTCTTCGAGTTTTTGCAGAACGGTTTGCATTTCTGTCTCGTCATTGGATTGTCCGATGAGCAGAAATTCGTCACCACCCCAGCGGGCGACGATATCACTTTGTCTTGCTGTTTCAGCAAGTGCTTTGCTGATTTTAGTCAAAATCATATCGCCTGTAAAATGCCCAAAGGTGTCATTAATCACTTTAAAATTATCACAATCAACTATTACTACGAAAAGTTTATTGTTCATTTTTTCTGTTAGGTTAGATAGTTTTTTAAAGTTGCTTAAGATATATCTTCGATTGTATGTCCCTGTCAGTTCATCTTTCTCCGAATAAAATCTCACTTTGTCATACTGTTTGCCAGCCCAATAGCCAAACCAGATTAATAAGGGATATGTATACAAATCCAGAGGCTCTACTTCTCTATCACGGAGATAGTAATAGAGGATATATACGGAGTGAAATAATAACAAACTCAAACTTCCGATGATTTTACCAGTATGCTTCATTATCGCTCACCTTTGTAGTTGAAAAGTTTGTATTTATCATATCATGTGCTCGTAGATATTTGTTATTTCGATATAAAGTTTTTACAATTAAAGAAAGTTTTTCCTTTTATAAAATTCTTTATGGTAAAGTGATATTTATAGAATGAGCCAAGGGGACAGGTCCGTTGGCTCTTTTTGAGACTGGGCCAGGGGGTCTGTCCCGGTGGTTCAAAACGAGGGCTCCGTCCCATATTGAGGTGCCAAATGATTAAGTTAATTAGAAAGATACCAGGATTTGTTTTAAGTCTCGTCTTTGGAATATTACTGGGGGCAATCGCCAAGTATTTAGATACAGTCTCTGTTGATGGGCACTGGGGTAACTATATCCTAAGCTATTCAGGGGATATTTTTACAAGGCCCGGCATTTGGGTATTGATCGGGACCATTTTGGCAGCGTATAGTAAAACATTGTTACGAGTGGCTCTGAATACGTTCCTGTTCTTCATCGGCATGCTGATAAGTTATTATGTGTATTCTGCCTATTTATTCGGCTTTTTTCCAACGAGTTATTTTCTTCTGTGGGGCAGTATAGCCATCGTATCTCCTTTCTTGGCTATGATTGTTTGGATAGCTAAGAATGACCCACGTCTAGCTTTTGTCCTGCCGGCTCTCCCGATGGGACTTTTATTAGGCCTTTCCCTGGGCATTGGCCTATTTTATGTGTATGTATCTTATATAGAAGAATTAATGATGTATATGGTTCTGGGCATCATCTTTTATAAAACAGGTAAGCAAATGGCTATTGTCGTTATTCTTTCATTCGTTGTGGCTATTATTTTCGGCCTGTATAGTCCAATTCAATTTTGAGCCAGGGGGTCTGACCCCCTGGCTCTTTTTGAAGTGAGCCAAGGGGTCTGTCCCCCTGGCTCTATCCCCCCAGCTTCTCCGGATTCATAGTAATATAAATCTCCGCAATACGATCTTCAAAAATCGAAAAGCTTATGGTGCTGTGGATGCGGCCGTTCATGTAGTTGACCATGGCAGGCTGGCCATTGACGGTGGTGAGGGTAAATTGCACTTCATTGGATAAATTGCGTGTAATTCCCTGTAAGAAGGCCAATACCCGCTGGCGGGTCAGAATCGGACGTACGGCTGCTTTGACTTTTCCGCCGCCGTCGGAGTAGAGTGTGACATTTTCTGAGATGAGTTCGAGCAGGTCTTCTGTACGTTCTGTTTGGAATGCGAGGATGAAGCGCTGGATCAATGAGAGGTTCTTTTGATAATCCAGGCTTTCTCCTTCGGCTGCCGCCATTTTCAGTTTGGAGCGGCTGAACAGCTTGCGGCAGTTATCTTCCGTTTTTTCAATCATTCTGCTAATCTCCGAATATGAAAAGCCGAACGCCTCCCGCAGCAGCAGGACAGCCCGTTCATGAGGGGTGAGATGCTCCATTATCCGTAAATAGGCGATGCTTAAATACTCCTTTTCCATGAGGATTTCCGACGGATCGGTGCGCTGGTCTCCGGACTGCAGGAGGGGTTCCGGGTTCCAGGGACCGACGTACTGCTCTCTTTTTACCTTGGCAGATCTTAAAAAATCGATGCAGCGGTTTGTCATCATTCTGCATAAATAAGCCTTTTTGTTCTCAACCTCCAGTTCAGGCAGCTGGTAGGCCCGGAGGAAGGTTTCCTGGATCAGATCTTCTGTTTCTGAGACGGAGCCGGTCATGCGGTAGCCGAGAGAAAATAATAATGGCTTATACAGTACATAATCTTCATCGCTAATTTGCATGCTTGATCCTCATTTCTTTATCGATCACTTCCAGAGCGGCCTGTTTTCCGCTTTCCGCTGCCGCCTCTGACAATATGAAAGAAGGCGAGGCCCAATCTCCAGCAGCGTAGAGCCCGGGGAGGATGGCGGAGCTGCGGGTAAATAATGATGTGTCATTGACCATTGGCAATCGGCCATTCACCGTTATTTGCGGAAGGCATCTCTTCGTAATGATATATTTCTGCCAGCCAGGCTGTAATACCTCTAAAAAATTCTCCAGCTTCCTTTTTTCTTCAGTAGCATCAATGGACTCATTGGGATGGTGGTATTTCAGCACATGGAGAATGGTGCTTTCTCCTTTCTTTGACAGCCGGGCATAGTTGGAGTGAACAGAATAATAGTAGGGTGCATCGATTCCCATGGCAAATAAGTTTTCCGGATTGGGAAGCCTGGTTAATGCAACATCCAATGCAGCCGCTTTGATCGGTTCAAATTGATTGAAAGGGAGCTGGCTGGATTCGCCGAGCAGACCACTCAGTGCTTGAGGGGGGCCGGTATAAATGATGTTACTGCAATAGATCGGTTCCGGATTGGATACTGTGATCTGCCACTGGCCGTTGTCCAAAGCAGTCAGCGGCTTCACATTTGCACTGGTCTGAATCTGTACATGGTTGGTCACGGCTTGGTTGTACAGCTGATCAATGATGGATTGCCACCCGCCATCCACATAAATCACACCGCCCATGCCGATTTGCATGTGGGCCAGCATGACGCTCGCACTGATTTGTTCGGGGGCATGGGAATAGCTCACAAGACGTCCAAGTGTAAAAAGAAGCTTCTGGATTTTAGGAGCCTGTGTTGTTTCGTCCACGAACTGCTGGAAGGTGAGCTTGCTGAATTGGCCTGGCTTCAGCTTCTGAATCCTGCGCAGAATCCCTATCCATTCTATTTTTTCTTTCCAATTTAGAAGCTTTGACTGCAGGACCCCGGTTGGTGAAAATGGTGCCGTAAAAGATTCGTTGCCATCCATTAACAAACCGCCTATTTTAGGCGCACTGCCATTGATCTCTACACCCAACTCTTTGAGGATGGGCACAGCCTTGCCATTTTTATAAAGGGCATGCGGTCCAATATTAAAATACTGTCCGCTGATGATATCCGTTTTCGCGCGTCCCCCGGCAGATTTCGCTTTTTCAAGCAGCAGAGTCTTCATCCCTGCTTTTCCTAAAACAGCTGCTGAAACAAGGCCGGCTAAACCGCCGCCTATGATGACAGCATCCCAATGATTTTGAGTCATAAATATCCCTCCTGTTTTAAATTCATTCTTATGACGGTTGAAGGAGGAGTTTTGTGACTGATGAGCCAAGGGGACAGGTCCCTTGGCTCTTTTTAAAATGGGCCAGAGGACCTGTCCCCTTGGCTCAAAGAAGAGAAAAGAGGATTATTAGGAGGATATTCGACAGAGACCAGCGAAACAGAAAATATGGAGTCATAGGGTGATGGTAAGATGAGCCACGGGGTCAGACCCCTTGGCTCGTTTTGAGATGGGCCAGGGGGTCTGTCCCCATGGCTCATAAGGGAGGGTGAAACATGAACTTAAGTAATTTCAAAAGTGCAATTGATGCCGCGATTCTCGACAGAGGACATGACTGTTATATAGACGGGCGCCTGGAGCATATAGAAACCAATGCTGGAAATAAGTATTTTTTCCAAGCGGAGGGGACGGATTTTTATGAGGTTTGGGTTGAGATTAAGGAAGATGGGGAGATTGCCGATTCCGAATGTGATTGTCCCTATAATTATGGCCCGATCTGTAAGCACCAGGCTGCAGCTTTTTACCAGCTGGCGGAAATGTTGGATGGAGTTAAGCAGGAACATAGGGCAATGAAAAAAACTGAGAAAGTTCCCGCTCTGGAAGAGGTCCTGGCTGATTTATCAAAGGAAGAATTGGTTCAAATTCTTCTGGAAGCCGCCTATTATGATGAGGGACTTGAAAGAAAACTCTTATTGAAATATGTAAAGGGAGACAGCAAACAAGAGCTGAAGGCATTCAAAAAGCTGATCAAGGAAATTGTGAGGGAGTATAAAGGCCGGGACGGGTTCATTACTTCCAGGAACGCTGGCCGGTTTACGGTCGAGCTGGAAACAGTCCTCGAAAAAGCGGGTGATGTTAGTGATCCGGAGCTGGCTGCTGATATTTCTTTGTTACTTCTGGAGGAAGCTAAAGCTTCCTTTCAATATACAGATGATTCAGATGGGGACGTTGGTTTTCTAATCAAGGGGACTCTCGAGAAGATTGAGGAAATCGCCATGGATGCAGCTGGAAGTGACCAGGGAGAAGTGGTGTTCTACAAGCTATTAAAGGCTGCAAATAGTAACATGTTTGAAGGCTGGGACGAATTCCAGATTGACCTTCTCCAAATTTGTCTGATATTTGCCTCGACTGATTATTATAGAGAACAATTAAGAAATATTATTGAGTCCCAGCTACTAAGAGAAGCGCCGGATGATAGGTATTCGAAATACAGGAAGGAAAACCTGCTTCAGCTATTATACCAGCTGCTTGATCAGTATGGGCCGGCGGAGGAAGCGATGAGTTTATGCAGGAGCACCTGCACTTTTCCTCTTTTAGAAAGCAGCTGCTGGAGAAATATCTAGTGGAAAGTCATTATGAAAAAGTCATCGAAGTTTCTTTGGATGGAGAGGACCAGGATAGAGAGTATCCTGGACTGGTAACTAAGTGGAAGGAATACCGTTACAAAGCGTATAAAGACCTCGGAAGGAAAGAAGAGCAGCAATCATTGGCGAGAGAGATGTTTTTAGATGGCGACTTTGGCATGTACGGGGAATTGAAAGAGCTTGGAAAAGAGAATGAACGGTTTTATGAGGAGCTTAAGGAAGAGCTGAAGGGGAATAATAGATGGCTTAGTGAACGCCTGCTGCTTCAATTGATAGAAAAGGAAAACGATACGGAAGAGCTTATGATCTTTGTCCGGAAAAATCCCAGCTATATTGAAAGATATGCCGGAAAGCTCGCAAAACATTATAAGGAAGAAGTTACCGGGATTTACAGGGCATATATCTATAATGAAGCAAAATCTGCATCCAATCGAAGCCAGTATCGGGAGGTTTGCCGGAAGTTAATTCATTTTAAGAAACTTGCCGGGAAGCCGGAGCAGGCTGAAATCATTGAAAGGCTGGCAGAAGATAATAAAAGAAAGCCCGCTTTTTTGGACGAGCTGGAGAAGATACGGTGATGTGAGCCATGGGGACAGACCCCTTGGCTCGTTTTGAGACTGGGCCAGGGGGTCTGTCCCCCTGGCTCAAGGGAAGGAGGTCAAGCATGGGACAAGAGAGAGGTTTGAATCGCATACATATTTTGTTTGGGGAGTCCCCTGCTGGATCTTTGAAAAATGCCTTTAGGGATATGGGTATTTATGAGCAGGAGAGGGTTGTGTTTTTTAGGGACATCTTTTCAGTTGGTCCTGTTTGGATGCTGCATGAAGAGAGCGGGAGAGAAAACAGGATAGAATGGATGAAGGATTTGATCAGTGATGATTATGAGGAATATCCCGAATATCGAAATAAGTTTGAGAAGACGATCAGACAGATACAGGATATACCTGATGGCTCTCATATCATTATCTGGCATGGCGATAATGCCCACGAGCAGACGGGATTGCAGTATGTTGTGTATCTTTTGAAGGGGAAAAATATAGATATCTCCGCGATCAACACAACAAAAGCGGGTGAAGAAATGTTTCCAGACAAAAAAGTGAAATTTACTCCATTGCACACAGGGGAAATATCCCCTGAGATACTTCAGCTGATCTGGGAAAGCCCATTTGGAAAATGGTTAACAGACCATGATAGAGAACATCTGGAAAAAGAGTGGCTGACACTTTCAGAAGATCGGGCAAATTTAAGAGTATGGAGGAACCAACTGATCCACAGCTTTCCGGAAGACTACTATGATACATTTATAAAAAGCAGGGCCGAAAAGCTGCATGCCAAGCAAAAGGAAAAGGATTTCATGAAATCAGCAAGGCTGATTGGCGACGTGCTTGGGCGTTTGGATCAGTATGTAGGAGACGACTTTCTTGAATATCGATTGAAGAAAATGATAGCAGCAGGCGTATTCGAGGCGGAAGGCAGCCTGCTGGCGATGAGGTTTTATAGTGTGAGGCTGCGCCAGGGGGACAGGTCCCTTGGCTCGTTTTGAAAGTGGGCCAGGGGGTCTGTCCCCATGGCTCAAAAAGGAGTTGTCACTCATATGCCAGATTTATCTCATGATGAAATAAAAGCTATTTTGAGGGGCGCAGATGAAATCATTCTTCAGGGAGGCAGGACACTTCTTGCCAAGATTTTGAAGGGTTCAAAAGAGAAAAAGGTGCTGAAGCTTGGATTGGACAAGTCCCCTGTTTACGGTTATTACCGGGCAGAAAAGCTGGAAGAAGTAATTGGGAAAATTGACTGGATGCTGGACCATGACTTTCTGGATATAGAGTATCAGGGGAAACTCCCGATGATTGTGTTTACGGAGAGGGGCTGGCTGATTGAAGCTGACCAGATGACCGATGAATTGATCTATGAATGGAAGGACTGGATCCACCAGGGAGTACTGGAACCGGATATGCTGTATTTAAAGGATCGAAATCGCGAGATGATTCTTTTGATGCTGGAAAAAATCAAGGAATCCGGAAACAAAGAATTTATACCTTACTTGCGGTTATGGGAAAAAATTGAATATAAAAAAGTCCGTGCCGCAATTAGGGAAACCATTGAACTGCTCGAAGATAATAAGCAGGAAGATGGCAAGGCAGCCAAGGAACGAAAAAGGATACTGGATGAAGCTTTAATAGGTTCAGCTCCTCAAGATATTCTATTAAAATGCTATGAGTGCGGAGATAGATTCACTTTTTCTATCGGTGAACAGAAGTTTTTTAAGCAGAAGGGATTTGCGCTGCCGAAGAGGTGCAGCGAATGCCGGAAGAGCCATGGGGACAGACCCCTTGGCCCGTTTTGAGACTGAGCCAGGGGGTCTGTCCCCTTGGCTTCTAACTAGGAGGCGAAATAAGTGAAAAAGATCATTCTCACGACTGAAAGCGGAGCTGATTTGCCGGCTGATTTAACTGAAAGGTATAACGTTCAGGTGGTTCCGATGCACATCGTAATGGATGGGAAGGATTATTTGGATGGCCATTTGCCGGTTGAAGATATTTATGATTATTATGCACGAACGAAAAAGATTCCCTCTACGACATCAACGAACTCTTATGAATACGAGGAGTTTTTTGCGAAGATAAGAGAGGGTTATCCGGATTGCATCATTATCCATATTGGCTATACAAGCAAAGCTTCTTCTTCTTTTCAGAATGCCGTAATCGCAGCGGAAGAGTTTGAAGATCTATTCCTGATTGATGCCCTAAATGTGACAGGCGGATTGGCTGCCGTTGTCATCTACGCAGCAGAACAGCTGGAACAGGAACCTGGCATGGAGCCTGCAGCCCTGGTTGAAAAAATAGAAAGCATCGTACCAAAGTCCAGGCTGGCTTTCATCCCTGGCAGCCTGGATTTCTTGCGAGCGGGCGGGCGCGTAAGCAATATGGCGTACCTTGGCGGAACACTTTTAAAAATAAAACCTTGCATAGAATTGGTTGACGGGAAGCTCGTCTCCACGAAAAAATACCGCGGAAAAATGAGCACGGTGGCTGAAAAAATGATGCAGGATTATTTGAATGATTACAAGATTGACAGAGAGCAGCTTTACTTCATTTACTCAATTGGCCTTGATGAACAAATCAAGAAACGGATGGACGAAATCGCGGCAGATGCTGGATTTAAAAACGTAAAGTGGATCCAAGCAGGCGGCATGATCTCCACCCACTCCGGAGCCGGCGGTTTTGGGGTGGCTGGATTAGAAGTGTGAGCCGAGGGGACAGGTCCCTTGGCTCTTTTTGAGATTGGGCCAGGGGGTCTGTCCCCTTGGCTCTTTTTGAGATTGGGCCAGGGGGTCTGTCCCCTTGGCTCTTTTTGAGATTGGGCCAGGGGGTCTGTCCCCTTGGCTCTTTTTGAGATTGAGCCAGGGGGTCTGTCCCCCTGGCTCACTAACAGGTATAATTAGGAAATAGAGGGGGGAACATGTTGATCATCCCAAATAAAGTGAATGCTGGTTTACCAGAGGATATTAGTAGAAACGATTTACTGTCGATTGTTGGTTGGTTCGAAAAGCATCAGCGGTCTTTTTATATATTAGGCTGGTCTTATCTTAGGAATCAGCAGCAGCTGGAAGAGCTTTTCTACCAGACTATATTAAAAGCACGGAAGGATTTTCCGAAAATAAAAAGCAAAACAACATTTGATATATGGGTAACAAGGGTTTTTATAGATAAGTGCCGTGAGCTTGCTGCAAGCGGGAGTATAGAAGCTTCAGAGGAAAGTGATGCGCATGAGGAACTGTTCAACGCGCTTGAACAGTTAAAAGGAGAAGAGAGGGAAGCGCTTGTTTTTACCTATCTGCAGGGACTATCCAGTGAGGAAACAGCCAGCCTTCTCCAGCTTTCCGTTAAAGAGGTAAAGGAGCTGCTGGTTTCTGGAATCCAGTCGCTCAGAAATGGACTTAGGTATGGGGAGCATTTTAATGGCTGTGCGGAGTACCAAAAGTTTTACTTAGATTATCTTGGGCGGAACATGGAGAGGCCGCTTAAGATTGATTTCGAAAAGCATATTTATCATTGCCCGGAATGTCAGGAGGATCTGGCTTCTTTTCAGGAAGCACAGCTGCATTTGACGAAGATCATGGAGGCGTTTCAAATTCCGGCCGGCTTTATGGAGAGCATTAAAGAAAGAATTGCCCAGACTGAAAACCTGAGGCAGCAAAAGAACAACAAACGTAATAGAATCGGATTTATTGCTGCAAGTGTATTGGCTATACTCATGTGCACTGGTTTCTTTACAGGGGCTTTCGCAAAAGTCTATTATTCCTTATCGGAGGAAAATCCAGAGCTCCGTCCTTTTCTGCAGGCGAAACTGGGTGAAAGGCTGAATTTGGTAGCAGAAAATAATGGGGTGAAGATTAAAATTAAGAGCGTGATCGCTGATGAGGTTCAGACGCTGATTTTTTATGAAATCGAAGATACGAAGAAAAACAATCAGTATATGATTAATTTTGATGATGGCGTTTATGTGGAGGATGAGCAGTCCATCATGAATGAGCAAATGTATCCTCCGTATAATCCCCCTGACCTGGAGTCGGATTTAAACAAGGAAGAACAGAACATCTATCATGGAAAAATCAGTCTGAGGCCGCTGCTAAAAGATAGCGGCACTGTCAAGCTGAAGATTACAAAGATGATGAAATTAA
This sequence comes from Bacillus infantis NRRL B-14911, assembly GCF_000473245.1. Classification (NCBI taxonomy): domain Bacteria; kingdom Bacillati; phylum Bacillota; class Bacilli; order Caryophanales; family Bacillaceae; genus Bacillus; species Bacillus infantis. Next base: position 785,147 of record NC_022524.1, read on the forward strand.
CCCGCGGCTCCTCTGTCCGGGATACTTTTAGCGGAGGCTTAGAGGAGGCAAGAGGTGAGTGGGAATTTGAGATTCCTGTGGTCAAGCAGCCTTCCACCGAGTATGAACTGGAAAAAGACATAGAAGTTGAGGGTCTCCCAGTCCGGATGGAAAAACTGATTCTTACTCCGACAGCCACCCTTCTGCAATATAGCATGGGTTATGCACAGTCAGGAAAAAAGAGGATAGATAATATTGATTTTGCCAGTTTAGAAGTGAACAATAAAATATTAAAAGCGGATCTTTATGGCGGTGCCTCCTTAGGTTCATGGCATGGTTATCAAGCACAATTCGAACCTCTTTTTGAAAAAAAGGCAGGGAAGATTGAGGTGAAATTCAAGAGGCTGTATTTATCTTTTGATGATTATAAATCAATTAGATTGGACCCATCCAAGCAGTACCCGCAAACCTTTAACTATGCTGGCAGCAGGATTTCCATTGATAAGGTAGAGGTTGGCAAGCCTACCACTGTTGTCTTAAGCAATCATGACATTAAAGATCGCGCCTACGAGTCGTTTCACTTCAATATTGTAACGGAGAAAAGTGAAAATACTTCAATCGAAATGGACTCTGAAGGAGTCTACGTCGATAAAAGCGGGAAAAAATACGATGTTCATCAAATCACACCTGCTCTATACGAAAAGCTCGAGTACCTTCGCCATTTCTCTACCGTTGAAAGAGTCAAAATACAAGGTGATAATTTAGTTCCCCAAGCCCTTGAAATCTATGGGTACAGTACTACTAAATATTTGGAAGATGTTGTGAGGATATCTTTGGAATAGAGAGCCAGGGGGACAGACCCCTTGGCTCTTTTTTGAAACTGGGCCAGGGGGTCTGTCCCCCTGGCTCAAATAAGGAGAATGCCGAATGATTAGAAATGCTGTTGGGGCCATCGTATTTCAGGGAGAGGAATACCTTTTGGTTCATAAGGTTAAAAGAAGTGCTTTAAAAGCTTCGGAAGGACAAACGAAAGGGGAGTGGGATTTCCCTAAGGGCGGGGTCGAGGATAGCGATGAAAATCTTAAGGACGCGATATTAAGAGAGCTGGCAGAGGAAACAGGATCTGCTGAATATCGGATTATAAAGCAGCTACAGGAAAAGATCTGTTTTGATTTTGATAGAGAGTTTGCAAAGAAAACAGGCTGGAGCCGGCAGGAAACGGTGATGTTTGTTGTTGAGTATGTGGGGGATAGGTCTGATTTGAAGGCAGAGGACAGCGAGATTAATGAAGTTGAATTTGTTGGGAGAAATGAGGCGCTGGAGCGGCTGGCGCATGAGGAGAGTAAGGCGTTTTTTGCTGAGGTGTTTTGAGCCAAGGGGACAGACCCCCTGGCTCTTTTTGTGACCGGGCCAAGGAACCTGACCCTCTGGCTCAAACCGAGCCAAGGGACCTGACCCCCTGGCCCCCAGCCCAACCCCCTGGCCCAAAAAAAACCGCCCCTCCCACCTCACCGCACCCCCAACAACCCCCGATTAATCACCCCATTAATAATCTCCGCCATCTCCCTAGGATTGTGATCCATCCCATTATTAAGCCATTTCTTTATCGCATGAATGCTGCCGCTGATGATGAAGGTACTGAGGTATTCAGAAAGGTTTTCATCGTACGCTGTGTCGGCGAGCCAGCTGGTCATGAAGACCTGATGGGCGAAGTTGATGACTTTTGTTTCGAAGGTTGTGTTTGTTTTTTCGTTGAGGAGGGTGGTGCATACTTCGTGTTTGCTGGCGAAGTATTCGAGCAGTTTTTCGATCATTTGGAGGGCCTGGTCTTCTTTTTCGAAGTTGTACTGGCTCATATAGCCCTGCATGTCCTGGATGATTTCGTCTTCGATTGTGTCCAGGAGGTCATATTGATCGGTATAGTGGGAATAAAATGTGGAGCGGTTGATGTCGGCGAGACTGCAGATTTCTTTGACGGTGATATAGGAGATTTGCTTGTCCTTCAATAGCTTCATGAGGCTGTCTTTCAATACCATTATTGTATATTTTTTGCGTCTGTCCATTTTGGGAGAGGTCATAACCAGTTTCCTTTCTTTTTGCGTTTTCCAACACTTTTGATCATTGTGTTGGGAATACCACGGAAGTTAGATAACTGTTCGTTGAATAGGCAACACCGTGTTTATATAATGATAAAGTGTATAGAAAAAAAGGGCAAGAGAGGGTGAACACGCATCAATATTGCTGCACGAATACTTAAACATAAAAAAGCCGTTGCCATCACCTTTGCGGTTTTGACTGTGCTTTGCGCCCTGGCGCAGTTCACTGTGTCGGTGAACTATGATATGAAGGAATATCTGCCGGAGGACGCCCAGTCGACGAAAGCCATGGAAGTGATGGAGCGGGAATTTGAAGGAAATGTTCCGACGAACCGGGTGATGATGCGGGACATGACCATACAGGAAGCTCTTGCTTTCAAAGAAAAGCTGGCCGCGATTGACGGTGTATCTGATGTCATGTGGCTGGATGATGTGATCGACATCAAGGCTCCGCTTGAGATGGCGGACCCGAATACGGTAGATGACTATTACAAAGATGACTATGCCTTGTTTTCTTTCAGCATCCGTGAAGGAGAGGAAGTCCAGATCACCGATCGCATTTATGATCTCATCGGCAAAGACAATGCGATGGCCGGGGAATCGCTGAATACGGCCACCCAGCAGAAAATGGCCGGCACAGAATCGATGTATGCGGCCGCCTTCCTGGTGCCGATCATCATCATTATTTTAGTCGTTTCAACGACCTCATGGGTGGAGCCGCTGCTGTTCCTCACCGCCATCGGTGTATCGGTTCTGATCAATATGGGGACGAATATTTTTCTCGGGGAGGTTTCCTTTGTCACTCAGTCGGTCGCCCCGATCCTGCAGCTTGCAGTCTCGCTGGATTATGCAATTTTCCTCCTGCACAGCTTTAACGATTACCGGAAAAAGGTGGGAGACCCGCGGGAAGCGATGGAGCTGGCGATGAAGAAATCATTTTCGGCAATCGCAGCCAGCGCGTCCACAACCTTCTTCGGTTTCATTGCCCTATCATTCATGGAGTTTGAAATCGGGTCGGATCTTGGCATCAACCTGGTCAAAGGGATTTTACTGAGCTTCATCAGTGTCATGGTGTTCCTGCCGGCATTGACATTGCTCTGTTATAAATGGATCGACAAGACGCAGCATAAGCCATTGCTGCCATACATCCGCGGCAAGGGGAATTTTGTGCTGAAGTTCCGGGTGCCGGTCCTATTGCTTGTCGCCATCCTGATTGTCCCGGCCTTTCTTGCGCAAAGCAAGACCAATTTCACTTATGGAGTTGGAGAGCTGCCGGAAACAACCAGGGCGGGGAGCGATTTTGCGAAAATTAAAGAAGAGTTCGGGGAAAGCACGCCGATGGTCCTGCTTGTACCGAAGGGGGATACGGCCAAGGAAGAAGAGCTCGCCGGCGAGCTGGAGAAGCTTGACCATGTAACGAGTGTCATGGCATATGTCAACACCGTCAGTGCGGCAATCCCTCCAGAGTATCTTGACCCCAGCATCACCGAACAGTTCTACTCGGAAAATTACAGCCGGATCATCCTTCAGACAGATACAAAAACTGAGGGAGATGAGGCATTCAAGCTGATCGAGCGGGTCCAGGATACTGCTGAAAAACTGTATGGAGACAAGGTTTATTCAGTCGGGGAAAGCGTGACATTGTATGATATCAAAAACACGGTCAAAAAAGACAACACGCTGGTCAATCTGCTGACTCTCCTGACCGTCGCATTCGTCCTTTTCGTAACCTTCAGGTCGATCTCGATTCCGCTGATCCTGCTGCTGACCATTCAGACAGCCGTCTGGATCAATCTGTCGGTCCCTTATTTTACAGATTCTTCATTAGTATATGTCGGCTATCTGCTCGTCAGCATCATCCAGCTGGCCGCGACTGTCGACTATGCGATCCTGCTGACAGATGCTTATAAAGAGGACCGGCAGGAAATGTCTGCGCTGGAAGCAGTCAAGAAGACAATGGATGAAAAAATATTCTCGATCGGCATTTCGGCCTCAATTTTATCAAGTGTAGGCTTTATCTTATGGATTACGTCATCGAACCCAATCGTAGCTTCAATCGGACTGCTGCTTGGAAGGGGAGCGCTGCTGGCCTTGATCATGGTTGTGTTCTTCCTTCCGGCGTGCCTGCTGATCTTCGATAAACTGATCATGAAAACAACATGGAAAGCAAACTTTTATAAGGAGAAGTGATGATGAGGAGAATGAGAAAATTCTTGGCTGTCTTTGCCAGCATCCTAATGATGATGCCCGCCCTGCTCGTTTCGGCTGATACAGCGGGCAGCAAGTCAGGGGAAAAAGTCTCCCAGGAAACAGGAGAGCTTTCCTCAAAGGATGAAGTGGTGTATGCAAAGCTCAGCCCAGCCGGTGAAAATCAGGAAGTTTATGTGGTCAACATTTTAAATATTGAAGAACCTGGGGAAGTGACTGATTATGGCCCCTATACGAACCTGAAAAACCTGACGGATCTCTCGCCGATTGAGAAATCAGACGCAGCGGTGAATGTGACGGCTGAAGAAGAAGGAAAGTTTTATTATCAGGGTGATTTGAATGAGTCAGCCCTGCCATGGAATGTTTCCATTACGTATACATTGGATGGGCAGGAAACCGCACCGGAAGAATTGGCTGGAAAAAGCGGCCATGTGGAGATTGGGATTCAAACCTCCAGAAATGAAAGTGCAGAAGCTTCCTTTTTCGAAAACTATCTGCTGCAGATTTCTTTCCCGCTGAATGGGGAGAAATTCAGCAATATCGAAGCACCGGACGGGATGCTTGCCAATGCGGGGAAAAATAAGCAGGCCACATTCACTGTGATGCCGGAAAAAGAGGGAAATCTGACACTTGAAGCAGATGTGGCAGATTTCGAGCTCGAAGGCATTGATATCACAGCCATTCCGTCTTCACTCCCGATCGATGCACCTGACATCGATGATATGACAGGTGAAATGGATACACTGACAAAGGCGATCAAAGAGGTCAATGATGGAGTGGGGCAGCTGCAGAACGGCGCTTCGGAATTGCATAATGGCGCCGCTAAGCTCAGCGATGGCTCCAGGGAGTACCGTGATGGCATAGCGGCGCTCGATGGTTCCTCTTCCAAGCTGGTCAGCGGCTCAAAGAGCATCGAGCAGGCTCTGCAAAAGCTGAATAGCAGTCTGAGCGCTGGCTCTGGAGATATGGGCCTTGGCGATTTGAAAAAGATGCAGGATGGACTGTCCCAATCCGCAGCCGGCCTGCGGGAAGTGTCCAGGAATCTGTCAGAATTGCAGCAGGCCTTTAGTGCCTCTTACAATAGCTTGAATGAAGCAATGGAAGGCATTCCGAATCATGAGATTTCCCAGGCACAGATCGAGCAGCTGAAGCAGAGCGGGGCCGATCCGGATGTGGTCGCGCAATTGCTTGAGACTTATACAGCTGCTCAAAATGCCAAAGGAGTCTTTGCTGCTGGGCAAGGCAGCTTTGCCGCTGTCAGCGGGACCTTAGAGCAAGTGAGCGCGTCTCTTACAGAGATGGCCAAGAATCTTGACGCTATGTCTGCCGGACTCTCTCAGGCTCTAGCCAATTCAGATGCTGCCGATGCGATGGCACAGCTGCAGGCAGGCGTTAATGCCCTTGCCGCCAATTACGAATCCTTTCACTCGGGATTGGTGGACTACACCGGCGGAGTGAGCAGGCTGGCAGGTTCCTATTCTGAACTGCATAACGGCATTACTGGCGTCGCCGACGGAACAGGAGAAATCGCCAACGGCGCAGCCAGCCTTCATACCGGTACCACTGAACTTTATGAAGCAACCAGGGATCTGCCTGAACAAATGAAAGAAGAAGTTGAAGGCATGCTCGAAGAATATGACAAGAGTGACTTCAAACCGGTATCCTTCGTATCATCGCAAAACGAAAAGGTAAACTCAGTTCAGTTTGTGCTAAAGACTGAAAGCATTAAGCAGGAAGAAACGAAAGAAGTTGAAAAGCCTAAAGAAGAGCCGAAAGGGTTTTGGGCTCGTCTGAAGGCGCTGTTTTCATAGGAGTGAGCCAAGGGGACAGGTCCCTTGGCTCTTTTTGATAATGGGCCACGGGGTCTGTCCCCCTGGCTTGGAGTACTATCAAAATTTTTCCTCACATAAGCAGCCTGAGTTAAAAGTAAAGAGGTAATCTTCCAGAGAATGTAGAAATACTAAAATATAATTTCAGACACTTTTCTTCACATGCATTGAGATTTAAGTAGAGATCCTAATGGTCTAAAGATCCAAGGGGGTTATATATGATTACGGTGGGTGAATTTGCTAATGTGTTAGAAAAGGCTAATATTATGCTGGTTGGCGGCAGGAATAATGCGGATAAGGAGATAGGGTACCTAAGCAATTTAGAGCTTACTGAAAGAACGTCGCGGATTAAGGAAAAGGGGTTTATCATGACCACTTTTCACGCCTTCGAAGACGTAAAGCAAATTGTCAGCCATCTGGAGTGGCTGCAGAATATCGGAGTCAGTGCCATTGGTTTTCATATCGCTGCTTTGAAGAAGATTCCGTTCGAAGTTATCGAGTTTTGCAACATAAATTCTCTTCCCCTCTTTGAAATTCCTGAGGATGTACCATACTTCATTATTTATGAAAAATATAATCAGTTAGTGAATCAAAGAGAAAATGAAGATGTTACGAAAATATATAAACTGAATGAAAAACTGATGGAAATCGTGCTTTTAGAGAAAGATTTAAATTCAATTGTAAAGGTGATAGGAGAGCATATAAACCATATTGTTTGCGTCTTGGATCCTTATTTCGAGCTGATTGGCTATTGGAAAAAGAAAGAGCAGACCAGGAACGAAATCAGGCATTTGATTGAGCTTCATCGGCCAGCATAAAGAGAATGTATTAAAAGTGAGATTTACAAATCGAGAAACCAATATCACCGTCAAACAGGCAGGGAAAACTGCCGTAGATTTTAAAATATATCCTTTGTACTCAAAGCAGAACTTTCTGGGTTATATGATCATTTGCCAAAAGGGTATTTCAGACAGGTACTCGGAAGAGGTCATAAAAAATGGCCTGCGCGCTTTAAGTTTAGCGGCCTACAACAAAAATACACTATTAAACTATCAAAAGAAAAAGGATATAAAGTTATTTGAAAGCATTTTTCAAGGCGAGGCTGCAGGAATTGATCCTTCGGAGTTCTATATTGACTTAAAAAGGGTCACATGTATTCTTCAGATGCAATCGCATTACCTGGAAATGCTTCAATCAAAGCTGCAGATGCTTGCAGAGCTATTAAAAGAAAATGAGGCAAACTCGCGGATATGGATCTATAATGGGAAAATTGTGGCTGTTTTAGCATCAGATTTTGATAAAGAGACATTAACTCAGATTCTCAGGGATTGTTCACATGTCCGGATAGGCGTAAGTGCATTAGGCGCAGTCGGCACTATTGAGAGTATCCAAATCCTGTACAGCCAGTCAGCTACAGCTTTGACCCATTCTAAAACACATGAGTTACAGCTGTCATTCTGGGATGAGATGGGCATTGAAAAAGTAGGCTATAATCTCCATTCCCATCATCTATTCCCCCATTTTGATGAAGAAATACTTGGTCCTTTATTATCGTATGATCAAAAGAAAAATGCTTCATTAACAGAAACTCTCTATATCTATCTCAAACATTTCTGCAGCCTGCAGAAGGCAAGCAGTGAATTATACATACACCCGAATACAGTGAAGTACAGATTGCAGAAAATCAATGAACTTCTTCCTCTGGATATCCAAAACTCAACTCATTATTCCCTGCTCGTACTGGCCTTTTCTATATACTATTCTAAACAAAACAATGACTAATACCATTTGTTTATAAGAGACAATCTATGTCTCTTTTTTTGTTGGATCATGACAAGGTAATGGTTTAACTATATTGTTATAATTCTGAATAATCAAATTAAAAGGAGAGGGTTAACCATGACAGCAGATGGAAATTGGCTTTTGCAAAATGCCAGTGTTATTGATGGGACAAGCGATCAAGTTAAGGAAAATGTATTCGTCAAAATCGAAAACGGCAGGATAACAGAGGTCAATCAAGGCGAGCCGTCTAATACAGATGGGTTTGAAGTGATTGACTGTTCAGGGAAGTACATACTCCCGGGGCTTATTGACTGCCACGTTCATTTAGTGTGGAATGGCAGCGCCGATCCGCAGTCGGTTATTAAAAACGAAGAAAATGACAGAATCGCTCTGGAAGCCTATAAACATGCCTTGGACACACTCAAATTAGGCGTAACAACTGTACGGGATTTAGGTTCTCCTGACAGAACTGTGCTCCATGTAAGGAATATGATAGATTCCGGCTTACTAACTGGGCCATCTATTATTGCATCTGGCGCACCGATTTGTATGACAGGCGGACATGTATATTATCTGGGCTATGAATCAGACGGGGCAGATGAGGTCCGCAAGAATACGAGAAAGGTACTGAAGGAAGGTGCGGATCTGGTAAAAGTAATGGCAACGGGCGGGATTTATACCAAAGGTGAAGAACCGGGATCGGTTCAATTAACCATTGAGGAGTTAAGTGCTGCAAAGGAAGAAGCCTTAAAAAAGAACAAGAAAGTTGCTGCCCATGCAGATGGACTTGAAGGGATCATGAATTGCTTAGAGGTCGGAATCGATACGATTGAACATGGCATTTATGCGGACCGCCAGGCACTGGAAATTATGAAAAATCAAGGGACATTTTTAGTGCCGACCATGAAGGTAATGAGACAGCTGACCAGCAGTCCGGATATCCCGGATTATGCACTGGAAAAGGCGAAACAAGTAGTTGAACCCCATTTTAATATGTTAAAAGAGGCCGTCCAAATTGGCGTGAAAATTGCTACTGGGACAGACTGCGGCTCTCCGTTAACTCCTCCAATTTACTATTTTGATGAATTGGCGATCATGCAGGAGGCAGGGATGTCCCAGCTGGACGTCATAAAAGCTTCAACCAGCATCGCAGCAGAGTGTCTCGGAATCGAAGAGCAAACCGGCAGCATTACTCCAGGGAAGTATGCTGATTTGTTAATTGTAAATAAGAATCCGCTTGATGATCTAAACAGCTTGCGTGGAGAAAAGAAAGTTATGAAAAATGGAGTCTTCATTAATTAAACAATAAGAGGTGAGCGGGTTGAGTATATATTTAGCAGCTGTTGTTATCTATTTAATTTTAATGCTCTTGATTGGTGTGTATTTTGCCAAGAATTCAGTGAAGAACAGCGATGATTTTATGGTTGCAGGACGGAGCTTGCCTTTATTTGTTGTGATGGGGACACTGCTGGCCACATTTGTTGGATCAGGGACCGTGGTGGGCGGTGCCAGCTTTATCTATCAATACGGTCCATTTGCCGCTATTTTTAATCTGTCCGGCGGGATTGTAGGGGCAATCATCTTATATTTTATCGCAGGAAAGATCCGGCAGGTTGAAATCTATACTGTGCCGGAATTATTGGAGCGGCGCTTCGGAAAGGGAGCCCTCTATATATCTTCTATTATCATTATTTTTGCTTTTATTGGAATTACCGCTTATCAGTTCACAGGCGGAGCATATGTCCTGCAGCTGACTACCGGCATTCCTTTGGAGATTGGCGCCATTATTATATGTGCACTAGTCATCTTTTTGACGGTTAGCGGGGGATTGTTCTCTGTAGCTTATACGGATGCCCTTAGCGCCGTATTGATTATTCTCGGGTTTATTATAGGACTTCCTTTTGCTTTAAATGCCGTCGGCGGATTTGAGGGTCTGGCGGTATCCTTGCCGGAAGTGAATAAAAGCTGGAATGGCGGATTAACTTTTCCGCAGCTGATCGGCTACTTCCTGCCGCTGTTTTTACTCGTATTAGGGGACCAAAACATGTATCAGCGATTTTCTGCGGCGAAGGATCCGGATGTAGCCCGCAAATCGACGATCGGATTTATTGTTGGCTGTATTTTCGTCATCAGTTTGACCATCATGCTCGCTACAACCTCGATTGTTCTGTTCCCGGAGATTGCGCCTGACACGGCTATTCTGTCTCTGGCAATCGATGGAGTGCCAATGGTCATTGGGCTCCTGATTTTATGTGCGGCTGTTGCTTTTATTATTACCACAGCAACTTCTTATCTGTTATCTGCCTCCGGCAATATCATCCGTGATCTGATTCAGCGTTCTAGTAAAAATGAGTTCTCAGAAAGCAAATTATTATGGCTGAACCGTATCATTGTCGTGGTATTAGGTGTCCTTGCTTATGTGTTAGGCCAGTTCTTCCCGAGCGTATTAGCTATCCAGATGTATTCCTATACGATGTATGGAGCTTCTCTCACTCCTGCCATCCTTGCGACCGTCATGTGGAAAGGCGCCACAAAAGCAGGTGTGCTGAGTTCCATGATTGTCGGCGGTTTCGCAACCATGCTGTGGGAGATAGGGCTGGACAGGCCATTAGGCTGGAATAGTGTTCTTTTCGCCCTGCCATTATCGGTGCTGACTCTGATCATTGTCAGCCTGCTTACCAAAAACAAGAATGCTTCAGCCGACCATAATCAAACTGGCCAATATAATCTGTAAAAGGAGCTGCTAAACATGGATACATCCAAAAGGATAAAAAAATTGGGAAACTATATGGAGGAACACTCGATATCTGCTGCTTTTGTTTTTAATCCGGATCATCAATTTTACTTAACGGGTTTTAAAGCTTTAATTTATTCAAGGCCCATTATCTTTCATCTGCAGCATGAAAAACCGTCGATGATTGTTCCCGGGCTTGAGGAAACCCATGCAAAAGAAAGCGGAAGCATTGATGATGTGCTTGTGTATTATGAGCACCCAAATGCTGAAAGAGTGGAGAAAACACACGCCGAGTATATCCAGGTCTTGGCAAAGCAAAGTCCTGATGGGGCAAAGATCGGTGTGGATCTATCGTTTATCCCTGGAGAGATTCTTTTATCCCTCCAAGAACTAGGCTACCAGGTGGTGGATATCGGGGCAGTTATTTATAAAATGCGGTTTGTTAAAGATGCGGAAGAGATTCATATGCTTGAACAGGCAGGGCAATTAGTGAATCTTGCGGTAAGTAAATCATTAACGAGAATCGGCATAGGAGTAACCGAGATGGAAATCGACGCAGCGGGAAATGCGGCTGTTTTTGAAGCTGCCTCTACTCAATACCCTGATGCCGTCCTTGATCTAGTGGTGATGTCTCCCTCTGGATTAACAAGAAGCATTATGCCGCATGTGTTCTCTAATACCAGAAAAATTGAAGCAGGGGATGTTATCATCCATAGCAGGCAGGTTGGTCTGAATGGATACCGCGCAGAATTAGAGAGAACGGTCATCGTCGGAAAACCCACAGCAGAGCAGCAAAAAGCATTCGAAGCCGCTATAGAGGCACAGCAGCGTGCTATCGATTTTATTAAACCAGGTGTTAAATTATCAGAAGTAGATAAAGCCGCCCGCCAGGTATTTGAACAGGCAGGGCTCGAAAAATTTGCCATCCACCGGACCGGGCATGGTATTGGCGTCTCAGCGCATGAACAGCCATTCCTGCGGTATGACCACCATGAAATTGTGGAAGAAGGCATGGCCTTTTCAATTGAACCGGGAATCTATATTCCTGGTGTGGGCGGCTTCAGGCATTCCGATACGGTTTTAATCACATCTGATGGCTGCCGATTGATTACGGAATATCCGCGTGATATGGAGTCTTTGCTTTTTTAATCTGGGACGAGGGCTGTCAGGAGGAAATATTGAAATAAATTGGTGAGTTGGTAGATTATTCAATGAATTGATTAAAATAAAGTGGAAAGTTGGTAGAATAAGCTGTAAAGTTGGTAGTTTATTGGACCAATTGATTAGATTAGCAAATACGAGATACTGAAATTGAACGCTTTATGTGGCCAGGTGAACTTAGGAAGAAAGGTATCTCCGCTAATTAAAATTTCCGGCTAAGAGAGCTTAAATGGTAAAGAAAGGGTAGGGATGATTTCACCCTCCCCTTTTTTGTGTACATTTCATGTAGGTAAAACTCATATAGGCGCTTCCTTTTTTAGGTTGTCTTTTTCTGGTGATTTACAATCCTTTTTTAACTGCATAGTTCCATTGCCTAATATAAGAGACGTTTAAAAGGGCTAGATTTTCATTTACCATTTTCACAAACCAGTTTAACTTTCCGTCCCACGGCTCTGCTAAATCAAGAGTCTGTAATTTCCAATCCAATTCTTCTAAAGTAAAATTGGCCTTTGCACTGTTTCTCTTCATGGAGGTAGTAACAAGGTTTTCCTTATGATTGCTACCTCCTTTTGTAACAGGCACTATATGGTCAATAGTGCATAATAAATCCCAATAAGCGGGGTGACACTCACTGTATCTCCAATTGGTATGAAAAGGAAAATCTTCGGGGTATAATATTGAAAGGATCCTCAATACCGGCGGAAAAATTAATTTTTCTCCACTATAGCGGTCTATGAAATGATCTCGCTGGAAGATGCTCAACATATCTGCTTTTGTATATGTTCTTTTTATATATTCGACCTTTTGGAATGGATAATAGGATTTAATCAGTTCTGAACCTGAATTAAGATGTCCTTTTTCAATTGAATCACAAATACAAGAAATGATATCGGCATTTTTCATTTGCACCCGCTCCATTGTTTGATGACTTTATATTAAAATACCCTAATGACTGAAATGGATTCTGGGAGTCTAGTCATTTATTCTTTAAAGAATAAAGGGGGACTTGTTAACTATTTCTCCGTTATAGATATGCCAATAATGATAATACTCTACAAAAAGTCTAGTCATGGAAGCCATATTAGATTATGATAAATGAAAGTAAATATATGGAAGGTGCAAAATGAAAAAATCCAGTACTCTAATCATTTCATCCTTATTAATCTTAAGTGTTTCTTTCTCTATGAACGCAGAAGCAAAAACAACGAGTGCCGCCAAAACCTATAAAAACTGCACAGAATTAAACAAAGATTATAAAGGCGGAGTAGCCCGTTCTTCTTCTGCAAAAAACAAGGGTGGAAAGACAAAATATAAACCATATGTATCCCAGGCTTTGTATGATGCAAATAAATCAAAGGACCGCGATGGAGACAGTATAGCTTGCGAAAAATAAAAGCCAAGGGGACAGGTCCCTTGGCTCTTTTTGATATTGGGCCACGGGGTCTGTCCCCATGGCTCCATGGTTTGAATTGGAAGTCTTGCCGCTTATCCTTTAAAATTAAATAGATAAATATACAGGCAAATTCATCGAAAGGTGAAGACGCAAAACTATAGGGGCTAAAGCCAAAAGGCTATGTCTGCCAGTTACCGATTCATCTTTATGGACGATAGGCTAATCGGTTTTGGTTGGTCTATTTTTTATGCTGAAGGATTGAGGAAAATGAAGAGGGACAGCAATGATGAACATACAATTTGCACAAGGTTTTGGATTAGGGGCACTGACTGTTTTATTGAGTGTGATTTATGTTTTCAGAAGATGGAAAAAGAAAGAAACGGACTCTTTTAAAAATCATGAAAGCTATATGCATGTGATCGAAAACACCAAGGATTTTCTTTATTATTGCCAAGTCTATCCGGAGCTGCAATTCAAATATCTTGGTCCTTCAGCTGAATGCTTTTTCGGCGAAGGATCCAATGCGGATGCCTATCAGGACGCTGGTGTTGCCTTCAGGGATATTCACCCGGAGGATATGGATATTCTCCAAAAAAAAGTCCATGGACAGGTGGATTTCAATCAAGCAATCGTTCAGCGCTGGAAAGATAAAGACGGCAACTATCGATGGTTTGAAGAGTATGCGACTCCCATATATGAAAATGGGGTGCTGGTTGCTCTTCAAGGAGTGGTGCGGAATATCGATGAGAGAAAAAAGCTGGAGGAGACATTGACATATCGAATCGCCCATGATGCGTTGACAGACATATATAACCGTGAATTCTTCGAGCAAATGATGGAGAAATATAATGAACGTGAGGATACAGCTGCAGCCATCATTTTGTGTGATTTGGACGGTCTGAAATGTTTAAATGACAACCACGGACACAAAACAGGGGATTTTCTAATTAAAGAAACAGCACATCTATTAGAACGCTTTTTTACAGAGGATGCTTATGTTTCCAGGATTGGAGGAGATGAATTTGCCGTCATTCTTTTAAAAAAGGAAAAAGAACAGGTGGAGTTACTGGCCGAAAAGCTAGCTGAAGAGATTAGCAGGTATAATGAAAGCAGCCAGGAAGTCAAAATCAACCTATCAATAGGCTTTGCGTTCAGTGAAAATTCCCGAGGCGTAATGGAACGCTTATTTGTTGAAGCGGATAACCATATGTATCAGCATAAAAGAACGAAAAAAGGTGCCTGAATCTATCCTAACAGATGGGAGAGAGATGCCTTTCTTCGCAAAAATGGAGGATAAAAATGCCTGCCAAAAAAAGAATCAGAGACTATGGAGTAAAAATAGGAACCCTTCAGACAGGTCCGCGCAATAGCATCACAGATGTGGAAGGCGTAACCGTGGGGCATACGACGCTGAGCGATGGTGCCAAACAAACCGGTGTCACAGCGATTGTGCCGCATCCGGGGAATCTTTTTAAAGAAAAGCTGATCGCCGCAACCCATGTGATCAACGGGTTTGGGAAGAGTATGGGAACAATTCAGATCAATGAGCTGGGTACGCTTGAATCCCCGATCATCCTGACCAACACGCTCGGCATCGGTACAGCGGCAGATGCTTTGATTCAGTATATGCTGGAGTCTAATCCCGAAATCGGCCGGACGACTGGAACGGTAAATCCGGTGGTGTGTGAATGCAATGATATGTTTTTGAATGATATCAGGGCTGGGTTTATAGAGCGGGAGCATGTTTTCCAGGCACTGCAGAATGCCTCGGCCGAGGTGGAAGAGGGAACGGCTGGAGCCGGGACCGGCATGCTTTGCTATTCGCTGAAGGGCGGGATCGGGACAGCTTCAAGGGTAATGGAGATGGACCATGGGACATATACATTGGGCGTTCTCGTGCTGACGAATTTCGGCGGTTTAAAGGATCTGCGGGTGAATGGGAAAGCGGTCGGGGTAGAGCTGAGTGAGGCTATCCAAGCTAAGGAGGAGCAGGATAAAGGTTCAGTTATCATCATTGTGGCTACAGATCTGCCTGTGTCAGAGAGGCAGCTAAATCGAATTATTAAAAGGACGGTTACAGGATTGTCCCGGACGGGGTCAATCATCGGGACGGGAAGCGGCGAGGTTGTCATCGGGTTTTCGACTGCTGCGAAAATCCCTCATGAAAAACCGGCAGATCGCCTGACCTTTTCTATAATACATGAAGAGGATATCGATCTGGCCTTCAGGGCGGCAGGCGATGCAACGGAAGAAGCTGTCCTGAATTCTTTGGCAGCGGCAACACGGGTGGTGGGCCGGAATGGGAATGTGCGGCCGGCTTTGAGTGATTTGCTGCGGGAGAATGGTATCCGGCTGGTGTAAAAAAAGCCATGCCCCCAATATTGCGGGGCAAGGCTCCTATTCATGATCAATCAATTCTCCGTACTTTTTCATATTATCTTCAGTCAAAACCCCAGCTTTATAAAAATGATTTGCATAAACGAACAGCATCATTTCATTTTCTTCGGTAAACTCCAGCTTCTCCATGATAAGATTGATCGTCTCCGCATGCTCTTCAGGACTGGTGTACATCGTATTCCAGGCGCGGACCTGCTGTTCAGGGATCCCGCTGAAAATGGCAGCTTCCAGCTCTTCCGGCGGGACCGGCTCCTTTAAGTGTGCGTAGGGGTCTTCATCAATGTCAGTGTAGATGAAGCCGATCGGATTATATTCCTCCAAAGGGTAGGTGTATTGCCCGCTTGAGGTTGTAACCACTGCGTTTATTTGGTTTACTTCCAGCTTTCCATCTGCTAGAAGAACGGATTCCTCCAAGCTGCTAATCTCGCTTATAAAGTCAGGCGCAGCCAGCCAATAGCGCTGACCCTGCGGC
Organism: Bacillus infantis NRRL B-14911; assembly: GCF_000473245.1. Classification (NCBI taxonomy): domain Bacteria; kingdom Bacillati; phylum Bacillota; class Bacilli; order Caryophanales; family Bacillaceae; genus Bacillus; species Bacillus infantis. The sequence continues at coordinate 801,198 of NC_022524.1, forward strand.
AGCTGTGCGATATATTCCCCAAGCAGCATATCTTCTAATTTTCCTTCATCTTTTAATCTTGTATAAAGCACCGGCCTATAAAAATACTGCACAGTCAAATCCTTCATATAAATGGTCCACTGGGCATCCGGGCATTCAAACAGAACACGGAAGGCAAAGCCCGCAGCCGTTTTCTGCAGCTCATAGTATATCAGCCATTGGCCGGTCTGCAGCTGCTCAGCGGCTTCTTCTTCAGTGATATCATGGAAAGTAATGTGAATATAAGGCTTGGTGGAAAAACCGCTCTCTGTATTGATATAAAGATGAAGATTGCCATTCTCCCGCTCAATCCGCTCTATGATGGCATCATGGAGGCTATCTGTGAAAACTTCCTGGACAGCAGGTGATAAATGGGCAGCAGCCTGTGTTGTCTGCTCGTATGCGGCATCCAAAACCTGTTCAAACTCCCTGTCACTATTACGCATCCATTGAATATATTCCTCCCGGACCGATTTTGGCAGGGAAGGCTGATTGAGCGTTCCATTTTCAAGATAAGGAACAAAGCGGCTCGGGAGCACAGTCAGCAGCTCAGCTTTTATATCCTCCAGTTCCTCTTTCAGGCGGGCAGGGAGATCTTCTCCTTCTTCCTTGGCTTCTCTCAAGGTGCTTTCCCAGTCAGAGTCTGTCTCAGGAATGGAGAGGAGGTTATGCTTTAAGAATGCTTCTTTTGCTTGAGTTGTTAGATTCCACATTGGGGCACCTCAAATCATTGGTAAAGTAGTATATTGTACATCTCCATTAAATCTAGTAAACAACCCCAAATTGCCGCGATGCGCAGCCATGGCATGTATCATTGTCAAACCGATGCTCCTTGGCAACCTTTTCACCGCAAAACTGACACTTTCGATATTGCCTTTTTCTGGTGTTAATAGTCTTAAGCAGCAGTTCAAGCATCACGTCCTGCTGCTCTTCTCTGTTCAAGGATTGAACTTCCTTCCAGGATAAAGAATGTTTTGTATAAATGCCAGGCACCGGAGCCGGAATAGGTCCATTCCATTGTACAGCTTCATATCCAAAGTCCAGACCAGCATCGGTAAAACGGATATAAACCTCTGGTTCATCGGCAAATCCATCAAGCTTAAAATAAGCGGCATGATTACCAGTAAAGCTGTTAATTGAGTATTGATCATTAAGGGATTCAATCCAGGTGAAGGCCTTCATTTTTAAAGATTTCAATGTGAGCATCCTTTTGGCTTTTTCTATTATTATAGCATTCTGGAAATTTATGTGCCCCTGCTCATTCATGCCATTACCGCGAGTAAGGGAGCCAAGGGGACAGACCCCTGGCCCAAAACGGAGCCAAGGACAGAGCCAAGGGGACAGACCCCCTGGCCCAAAACGGAGCCAAGGGACCTGACCCCCTGGCCCACCAACCAACCCAAGAAACCCGCTCCTCAAGCTGTTTATCCCCTCAAACTTTCGGCAATAATGCTTAATGAAGAGATTAATCTGCCCTGCAGCCAATATCCCAGTTGAAACTATCCCGCTCTTCGATTAATATATATGGTGTTGAACTAAACAAACGAAATCGATGATGAGGAAGAGTAGCTGGTGCTGTAATCTAAAGCGAGTCAGGGGTGGTGTGAGCCTGATGAGGATGCATGAGCGAAGAACACCTCTGAGTTCTAACCGAAAAGGCTCACTGAGTAGGCTTAGACGTGTCCGGGACGTTATCTGCCGGAATTGATAAGCTGGCCGCATTTTGCGGCAATGTGGGTGGTACCGCGGAAGCAAAGCCTTTCGTCCCTTTTAGGGGGACGTAGGCTTTTTTTTATGAACATTATTTTTTTAGGAGGATCAATCATGATTAAAGCAACTGTTAAAGAGCTGTACAGAGATCCTGAAGCCCATTTGAATGAGAAGGTGCGTATAACCGGCTGGGTCCGTACGTCCCGCGATTCAAAGACTTTCGGCTTCCTTGAAGTCAATGACGGCACTTTTCTTAAAAATGTCCAGGTCGTTTACGGTGACGAGCTGCCGAATTTTAAAGACATCACAAAAGCGGCCATCAGCTCTACTGTTTCTATAGAAGGTTCCATCGTTCTGACGCCTGACATGAAGCAGCCATTTGAAATGAAAGCTGAACAGATTACGATTGAGGGTAAATCAAATTCAGACTATCCGCTGCAAAAGAAGAAGCACTCTTTTGAATACCTGAGGACGATTGCCCATCTGCGTCCGCGCACGAATACGTATTCAGCTGTTTTCCGGATCAGGTCTCTGGCTTCTTATGCCATCCATAACTTCTTCCAGGAAAAAGGCTTTATTTACGCTCAAACTCCAGTCATCACAGGCAGTGATACGGAGGGTGCCGGCGAGATGTTCCGTGTGACAACGATGGACATGAATAATGTTCCTAAAACGGATGAAGGCGACGTGGATTTCAGCAAGGACTTCTTCAATGGAGAAGCCAATCTGACCGTCAGCGGGCAGCTATCAGCAGAAGCATTCGCTCTTGCTTTCCAGAAGGTGTATACATTCGGGCCGACTTTCCGTGCAGAAAACTCTAACACAACCCGCCATGCGGCTGAGTTCTGGATGGTTGAACCGGAAGTGGCATTCGCTGAGCTGCCGGATATCCTTGACCTGGCAGAAGCGATGATTAAGCATGTCATTCAGTATGTGCTGAACGAAGCTCCTGAGGAAATTACATTCTTCAACAGCTTTATCGATAAAACTCTTATCGAAAGGCTGAACACAGCGCTGAATACTGACTATGCACGCGTGACTTACACGGATGCAATCGAGCAGCTTAAAGAGTCAGGCGAGAAGTTCGAATATCAGCCTGAATGGGGTGCAGACCTGCAGACAGAGCATGAGCGCTACCTGAGTGAAGTCATTTATAAGCGTCCTGTCTTTGTCACAGACTATCCAAAAGATATCAAGGCTTTCTATATGAGAGCGAATGATGATGGCAAAACCGTTGCCGCTGCAGACCTGCTTGTTCCTGAAATCGGCGAGCTGATCGGCGGAAGCCAGCGTGAGGAGAGGGAAGAGCTCCTTAAAGAAAGAATCACTGAGATGGGCATGGACCTGAAGGACTACTGGTGGTATCTTGAGCTCCGCAAGTATGGAGAAACCAAGCACTCCGGCTACGGAATCGGCTTTGAGCGCCTGATCATGTACCTCACAGGCATGAAGAACATCCGTGATGTTATCCCATTCCCGCGTACTCCGGGGAATGCTGAATTTTAATTTACCTCTAAATCATTTTAAAAAGCCTGTCTGCTATTCCTTTAGCGGACAGGCTTTTTCATTTGGGATTCCAGTAAGCCGGCAGCAGAAATCCAGAACCATTTTAGAGAACCGAAATACAATGGAAGCATTGAGAGCCTAAATGCGGGAAGGGGAAGTGACAGCATGGGGGTTATTTTAGCCGTTTTCTGTGCCATAGCTTATTCTTTCAACTATATATTCATCCAGCTTGGGATGAGAAAATCCCCGCAGGATAATGGCAGTTTCCTGTCTCTGTTCATTTGTGTACTGACCGTGACGGGGATATACGGATCGATGTTTCTTTTTGGGGAAAAAGAGATGGCGCCTGTTAGCTGGATTGGTGTCTTTTTTTATATGCTGGCAGGATTTTGTACGGTATTTTTAGGCAGGACTCTTCTGTTTGCCGGTATTCGAAAAATAGGCTCCTCCAGGGCGGCCGCACTGAAAAATGCTGCCCCGGTATTCACCATTATCATGGCCGTTCTTTTACTAGGAGAAACCATTTCTCTTCTTGCCGGGACTGGAATCCTCGTCATCCTGACCTCCCTCTTTCTGCAGGAACGATTTGACTTCCGCTCAGCAGAAGACCATGCGGAACGAGAGGATAAATCGGGGTTCATGCTGGCGATTGCTGCGGCCATCTGCTTTGGCATTGGCCAGGGGCTGAGAAAATTAGGAATTCTGTATGATTCTGATGCAGTCTTAGGATCATTGATTGGCTCCGTATTCGCCCTGCTCGTGTTTATTTTGATGGAAATTGGCAGAAAGCAGCTGAAGCTGACATTGGCATGGAACTTTAAAAATATCAATCTCTATTTTGTGGCAGCCGGCATTGTGACAGGGTTTGCCCAAGTCTCTTTTTTCGTGTCCCTTCTTTATACTCATGTATCGTATGTCAGTACCATAGCGGCTATTGAGCCGATCATTACGATTTTCCTGGCCAGGATGCTGTTGGCCTCTGAAGAAAGATTCCACTGGAGGCTGATTGCAACAGCCTGTGCTGTCTTTTTGGGGACGGTGATTATTATTATTGGGCAGTGAAAGCCAGAACGGATGCCAGTGCAGGTTGGGGCATTCTCCAGCTTGATCAGGAAAGGCTGACAAAAAGGGAGAATGGGATAATAACAGAGTGGAAGGATCAAGAAATCCCATACATACTTGAAGCAAGAGCTTTTATTCATGCGATTAAGACAGGGTACGCCTCCGGGATTAAAACGGACTATTTGGATGCCTGCCGAACCCAGGGAATTGCAGCGGCAGCTGTGGAGTCAGCCCGTACCGGCGGCCTAGTAAAAATTATGGACGACTTTTAGCTTTGGAAAAAACGCAGTTATGAACAGGCTTTCCTTGATCAGTGGGAAGCGCAATGATGGGGGGAGCTCATAGGGGCTTTCCCTTTTTTTATCTTTGGCTGCCATGTAGGAAGCTTGTCAAATTCTTATATACCTAGAAAGATTTTTACAAGAACCTTACACGAATTTAACAGAGAAGTAGTACATTTGGATTATCGACTTTATGTTTAGGAAGGTATTTTTGATGACAACTATGCTGTTTGAATCTAAAGAAGATCAAAACTTCCATATGTTCAATTTCTGCCATGCGTTTCAGCCTATATTCAGTTTGGCAGAGCATTGTATTGCAGGTTATGAAGGACTGATCAGAAGCTTTGAGATCCAAAATCCCGAAGTGCTGTTTGCAATGGCCAAACAGAACGGAAAGCTGTATGAGCTGGATGTTTTTTCGATTGCCCGGAGCATCAGCACATTTGAATATCAAGCTGCAGCTGCTGCATCTTTCCGTTTATCTGTGAATATTTTCCCATCTACAATGCTGGAACCGGCTTTTTTATGGAAAATCGATGATATAATGAAGAAAGCATTGCTGAAGCCGGAACAGATTACGTTTGAGTTGAATGAAGCTGAATCGGTTGTTTCTTTAAACAGGCTGAAGGATATTGTCCAATATTTGAAGTCTCTTGGCTTCAGGATCGCACTTGACGATCTTGGAAAAGGACAGTCTTCCTTGCGGATTGCTCTGGAGCTTGAGCCGGATATCGTCAAGCTTGACCGTTATTTTTGTGAAAACCTGGCTGAGTCTGTGAAAAAGCAAAAGTTCCTTGATTGGATTGCTGCCTATTTTATCAGCGAAGGCGTGGCCGTTACGCTTGAAGGGATTGAAACTGCGGAGCAATTAATGATTGCCAGGCAGGCAGGCATTCAATTGGGACAAGGATATTACCTTGGAAGGCCCAGCACTCATCTATAACTTTGTACTGAAATGAAGGTGTCGTTATGCAAGCGACGATTGGAGAAATCGCCGAGAGAGTCATGTTTGTTGCTCCTTCGACAAAATGTGAATATGTTTATTCCATTTTTAAGGAAACGCCGGAAATTGAAGGGGTCGTTGTCTGTATGGACAGCCGGCCGGTCGGGCTGGTGTCGAAAACGAAATTTTATCAAAAGTTGTCCACTCAGTACGGCTTTGACCTGTTCATGAAGCGGAAAGTTGAGCTGGTCATGATCCCGGAGCCTCTTGTTATCGACCATTCTGTCCCAATTACGGAAGCCAGTGCCCTTGCTATGGACCGGACACAGGAGCAGCTGTATGATTACGTAATTGTAACGAAAGAAGACCTGCTGATTGGTACAGTGAGCATCCGGAATCTCCTGATGAAGCTGGCGGAGGAACAGATCAGCATAGCAAGATATTCAAATCCGCTGACAGGGCTCCCGGGCAATTTCGAGATTAAAAATGCCCTTAAGAAGGCAATGTCCTCGGATCAATATACCGTGCTTTATATTGACATCAACTCATTTAAAACCTTCAATGATACATTTGGATTCAAAACTGGCGATGAGGTCATCCAGGCAACAGCAGCAATAATGAAAGATGTGATTGCTGCAAGTCCCATGAGCAGCCATTCCTTTATCGGGCACATTGGAGGGGATGATTTTATTGCGGTTTTCCCTCATCATAACTATCAAAACATCTGCTCGGCGATTCTCGAAAGATTTGATGATTATGCCCGTTCATTTTACTCGGAAGAAGAGCTTAAGGAAGGGTGCATCCAGGCAGTAAACCGGATGGGAATCCCGGACAGTGTCCCGATCCTTGGTCTATCCATTGCTGTTGTCCTCAACACGAATACTGACTTTCAAACGATTGAAGAATTGAGCAGAGAAGCCGCCCGGCTTAAGAAACACTGCAAATCTTTCCGCAAAAGTGTTTATCTTACTTTGGAAGATGAAAAATGCTGCCAGGCCTTAGAGGAGTACACGAGCGGGTCATTGGTCTAATGAGGAAACATCACACAGCTCTCTTCTCGCTGCATAAAAAGGTGCCTGCCCTTGTAATAGAATACTGGACAGGCACCTTTCTTCAATACTTATAAAAATAACCCCACAACCATCCCCACCATAGTAAATGCAATTATATGGTCTCCAACAGCAATAACCAATGATTTCTTTGTGACAAGTCCGAATAAAGCATTTTTTACATAAACGATGGAGATCAATAATCCGGCGGAAAATCCCAGCACTGCGCCATCCAGCAGGCTGTCAGAGCCGGTCGCCTGAAGGACGGCAGCCATTAAATATGAAATCATGAATGCAATAATAACTGAGTAGATATATTTGAATGGGCCCTGGCTTTGTTTATTGATGATTTCATGATTGCTTGTATACTTTTTCGATAAGGCGATTGAATAATAGATTCCTCCGTAAAGGATGTATACCATTCCTCCGGCAATTACCGGAAGGAGGGAGATGCTGCTCCAATCAATTGACATAAGATTGCTCCTTTATTTGGGTTCGATGGCCAGGCATATTGCCCTGATTTTACACTCTACTGACAGCGACCCTTTGAGCGGCTTTACATCAACCAATTCCACGGGATTATCCAGATACCTGTATCCGCTTCTCGGCAGCCAGAAGCTGTACAGTTCAGAATAGCATTCAATCAGTCTGCCTCTTTCACTGTAATCGACAGGTTCATCAAACTCATATACAACATGCTTTCCCCCTTTAAAAAGAAAGGCGGGTTCGCCCTCCGGGATCTTATCCTGATCAATTGCTATGCGGCAGTCATATCTGGTTTTTTCCGGAGGTGTTATATATGGATTATTTCTCGGCACACCAAAGGTGAACGGATCCGGTTTCATTAGCTCCCTTGATGTTGTCCAATGGTAGAGGTCTTCCCAGGCATCCGGGATTCCTTCCGTGTAAGGGCCGACGCTTTGTCTATTCACAGTTGCGCAAACTGGAAGCTCAATGGTCCTGACTTTATCCAGGTCCAGCCATCTAAACTCATTATAGGGATTCTGCTGCTGTTCCTCTTTCTTTATATTGCTGAAAAGTTTAGATTTCTTGCTATCCTGATAGACTCTCGGAAATAATTCCAGATAGGCTCCTTCACGCCACTTCTTGGGGCTCGTACTGAAATTTTCTTTAAATGAATAGGTAAAATAAGAGATGGAGGAGAATCCGCACATGAGGGCTACCTCGGTAATTGGAATCTCACGCTCATATATCAATAAGTGTGCGGCATTCTCGAGCCGGAGCCTTTTTATATATGCAGCCGGGGATTCTCCCATGAATGATTTGAAGATGCGCTGAAAATGAAAAGGGGAGTAAGTCGATACCTTGGCCAATTTTTCAAGCGGCAAAGTATCCTGCAAATGCTGATCTATATATTCAAGTACTTTAGTAATTTGTATAAACTGTTCTTTCCCAGACATCTTTTGTACTCCTTAGTGTAAATTTCCTAACTTATATTAAACAGGATATGCTGTTCAGGGACAAGGGCGGGCAAGGCTCTTTCCCCTGGCAAGTGTGAAGTAGTGTTGGGGATTGGCTAAAATATGATACACTGTAAAAATGAAAATAGAGTAAAGGCAGGAAATTTTATGACTGAAAAGAGAAAGCATAAGTCGAATAAACTGAAATTTGCTATGAGGGTGCTGCTGGTCATCCTCGGGGGAGTCATAGCTGCATATGGCCTCGAAACCGTTCTGATTCCGAACGATGTCTCAGATGGAGGTGTCACAGGCCTCAGTATCGTTGGGGCGCAATTATTTGATTTTCCATTAGGGATTTTGATCGCGGTCCTGAACATCCCGTTTATCTGGCTGGGATATAAGCAGATCGGAAAAACCTTTGCGATCCTTTCCATCATCGGAATTGCTTCCCTGGCTATAGGGACAAGCATGATGCATCATACCCCGGCAATCATTGAAGGCGATACCTTGCTGGTCACAGTGGTTGGGGGGATCATCCTCGGGTTTGGCATGGGGCTGGCGCTGCGGAATGGCGGTGCTTTGGATGGCATCGATATGCTGGCCGTGCTGCTGTCCCGGAAATTGCCGTTTGGGACGAGTGATATCATTCTCTTCTTGAACATTTTTGTATTTATCTTCGTTTCAACCGTGTTTGGGCTGCAGGGGGCAATCCTGTCAGCAATTGCTTACTTTATCGCATCCAAGGTCATTCACATTGTTGAGGTGGGACTGAGCGGTTCCAAAACTTTTCAGATTATCACCACTCAGCCTGCATTGATGGTAGAGACCATTCGCGACCGTCTGGGCCGAAGTGCGACTTATAAAGAAGTCTACGGAGGCTTTTCCCATGAAAAATTCAGGGAAATCACCTGTGTCATCAACCGCATGGAAGAAACCAAGCTGAAAGAAATCATCAATGAAATTGACCCCGATTGCTTTGTCACTGTTTATGATGTTTCCGAAGTAAAGGGCGGAAATTTCAGGAAAAAGGATATCCACTAATAGAAAAGATGCCTGCTCCAAAAAACTTTGGGGCAGGCTTTTTTTGTAGAAGGTATTCCTAAAGATAGCTCGAAGTTAGTATTAGAAATTATAATTGGAAATCGGGAGGAAATCATGGGAAGACTAATTCATTTCGAAATTCATGTGGATGATTTGGAGCGTGCGAAAAAGTTTTATGGAAATGTGTTTGGCTGGTCGTTTCAGGACTGGAGCGAATATGCCGGGATGCCATACTTCGGCGCAGTGACGGGTGAAGACAGTGAAATGGGCATCAATGGGGCCTTGATCAAACGCCAGAGCCCGCCGCCCGAACCCGGTCAGCCAGTGAACGGCTATTCCTGTACTTTAGGTGTTAAAGATTATGACAGCACGGAAGCTAAAATCATTGAATACGGCGGAAAGGTCGCATTGCCGAAATACGCTCTGCCGGGGATGGCGTGGCAGGGATATTATGTGGATACAGAAGGCAATATCTTTGGGATCCATCAGCCTGATGAGGGTGCGAAATAGCGGCAAGTGCTGAAATTTCTGCGAAAATCCAGGAAGAATTTTTATATCCTATTGCTTATCATCCTGATAGCCTGGTTTAGCTTGTATGACTTTCTAACAGAAAAGGAAGTCCACCTCCTTTCTAATTGTATCCAGGCAGCCGTATATATGGCCGTATATGCCTTCCTGGATTGGGGCTTTTTCGGAAAAGAACGGAAAAAAGAATAAAGAAGCAATGGGCATTTCCTTTTGATGGGGAAATGCTTTTTTTGTACTAATAAAAAGGAACTTTTTTCCTTATAAACCGTATATGTGATTAAGTAAATTGTCGGCAAAGGGGGAGCAAGGATGTTTTATAGTGATATACAAACGGTGCTGACCGCTTTATTTTTCTGGTGGCTTGTGCTGCTTCTGTTTCAGCGCTTGGCCAATCGCTATCCTGAAAGGAATACGTGGAAAAAGGATATTTTGACTTCTTTTTATCAAAGCGTTTTGATTCTGATCCTGCTGCCGGTGCTGAAGTTTATATTGAACCAATTTGGCTACTAATATCCGGCTAAGTAAGGAGTGAAGCGATGCGAGTCAAGAATATACTTATTGCTGCATCTATTTTTCTGAACATAGGATTAGGGCTGGTTGTCTATAAAGAGTTGAGCAAACCAGATGCTGGTGAAGTTGGGCTGATATTCAAGGAAGCGGTCAGGACAGAAAATGATCAGCAGGCCAGAACACTCATGGCCGAGGGAAGAAAGGCGAAAATCTCTGATGAGCTGCTGCAGCAAATTAAGGTAAGGATGAGTTCAGGTACAAGCTTCAATACCTACGAGCTGTTAAAATTTGAAAATGGCGAAATGGTGCTGCTTCATTTAACGCCTGATGATCGGTATGAAATACAGGATGTGATGATTGTGCCTGAGGAGATGAGAGGGGTGTTTGATGGAGATGGACATTAACAATAGGAAGGGGAAGGCGGGCAGAAGGATAAAGGCCGCCTCTGCTGCCATTTTGCTAATGGGGCTTCTTATCGGCTGTACCAATACTGACAAGGATGCCGAGGTCACCAAAAGAGCTGAGCCTCCAAAAAATGAATTGACAAATTTTAAAACAGAAGATGGGAAAATTGATATTGTTATGCAAAATAAAGGGGAGTTTTCAACGGATACGCTAAAGCAGATCAAAGAAGAAATCCTCGGCTTTTATGCGGCATTGCAAAAAGAAAAGATTTCTCTTTCTCCACCCTCCAGGATTTATTTGAATCTGCATAATGAGCAAAAGGTCAGCTCCCATAACGGCGGCACCATCAATCTTTATTATATTTCAGAAGGAAATGATCCGCTCATTCATGAAATGACCCATGCACTTTTTAATGATGAAAAAGGACAAGTTACACAAGAAGGCTTGGCGATTTTTATGCAGGAAACCTATTCGGAAAGAAGTGTGAATCCTAATTATAAGGAAGATACACATGAAATCATGAAGGATTTAATCTCTAAAGACATCATACTGCCTCTTGAAACCCTGCTGCTGGATGACAGATTCTTCTCCTATACAAACCTGGATAAAGACTCATCCTCCCTCAGATGGCTGGCTTACATCGAATCCGCTTCGTTTACAAGGTATCTTATCAATGAATATGGACTGGGAAAATTCTTAGAAATTCATGGTGAACCGGACCTTGCAACAACAATCCAGGCCGTCTATGGAAAGTCACTGGAGCAGTTAGAAGGAGAATGGAAGCAATTTTTGCAGAGTGGTTCTGAACCAAATGAAGAAGCGGTGAGAAGCTATGAGTCTGGCATTCAAGGAATTATGAAGCACTTGGAAGAGAATAAAGAGCGTTTATTGGGCGGGTGATAGGGGAGATTTTATAAGGATAGAAGCTCTTCCTTCAGGCTTGTTGGCAGGATAAAAGGGGCTTGGTTAAAAAAAGCAGTGAAACGATTTAAACACTGAGCAATTTACCCAAAAAATGATGCAGATTAAAAAAGCTGAGAGACAAATATCACCTGCAAAAGGGCAATATCTCTCTCAGCTCAAATTTATTAATGAGCAGTCATTTCATGCACTATTTCCTCTCCGCTTAAATCAGAGAAATAATAGGTTGGCCAGTGCTCCAGTTCTTTCAGAAGTTCTGCATGTTCTTCATCCCCGAAATAAATGTGGTAATGATGGGCTTTTGTCGGGTAGATGCTGTGATCGCTGAATTGGACATGCTTTGGCAGCCCGTCTGCTTCTTCTCCTGCCAGATCAAATAGAAAACGGACGCCCCGGTTTCCAGCTTCATAGGTCAGGATTTCGTAGCCGTGATATTCATATTCTCCTGTTTTTGCTTCACCATTTCTGTAAAATGTCATCTCGTTATCCTTGATAACAATTCGTTCAACGTCTGTCTCATAACCAGTTTTATAATAAGCTTTGTACTCCTCAGCGGATTTATCCTTTTTTGTTTCAGCTTTGTGTTCAAAAACCTCATCCAGCGTTCCGTCCAGCAGATAAGGATAAACAGACTGCCAGTCGCCTTCCCAGTCAGATAAAGGACGGTCTTCGACTTGGTCATCTTCAAATATCCCTGAATAGATTTGTTGTTCTTCCTCTGAGCCGTGGCTGTGGTCATGCTCGTGTTCATGATCTTCCTCGTCATCATGGTCATGTTCATGATCATGGCTTTCTTCGGCACTCTCAGTGGATTCCTCGGCATTTTCAGCGGATTCCTCAGGGGCTGCCTCTTTAGCCGGTGCATCGCTCTTTTCCTGGCAGCCTGCAAGGATGATGCCTAATAAGAAAAGGAAAAAAATAGAACTGGTAAGCTTTTTGCTCATAAATGATATCGCTCCAATCATTATGTATTGTATAAATCGTAATTGTTACTATTTATACCTTACTGAATATACTATGTGCGAAAAAATGTGTCAATGTAAAACGTAATTATTTTGATTTATGATTAAAAAAACTATTTGAAAAAATAATACTGCAGACAACATCATGTGTTATAAAATGGAGTTATTGTATACATTGAGGGGATCATTTAAAAAAGAAAATGATTAATGCTTAATTAAATGGTTATAAACTGCCTTATCAGGGAAATCTACAAAAAATGTATTGTTGTTGAGAGGAGTGTTTTTATGGAGGGCATATGGCTTGAATATGCATGGGCATTACTGATTTTAATTGGATTGGAGGGCTTGCTTTCTGCTGACAATGCGCTTGTACTGGCTGTCATCGCGAAGCATCTGCCTGAGGAAGAGAAGAAAAGAGCTATCAACTACGGAATTATTATGGCATTTGCCTTTCGATTTATCGCGCTTTTTGCCATTTCCTTCATTGCCAACGTGTGGCAGATACAGGCAATCGGGGCGGCTTACCTGCTTTACCTGGGATTGAAGCATGTGATTAAAGCGAAGTTTGGGAAAGACAACGAACATAACCGCGAGGATCTGAAAGAAGAGTCCCGCGGCAAGGGATTTTGGCCGACGGTAGGGAAAATTGCATTAGCCGATTTGGCATTTGCAATTGACTCAATCCTTGCTGCGGTTGCACTTGCTTTGGGACTGCCGGATTCACCGCTCGATGATTTCGGCGGCATGGACGGCGGACAGTTCATTGTCGTGGTCCTTGGCGGAATCGCGGGCTTGGTCCTTATTAAATTCGCTGCAACCTGGTTTGTGCAGCTGCTTGCGAAACGACCGGCACTTGAAACAACCGCCTATGCCATTGTAGCGTGGGTCGGAGTCAAGCTTGCTGTCATCACCCTTGCGCACGAAGATATCGGCGTCCTAGACCACCACTTTCCGCACAGCACAGGCTGGACACTGGTCTTCTACGGAATACTGATCGCAATAGCCCTCCTCGGATGGTTTGCACCGCAGAAAAAATCGAATACCGAAACATTATAAAGAGCCAAGGGGACAGGTCCCCTGGCTCTTTTTGCGGCTGGGCCACGGGGTCTGTCCCCCTGGCTCCTTTTGTGGCTGGGCCATGGGGTCTGTCCCCCTGGCTCTTTTTTCAAGAAGGATTGGCGCCATGTTTTGTGGAACTTATGGTGGATGTCATTATAAGAAGGAGTTCAAAAAATGAATGACCGCCACGAAAATCTTTTCACCCAGCTGCAAGCTTACAGGGAAGATATTCTGCTTGTGTTAGAAGGAATAACCGCCGGTCAGGCAGAGATTGTTCCCGATAAATTCCGCAATAACATCAGATGGAATATGGGGCATATTTATCTGGACCAATATTTATGGATTGAAGCGCTGACGAAGGAAAAATCACCGGTGCCGGAAGCATTCCGCACCTGGTTTGGCTATGGCTCAACACCTGCTGATTTTACTGAAGAAACACCCTCATTTGATGAACTTAAGGATCTGCTGAGACAGCAGCCGACATGCCTGAGGAAAGCCTATGGCCACCGCCTTGAAAAAGAATATCCGCCAACAGAAATGGGAATGCGGACAATCGAACAAGTGCTGATCCGGACGATATTCCATGAAGGCATGCATCTGCAGGCTATCATGGATATTCGGAAGTGGCTTTGAGCCAAGGGGACAGGTCCCTTGGCTCTTTTTGAGAATGGGCCATGGGGTCTGTCCCCCCGGCTTGATTGCAGGAGGTGCAGTAAAAACCAGGACCGCAAGTGAACCTTTTTTAAATGATATTAAGAGGAAAATAGGGTTCATTGTATAACTGTTTAACCAGCAGGATTCTAACTTCCCTGCTGTACAATGCCAATAATTGATTTATTTGGAGGTTGCCTTGGGAACTAAAATCATCGTATTCTTACTTACTCTTTTCACCTTTCTTACATGGCTGTTCATGGCCATCTATTTTTCTACAGAGAATGATTGGTGGTCTGTGCTTGAAAGCAGAGAGACCAGCTATGATACAGCTGTAGTTGGAGTATCTTATGTAACAGTTCTCTTGGGCACAGGTCTATTTCTAGCGGGGGGAACCTTAGTGTACATGTTAATCCGCAGAAAATGAACCAGGGGGTCAGGTCCCTTGGCTCATTTTGAGGCTGGGCCAGGGGACCTGACCCCCTGGCACGAAATGAGGAGATATTTTGGAGAATCAAATAACCTATAAAATCTGGACAGTGGTGATGATTCAGGATGGAGATAAAGTGCTGCTGCTGGACAGGCAGCATGACCACTTTAAGGGCTTTCTTCCGCCGGGCGGGCGAGTGGAATTCCCGGAGAGCTTTACTGATGGAGCAATCCGGGAGGTCAGGGAAGAAACCGGCCTTGAAGTGAGCAATCTTGTATTTAAGGGGATTTCGGAGTTTGTGAATCCGGTGAAAAATGAGCGGTATATGATGATGAATTATTGGACGAAGGACTTTGAGGGCGAACTGCTGGAGAATCCGCCGGAAGGGGAGCTGCATTGGATCAGCATAAAAGATGCAAAAAATTTGCCGATGCAGGAAGATATCAAAATGAGATTTGATTTGTTTTTCGAGCCGGGGACATTTGAGATTCAGACGGTTTGGGATGAGGAGAGGAATGGGCCGGGGGCCATTATGGTTAAGAGAACATGAAGAGCCAAGGGGACAGGTCCCTTGGCTTTTTTTTGAAGCTGGGCCACGGGGTCTGTCCCCTTGGCTCACAATTTGGGAATGCTAAAAACGAGGTGAGGGCTATTGAAGAGAGTAGTATTTATCTTATTGTCTATACTCTTAGTGAGTTTATCAAATGAAGCTGGAGCTTCAGAACCAAAACATAAAATAGTCGCCAAATCAGACAGCATCACTTTGCATGCCATAGAGAGGAATAGTCTTTTTTACGACTTTAAGTTGAATTTTCAGGGAAGTGAGTATTCCAGGCCACTCTGGATAAATGTCTCCAATCCCACTTACGCCCCTGAAATCCATTACGATGATATTAATGGTGATAAAAAGAAAGAACTGATTATTATCCTGACCAAAGGTTATGGTACAGGCGTCTTAGAGCAAGAAGTGGCTGTCTTTCATGTAAATGGTCAGCAGTTGAGAGAAGTACTGGTTGACAACCCAATGGCAATTGTAAATAATAATTTAAAATCAAGCTTAACAAAAAACAAAGCAGTGATAACGATTGGACAAAAGTCTTATCAAATTGATGTTAAAAAGTTGAAGCTTTTGCCCCATACCATATTTCCAGGGATAAACTTTGGCAGCATCATTAAGTACGAAATAAGAGATAATAAACTTTATGCTGTATTGTATCCCCAGCTGTCTCCAGGTGCTTTTGCAGGCAGCATTGTCATTGGATATGAATACCGGGATCGTATGTATCAGGCAAAATCAATAATTTTTGTGACCCAGGGGGACAGGTCCCATGGCTCTTTTTAAAACTGGGCCAGGGGGTCTGACCCTGTGGCCTCAAACTGAGCCAGGGGGTCAGTCCCTGTGGCCTCATTGCTGTTTTAAGGGTAACTAAATAGATGAATTTTTCGTCTAGATTATAAAAGGGAGAAGGAGACATGCCATGAATCTTAAGAAACTAATTTTAGTTGTTTTGTTAGTATTGTCTATTGGTTTTCTTTTAGGATGTGGCATCAAGGAGCAGTCAAGATATTTCAAAGTCTCAACCGAAGTGAGTAAAATATCTCTATCAGGACGGGGTTTGCAGAAACTTTTTTCAACAAGCGATGCAGGGCTGCTTAGTGTTGAGGTAGTTGATCCGAAAGATGTTAGTACTTTTATAGAGATACTTGAAAATGCTGAGTTTTCTTCCGGTCCCAAGACGAGAAAAGAACCAAATCTACAAGTTACCCTTTTTTTCGAAGACACAAGTCATATGGTTTTTGACTTTTGGCTAAACCCTTACAGAAAGACAGCCAGATTTACTAACGAAAGCGGTGAAACATTTATTTTTAATAAAAAAGAAGTACTCTCCCTAGTGGAATTCTTTAGCATATCCAGATAAGGGCTCCTGTAAATTGATCATACGAGATGGAAACTTAGCTTGCGGGAAGCCAGTTAGTAAATGGGAGATAACAGACCATATATATGAACTGAGATGGCCAATGATTTACGAAGACCACCTCAGAATGAATTCCAAGTTTATTCGAAGCCTAATAAAATGCTGTGACCTAAATGATAGTAGCCAGCCTGTTGAATATGGCTACATTAATTACTGCAAATAAAAAGAAGAAAACTGATACATTTACACCTCTTAATCGTCTAATAAAGTGAGTACAAGAACTTTTTTAGGAGGAGGAAGTATGAAAAAATCTCTAACGTTTATGTTTGTTTTGATGTTGTCACTGTCTTCATTATCAGTTCCTGATGCTCAAGCAAAACCGGCTAATGAAAGGATCTTGAAACTTACCGTCAATTCACACATTTATTATGTTGATGACGTAAAATATGATTTTGGAGCAAATGAAAAAGTTGTCCCGCTTATAAAGAATGGTTCAGTATATGTACCGGCGAGAACCATACCTAATTGGTTTGGTACACCTAACTCCTATAAATCTGGTCAATTCAGAATTGTAGCTAAGGATAGAACGACTATCTTTGATACACATAAAAAGAAAATCTATATTAACGGCCGTCAATTCACCACATTAGAATCCTTTGTTTTCGAAGGAAAACTTTATTTGCCAATTGGCCGTGTAGCTGATGCAGTTGAACAGCCGCTGGTCCGCAATGGAAACTCAATTACGATTGGACAAATGAGATAAAATTCAGGTGCTATTCTAACGAAACCTGAATCAGAAGAAAGTGACAGACATATAATTTTGTCTGTCACTTTTTCCTATTTATTCGGAATCTCTTTAACGGTTTGTTTTCCAGTTTTATGATTGTAATTCACAATGTAAAGGAGCTTCCTGGTTTTTTTTATATCAATAATCTTAACTGTTTTAGTACCGTCTTGTTCCTGCCAGGTATCCATGATGACAGGTTCGATAAATTTCCCGCTTTCAGTTAAGGATTTTACCCACTCTGTAGATGGCGATTTAGTCATGAGTTGTTCAAGTTGATACAGTGTTCCTTTATACGGAAAAGTCTCTGTTGATAAGCTGGCATGGTAGGCAGTTACAAAATCTCCGACCAGAAAGTTTTCTAATGTTAGACTTGCTCCTTTTTGGTTTTTAAACGTTATTGACTTGTCAAAAGTAAAATCGACTCTGTTAATACGGAATCCATTTGGTAAAACCTTCGTGATGTACCCGGTGTACATAAAATCTTTTTTATTTTTGAGGATTGCCTCCTGTTCTTTTTTTAACTTCTCGGCAAACTCATTTTTAATCTCTACTACTTTTAGATCCTTATTTTTTAAATTGAGAGTAGCTTCGTATTTTTTTCCGTTGGTAGTCCATTCAAAGAAATGAATGATTAGTTTATCATCAGTTATTTTTTGTAAAGAAGGCGAAATGATATCTCCCATAGGCTGATGTTTGAGGATGTAACGAACCGCTTCGCTTATTTCCTGGCTTCTCTGGTCATCATAGGTGATGACACTAGTAGCTTCTCCTTGACCAGGGAAGGATGCCATGATAAATCCAGTCGTTTTTAGATTTATAAGGCTTCCGGGCTGAAGATCTTTGGCAGTAATTTTTTTGCCAGAAGTCGTACTAATTACAGCTTTATCGATTGAATAATAGGTACTATCAACAAGAATACTTCCTTCACTTGTGTCTTGAATAATCCTTGCCGAATTGACGAGTTCCTCATTCATGTTAAGCCGACCAACATCTGCTGTGCTGTCTGGGGTGCAGCCAGTTAATGCAATAAGGAGTATAATAATTAAAAATATATTCATTTTCTTAAGCATTCTTCTTCTCCTCCCTGAACCAAGTGGAAAAGACCCTTGACATTTTTCTAATGTAAAGCCATGGATCTGTCCATGTGGCCATTAAAAATAACGAAATGAGGTATAAAATGAAATACCAGCTGTATTTTAGTTTATTTGTTTATGAAAAAATTGATTACTGGGTTCCTTTAATGAAGTACTTTTTATTACGTTCAGATACTATAGAAATCCATTGCTGGAATGAAGAGAAATTGATTGTGGAGGAAGTGCAATCTGTGCTTAAAGGGTTTGAAAAAACTAAGGAATACGACCTTACTATATTCAAAGGGAAAATTACACCAGACGTTGTAAATTATTTATCATATAACAATATAGACATAGAGGGGAAGATCAAATGGTTCTCTATCTTCCTAATAAATAATACCACAACCATCTTCCATTCCGAACATTGGGGTATGGAGTTTTTTGCTCCCGACGTTTACAAAAAAGATGTCGCATTCATCAAATCTATAATGCCAGTGGAAACAAATTTTCATCAATATATATGAAGCCAATGGGAGAAGCCAGGGGGGCTGTCCCTGTGGCAAGTCACTTTATAATGTCGAAACTGAAAATCTAAAAAAGATAAAGAGCTAAAAAATATGAAATTATAAGGTAACAGGCGGGTTGATCCAGGAAGGATAACCGCCTTTTTTATTGAATCCTTATTCTATAAAAGTGCAGTTTAAATCAAGTTCTTGTTGTTAAAATAAAAATGGGGCAAATTTCCCCGTAGTTAGGACGGTGTATGATGAAGAATCCGCGGAACATAGTACTCTTTATTGCTCAAAGCTTGGATGGATACATCGCAACAAAAGAAGACTCATTAGAATGGTTATTTAAAGTAGAGGGTGAAGGTGATAATGGCTACTCGGAATTTTATGAAGAAATTGACACAATCATTATGGGCAAAAGAACATATGACTGGATAATGAAACACGAAAAAGGTCAATTCCCATATAAAAATAAAGACTGTTACGTCTTTTCCAGGTCTCAATTAGAAGATACAGCTGATGTTAAGTTTGTGAACGAAGATATTGTAGATTTCGCCAATAGTCTTAAAAAAGAAGAAGGAAAAAATATTTGGGTAGTTGGCGGCGGAGAATTGTTACACACGTTTTTGAAAGAAGAATTACTCGATGAATTGTTTATCACAATTGCTCCTGCCATCATCGGAGATGGAATTCCATTATTTAAATCCGGCAATTATGAGCTGGACTTAAAACTTAAAGGGACCCGAACCTTTAACCAATTTGTTGAAATACATTACACAGTAAAAAAGTGAGCCAAGGGGACAGGTACCTTGGCTCATTTTGAGACTGGGCCACGGGACCTGTCCCCCTGGCATGTTTAAGGGGGAAAAATAATGGAAGTGAGAATGGAGTATTATGTTCTCGGGCTACTCACAATATCATTTATGTTTTTCAATATTGCTGCCTATTTCATGGGTGGTGTAAATGAGCCGTATAGAGACCTATTACTAACTATTGCCGTCGGTCATTTTGTGATGTCAAAACTGATTATAATTAAAAAGAAAGAATGAGCCACGGGACCTGTCCCCCTGGCTCATTCAAAGAAAGGAGTAGAGTAAATGAATCAAATGGGGGAGAGGTTTAAGACGGTAAAAGGCTCTGTTTTAGTAGGGATTTTCGCGAATAAGCTTGATACATACAAAGTAAATAATGACCTTGTACTTCACTCAGTTGAACCTTTACTTTACATTAGAAAAAAGAATTCTTCTGACATAAAGTATTGGAAAATTGGCTGGATGGAGGATAGCGCAGGTGATGACGTTCTATTACTTAAAGAACAGAACATCCCTGAAGCGATTAGATACGAACTAATAGATGCTCCGTATCAAAAACATATTATAATGGGTTCGAGTTTTTCAGTTCAGCCAAATTTAATATTAAATGTAAGTGGGTACGGTTTTAAGGAAAATAATAATGAAATCTTAACTTCCATTGTTTTAGAGCTTGAGGACGTGTTCATCTCTATTAATACAGGAGCCGTTATAGAAATTAAAATCACAGAAGAGGAACCGAATGATTTAGGCAGCAAAATTTTTACAACGTATCAATAAGCCAAGGGACCTGTCCCCCTGGCCTCGGTGGTTATGGCTCAGATCGGAGGTAAAGTTTATTGTTTACCAGAATTGGATTAGCTGTGTTGGGTCTAATAATCTTAGTAACAGTTTATAGGTTGATAGCCATTCAAGAGGGAGTTGACCAAACCTATTTATTACCGATGGGTTTTGAGGGATGCGTAGTTATTAATTACAATGTGAAGGGTGCAAGGCCACTAAAAATAGATAACAATGAAATTGTTTATAAGGTTCCTAAGAGTGGGGTTTTAAACACTTCTTCCCCATCTGATTTTGGCTGGGTCAATGAACAGCATTCTGGAGGATACCAATTACGTGCGTTTTATGTTGACGGCAAAGGAAATAAAATAAAAGAATTACATCAAGAAAAAATAAGGTTTGGAGCGAACGGAGCAGCTCAAGAGGAGGGAAAGCCAGAAAGACAATATTCCTATCAGATTTTTGGTTCAGAAGACATTGAAAACAAAGGTTGTCCAGCACTTGATAGATAGAAACTGCTTCTATTGCACTAATGGATGCAGACTAGTTGCCAAACCAGCTTCTAAAGAGTTACTTCATCTGTTTATTCAAAAAGGAGGCATCACATGAAATTCACAAAAATCTTATTACCTATAAGTATGTTGTGTATTTTCTCAGTGGGATGCAATAAAGGTCTTATTGACAATCCGGCTCCAAAGGACTTTCTTAGCGATGATAGTGCTGATATATTTCTTCTGGGTGGAATTGTGTATTCTAATGCCCAAGATGTTGATTGGGTTTCTGATCTGGAATATCAATTAGGTGAACAAATTGGAGAGATAACTAAAATTACAGATAAGGCCGGCAGTTTTAAAAACGGTACGGCAAATATATTACCTGTTGGAACTAAAATATATGAAACAGATACTCCAGCATATATTGCAAATGTTGATGGAGAGGAAATACCATATTTAAAACAGATTGAAGGTTAATCGTTGCTAGGCTATTGGGTGCTTAGGGTTCAGATCGCTGCCTAACCGATACTGCTGCTGAAGCTTATTCCGATCAAGGAAAACGATAGCCAGAGGAATGATGCCTTTTTTCATATTACTTTTTGAAAATTCCATAATTTGATATGATATAAGTAAAGTAATAGACAGAGGAGTGCTTAAAAATATGGAATACATAACACTTAATAATGGGCTTGAAATGCCAATAGTAGGGACAGGTACAAATACGTATGGAAAAGAAAACAACGATTATAACGGGGATTTAACAAACGAAATACCTGAACTGGCATCCGCAATTGAGCTGGGTTACCGTTCCATAGACGCAGCCATCATGTATCGAAACGAAGAGCTTGTCGGAAGTGTGTTGGCAGAAAGCAAAGTGCCTCGGGAAGAGTTTTTCATTACGACAAAAATTCCAGCCAGTGAAGAATATATTTCTTCAAAGGAAGCTACCCGGGCAGCTATTGATAATAGTCTGAAAAACTTCCAGACAGACTATCTTGACCTGCTTCTTATTCACTTTCCTATCGAGGACAAAGTACAGCTTAAAAACACTTGGGAAGTCTTTGAAGAATATTACGAAGCAGGCAAATTAAAAGCAATCGGTGTTTCTAACTTTGAAGAAAATCATCTGGATGAATTGAAAGAATTCGCTAAAGTGAAGCCGGCTGTTAATCAGATACAAATCAACTTAAAAGAACCCAACAAAAATCTCCTTGCCGTATTAAAAGACGAGGAAATTACGCCTGTTGCCTGGGGACCTATGAAAGCAGAAGCCCACCAAAAAGAAGCTTTGGATGAAATCGGTAAGATCTATCATAAATCCGGTGCACAAATCTTATTAAAATACCAAATCCAACGCGGTGTGATTGTTATCCCTAAATCTCACAACCGGGAAAATCAAGCTTCCAATCTGGAACTTTTCGATTTTGAATTGACTGCGGAGGATATAGAAAAGATAGAAAATCTATAATTGCTTAGTCCTTTATCCTGGTGATATGAATAATATTGCTTGGATTTTGATTTATTTAGAGCAATTCAGCTGCCAATCCAGGCAGCTTTGAGATGAAAGCAACCATTTATTTATTAATATATGGTGAAATTAATAAATAAGGAGGCGATTAAAATTAGACGAATACCATTTGAGCCACCAGCCGATTTTTACGATGAACGGTTAAGCAAAGTTGATGAACAAATATGTTCTTTGCTGAAACAGCGGAGGGATATTTCAAACGATAACCCAGGGTTTCCGACGGATACTTTTATCTCTAACTGGGCTATCAAGTATGATCTCTATGAAGAGTATTTGAAGGCGTTATTCGGGGGAATGAGAATATACGATTTCTTTAAACCGCGTATTGAACCGGCTGGATTCAGAAAACACCTATCGGTTTTAAAATCGGTTGAAAAAGATGATCGGATATATTCCATAACCGTTATTCGGCAGTACGAGAATGCCAGCGTTATACAGCTGCATATTGATTGGGATGAGCCGGATGATCCGCCAATCGGCCGGCATCATCATAATAGTTTTGAATTGTTTTTAGGAGAGCAATACGATTGCTGGCAGTCTCGTGGTGGTGGCTCAACAGGGCATTTTACATACAGCTTCATTGTTTCTCCGCCATTGCCTGACGATATTTCCAATACAAAGATAGTCTTTAAAGAGTATAGCGACACCTTTAAGGAAAAGCCAACAGGACTTGAAATTGTTATGAATATAGAATAACAAGCTAAATGCAGGAATGCTTAAGATTTGAATGTAAATTGGTCAGATCTTTTTTAAAAATAAAACCAAGGGGACAGGCCCCCTGGCTCTTTTCTAGACTTGCCCATGGGACCTTTCCCAGTGGCCTTCTCAATCGGAAGCCGGCCGGCGTGAAGTATAAGGATAAATAGGATCCAGCAGTTCAAATTCATAACTCTCGCTATTTACTTTTCCAACCGTTTTCTCACTATCATAAAGGTCCAGCATGAATCCGGCCATTTCCCGGGCGGTATGGTATTTTTGCACGTTGTCACGGTAGCTGAATTCATCTATTTCGCGAGCGTTTATAACAAATTCAGTTTCTGTCATAGCCGGTGCAAGCACTTTTACTTTCATGGCAGCTCCCTGATCCTGAAGTTCCTGGGCGAGTCCTTCTGTAAATGCACTCACATAAAACTTAGTAGCAGCGTACGTTACCCCGTTTGGTACCATTCTATAGCCTACATCAGAAGCCACGTTGATTAATTGGGTGCCTGCCTTTTGAGAATAATCATGTGTGTATAAAGTGGAAAGGGTTGTGAGTGCTTCAATATTGACTCTGAGCATCTTTTCAATCTTTTGTACATTCTGTTCGGCAACGGGGGCACTGTTTCCGAAACCGGCGTTATTGATCCAGGTTTCAATATCGTATTCTTTTAAACTCTCATATAATGAATGAACATTTTCGCTTTCAGATAGATCTGCCGGTAGAATTACCACATCCAGATCGGCGTTTATGCTGTGGATTTCTGCTTTTAGATTATGCAGCTGATCTTCCCGCCTTGCAGTCACAATGACATTTTTATTGCGTGAAGCAAATGCAAGCGCCGCTTCGTATCCAATTCCTGAGCTGGCACCTGTAATCACCGTATACTTCATGAGAATTCCCCCTTTAAAATATTTCACAATTCATACTTATCTTACTGTTAACATTAACCAAAAAGCAAATGAACCAAGGGGACAGGTCCCTTGGCTCTTTTTGAGCCATGGGACCTGTCCCCTTGGCTTGATTTAAAGTACAATTACACAAAGAACACCACAGAGGAGATTCTAAATGATTAAAGGAATATATGAATTCATAAGTGAAGCACAGTTAAAAAAGTATGCAGAGCTTGCTGTGAGGGCTGGTGTAAATCTGCAAAAAAATCAATTATTGATTATACATAGTGATATACAAAATGCTGTGTTTGCACGTCTGATCCAGTCGGCTGCCTACGAGGCAGGAGCTTCGAATGTATTTATAGATTGGACAGATGAACAGTCTGCCAAAGAATTTTATTTACATGCAGCGGATCATGTTATTGATCAATATCCTGATTGGCAGGCTGCCCGTTTTAAGGAGTGGGAAGATGAGGGTGCTGCTTACATCCATATTATTTCAGAAAACCTGGATGTATTTAAAGAGGTTTCTCCAGAAAGGATAAGCCGTTTCCAAAAAGCATCTCGTACTAAACTAAAGGATTATCATGCGAAAATCAGATCCCACGAGATACGCTGGTGTCTGCTGGCTGTTCCATATGTTTCCTGGGCAGCTAAAGTATTTCCGAACCTAAGTAGAGAAGAAGCCTTACAGTCATTATGGGAATTAATTTTAAAAGGATCCCGTGCAGATGGAAAAGATCCTATAAAAGATTGGGAGAGTCATAACAGAGCCTTCGAGTCCCGCAAAAAAATCCTGAACGAGAGCCAATTCAAAGCCCTCCATTTTGAAAATAGCCGTGGAACTGATTTATTAGTTGGCCTGCCTGAAAATCATCGCTACATCGGAGGCGGTGTCACAGATAAAAATGGAATACCTTTCTTTCCGAACATTCCTACAGAAGAAATATTTACAGCTCCCCATAAAAATAAGGTGAATGGCAAATTGGCCGGTACGAAACCTCTTATCTATGGGGGAAGTGTCATCGATGAATTTTATCTGATTTTTAAAGATGGAATGATTACCGACTATTACGCTGCAAAGGGACAAGAAGTGTTGCAAAATCTGATTGAAACAGACGAAGGTTCACATTATCTGGGCGAGATTGCCTTGGTCTCTAATAAATCACCTCTTGCTCAGACAGACACTCTTTTTTACAATACCTTGTTTGATGAAAATACAGCCTGTCATATTGGAATCGGAAATGCCTCTCCCTCCAATATTCAAAATGGCATTGGCCAATCTGAGGAAGAGCTGAAGGCCGCGGGTCTGAATGCCTCACTTTTGTTAGTCAATGTGACCTTTGGTACCGAAGATATGAAAGTAGTGGGCATTAAAGAAGATGGAACTGAAGTTTTGTTAATGAAGGATGGAGATTTTCAATTTTAAGGTTTCTATCACTATATGAATAAACAGGATGTAAGCAGGAGAAATAAGATCCTGGAGAGAATTAATATTCATTCAGTTTTCAAAGGTGGCAAGCAGCTGATTATGTGGAGAGATTATTTGACAAGTATTTCAAAAGAGTGTGAGTTTAAAGCACCTGCAACGGAAGCGGAGACCGCTTTAATTAAGAAGGAACTAAAAGTTGAATTGCCGGATAAGTTGGCTGAATTATACAAGGAAACAAACGGAGTTTATGGGAACTATGGAATTTCGTTTGTTTGGTCCATAGAACAGATGATTAAAGAAAATTTATTTTTTTGGACCCTTCATGAGCGAAGCGATTTTATGAAACCTCTGGATACCTTTTTATTTTTCTCTGATGCCGGAAATGGAGACTTATTTGGCTATTCAATAGCAGATGGAAGGGTTCAGACAGAGCATATTTATGTCTGGAACCATGAAGATGACAGTCGTTGGAGAGTAGCTTCATCTCTAGAGGAGTTTATCAGAGGATGGATGATTGGGGAGATATCTGTATGAATTTTCCTATGGAGTGTCTTTAATTCATCCAGTCTGCTTTTAAAATGGGCAGACAAATCAATCATCAACATACTTGATTAGAATTTTACAATAGACTTCAGGAGGGCACAAATGCAGCTTGGAAGTGATGATTATCAGTTTGAAGACAGTTATTTTGCTGTTGTACATCCAGTTACTTATGTCGTGATAGGCATTTTTGTATTAGTAAGTGTAGCTGCTATTATTGTCTTAAAAAAAAGAAAAAATAGATAATAATAGTCTATGGTCAACTTCCAAAAGGCAACTTACTTATAACGCTAAAGGGCACGTTAGACTCTAAATAAATAATGCCTTTAATAAAAATGCCATGAGTATTAGTAATTCTAGGAGTGTTGAAATTGCAGTTATGGGATGATGAATTAGATGATAATTACTTGGGTGAACTTCATGAAGAAACACTTCAAAAAGTTCAGCGGGAACTACAGGTCGATTTGCCTGAATCATATATAAATTTAATGAAGAAAAGAAATGGATTTTATTTGGCCAAGAAATACTATCCTACAACTGTCCCTAATAGCTGGGCAAATAATTCAGTATATGTTAACGAGTTATACGGAATAGGTGAAAAATCCGGGATAATCGACAGTATTTATTTGCGCCAAGAATGGGGGATACGAAGTAAAAAGTTAATCATTATTTCAGCAGAACCTCCTGCCTTTATTTGCTTGGATTATAGACGCAGAAAAAATCCAATTGTTACATTTGTAGATATTGAAGCAAACCAAGAGATAATATTAGCGAAGAACTTTGAAGAATTCATAAATGGCCTTGTTGAAGAAATTAAGGAACTAGAAGTGGAACCTTGTGAAGATACTTTGCTGACCCCACAACAGATAGAGGATTATTACTCGAAAATTGATCATGTAATACTAAAAGGAAAGCCAGCTGAGGTAGACAGGGTTTTTGTGAAAATCCTTTCGACAAATAATGAATTAATTAGATATATGATTGAAAAAATGAGATATCATGAAAAGCCTAAAGTGCAATTTTATTTAATGACATTCTTATCTGAATGTGCGGAAGGAAACAATCAAGGAATCGTAGATGACGACTATCTTCTGGAAGTTTTGAATGAAATTTCTAATAGTAAAAATCAAGATGCTAAAGGCTTAGCCCTTTATAGTTTAAACAAATTTAATAAAAGATTTGGCATTTAAAGTATCATTTCTGGAAACTGATATTTTACATTAAAATTTGTTGCGTTTTGTTCCTGTGCCCAGAAGAAGGAAATATAATGATGAAAATATGTGTTTGTAAGCTCAGTACTGCTTGGGTCCAAGATCAGCTTCCTTTTAAGGGGGGCTTTTTTAATGCAGGAAACGTGGCAGGATTTTTTAATAAGCAGTACTCGAAAAAGAAGCGTTAATCCAATAGGACTAACGCTTTTTTTGCAGTATTCTATAACGTATAAAAAGGAGCAGGTATCCTTTGTTTAAAAATAATTGTAACCTTTCTTGCAGCTCAAACGATTAATACTTGAAGACTAAACAAGGGGGGAACCATTTGGCCGGCAATGAAAGGTTAGGGGAGAGAATCGATCAGATCTACAAGAGCCATTATTTGGATGTATATCGTTTTCTTATTTGCTTTACTGGTAACCAGAATGATGCCGAGGACTTAACTCAAGAAGTTTTTTTACGCATCCTGAATAACTTGACCAGAGGCAAAAATATTGACCATCAAAGAACTTGGATTTTCTCCATTGCAAAGCATGTTGCCATTGACAGTTATAGAAAAAGGAGATTTTCTTCCCTTTTTACCGACGGCTTCTTTAAACATATTATCTCGGCTGAAAAAGAACCCGGAGAATTAATTGAGGAAAATGAAATGAAAAGGATTGTTCATGGTGCTATATCTGAACTGAAACCCAAGTATAGGACTGTAGTGATTCTAAGAGGCATAAATGAATTTTCAATCAGGGAAACATCCGAGATCCTTCAATGCAGCGAGTCAAAGGTCAAAGTAGATTATCACAGGGCTTTAAAAATACTTAGAATGAAGCTTGAGTGGGATATAGAGGAGGTCATCGGGAATGCAAACTGATAAAGACTTGTTCGACTTAATAAAGGAAACATACCCAATCAACCCAAGAGAGGAGTTTGTCTTAGATACAGCTGATAAACTCAGAAAATCGGCCAGGCAGATAAACAGAAGAAACAGGCTCAAACAATTTACGGTTGCCTCAGCCAGTATTGCGCTGTGTACATTGGCTCTCTCATGGTTCTTCCTTTATGATGGAAAAGATACCTTATATAACACATTTTCCACTCCTCAAAATGAACATTCAGCTTCAACAGCAGCTATAAAAAACCAGGATCCTTTAGTATACATCTACCATTCACACAATCAAGAATCTTTTATGTCAGAAACTTCAACTAATCACTCAGATGATTTGTTTCACGAGGAAAGAAATATTTCATTGGTTGGTGAGCGACTTAGTCAAGCACTAAAAAATTATGGCATTCATTCTATTCACGATAGCACGGATATTAAGGCGGAATTAGAAGAAAAAAGACTCTCGTATAGCGACGCATATAAAGTTTCCAGAGTACCACTCGAGAATGCCTTATCACATAATAAAAAGCTGAAAATGGTCCTTGATATACACAGGAATTCATTAAAGAGAAACCAGTCAACGATTAGCATAGATGGAAAGGACTATCCGAGAATTTCATTTATTGTATCGAAATCCAGTGCTGAATACGAAGTGAATTTTAAATTTGCACAACTGCTGCATGAATATACTGAGGAAAGATACCCCAACTTATCCAGGGGAGTCTTTACTAAGGATACCCCTTCTCAAAATTCTTATAATCAAGATCTGTTTGGTAACTCTGTGCAGTTAGAAGTTGGAGGGAAGGAAAATACTTTGGAGGAAGAGTATCGAACTGTTGATGTCCTTTCAGAAGTCATCAGTGAGATCCTTACCGACTGGAACGAACAAGAAAAGGAGTAAACCGATCGTGTTATTTAGTTGAGTTGTTTATATTAAAAGTCTGCTGCTGAAACTTGGCAGCTTTTCTTTTTTAATGCCGCTGCCAAATTTGCAGCTATTCTAGTAGGACTAAGGGAGTTTAGTTTCAGAAGGATTAATTTTTTGAATACCGAATATATAAATGAAGATAGAGGCCCGGCATAAAGTAAAGCTCCTTTTATAGAAAACTTAACCGGACATGTTTTACATTTCCGGAACAACAGATATTGGTAGATCGGCCCTTTCTTAAACAATGACCTATACAAGGAGTGGAACAATGAGAAATAATCCTAAAAGTAAATTGTCCGGTGATCAGCAAGTGTTTGAATTTATGAAACAGCTTGAGCATCCTCTTAAGGAAGAGATAGAAGAAGTGCGCAGAATCATTTTAAGTTCTGATGAGAGATTCACAGAGCATATAAAATGGAATGCGCCGAGTTTTTGCATCGAAAATGATGATCGGATAACCTTCAATCTGAAAGGGAATGCATTTTTTCGCCTTGTGTTTCATTGTGGTGCAAAAGTGAAACCTAAAGCTGCCCAGCCTCTATTTGAAGACCATACCGGATTATTAGAATGGCAGACGAATGATAGAGCTGTGGTGAAGTTTTTTAATGAGAATGATGTAAAAGATAAAGAAGAAAAACTTAGAGTGGTGATAGGGAAATGGATCGGCACAACAAGTTCTAAGGTGATTTCCGATACTGAAGATTGAACTAGATACCTAACGGAGCAGAAAGTCTAAATTAAAAACGCGGGTGGGGGGAATAAGAATCAGTGCTTAGCCACGTTAAAATTTTTTGAAGCTCTTGGGCCTGTGAGGGTTTAAACGATTACCTAGGGTTTAATGTGTTCCTGCTGCAGTAAGTTAAAAAGGTGCCTTGCCCCACTGGAGAAAAACACCTCTTTTTGTTTCCTAAGGGAGAGCCTGTTTCCGCTGTCCCTATTGAGCGGGGAATCTTAACCATCTTTCCCTGAAGGCCAGTCTCCGTCTCAACGTTTCAAAGATTACTCAGCAAGCTTCATCTCATTTCTCTTTTTCATTTCACCAGGCCGGATCCATACTACATTTCCTTGGTGCTCTGTTTGTTCTTTTAAGTGATCCTGGATTTTCCG
This sequence comes from Bacillus infantis NRRL B-14911, assembly GCF_000473245.1. Lineage (NCBI taxonomy): Bacteria > Bacillati > Bacillota > Bacilli > Caryophanales > Bacillaceae > Bacillus > Bacillus infantis. The sequence continues at coordinate 831,279 of NC_022524.1, forward strand.
GATATGCTCTCCCATGGTCATGACAGTCATGTCGAGCTCTATCAGGTGTGCCTGCTGCTCCATCGTCAGTTCAGATGAGCCCATGGTTTTTTGGCTTAAGTTTTCTGTGATTCCCAATACTTCCTGCATCATTTCAATCAGACGCTGATTCTCGGCTTCCACCTCAGTTGAGTCGCGTTTGATTTCGTGTGATTGCAGTGAAAGTGTATTGATGCTTGAAATCACGCCATCAAAGATGTCGATCATCTGCAGGCTCTTATCTTTTCCTTCTTCTAATACCGACACATTCGCACTATACGATTTTTCTTGTTCTTCAATATTTCTGTTCACGTCGGTTACGATGGTGTTAATCGTTTCTGCACTCTCTTTGACCTGAACGGACAGCTTGCGGATTTCAGAAGCAACAACTCCGAATCCAGCCCCATTTGAGCCTGCACGGGCAGCTTCAATAGAGGCGTTCAATGCAAGGAGATTTGTCTGGTTGGAGATATAATCGATAGCTCCGAGAGCCTTTGTGACTGCTTTCATTTTCTCAAGGAGCGTCTGGTTATAATCACCGAACTGCTTTGTGAGAGAGATGATTTTTGTGAAAACAATGCTGAAATCGTCGACCTTCAGCTTCCCCTCGTTGGACAGCAGCGTTACATCTGAGGTAGTGGAGTTCGTTACTTCAATAATGGCATCCAGGTTTTGTATCATCCCATTCATTTTTCCTAATTGATCCCCAAAGTACGAAATCAGCTCATGCTGCTTTTGAATATCCTGTACCATATCCATAAGCTGGCCGCCAACCATTTCAGAAGAAGCACTTACCTGTGTGTTCATTGAAACTAAGTGCCCGCTGTGTGCTTCGAGATGGCGCAATTCCTGCAGCGACTCCTCGATTGAGGTCTGAGCTGATGAATTCTTCTCAGCAACCTCCTCATTTTGATCATTCTCCTGTTTCAGCATCCTGGCACAGCCGATGAAGAGGGCTGCCGTAATGACCAGGGTTCCGATAAGAGAAAGTATGAATGAGTCTACGTAATAGTGGAGTGCCGACAGCAGCACAGAAGCCAGGAGGACGGAAGCTGCCATCACAAGATTCTTCTTGTTTTTCATACAGCCAGACTCCTTTTCTGTAAAATACGCTCCAGCCTGAAAGCGAACGGCAGGCCGATTGAATAGACTACAAATATCTTAATTAGATTAAAGGGGATGATAATGAGCAGAACAGCTGATTCAAAATCTTTCACAAGCGGGTTCGCATCGGTGAAAGATGTCAGATACTGATCCATATTCAGTCCGAGCAGGTTCATGATCGCCGGCAATATAAAGTAATAGTTAAGCAGGTACATAGCCGCGAGAAATATACTGATCGAAAGGGTAAAGCTGACCCAGCTCAATTTTTTCTGATAGTGATAAAAAGCGCCTATCATTCCCACAATGAGCGCGCCAGAGCAGAAGTTGGCAATCTGGTTCACCGGCAGTCCCACATAGCTTCCGTGAGTTATATACTCAATGACATTTTTCAGGAATTGAACAAGGATTCCGGCAGCAGGCCCCATTGTAATGGCACCGATTAAGGCAGGAATATCGCTGACATCAAGTGTTAAGAAAACAGGGAAAAAAGGAAGCGGGATTTTAAATAAGTATAAAATAAGGCTAAGTGCTGTTAAAATGCCAATCGAGGCCATTTTCTGAATACGTGACATATGTAAAATCTCCTTTATTCATGATAAAAGGGCAGCCCTAGGGCTACCCTTGGCATTAACCGATAAGTGAGAATCCTATATGTGGTGTTAACAGTTTTGTTGCATGAGCAATTACTTGCGGGTTTGAAGTCTTAACTCCTTTAAACTTGCGCCCTTCTTCCACCTCATGTACGCCGAAGCCCTCCATGTCATAGGCAACCATCATGGATTTGAATACAGGGCTGTCAATAATGAGGAACCATTCGCGCATCAGTTCACTATTCTTTGGAAGCTCAATATAATGAATGCCATCACTTGGATCCATGGCTGCATCATTTTCTCCAAAGATATGAACGTTAGAGTACTCGGCCATAGCCTGGAAACGGTCCAGCACGTTCTTCGTGCGCGAGAACTTTTGAAAGCCTGCATAAACGTTCCCTTGAAGCTTCTTCGTTAGGACGATGTTCTCCATCATTAAGCACATATACTCCAGCTGCGGGACTTTAGTCTCGTATTTTAAAGACTGTGCATTCAACTGGCTTAAGGGAGCATTGTCGAGCTTTTGAGTCTCCCCCTCAACCTGGCCAAAACATTCTCTAAACAATGACAGCTTCTTTAATTCCATGAAAAATCTCCTCCTGTAAGTGGTTGTTAGGTCTTAGGGACCGAGAAAAAAGAACTAGTTCAAAGGTAAAAAAAGTAGTCCGCTACAGCGTGGACTATGCTGGGGTATGGATGAAAAGTATGTATTACTTCTTTCGCTAATTCTTTACCTTACTAAACTCCCTACCTCCTTTACCACGTTAAAACTAATTTAAACACAGTAATATAAAAATTTAAAATCTGAATGTTCTATGAGTCAAGGGGACAGGTCCCTTGGCTCTTTTTCAAAACTGGGCCATGGGGTCTGTCCCCCTGGCACAAATCCTTTTTGGTTTTCTCTGGAAATAGTGTGGTAAATAATAAAGATTAACTAAAGCGGGGAGGCATTCTATGAGAGTCCTTGTGATTGGAACGGAAGACTTGACGGGGGAGCATGTAATCAAGCAGCTGTCGGACAAGCAGCATGAGGCGGTGGCATTGGTTGGGACAAAGAGTAAGGTGGATGAAATGGGAAGGCTGGGGGCAGCGGATGTTTTTGTGCAGGAAAATGATGGTTATGCCAAGGCCTTTTCAGCTTGTGATGCGGTCATTTATGTGGGCGATGCCAGTGCGCGGACGGGTGAAAGCAAGCCGATTCTGATTGACCATCAGTCGGTTATTGATTCGGTGCACGCGGCAAGGGACCAGGGAGTTAAGCGCTTTCTGCTGATGAGTGCGATGCGTGCGAATGAGACGGACAAAGGCGGTTCAGGAACAGACGGGGCGAAGGATCAGCCTGAGGAGCTTTTAAGAAATGCAGAATTAACTTATACCATATTACGGACAGGCAAGCCTGTAGACAAGCCGGGAAAAGGGAAGATTGAAGCAGCACTTTCTCTTAAAAGTAAGGAAAGTGAAATTCCGAAAGAGGATATCGCGACTGTACTGGTCGAGGCACTTGAACTGGAGGAGGCTTATAACAGAACCATTGAAGTGTCTTCAGGAGAAATGCCGATCCGCGAGGCATTGCAGCAGATAAGCTCTGACTGATACTTAACTATTTTATGAAAAGGGTGATATGATGTCCAATGTGAAAAAATACTTGCCAGCCCTTCTGAAGGGGACTGCGGCACTCGGGGCTGCGGCAGCTGCGACTTATTTCTACCGGAAGGATGACACGCAGCAGCAGCATTCCATCCTGAGGAATTTCCCGCTCCTTGGCAGGGTCAGGTATATGACAGAGAAGATCGGCCCCGAGCTTAGGCAATACTTATTCGAAAGCAATAATGAGGGAACGCCTTTTTCCCGGAAAGAGTTCGAGGATATCGTCAAGGCCGGGAAGTATAAGGAGCGTCTGATCGGCTTCGGTTCGGAGCGGGATTTTTCAAAAAGCGGCTATTATATCCGCAACAGCATGTTTCCGAAGCAGCGGGAAGAACTGAGGATCGATAACAGCCAGAAAATCAATACAAAGGTTTATAAAGTGGATGAAGAAGGCCTTATGACCAGGAAAGAACACCGGGAGGAAAGCCAGACAGATCCCTATTTTCTAACAGATGAAGATGCAGTCATCCTCGGCGAGCATACATGCCGGCAGCCGTTCAAGCTGAAAGGGCTTGTCGGGCAGTCTGCGATGAGCTATGGCGCGCTCGGCGACCGGGCGATCACGGCTTTGTCAAAAGGGCTGGGCCTTGCCGGCGGAACATGGATGAATACCGGGGAAGGCGGTCTATCAAAATATCATTTAATCGGTAACCCGGACATCATGATGCAGATCGGTCCCGGCCTGTTCGGCGTCCGGACTCCGGGCGGGGAATTTTCATGGGATGAATTTGAGAAAAAGAGCAAAATTGAGCAAGTGAAGGCATTCGAAATTAAGCTTGCACAGGGGGCAAAAATCCGCGGCGGCCATATTGAAGGGGAGAAGGTAAATGAGGAAATTGCCCAAATCCGCCTTGTTGAGCCTTGGCAGACCATCAACAGCCCCAACCGATTCTATGAATTTAACAATTATGATGAGCTGTTTCAGTTTGTAGAAAAGATGCGGGATAAAGGCGGCAAGCCGGTTGGCATCAAGATCGTGGTCGGTGATTTGGATTCTCTTGAGGAAATGGCCCAGGTGATGAAGGAAACAGGAATGGGCCCTGACTTTATCACTGTCGATGGCGGCGAAGGCGGAACAGGTGCCACTTATCAGGAGCTTGCCGATGCAGTGGGGCTGCCTATTGGATCTGCGCTGCCGGCTGTTGATGAAATGCTGGTTAAATATAAAGTCCGCGACAGGGTGAAGCTGATCGCATCAGGCAAACTGATTACCCCGGATAAAGTTGCGATTGCTCTTGCCATGGGGGCAGATCTCGTCAACATCGCCCGCGGATTCATGATCAGCGTCGGCTGCATCATGGCGGAGAAATGCCATACCAACCACTGCCCAGCCGGTGTCGCCACAACCGACCCGAAGCTCCAGGACGGACTTGTCATTGAGGAAAAACAATACCGGGTAGCCAATTATGTGGTTTCCCTCCGTGAAGGGCTGTTCAATCTGGCTGCAGCTGCAGGCCTCGATACTCCGACAAAATTCGAACGGAAGCATCTTGTCTATAAAGACGAATGGGGAAGAGTATCAGCTGTCCAGGATATGATCCTTACACCGAAAAAGGTAGATGAAATACAGGAGAAGGAACAAGAGTGAGCCAGGGGGACAGACCCCTTGGCTCAAAAGAGCCAGAGGGTCTGTCCCCCTGGCTCATTTTTGATATAATATAAAGTTATATACGTTATTGGCGGTGATTTGGAGAGTGAAGAGCATTAGGGTTAGTGATTTGGTTGAGAAGTTTTCGTTGAAGGTGCTGGCCGGGAAGGATAGTTTGGATAAGCTGATCACTCAGTCCAGGGTGCACAGGCCTGGCTTGGAGTTTGTGGGGCATTTTGACTTTTTTCCAACAGACCGGATTCAGATTTTGGGGAGGAAAGAGATTAACTTTTTACATAAGCAGACTGAAGAAGAACGGAAAATCAGAATCGGAAATATCGTCAACTATCATCCGCCGTGCTTTATTGTAACGACAGGTGATAAGGGGCTGACGTATTTAAGGCATTATTGCAATGAGTATGGCATCCCGCTGCTGACAACTGAAATTCCTGAAACGACTTCAGATTATATCTCTCAATTAGATGCTTATCTGGTCAAAGAGCTGGCAGAGGAAACCTATGTTCACGGAGTTTGTGTGAATGTGTATGGAATGGGGATCCTGCTGCGGGGGAATTCGGGAGTGGGGAAGAGTGAAACAGCTCATACGCTGATTGGCCGGGGACACAGGCTTGTGGCAGATGATATTGTCGTGTTGAAAAAGCTTAGCCCGCAGACGCTCTTAGGGACGCATGATGAAAAAACAAAAGAGTTTCTGGCCCTCCGCAGTGTTGGGCTGATCAATGTTGTCCGCTCTTATGGACTGAAGGCATTCCAGAATGAAACACGGATTTCGCTGGATATCCAATTAACGAAATGGGAAAAAAAATCGCTGAACAATGATTTAGAGCATCAGCCTGATTTCACGGAATATCTGGGCGTTAAAGTGCCATCAATGGAAATCCAGCTTCAGCCAGGCCGTGACGTGGCCGGGTTGATTGAGGCGGCTGCGAACAACTGGTATTTGCGGCAGCAGGGATACAGCGCCGCATCGGATTTTATGAGCAGGCTGGATAGTGAATTTTAAATGATTAATGAAGGGCCTTGCGGGGCTCTTTTTTTTGTACTCTTCTTTCCGCTGCAGAATTAGAGAGGGAGAAAATGAAACATTACAGCTTTTGTTTCGTCTATATTAAAGATGAATTATTTGGAAATTTTGTCTGTTTGCAGAGGGAAGGGATACTTTTGAAAAGAGCAGCGGCATTCTTACTCATCCTGCTGTTATTAGCAGGCTGCAGTGGTGTTCAGCATAATACAGATTTAGAAAAGTCTATTTCTGATATTGTGAAAGATAAAGATAGCAATGAGATACCTCTTGACTCATTGGCGGATTTCGATTGGGAAAAGGCCTTTTTATTTACGCCGTATAGTCCTCAAGAGCATATAGAGGAACAGTTAGGTGTCTCTTTTAACGATCCCAGCAGCATTGATTTTAGAGACGATATTTATCTGCTGGTCTTCAAGAACGATGGTGAAGTGGTGCATTATGCTGAAGTAAAAAGGCAGGGGGCTGATTTTACGATCGGGGAAGGGGAATATCTGACGCCTGCTGAGGATGTTATCACGATTGAAAGACCATAGATATAACATCATATTCAAAAGAACTTATCGAAAATACAAAGCTGGTAAATATTGAACCAGCCGATAACTGATTGAGCCTGCTGATGTTCAGTTTTAAGGCAAGCTTTTCAGCATGAGCTCGTCAGAAAGCATTGTTCCGGAGGGAATTTGATTTGAGATTCTTTTTAGCTGTTCCATTATTAATAATGGGGAGCTTTTTAATAAGCATCACCGTAGATCGTTTAGGCAGCACCGGCAATTTTATCATGCACGCAATGGGTGTGGCCATTAATTTATTTGCTGTCTTTTATATATGGAAAAGAAAGCCGAAGCTGGAGGGGAAGGATGATAAGAAATAATATTCGGGCTATTGCCATCTGTGTGTTCAGGAAAAATGACTCTATACTTGTGGCTGAAGGCTTCGACAAAGTTAAGCAGGACTATTTCTACCGTCCGATTGGCGGGGGAATCGAGTTTGGCGAAAAAAGCACTGAAGCGCTGGAAAGAGAAGTGTTCGAGGAAATTGGGGCAAACGTTAGGAATCTCATTCATTTAGGCACCCTTGAAAATATCTTTACCTACAATGGGATTCCCCGCCATGAGTTCGTTTTTGTCTATGATGGGGAGTTTGTTGATCTATCCTTCTATCAAAAACCATCTTTTATGGGTCTTGAGGATAATGGGGAAGAGTTCAAGTTAATGTGGAAGTCTATCAATGAGTTTCGGGATAAGGGATTACGGCTGGTCCCTGAGGAACTATTAGCGCTGATTCAATAGACAGGGGGAGTAAGGTTGAAAAAAATACTCTTGTTATTTTTTTCCTTGATGTTTTTAGCTGCCTGTTCGAAAGAAGTGAACCATTATGACTACAGATTTGTCGGGGAAAGCGGCCATTGGGAAGCGGAGTACGTATTTAAAGGAACAGAGGTGTGGGACGAGAAAAATGGAAGACGCTCATACTCTAACGAAAATAACGATGAATTCTTTTTAGAGTATAAAGGGCCTTTAGAAGAGCTTTCATCCATGAAAAAAATAGAGTACTCTTATGAAACGTCAGCAGGGAGCGGAAGCGGCGCAACAAAATTTGATGCACCGCCGACGAAAAAGGTTTTTAAAAGCAGCGGATCTTCGGAGAATAGCGGCATAGTGAATGAGGATGATATTATCAAAGTTTATGTAAAATGGGATAATGCCGAGGAGACTTTTGAATTGCACAGAGAAAAGCAGTAGACTTTTAAACTTATAAAAGAGAGGTTCGGGTTAATGTCTGTAAAAAAGCGTTTCTTCATTGGAATAGCCATTGCGGCTGTTTTCTCCTTCATTTGGCTTCTGCCTGCACGGGGGAGCGAGGCACAAATTGCTAATGAGATTGCGAAAAAAACAAACGGAGCCAGCATAGACCATATCGATATGATTGATAACCATCTATCCGTTGCTTTCCTGCACACTGCAGCAGGTGAGGAAAGGGAAATGTATTTAGAGAGGTCGTTATTTTCTTGGGAGGCCAAAAAAGAGTTTGCCTTTACACCGGAAGGAATACATGACCCGATTCACCTTGCCTTCTTCACTTCGCCATTTACAGGTGAAGAAGAATACAACGCTGTGATTCTCAGGGTATTTGATAAAGAAATAGACCGTGTTGAAATAGTAAAGGGAGATCAAACTATTCACAGCTTCAAGCTTCTTACTAAAGCTGCGGATGAAAAGTTTGGACTATTCAGAACAGATAGCGATGAAATCTATGATGCTGAATATATTGCTTACAATGCAGAAGGAGAAGTGGTTTTTAAGAACAAGTTATCTTAAAGACCTGTCCCTTTGTCCTAAAAAGGAGGCTCGCATCGTTTTAGGATGATTACTTTTGGAGAAAAAATTGAGAAAATAGAATATACCAGCAGACCGGCTGTCTACGGACTGTTTCTTCACCCGGAGAATGGGAAAGTCGCTGTCATACAGACCGGGGACGGAAAGTATTTTCTTCCCGGCGGAGGAATAGAGGCCAGGGAGACGCATGAAGAATGCATGAAAAGAGAGGCTCTTGAAGAAATGGGGACCGAGATTGATCTCGGTCCTTTTCTGGGGCAGGCACAAAGATATTTTTACTCTACCAATGAATACAAATACTATTTGAGCCAAGGGTATTTCTACTTATGTGAAATCGTCAGGCAAATAAGCCTGCCGCTGGAAGAGGACCATACGCTGATATGGCTGGATCCTTTGGAAGCTGAAGCAGGTCTGTTTCATGAGCACCAGGGATGGGCAGTGAAGGAAGCGTTGAAAATACATGGTTTAAGTAAGGGGGAAAGCAGATGATTTACCGCAGAAAAAGCTATAAAGTGGATGAAAGCATTGTAGAAGATTTCAATCTTCATTTTAATCAGACGCTGCTGCCGGCCCAGCTGAAATACGGGTCAAGGCTGGTCGGAAGATGGATGGGACAGCCGGCAGAAGGGGCAGTCGAAATCTTTGCAATATGGCAATATGACAGCCGTGAAGCATATGAAAACATTGAAAACAATGTGAGAAATGATAAAGAGCACGTCCAGCGTGTGCAGGATTGGTTTGAGAAAATGGGCGGTAGGGAGAATCTGGGCAGGATATTTTTTAAGGTGGATGAGGACTTTTTGGAGACTACGGTACCTGAAGGAAATACGATTCTTTCATGCTAGTAATAAAGATCATTTCCAAGTTGCGAGGAGAAAAAGGCAGTGAAATCAAAAATAGAAAATGTTATCAGGGATTTACAGGACAAGAGGATTATTGATTTAAACGAACCAGATATCAACATGCTTAAAGGAACGACTGAAGGAATTGTGTATACTTTAGCTGAAAATACTGTGCCGAAGTATGTGATAAAGTATGACCGGCCGCAGGAAATTGAATACGTGGAACGGTTTCTTCAGAGCTGCCGGAATGTCAGCCTCCTGCCAGAATGGCTCTATACAGATCCTCAAAAAGAGTTTATCGTCTACTCTTTTATAACGGGAACGACGCATTATAATCGCGGCTTGAAGGAAGACTGGATGAGGACCCTGGTGAAGGAAGTATTAAATCATTACGAAGAATGCCATCCTGAAGAAGCATGGGGCAGGCTGGATCAGCCAAGAAAATCATGGCATGAGTTTAATAAGATTAGTATAGGACTCGCATATAGAGATTTAGGGGATTTGCTGCCGGAGGAAGATTATTTTAAAGTAAAATCAATTGTCGAGCGGATAAGCAGGTCCGGGGAAGAAAAAAAGTACCTGCTTCACGGAGACACAGGAGTCCATAATTTTGTTTTTAATCACAGAGTTCTGACCGGAGTCATCGACCCTTCCCCGATTATAGGGCCGGTCATTTATGACTTTACCTATGCCTTCTGTTCATCTGCGGATGATTTAAATATAGAAACATTGCTTTCTTCATTCACGCTGCTGGAGCATGTCTCAATGGGAAAATCGCAGCTCATAGACGAAGTGGTGGTGCAATTATACACGCGCCTTGGCATTTGTGTCAGGGTTCATCCTCAGGATTTAGATGGATATCTTATAGCATGGGAATATTGGAAGTCCTTGGTTTCTTCCTGATTTATAGGAATACAAGATATAGAGAAAGGTTTCATGGTCCAAAGCAGCTCAAAGAACCAATAGGTACAAAAAAGGGGGAAGCAAGTTGTTTCGGACTAATCTGTCTCTTAATTGGTTTGACGCTTTTCACAATTACGGGGTGCACGAATCAAGGAGAAAGCACTTCAGTTTCCGTTGACTCCATTGATGCAGAAGAAGTTTTAAGGCTGGATCCGGATGCTGATATTTTTCAGTATGATGATGTCATCTACCAAACCAATATAGATTGGGTTGAGAAATTGTCATTGAAAAAGGACGCTCAAATTGGTGAAATACAATCCAGAAATGAGAACGATACAGATTTTGAAGATGCTATGTCGAATAAGCTTCCTGTCGGTGCAAAGATATTCTCTGCTAAGGAGAGAGAAGATATTTTACTAGTGGAGTCTGAGGGGAAGGTTTTGAAGTATCTGGCTATTGTTGAGGGATAATGGAAGAGTAATGACGTACACTGAAGTCAATTTAGAATAGGTCCAACCGGGCTTTTTTTTTGTCCGATCTGATTCCGAAAAGCAGAAAGCAGGTGAAGGTGAACTATGGCTGAATTAACCAGGCTGTCACTTTTATGCGTAGCCATCAATCTAATCTCAAATATACTGTTTTTTCTTATAGGAAACTGGGGCGGATTCTTTACTATGCTGTTAACTTTAAGCAATCTGGTATTGCCAATGTTTCTGTCATTTACAGGCGTTCTTTTAGGAATCGGGGCGTTAGTGTTAAAAGAACCGATCATAAAATCTTTGCTGGCCATAGCAGCAAATATAGGTTACGTGTTGATCTTCTTTTCTGTTATAAAAAACTTTTAATAGAATAAAGGATGAAGAAATGAAATATTTTGTTGATGACGACCATTGGGATGTACAGGGATATAGTAAAGAATTACAGAAGCTGTTGCCCAGGTTTAATAAAGAAACAGCCAATTTCCTGAAAAACCACTCTTTCCATGATGGAAAGGTTGTTTCGCTTACGGTTTTGAATAAAGAGAATGGAATAACAAAGGATCCAACCACAATCCTGATGGTCATTAAGCAGTATGATGAGACAGCAGGCACCTATGAAATTCAGTGGCAGAATGTCCGCAAGTTTTTCATGGACTATGATATCACGCGAAATGTTTATGGCAACAATCCAAAAGAGATTGCATTTGGCGGCAGAAATGGCCTCGATGATTGGGGATATGATGAAATCACTCCGCTGAGCAAAAAGAAGCTGAAGCATGAGATTTTTCTATTTTCACAGACGAAAATAATCATCCATTGCTCCAATATAAAAATTAGAAAAGTGAAAGCATAGGGAAACACCAAATATACACTTGGTCAGGAGGAAATGATGATATCACTTGCCAGAATCTTAAAATTGCGGGATCTGGAGATTTTCCAAGTAATAAGGAACGTAAGAGTTTTAGCGTATAGCATCATTGAGGATACTCGGAATCCTTTTACAGAAGAAGACAAAAAAATGGATCCTTTATGCTTTATGGATGAAGAGGATATTAGTGAGATTTTAAATGTTTTCAGGGTTGCTTTGATTAGCGATAAAAAATTAAGCAAAGCTGATTCGATCACATTAAGCATTCTTTTCGGAGTTTGTGAACAACACCCATTTGACGAATTTCATCATTCAGGAATATGTTCAAAAGGACTTGTATGAAGAGGAAGAGGTGCTTTCTAACACGGAGTAATTTTCATTATACAGAAAAAAACAGGCCCTATTTATATAGGGCCTGTCTGTATTATGCGAAGATTAAGCTTTTTGAACGTTAGCTGCTTGAGGTCCGCGAGCACCTTGCTCAACGTCAAATGTTACTTTTTGACCTTCGTCTAAAGATTTGAATCCTTCGCTTTGAATAGCAGAGAAGTGTACGAATACATCGTCTCCACCTTCGCGTTCGATGAAGCCGAAACCTTTTTCTGCATTAAACCATTTAACTGTACCTTGTTCCATTTTTGTTGCCTCCTAGTGCTGCCGCACAATGTATTACTATCCCTGCTCAAAGTATTTATATAGACGAAAAGTCATTAATTAACTTATACCGAACAAAAATAATTCTTTTTCATCATAACAGCAATCGGAAAAAATTGCAAATTATATTCTTGTTTTATTATGGCAATATTTGTTAGGTGGGATGAGTTGCTTAACCGGGTGCCAAATTTTCAATCATTTCTATAATGAAAGCTATATTCCCACAAAGGAGCAGGCAGAAAGTTTTATCCGATATCGAGCTGGGTATAATTTTTTTACGCCGCTATACATAGGTTCAGCTATCTTCCTGGCAGATGAGAAAGTGAAAGTTTTTTTGAAAAAATGAGATAACCATGACACTTATCATGTATGGTATATGACAGCTGGGACTACCGCAAAGATAAAACGTTTTCTATACTTAAATTAACTAATTGAGTGAAGGAGAAACTTTTAAAAATGAACGAACAAAACCCAAGGGCTTTAAGAAAAATGGTTACTCCTTATGAAAAGTCCGATTTACAAAAAAGTATCTGGCAGATTATTAACACATTGGTGCCATTCTTCCTGTTGTGGTACCTGGCTTATAAGAGCATACCGGTCTCTTATTTCCTTACATTAGCGATTTCTGTGGCTGCAGCAGGCTTTCTAGTGAGAATCTTCATTATCTTTCATGACTGCTGCCACTATTCTTTTTTCAAGAACAGGAAGGCGAATCGGATCCTTGGCACGATAACGGGGATTCTGACGCTGCATCCTTTCGACCAGTGGGCGCATGACCATTCTGTCCATCATGCCACCAGCAGCAATCTGGACAAGCGCGGTACAGGCGATATTTGGGTACTGACTGTTGAGGAATATTTGGAAGCTTCAACTAAAACCAAAATCTTATACCGTTTGTACAGAAATCCGTTTGTTATGTTCATCCTCGGCCCGATTTACGTTTTTGGCATTACAAATCGTTTCAACCGCAAAGGGGCAAAGCCCAAAGAACGGATGAATACGTATATTACGAACCTGGGAATCGCGGCTGTGGCGGGACTTGTATGCTGGGCTATCGGCTGGCAGAACTGCCTGCTCGTTCAGGTGCCGACTTTCATGATTTCGGGTACTCTCGGAGTATGGCTGTTTTATATTCAGCACACGTTTGAGGATTCTTATTTCGAAGAAAATGAGCATTGGGAATATGTAAAAGCAGCTGTTGAAGGAAGCTCATTTTACAAGCTTCCAAAAGTCATGCAGTGGCTGACAGGCAATATTGGTTTCCATCATGTGCACCACCTGAGCCCAAGAGTCCCGAACTATAAGCTTGAAGAAGTGCATAAAAACACGGAACCCTTGCAAAACGTTCCGACCATTACACTGGCAACCAGCCTTCAGTCCTTAAAGTTCCGTCTTTGGGATGAAGATGGGAGAAAATTTGTTGGGTTCAGCCATCTGGGGAAGGCTGCTAAAGCCCAGGAATCAGCACGGCTGGGATCTGATTAATTGATCGGGATATCATGATAAGAGGTTTGTACCTTGCCAAAAAAGTGCTGACATGCGCAAATGATTTGTGCAGTCAGCACTTTTTTTGTTGGATAAAATGTACTTTTTGCATTCTGGTGCACCACCGAAAGATCGGGTAAATGAGATATGTATAGAACTGCAATTATATGGTGAATTTATTGGTAAAAAAGCAGTCAATCTATTAAAATAAACAGGCGTAAGAATAGCGGGGAGTGAACTTTATGGCGTTGGCAAGGGAAAAAGTAACGGTAGAGGTAAACAGTAATGAGTTTGTGTGGGATCCCCAAAACGGGCTCTTTACCTTTGATGGTGCACCAGCGCTTTTATTTTGGGATTCAGCAATAGAATTATTTTTGAAAACCATTGAAGAAGTTTCTGGTGAAGATGTATCTAAAACTGTTTATGAAGCTACGGGATATCGGATGGGCCACCTGGTAACTTCTTATTATACCGGCCGAAGGGACCTCGAACAGCTCCTTGAAGAATATAGTGATATATACAGAAATGCCGGCTGGGGCAACGTCAAAATTGTTCAATATAATTTTGAAGAAAAGAGAGCAACCGTTCAGCTGACCAACAGCTGGGAGCACAGGATTTTTAATCATACAGACAAGGAAAAGGCTGGCGTATTATTGCCGAGCCACTGGGCAGGAGTCTTTACAGGCCTATTTGAACAAAAAGTCTGGTACAAAATCAACAAAAGCCAGCTGGATGGAAACGAATATGACGAAATTGAAATCTTTCCTTCTGATGTTTCACCTACAGAAAATATCTTCGAACTAGCAAGACAAAAAGAGACAGAACATATCCTGGAGCTGGAGCAAAAAGTAAAAGAGAGAACCGAAGAACTTTCCACCCTTGTGAATGAATTATCCACCCCGATTATTCCGGTATTGAAAGGAATTGTTGTCGTCCCGCTTATTGGCAATTTCAACGATGAACGACTATCCAATTTTATCGAACGTTCACTGCTTGAATTTTCCAGGCTGAAAGCCAATTACCTGTTAATTGATCTGACAGGTGTGAAAGGGCTGGACAGCTACACGATAGAAGGCATCCAAAAGCTGATTCTTTCTATCCGCTTGATAGGCGGGGAATGCTTTATTGTCGGTATTTCAGCGGACCAGGCCATACAAATATCACATTCAAACATTCTATTCAGCAAAGTACAAACCTTCTCTACATTACAGCATGGAGTAGAATATGCCATTGGGCAAAACGGTTTTGAGATTAAAGAAAAGAAGGCGTGAAGTGCCTTCTTTTTGTGTTTTTTCGACCTGGTTCCGCCTTCTGACTGCTGCAGATCTATCCACTTAAAAGAGCGCCCCGAAAATACCTGGCTGTAATCATAAGAAATCTTTATGAAGAGTCATCATATACTTGTAATTCCTTTATGGAATGAACTCAGTTAGCATAGAAATATAGATTCTATAGGGAGGGAAAGGAATGGAGGCCAAAATAAGCATTAGAACCGCAGCTCAGGAAGACTTGGACAGCATTGTGCTCATGCTTGCGGATGATGTTCTCGGGAGTACCCGCGAAAGGTATGAGCATCCGCTTCCCGACAGCTACAAAAAAGCATTCCAAGCTATTTCATCTGATCCTAATAATGAGCTGATCGTTGCATGCAGGGGAACTGAAGTCGTTGGGGTTCAGCAAATAACCTTTACACCCTATCTCACACATCAAGGCGGATGGAGGGCTGCGATTGAAGGGGTAAGAACAGCGGCTTCAGTAAGAGGTATGGGAATAGGGTCTGAACTGATTACATGGGCCATTCAGCGTGCAGAAGAACGCGGCTGCCATCTGGTGCAGCTGACAACTGATAAAAAAAGGCCGGATGCGCTGAGATTTTATGAGCGTTTAGGGTTTAAGGCAACACATGAAGGGTTGAAGCTGAAGCTTATATAAAACAAGGCCCTCAGGCTTTTAAAAACAGCGGCCAATCCGGCAGCTGTTTTATTTATGGATTTCTAAAGTTATTCTCAATAAATTTCTCCTCATCAGCTGGCTTCAGAACCCTGTATGCCTTGCCAATCTGGCCGCCATCCATTTCCCAAAAATAATTATGATCCTCTATGATGCCAGTAAAGTCTTCGTTTCTCCACTTCGCTGCTATTTCCAGCAGCGTTTCTTTTTTTTCAAAATCACTCGATTGCAGGATGCTAAAGATTTTTTCAACATTTTCTTTGCTCATCTCGACAGCACCGGTCTTTTTCTCGGCCATGACTTTCTGATGTGTCATAAAGTGCATGGTATCCATGACTTCTTTTTCAGCAGAGCTTTGGTCTACCGGGAATGTTGTAGTTGCCCCTTCCACTTTGGCAACCTGTTCAGGTGCTGCATCTGGATCCCAGGCTTCTTCAGAGGGACCGGACTCTGGCTGAGTTTGTTCTATGCTTTCATTCTGATCTGTGTTATTGGTTGTTTTCATGAAATTGACTGTGATAAAGAGAACCAGGAGCAAGGCGATGGCTGCCAATATGAAGATTATTTTTTTCATGGATGGCTCTTCTCCTTTTCTCCATTATACCACTCGGGTTTCACTGGAATGCTAATATTTGGTATTATAAAAATTGAGAGATGCATAGAAAGGGGAATCTATATTGCACATGTGGAATATCTTGAATTGATTTGTAGAATTGGATAGAGGCAGTGGGCGGTCCTTGTTGGGGGATACGTTTATTTGCTGATCTTAATTCATTCAAGGGATACATGATGCGGCCATATAAATTTCCATTGCCAGGCAGATATTGCGGGTGAAGTTGCATCTCTATTGGCATAATCATAGCGTCCCTGACCAGGAGGAATCTTCATGAAGAGTCAGGACAAAAACGAAGAGCTGCTATCAGGAGGAAATGTCACAAACGTTTATCGTTCTGGAGATACAGTCCGGCGGGAAATGAAGCCTGATAGTAAAAACATCCAAAAGTTATTGCAGTATTTAGAAAATAAAGGATTCAGCTTCGCACCGAGGTTTTTAGGCATTGACGAAAAAAATAGAGAGATCCTGAGCTTTATTGAAGGAGAAGCCGGCAATTATCCTTTAAAAAAATATATGTGGTCTAATGATGCTTTAAAAGAGATTGCAGGAATGCTTCGGCTCTATCATGATGCTGTGAGCGATTTTCCAATTGATGAGAGCTGGCAGCCGATTGATAACACCCCTCAGCCGTTTGAGGTAGTGTGCCACAATGATTTTGCCGTTTATAATATTATTTTCAGGCACGAAAAGCCGGCAGGGATTATAGATTTTGACGTTGCTGCGCCCGGCCCGAGGCTTTGGGATATCGCTTATGCTCTTTACACTTGTGTTCCTTTAAGCAGACTGTACCATACGGAAACAGGTGAAGCAGTTTATTATGACCGGTCAAAGGATGCCGAACGCATAAAACAGAGGGTTGCATTATTTTTTCAATCCTATGGTATGGCTGGATTGGAACATGGATATTTAGAGATGGTGCGGCTCCGGGTAGATGGGTTATGCAAAACCATAAGAAGGAAAGCTGCAGAGGGAGACAAGGCGTTTCAAAAGATGATTGATGAAGGGCATCTTGAGCATTACCAGAAGGAACTTCAATTCATCCGTGAACATGGGGAAGAGTGGATCATGTGAGTGAAAAGCGCTAAGCCTGGCCGGTTTAGCGCTTTTATTTAAAAAGTCCTGTAACAGCTTTAATTGAAATGAAACTTACCAGCTCTTTCGGGCGTATATCCACTGTAAAGGCTGATATAGAAATGCTGGGGAGATGCCAAATGACCATCTATAAAAATGAACATGGCAAACGCACGCTGGAGAAGGATTATGAAGAGTATATAGGCACTTTGAGTTTTGATGTGGAAAGGATATTTGTGGATACCAGCTATGGAAGGACACATGTCCTTGCTGCCGGGCCAAAGGAGGCGAAGCCTGTATTTATTTTTCAGGGAGGCAATTGCATCAATCCGATGACACTGTCGTGGTTCTCCTCATTAGCGGACAGCTATCGGATTTATGCCCCTGATACCATCGGACACCCGGGATTCAGCGCAGAAGCAAGGATTTCAGCTCAGGATGATAGTTTTCCGAAATGGGTAAAAGAGCTGATGGATCATTTCCAGCTCAGCAGATGCGCCTTTGTCGGTCCTTCTTATGGCGGAGGAATCATTATGAGGATCGCAGCCTATATGCCCGGCCTGATTGACTGCGCAGTGCTGGTGTCTCCGGCAGGAATCAGCCTTGGGTCCAAGACCCGGATGATTAAGGATATTTTACTGCCGATGGTGGCCTTTAAGGCTTTTTCTTCGGAAGCACAGCTGGATAAGCTCACTGGTATTATGTCTGGCGGTTCGATGAAAGTGCGGGATAAAGAGATTATCGGTCATGTGTTCAAATATGTGAAACTCGAACAGGATATGCCGAAGATAACGGAGCGTCATGAGTTGGCGGGATACCAGGCGCCGACCCTGGTTATAGCGGGAAAAAAAGACGTCTTTTTTCCTGAGCAAAGTCTTAACCCGGCAGCAAAAAAAATCATTTCAAATCTAACCGACTTTAAGGCATATGAAATGGGGCATTTTCCTTCTGAGGAATATTTGATTAAGATCAACGAGGATATTACAGCGTTTTTAAGTGCTTATTATTAGGAGGGGCCACATGATAAGAGGGATGACTTTTGAAATTCCCAATGAATATGGCCGGTTTCTTTTTGAGATTCTGCTGGCGCTGAAAGCTTCCAGCTTTGAGTGGATGATTGCTGGTGAGGAAGGTTATTTTATAGAAAACGGAGAGCTGGGCAGAGAGCTTTTCCCGGAAAATAAAATGGTCATGGCAGGCGGGGATCTGATGCTGTATCTCAGCCCTTACACCTGCTATCTCATTTTTGCCGACTTAAAGGCTTTTCCAAAAGGAAAGGCTGCTGATGATATCCGGACCTATAAAGATTTCTTGAAAAGTGATTGCCAAATAGCAATTCTCATTGTGGACAGCTCTTATACCGCTGTTTATTGCAAGGATAGGGAGAGGACAGAAAGGCTTTACCGTTTTTGCAGGGAGCGATTCTCGAATGCGGAATATATTAAGGATGAAAATGATAGAAATGAGCTTGCTGTGTGGTGATTAGAAGCTGGATGCCTGCCTTGAAAAAGGGCAGGCATCCAGCTTTTTTTGAGCCAAGGGACCTGTCCCCCTGGCTCTAACCAAGGGGACAGGTCATTGGCTTATTTAAGAATTATTTAAGATTTCCATAAGCCCCGGTTTAGAAATTCTCTGTACGATGTTCACAGAGTCAATTGAAGGAGGATTGGTTATGAAAGAGGGTTCTTTAAGGTTTCGGGCCGGGGGGATGGCTTTTGTGGTGTTTTCGATTTTGTTTGCGGTGTGTGTCCTGACACAGCTGTATATTGCGGGGATGGCGGTGTTTGTAAATCCGGCAAGCTGGATGAGGCATGTCAGGTTTGTTCACCTTTTTGGTTTTTTTCTCCCGCTTTTAATGCTTATCTCGGCTTTTGTTGGCAGACTGCCGCGTTCTATTTTGGTTCAGGTGCTGGGTGTGATGCTGTCGATTTTTTTAATGTATTTTACAGCGAATATAACGGGTACGCTGCCATGGGCAGGGGCGCTGCATCCGGTTATAGCGGTGATTATTTTAATTCAGTCGCTGCTGATAGTGAAGAGTGCCTGGGGATTGTTATTCCTTAAGCATAAAGGGGAGGATGTTGAAGAATGAGGGGTTTTGCAGCTATGCTGCTTGGCATTGTGGGCGGTTTTATTGTTGGGATTGCGTTGTCGAGTGTAATCGGGATCATCAGCATGGGTTTGTTCAGCCAGCCGTTTGGGATTAAATATCTCCCTTATTTTACAGCTGTCATCTGTGCAGTGCTTGTACCTGTGATGGACCGCAGAAGCCTGAAGAATTAAAGATAATAGGAAGGCTGTCAGGGGAATCTTGACAGCCGGCCGCTATATATGTGGAAATTAGGATAAACTGGATCAGGAGAGCAGGTGAATAAATGTCGATAAGAAAAAGGCTAATCTTGTCCAATGTCGGGATGATTCTGATTCCGGTCCTCAGCTTGCTGCTGGTAGAGGTTATTGCGGGATATTTATTTTTTTATCTATTCAACGGGAAGCCTGAGGGGCGGGATCTGCAGCTGTTCCTGACTGCCCGGTTTGCGGCAGTGATTGTGATCCTTGTGCTGACCAATGCAATACTGACTTATTTTGTATCAAAGAGCATTCTTGTGCCAATCCGGAAACTGTCTGAGGCGGCCGGAAAAATCAGTGAAGGAAATCTGGAATACAGTGTGAAATCCAGCAGCCGGGATGAACTGGGGCAGCTGTCCAATACATTTGAAGACATGAGGCTGAAGCTGAAGGAAGCTGAGCGCATGCAGAAGCAGTATGAAAGAAACCGGCAGGAGCTCATCGCCAGCATTTCGCATGATCTGAAAACACCTTTAACCTCAATCAAAGGCTATGTGAGCGGGATTCAGGACGGCATAGCAGGAACTCCCGAAAAGCTGGAGCGGTATATGAACAAAATCAGCAGGAATGCCAATGATATGGACGCCTTGATTGATGAGCTGTTTTTATATTCGAAGCTGGACCTGGAGCAGATGCCCTTTCATTTTGAAAAAGTGAGGCTTGATTCCTTTTTTGCCGATTATATTGAGGAGCTGTCATATAAGATGGAAAGGGAAAATGGGCGTGCAGAGCTGATTTTAGAAGGGGAGCAGAGCTTTCTCGCTGAAGCCGACCGGGAAAAGCTGAACAGGGCTGTTATGAACATTACGCAAAACAGCCTGAAATACATGGACAAAACATCTAAACGGATTCAGATCAGGCTGACTTCGGGGACGGAAGATCTAGAGGTTGAAATCAAGGATAACGGGGCCGGCATCGGTAAAGAGGATCTTCCCCGCATATTTGACAGCTTCTACCGTACTGATGCATCCCGCAATTCGGCGACAGGCGGCAGCGGACTCGGCCTTTCAATTGCCAGGAAAATCATTGAAGGGCATGGCGGGAGGATTTGGGCAGCCAGTGAGCCGGGGAAAGGAACAAGCATTCATTTTACATTGAAAAAGGTGAAGTAAATGAAAAGGATACTGATTATAGAAGATGAGACGGATATTGCCGAGCTGGAGCGGGATTATTTGGAAGTGAGCGGCTTTGACAGCGATATTGCTTCCAATGGCGAGGAAGGGCTGAGGCTGGCTAAGACAAATGAATACAGCCTGATCCTGCTGGATTTAATGCTTCCGGGGATTGATGGCTTCCAGCTATGCAGGGAAATGAGAGAATTCCTGGACATCCCGATCCTGATGGTGACTGCGCGCAAGGAGGATATTGATAAAATCAGGGGCTTTGACCGGGGCGCGGATGATTATATTGTGAAGCCGTTCAATCCGAATGAGCTTGTCGCCAGGGTTAAGGCGCATACAGCCAGATATGACCGGGTGATCAGCCGCCAGCCGGAGAAGCGGGAGGTACGGAAGAGAGGGCTGGTGATGGATGCCGATTCACGGCGGGTGTATGCAGATGGAGAAGAGAAGGTGTTCACGGCAAAGGAATTCGATCTGCTGTGGTTCCTTGCTTCAAACCCGGACAGAGTTTTCTCGAAGGAGCATCTGTTTGAGCGGATTTGGGGCTATGATTCCCTGGGTGATATCACGACCGTCACCGTTCATATTAGGAAAATACGCGAGAAAATTGAAAAAGATCCATCGAGTCCGGAGTATATTGAAACGATATGGGGAATGGGGTATCGGTTTAAATGAGGGTGTGGGGAGAAAATGATGGGGCACCTTTTTTGCGCTTAAGGGTGAAAAGATTGACATAGTCTAGTTTCAAGTGACTATCTTATAATAGAGTAAGGGGAGGTGAGAAAATGACGGAAGAAAGATTTGACCGACTTGAAGGAATGCTAACGCAGCTGCTTACAAAGGTAGCCAATATGCAAACCGTTCAACAGGAGCACAGCGAAATTTGACTCAATTGGTAGGAAGTTTGATCCTATTGACGAGAATTTGACTCAATTGATAGGAAGTTTTTATTCCATTGAAAATAAGTTTGACTCCATTGATAGACGCTTTGACGTTATTGGAGCAAGAATGGATAGCACTGATGCAAAAATTGATGGTCACCATAAAGAAGTAATGGACCGATTCAATAAATTGGAACTGGATCAGGACTTTATTCGGGAAAAAGCTTCACGTAATGAAAGAGCTGGAGCTTATTATTAAAAGGAGGCTTTATTTATAATCTCTATTCGCACTTTCTTTACCCCTCAATAAATAACTTTCTCTTGTAAGCAATACTCCTCTGTTTTGTTTCACTGAAATATATTCCTCTACAATAAAAATCAACACAGTCAATTAAGTACGGGGCTTTAATTGAATATAAAGTTTAATACTAGTCTAAAAAAACTCCGCCTGGCTGATGGCAGCAAGCGGAGTATTTTGTGATTCGGATCCTTAATTTTGGGCCATGGGGTCTGTCCCCATGGCTCCTCCCCATGGCTCCTTCCCATGGCTCCTTAATTTTGAGCCAAGGGACCTGACCCCATGGCCCGATAAACAAAATAATCAAAATCAGCGTGAAGCTTTTGACCGGATGTGTCCTGGCATTGCATGCCGACGAATGCGCCGGTGAAGAAGCCGCCTCCGTTGATGTAGTCGTCTGAGAGTTTGTAGGACTCCAGGGTGACTGGGACTTCGGTCCAGCTGTTTCCGTCGAAGGAATAGGAATAGCGGTAAGTGTTAGTGCTTACATTTACGCGCAGGTAAACATAATCTGCTTCGTCCGGAACGGTGATTGGGCTGTCCTGGAGCGGCTGGCTGAATGTGAAGTTGTCGCAGACTGTCAAGTCGAGAATGCGGCCTTTTTCTTCATGCCAGGTGATCTGCAGGGCTGTCCAGTTCTGAGTATTATAGTAGTTTACGAGTCCGGCAGCCTGCTGGAATGTGTCAGGATTGAAGGCCACTTTTGTTTCGGCCGTGAAATTGAAATGCTGCCAGCGCCTTGCAATATGTGCTTGCGTAAATTTGGATGTTAGAGATTCCCGTCCATAAAGGCGCAGATGCCCAGGGTTGTCTTTTAATGAAACGATCTCTTCACCGAGCGGAATTCTTAGTGATTGGAAGTGAAGATTCAAAGTTTCAGAGCTGAAATCATCTTTCTCATCAAAATCCTTCTCCCATTTGACTTCCTCGATGGCTGGTCCTTCGATTTCGACAGATGGCTGATTGCCTCCGACCACATATGGCCAGTCGTTTTTCCATTCGAGGCGCTGGATGGCAGTCTCCCTTCCTAGCGGACAATAGCCGCGCGGATCGAGGAGCGCTTTATTTTCCTGCGGCAATGGGCGGCCGGTCAGGTGCACAAGGAACCATTCGTCTGTATGTGTCTGTACAATCGAAGCATGTCCGGCTTTCTGCAGCGGATTCCTTGGATACGGGAATGACGTGATCAGCGGGTTGTCAGGATGCACTTCATATGGCCCCCACAGATCTTTTGAGCGGGCAATGGTTGCCTGGTGATCGTATTTTGTTCCTCCTTCAGCTGTGAGGAGGTAATAATAGCCGTTCATCTTATAAAGATGAGGCGCTTCAGTCAGTTTAATATCGGTGCCTTTGAAAATGACCTCTTTTTTGCCGACAAGCTTCTGTTCCTCAACACTGAATTCCTGCAGGACGATACCATAGAAGTTATGGTTGCCGACCCGGTGATCCCACATCATGTTGACGAAATATTTCTTCCCGTCCTCATCATGGAATAAAGAAGGATCAAAGCCTGAGCTGTTCATGTAGACAGGCTCGGACCATTCGCCATCAATCTTGTCGCAGGTGACGAGATAGTTGTGGCTGTCTTTCCATTGGCCGTCAACGACTTTGACATCTGTGTAGATCAGCCAGAATTTATCATCATGGTAGGACAGGGCAGGGGCCCAGATGCCGCCGGAGTCAGGATTGCCCATCATATTCAATTGGCTGAGGCGGTTGAGCGGGCGGGAGATGAGCCGCCAGTTTTTAAGGTCGTTGGAGTGATAGATCCCGACGCCAGGGAACCATTCAAATGTAGAAACGGCAATATAATAATCTTCGCCTGCACGGCAAATGCTTGGATCAGGGTTAAAGCCTGTTAATATCGGATTTTGAATGATTGTCATTGTACAGCACCTCTCCTGGATATAATATTAGACTTCCTGGATATCGATGGTCAGGAAGTTTTCGCTTGCATAAGCGGCCGCTCCCAATGCAGCAGCATGGGTGGATAACTGGGAAAAATCAATCTTAAGATCCTTTTTGTGAGTGGAAAGCGCATGGACCAGCTTCTTCTTCAGCGGTTCCTCCAGCCACTTGGAAGAAGAGGCGAGGCGGTTGCCGATGATAACCTGCTCAGGGTTGAAGATATTGATGATATTATTGATTCCCACCCCGATGTAGCCGCCGATCCCTTCGAAAATACGGATGACCCCGGCATCCCCGTTTTCAGCCAGTTCATTCAGGCTTTCAAGTGAAAGCTTCTGCCCATCCTCCGGCTGGATTTCATTCCTTGACGCAGATTCGACCAATGCTTTTTCAGAAGCATAAAGCTCCCAGCAGCCCTGGTTGCCGCATCGGCATACAGGTCCGCCCGTTTCAATTGTCATATGGCCAAGTTCACCGGAGAATCCATTATTTCCTTTATAAAGCTCTCCGTTTAAAATGAGGCCGACGCCAATTCCGATGCCGATGCTTACATAGATGATATTATTGGCTTCCTGGCCGGCACCGAATTTCTTCTCTCCATATGCCCCTGCATTAGCTTCATTTTCAATCAGGATGGGAACATTGTACTTCTCTGTCATCACTGATTTCAGGTCGATATGCCGCCAATTCAGGTTGGGTGCAAGGAGGATTTCGCCTTCCGTGCTGACGGTGCCTGGCACGCCGATGCCGATCCCGACCAGTCCATAACGGCTTTTCGGCATTGAACCGATCAGGGTATCGACAATTTTGAATAGCTCTTCTTTTATTTCGTCAAAAGTCAGGTCATTGAACTTTATCAGTTCCTCACTGCAGATTTTTCCCTGAAGGTCGGTCAGGATCCCAAGAATATAGTTGACGCCGATGTCAATGCCGATGGAATAGCCGGCAACCTGGTTGAAGAGCAGCATAACAGGCCTGCGCCCGCCGCTTGAAACACCTGGCCCTGATTCAAGGATCAGGCCTTCACTGAGCAGCTCGCTCACCTGGGAGGAGACGGTCCCTTTATTCAATCCGGTCAGGTTGGCGATATCCGCCCTTGAAATAGGGGTATACTCCTGGATGGTCTGCAGAACTAACGACTTATTGCCTTTTTTTACAACATGCTGGTTGTAGGTCTGGGTCAGCCTCATTTTTAAAAGCTCCATTTCGTTTTGTTTTCCTAAGTGTACCATTTTCATTTTATATTATAAACTTAGTTTATCCGCTAGACAAACATTCTTTGAGATGGTAATCTATGTTTAGTAACAAATCTCGGTTTCAAAATAAAGAATATTGGGGGTATTTAGTTTGAGAAAGAAGAAAGCGATTACAACAGTCTTTGCCATTTTTTCCTCCCTTGCCCTGATTACAGGCTGTTCAGGATCCGACGAAAAAGCGAGCGGCGGCTCCGGTGATGAGAAAACAATTGAATTCATGCACCTTTGGCCTGAAGGAAGCTCTAAACTGCACAACGAAATTGTAAGCGGAATCATTGAGGATTTTGAAAGCGAGCACCCGGATGTGAAAGTGGACCTGGAAGTGCTGAGCAATGAGCAGTATAAAGATAAGCTGAAAGTATTATCAACTTCTAACCAATTGCCTGATGTAGGACTGACATGGGCTGCAGGATTCCTGGACCCTTATGTAAGCGGAAAGAAATTCACCCCGCTGGATGACCTTCTTGAAGGAGATTTAAAAGATAAATTCGTATCCGGCACAGCAGAAGCATATGAAGTCGATGGAAGCACATATGGACTGCCGCTAGAATTGAACATTGCAACAGTATTCTATAATAAAGCTATTTTTGAAAAATATGGACTGGAAGCGCCTAAAACTTATGAAGAGTTTCAGAATGTAGTAGAAACATTGGATAAAAACGGCGTTGCTCCAATAGCGCTTGGAAACAAAGACCGCTGGACCGGGTCTCTATGGTATATGTATCTGGCTGACCGGATCGGCGGCGGAGATGTCCTGACAAAAGCGATCGACCGCAGCGGTTCATTTGAAGACCCTGCCCTGGTTTCAGCTGCTGAAAAGGTGCAGGAGCTGGTTGATATGAATGCGTTTGTCAAAGGCTTCAACGGTCTTGCCGATGAAGAAGCGAAGAGCATGTTCATGAACGAACAGGCAGCTATGTACCTGATTGCCACATGGGATCTGCCGAATTACACAACCAATGAAGACGTTCCTCAGGAATTCAGGGATTCTGTCGGCTACTTCAACTTCCCGACCGTTGACGGAAAAGGTGACATGGACAGCTTTGTAGGCGGTCCTGGTGTAGGGTTATTCGTTGCGGAGGATTCCGATGTAAAGGAAGAAGCAAAGGAATTTGCCTCCTACTTCATCCAGCAGTGGGGAGAAAAGTCAGTGACAGATGCAGGCGTCATCCCGGCAACGAAAGTGGATGCGGCGTCACTTGACCTTCCTGATATGTATGTCGATGTCCTGGAAGACCTGAACTCTGCCAGCAATATCACGCTTTTTGCAGATGTGCAGATGAGTGCAGATACAGCCCAGGTGCATTTGGATATGATTCAGTCGCTGTTTGGAAAAGAAGTGTCTCCTGAAGACTTTGCCAAGGCGCACGAAGAAGCGCTGTCCAAAGAATAAGGGTCCGCGGAACACTAGTAATCAACTAAAGAAAAGGACATACCCTTTGCAGGATTGTCCTTTTCATTTTTAAATATGGGGTTGAATGTGATGAATAAAGTAATGTCAAACAAGTGGATTATCGCATTATACGTTCTCCCTGCACTCCTTCTGATTGGTATCCTCATCTTCATCCCTCTGATCTTGACCGGTTATTACGGCCTGATGGACTGGGATGGCATCGGAGCTATGGAGTTCATAGGGCTGGAAAACTATATCAATGCCATCCAGGATGGGAAGTTTTGGGACAGTGCCTACCATTCTTTCCTGCTGGCCGTATTTTCAACGCTGAGCCTGGTCATCTATCTGGCCATCTCAATGATATTGGCATCCCGGATCAAAGGGGCAGATTTGCTGAGAAAAATCTACCTGATCCCGATGCTGCTGTCATCTGTAGCGATCGCACAGCTGTGGATCAAGGTGTTCAACCCGACCAACGGAATGCTCAACAGCATCCTGATGGCCTTCGGTGTGGATAATCCTCCAGCATGGCTGGCAGAACCGTCAATCGTTCTTTATGCGATTTTTATTCCTATCTTGTGGCAATACGCAGGGTTTTACATTTTGATTTACTATGCAGCACTCAAGAACATTCCGGAATCATTGGTTGAGGCAGCAAGGATCGATGGGGCCACACCGCTCCAGATCGCCTGGAAAATCAAGCTCCCATTGATCATGGGTGTTGTGAAAGTAACGATTGTGCTTGCTGTAGTCGGGTCACTGAAATACTTTGACCTGATATATGTAATGACCGGCGGCGGCCCAAATGGCGCCAGTGAGGTTATGGCATCTTATATGTATAAACTGGCTTTCGCAAGCAATGACTTCGGATACGGCAGTGCCATCGGCTTCCTGCTCCTGATCATTACGCTGATAGTGACAGTGATTGTGCGCAAGGCAACAGCTACTAAAGAAGAAATTCAATATTAAGCGAGGGTTGTACAATGAAACGAGCAGGTTACTTCATACTCTATCTTTGCCTGGCCATCGTAGCCATCTTTCAGGTCTTCCCGGTCATTTGGCTGTTCCTGTTTTCTTTAAAAAATAATCAGGAAATCTTCTCAAAATCCCCTTTCTCGCTGCCAACTGAATTCAGGTGGGAAAATTACAGCAAAGTATGGGAAGGCGGCATTGGAATCTATTTCTGGAACAGCATCTGGATTACAGGTGTGGCCATCCTCCTAACCGTAATCCTGGCGAGCATGGCGACTTTTGCGATTACAAGGATGCAGTGGAAGCTGAGCAAATTGGTGCTTGGGCTATTCATGGTCGGGCTGATGATCCCGATCCATTCAGCGATCATTCCGCTGTTCAGCATGTTCTTAAATGTAAATCTGATCGACAATCCATGGTCAATCGTCATTACGTATACGGCTTATAATCTGCCGATTACGATGATGATCCTCCTCGGCTTTTATTACACTTTGCCAAGGGAAATTGAAGAAGCGGCGATTATGGACGGCTGTTCAGTCCACAGGATGTTTTTCAAGATCATCCTGCCTATGACGATCCCGATCATGTCGACCACTGTGATCATCAATATGATCTATAACTGGAATGAGTTTGTTTTCGTCAATACCTTTATCAGTTCTGATCAGTATAAAA
This sequence comes from Bacillus infantis NRRL B-14911, assembly GCF_000473245.1. Classification (NCBI taxonomy): domain Bacteria; kingdom Bacillati; phylum Bacillota; class Bacilli; order Caryophanales; family Bacillaceae; genus Bacillus; species Bacillus infantis. The sequence continues at coordinate 859,325 of NC_022524.1, forward strand.
CCCTTACGGTCGGAATCCAGAATTTCATCGGCCAGTATATGACTGATTGGGGCGCAATCGGCGCGACTCTCATCATCAGTGTGCTGCCAATCCTGCTGGCATTCCTTTTCTTCAGCAATAAAGTTGTTGAAGGCATCTCTTCAAGTGCAGTTAAAGGATAAAACAAAAAGCACTTTCTCCTCAATCAGGAGAAAGTGCTTTTTGTTTGGTCTGCTTCCGCTGAATTCTATTGAAGGCATGGAGGCAGAGCCACATGATGATAAAAGCGGCTGAACTCCCGCCGAAGATAAAGGCAAGCGCCGGGGCCAGCTGAGTGATAAAGTAAAGCGAAGCAAGGCAGAGAATCATCAATACGGTGTGGAGCGGATTGACGAGCATGATCAGCAGGGCCTGTTTGATGAGCTGCCTGACATTCAAATCAAAATGTACAAATACTGGAAAAAGATAAAGAAGAAACAGCAGAAAAATCATCAGGAACGCGAGCAAAGGGACATGGGCCCAGGTGAGCACATCAAAACCGGCCTGGGTGAACCAAAGATTGAAGCCGGCCAGGGAACCGGTGATGATGATAATGAGGCCCAGGCGATTGCCCTTCCAGAAATCCTTTTTATAATATGAAAGGAAGCTGGGGAATAGGGGTGTGTCTGTTTTCCCCCTCAGCCAGTCCCTTGTGATGGCAAACATGGCGAGGGTGGAGGGAAAGAATCCAAAGAGGATGCCTCCTGCAAGAGTGAATAGTATCCATAAGAGATTCATATAAGCGAAACGGGTGATCCATTCAAATATCCGGTATAAAACGCTGCTTGCCATGGCTCAAGCCTCCAATTTTTCTTATGTAAAACCTATTATACTGGAATAAAAATCAATTCGCAGTATTATGAGGAATCTTTGTTTATTCAATAGACAAACAAATGAAATATTGATATAATTCTTTTTGAAAGCATTTACATTTTATAAAAAGATAATGAACTTTATTATGATTCTGGGAGGAACGAAAAATGGCTTATTTTAACATTGAAAAGATTAAATATGAAGGTTCAGCATCAACCAATCCATTTGCGTTTAAATTTTATAACCCGGAGGAAAAAATCGGCGGCAAAACAATGGAAGAAATCCTGCGTTTTGGTGTAGCTTACTGGCATACGTTCACAATGGACGGCTCCGATCCGTTTGGAACTGGAACAATGCTCCGCCCTTGGGATAAGTTCACGGGAATGGATCTGGCAAAAGCGCGCGTTGAAGCAGCCTTTGAATTTTTTGAAAAGCTGGATGTGCCATTCTTCTGCTTCCATGATGTCGATATTGCTCCAGAAGGAAGCAGCCTGAGAGAAACCAACCAAAATTTAGATATCATCGTCAGCATGATTAAAGATTATATGAAGGACAGCAAAACAAAGCTGCTTTGGAATACGGCGAATAACTTCACGAACCCACGCTTCGTCCATGGTGCTGCAACTTCAAACAGCGCGGATATTTTCGCGTATGCAGCAGCGAAAATCAAGAAAGGCCTTGAGGTCGGAAAAGAACTCGGCGCAGAAAACTATGTGTTCTGGGGCGGCCGTGAAGGCTATGAAACTCTCTTAAACACAGACATGAAGCTTGAAATGGATAACCTTGGCCGCTTCATGCACATGGCAGTGGATTATGCGAAGGAAATCGGCTTTGACGCCCAATTCCTGATCGAGCCTAAGCCAAAAGAGCCGACAACTCATCAATACGATTTCGATGTGGCGACAGGGTATGCATTCCTGCAGCATTACGGATTGCAGGACCACTTCAAATTCAATATTGAAGCAAACCATGCAACACTGGCCGGCCATACATTCGAACATGAGCTTCACTATGCACGTGTAAACAATATGCTCGGCTCAGTAGATGCCAACCAGGGCGATCCATTGCTTGGCTGGGATACAGATGAGTTCCCGACAGACTTGTATTCTACTACACTTGCAATGATCGAAATCCTTAAAAATGGCGGACTTGGCCGCGGCGGACTCAACTTCGACGCGAAAGTGAGAAGGGGTTCATTTGAGCCTGAAGATCTGTTCCACGCCCATATCGCCGGAATGGACAGCTTTGCGGTTGGCCTGAAGGTCGCACAGAAGCTGATTGATGACAAGGTGCTGGACAATGTGGTTGAAAACCGCTATAAGAGCTATACAGAAGGCATCGGCCTTGAGATCGTTGAAGGCAGGACAGATTTCCATAAGCTTGAGGAGCATGCATTGGGCTTGGCTGAAGTGAAGCACCAGTCCGGCCGCCTCGAAAGCATCAAGGCTACGATCAATCAATATCTGTTAAGGGCTTATGCGGGAGAGTAACTCTTAGAGGGCAGGTGCACCAATGAAATATGTAATCGGCGTTGACTTAGGAACAAGCGCGGTAAAAATATTGCTGGTCGATCAAAAGGGGAATGTGGTCCAGGAGGTTTCCAAGGACTATCCCCTGATCCAGGAGAAGACCGGCTACAGCGAGCAGGATCCGAAAGAGTGGGTAGATCAGACAGCTGCAGGGCTGTCTGAACTGCTCCAAAAATTTGGCGGAAATCCGGAAGACATTGAGGGACTCAGTTTTTCCGGGCAGATGCACGGCCTTGTCCTTCTGGATGAGAACAATGAAGTGCTTCGCAATGCCATTCTTTGGAATGATACAAGGACGACGGCACAGTGCCGTGAGATCTACGATCGGGTCGGCGAAGAGAGGCTGCTTGAGATTACGAAGAATCCGGCACTAGAAGGTTTTACTTTGCCGAAACTGCTTTGGGTGAAAGAGCATGAGCCGGAGATCTATGAAAAGGCGAAAACCTTTGTCCTTCCGAAGGATTATGTAAGGTTCAAGCTGACCGATGAGCTGCAGATGGAATATTCCGATGCAGCGGGGACTTTGTTATTGGACATTGCGAAAAAAGAATGGAGCAGCGAGATCTGCGATATTCTCGATATTGACACAGCACTTTGCCCGCCATTGGTGGGATCTCATAAAAAGACGGGGAATATCACTCCTGAGTTCTCAGCAGCGACCGGCCTTCCGGCTTCTGTCCAGGTATTTGCCGGCGGTGCCGACAATGCCTGCGGAGCGATCGGCTCCGGTATCCTTGAGGAGGGGAAAACCCTTTGCAGCATCGGTACGTCTGGTGTGGTCCTTTCTTATGAAAGCAGCAGCGATAAAGATTTCGGTGGAAAAGTCCATTATTTCAATCATGGGGCCGAGGACGTTTTTTACACGATGGGAGTCACCCTTGCAGCAGGCCACAGCCTGAGCTGGTTCCGGAATGTATTCGCAGCGGAAGAGAGCTTTGAGGAACTGCTGGCTGAAGCAGGAACTGTCCCTCCAGGATCGAACGGACTGCTGTTCACGCCTTACATATCCGGGGAGCGCACTCCGCATGCGGACGCAAGCATACGGGCAAGCTTCATCGGGATGGACAGCTCTCATGAACGCAAGGATTTCGTCCGTGCCGTTATGGAAGGAATCACTTTCTCGCTGAACGAATCTTTGGCTATCTTCAGAGAGAATGGGAAAAAGATCGATACCATCGTATCTACCGGCGGCGGCACGAAGAATGAAGATTGGCTGCAAATGCAGGCGGATATTTTCAACAGCAAAATTGTTAAGCTTTCGAGCGAGCAGGGTCCTGGCATGGGTGCCGCTATGATTGCGGCTTATGGCAGCGGGTGGTTTTCTTCTCTGAAGGAGTGCGGCGATGCATTCCTGAAGGTCGAAAAAGAATTTGTCCCTGATGCAGGAAATGTGGAGATTTACCAAGAATTATTCCTTGTATACCAGGAAGTCTACGGGCAGACAAAAGCACTTAATGAAAAGCTGCTGGCCTATCGAAAATAAACATAATGAAACCAGAAGGCTGCCTTGGAAGGATGCATCATATATGCAAAGTCCCGGGGCAGCCTTCTGGGTTTCTGTATAAAAGAAGGAGTTGGCGAAATGAAATATAATCAGCTGGGCAATACCGACTTGAAAGTAAGTGAACTGAGTTTCGGCACTTGGGCGATCGGCGGTTCATGGGGCAAGACAGATGACGGGGAAGCGCTAAAAGCCCTGGAACAGGCAATGGACGCGGGCGTTAATTTCTTTGATACGGCTGACGTGTATGGAGACGGGCATAGCGAGGAGCTTTTGGCGAAGGCCACGAAAGGGAAGGAAGATTCCATTCATATCGCTACAAAGTTCTGCCGCAGCGCTGATATTTATGATCCTGCAACCTATTCAATGGATAGTGTCCGGTCTTTTTGTGAAAACAGCTTGAAAAGGCTGGATCGGGAGGCAATCGACCTTTATCAGATCCATTGTCCGCCTATGGAAATTCTTAAAGATGGCAGTGTTTTCGAAGTGCTTGAGCAGCTGAAGCAGGAAGGGAAGATCCGCTATTATGGCGTCAGTGTGGAAACGGTCGAGGAAGGGATCTTCTGCCTGGAGAATACGAAGGCAAGCGCGCTGCAGGTCATTTTCAACCTGTTAAGGCAAAAGCCGCTGGATGAGCTTTTCCCAATGGCGATGGAAAAGAAGGTAGGGATTCTTGCGCGTGTACCTCTGGCTAGCGGGCTTCTGACAGGAAAATTCTCAAAGGATACCACGTTTGAGCAGGATGACCACCGCAACTTCAACCGCAACGGGGAAGCCTTTAATGTCGGCGAAACATTCGGCGGACTTGATTTCGAAAAAGGCGTGGAGCTGAGCGAGCAGGTGAAGTGGATGGAAGAAGGCAGGGGAAGCATGGCAGGAGCAGCCATCAAATGGATTCTTCAGCAGCCGGAGGTGAGCACAGTCATCCCGGGCTTCCGGAATGTGAAGCAGGTGGAGAGCAATCTCGAAGCACTGGATGCAAAGCCGTTCAGTGAAGAAGAACTGCAGAAGTTGAAGGACTTTTATCAGAAGGAAGTGCATGCCCATATCCGGGGCGTTTATTAATAGGTAATGCCTCCAGCTCTGGCTGGAGGCCTTTTTTGTTTGGGGACAGGGTTGCTGTCCCGTTTTATGAATTACATTGCTTTAGAACGCTTTGTTTCGGCAGGCGCCTTCCACAGGCTTTCCATCTGCTCTAGGGATTTGCCTTTCGTTTCAGGCACATACTTCCAGACGAAGATGGCGGAAAGGACGCTCATCAGGCCATAAATGCCGTAGGTCATCCCGCCGCTGAATTCCATCATCATCGGGTAGGTGGAGGAGACCAGATAGTTGGCACCCCATTGGGCGGCAACCGCGATCGCCACAGCCTGTCCGCGGATGCGGTTCGGGAAGATCTCGGAAATCAGCACCCAGCAGATTGGCCCCCAGGACATCATGAAGGAAGCGGTATACACGATGATGAATAAAAGCGTGCTGATGCCGATGATATTGGCAAAAGCGAGGCCCGCGACACCGAACATGCCGATGGCCATTCCGATCGAGCCGATGATGAGGAGCGGCTTGCGTCCCCATTTATCCACAGTCATGATGGCGATAACAGTGAAGATGACGTTGACAAGTCCCATGACGATCGTCTGCAGCATGGAAGCATCCTTTGCAGCGCCCATGCTTTCAAAAATGCGCGGAGCGTAATAGAGAGCTACATTGATGCCGACAAACTGCTGGAAAACGGATAGCAGGATGCCGATGACAATCACTTTTTTTCCAAAAGCAAAGGTGGACATTTTCTCTGCAGTTGCATTCATGGAAGATTTGATTTCGCTGAGTATCTGTTTGGCGCTTGCCGGGCCGTTGATTTTCGAGAGAATCCTCAGTGCGCTTTCGTCCTGATTCTTCAGAGACAGATAGCGGGGCGTCTCCGGCACGAAGAAAAGGAAAACGAAAAACAGCAGGGCCGGGATGGCTTCAGACAGGAACATATACCTCCAGCCGGTTTCATTGATCCATTCCACTGATTGCCCGCGTGCGATTCCCCAATTGACAAAATAAACGACCAGCATGCCGAAGATGATGGCAAATTGATTGAAAGAAACCAGCCGGCCCCTGATGGCTGCCGGGGCGATTTCCCCTATGTACATTGGCACAATGGCGGAAGCGAGTCCGACCCCGATGCCGCCGATGATGCGATAAAGATTGAATGTCAGCAGAAGGCCGATAGTAGGTTCACCCGCTGAGAAGAACAGAAACTCAGGGTAAGCAGAGCCAAGTGCTGATAAAAGGAATAATACGGCCGCAATGATCAGCGATTTTTTTCGGCCAAATGCAGAAGAAAAATAACCGGAAATGATGCCGCCGATGATGCATCCGATCAGAGCGCTGGAGATGGTGGCTCCATGAATAAACGAGCTTAAGCCCAGGCTGTCCACCAGATAGGTTTGGATTGATTTTTCAGCCCCTGATATGACAGCTGTATCATAGCCAAAGAGCAGGCCGCCGAGAGTGGCAACGAGTGTGATAGAGAAGATGTAAAGCGAACCATTGTGCTGTTTCGTCATGTGTGAAGGCAGTTTTCATTATACTGGAATGATAGTTAAACGCTTACATTGTTATCATAGTTTTTGAAGCGTTTACATTTACCGGTATAAAAGAAATTCACTGCCCATTCCCTCCCCTGCTGATAATTTTTTTACAATAATGAATAATTGCATTATAGCAGATTATATTAAGTTTGTCCAATGAATGAACTAAGTTTTGGATAGTAGGAAGGAGCCAAGGGGTCAGACCCCCTGGCCCGGTTTTTTTAGTTACAAAATTCTCCCGCACTTTTGTAAAGTTTTATAATAGTAGCTGGTGCTTTTCTTCCATTTATGAATTCTGCTGGAGCTGCTTAAGAGGGGGAATTTGCGTGGCTATTACGTTTACGATGCTGTTTTTGGGGATTTTGCTTGGTTTTATCGGGGCCGGGGGATCCGGTTTTATTATTGCGCTATTGACGGTGGTGTTCGGGGTGCCGATCCATACGGCGCTTGGGACGTCGCTTGCGGCGATGGTGTTTACGACCTTGTCGGGGGCTTACAGCCATTACCGGCAGGGCAATATTGATGTGAAAATGGGACTGGCTGTCGGGTGCTTTGGAGCGGTCACTTCGTTTCTGGGCTCGGGAATCGCGGTGTGGATCCCGGTTGATTCGCTTCATTGGCTGACGGCCGGAATGCTGTTTCTGTCAGCAGTGATGCTGCTGGTCCGTTTGTTCATCGTCAGCCGGATGGAGGACAAGGGAGCAGAGCCGCAGCGCAGGCTCTTCATGAAAGCTGCATTTGTGGGCATTGTCTGCGGCTTACTGTCAGGCACGTTCGGCATCGGCTCTGCGCCTTTCATTCAGCTTGGACTATTAGCCGTCTTAGGCCTTTCTGTGCAGAAGTCTGTCGGGACGACGATGCTGGTCATCCTGCCGATTGCACTGGCAGGCGGCATCGGCTATTATTTTGAAGGATACTTTGATATGATCCTGCTCCTGCAGGTGCTGGCTGGAACGATGATAGGTTCTTACCTCGGAGCGCGGTTCACCAATTATGTGCCGCTTCCTGTTTTAAAAAGTGCCATGGTGCTGACGCCTATTATGGCCGGATTCATCCTGCTGTTCTGAATTAGGTAAAGACAGACTGCAAGGTCCTTCCTCAGGGAAGGGCTCTGCGGTCTTTTGTCATTACTTTGTGTGGATAAGGGTATGGTGGAGAATACTTTAATTAAATCTATGGCTGGAGGAAACTATGAAAAAGGGCCGCTGGAGCTTGCAAGCCATCATTATTATATTTGTTTGTCTGGTGGTCATGATTTCCCTTATGATCACCGACCTGCTGATCAGCAGCAGGGTCACCTCCAGTGTTGAGGAAACACAGGAGGATAAAGCTTTAAATGTCGCTAAAATGGTGGCGCACAGCCGGATTGTTGAAGATGCTTTGGAAGGGGATCCTGAGGGCGCAGGGGTCCAGGATTTTGCCAATGAAATGCGGAAGCTTACAAATGTCAATTTCATTGTAGTAATGGATATGAAGGGCTACCGCTTGTCACATCCGGAGTCATCTGAGATAGGAAAGCATTTCAGGGGCGGGGATGAAGGCCCTGTGCTGGAGGGGGAAGAGTATGTTTCCTATTCCAAGGGCATACTCGGTCCATCGATGCGGGCATTCACTCCTGTCATTGGCAGTACCGGGGAGCAGATAGGGGCTGTGGCTGTCGGCATTTCTCTAGAGACGGTAACGAAGGCTGTCCATAAGAGCCAGAACGCAATCTACATCGGCACGCTGATCGGCATCCTGGTGGGGATTATCGGTGCGGTGATACTTGCCAGGTACATAAAAAAAATCCTGCTGGGACTGGAACCTTCCGCGATTGCCAAGGTGTTGGAGGAGCGCAGCTCAATGCTGCAGTCTGTGCGTGAAGGAATCATTGCCGTTGACCAGAGCGGGAAGATTACGCTCGTAAACCGGGCGGCAAGGAAGCTTTTTCAAAAGGCCGGCATCGAAAAGGATCCGGTTGGGCTGCAGATTGAGGAGTATCTTCCGGAAACCCGCCTGAAGGAAGTCCTGATCACAGGGAAAACCCATCTTGACCAGGAGCAGAGCTTCCACGGGGTGACGATTCTTGTCAATCGGGTGCCGGTGGTGGTGGATAATCAGCTCGTCGGCGCCATTGCGACCTTCCGGGATAAGACGGAGGTCCAGCTGCTTGCCGAACAGCTTACAGGTGTCCGCAATTATGCAGATGCTTTGAGGGCACAGGCCCACGAGTTCATGAACAAGCTTCATGTTATCCTGGGGATGGTCCATACCGAGCAGTACGAGCATCTTGCCAGGTATGTGAACGAGACGGTCAATCACCGGGAGAATGAAATGGGCTTTGTAACAAAGAAGATCCATGACCCGGTCCTGGCCGGTTTTCTCATCGGCAAGCTGAGCAATGCCCGGGAATCAGGGGCGGTGCTGTCGTTTGATTGTGCCGATAATCTGCCAAAGCCGGCGGACCCGGAAATCACCCATGATCTGATCACGATCATCGGCAACTTAATCGATAATGCATTGGAAGCTGTATCAGGGAGGCCGGTCAAAAAAGTGGAGTTAATGCTGGATTATGCCGAGGAAATTTTAACAATAGAAGTAAGAGATACAGGAAGCGGTATGACAAAGGAAATTCAGGATCGGATTTCCGAGAAGGGTTTTTCCACAAAAGGGAAGGACAGGGGCTTCGGGCTGTATCTGGTCACACAGGCGGCTGATAAGCTGGAGGGGGAACTGATCATTTCCTCCAAGGCAGGAAAGGGGACGCAGTTTGCCGTCTATATACCTTATAAAGCAGGGGATGATGAGACATGATCAATGTAATGATTGTTGAAGATGATCCGATGGTCGCTGAAATTAATAAACGGTATCTTGCCAAGGTAGAAGGGTTCCGGCTGGCTGCGTCGGCCAGGTCGGTCGATGAAGCGGTCAGCCTTCTGGAGAAGGAGGACATCCAGCTGATTCTCCTTGATATTTATATGCCCGGGAGGCTCGGGCTTGAACTGGTCACTTATCTGAGGAAAAATGAGCTGGAAACCGATGTGATCATCATCTCTGCCGCAAAGGATATGGACCGGATCAGGCAGGCCCTGCGTTCCGGTGTGGTGGATTATCTCATCAAGCCATTTGAATTTGAACGGTTCAATGCGGCGCTGACAGCCTATGAGCAGCAGAGCCGGTTCGCTGAAAAGAGGGAAGAGGTCACCCAGCAGGAGCTGGACAGCCACCTGCTGCGGCGCGAGGAGCCGTCGGTCGTGGAAGAGCTTCCGAAAGGCCTGACAAAGGATACGCTGAAACAGGTCTGGGAAGCCGTGCAGGAGCTTAAGGAAGGACCGTTCTCCACCGACGAGATGGCCGAGGCGGTAGGCGTCTCAAGAGTATCAGCGCGGAAATACCTGAACTTTTTAAAAGAGCTTGGCATACTTGATGTGAAGGTCATCTATGGCACGATCGGCCGCCCCGTGTACCAGCATGAATATAACCCATATAAAGAGCATCTGATTAAGAACTTTCTGTAAGCAGTTTCTGAAACTGCTTACTTTTTTTAATTTCAAAAAGAATTTCTCTAATTACATAATCTATGAAAACGCTTTTAGAAAAATTAAGATGGACATGTAGAACAGATGGGAGGAAAGCTTTATGGAACCAGCTAAGAAACTGCAGCCGATTTCTGCACCAGAAGATCAAAGGGAAGAGAAAAAAGGCTTTTTTGCAAAATTGGGAAGTATAAAAGTAGGAGCAGTGCCGCTTCCGCTTTATGTTCTAATAGCACTTGTTGTATATGCTGCGGCAGCTTATGAATCACTGCCGGCTGATATGATCGGCGGATTTGCCGTCATTATGGCAATGGGAATCCTGCTTGGCGATATCGGAATGAGAATCCCGATCCTGAAGGATATCGGGGGCCCGGCGATACTATCGCTGCTCGTTCCTTCTATATTGGTATTTTTTAATATTATTAATACAACCGGAATGGATGCTGTCACCCAGCTGATGAAAACATCCAATTTCCTGTACCTGTATATTTCGATCCTGGTTGTCGGAAGTATCCTCGGTATGAACCGCAGGGTCTTGATCCAGGGGTTTACCAGAATGTTTGTGCCGCTTGTTCTGGGTACACTTGCCTCAGTTTGTGCGGGCGTTCTTGTCGGCATGCTGTTTGGATATGATGTAAAGCATACGCTGTTTTATATTGTTGTGCCGATCATTGCCGGAGGGATTGGCGAAGGAATCCTGCCGCTGTCCATCGGGTATGCCGATGTCCTTGGCCAGAGCTCAGAATCATTTGTCGGCCAGCTGATTCCTGCAGCGGTCATCGGAAATATTGCAGCAATCATCTGTGCCGGCATCCTGTCCCGCTTGGGGGAGAAAAAGCCGGAGCTTACAGGAAAAGGAGTCCTGGTCAAATCGAAGGGCGGAGACGGGATCACAGAATCTTCGACAATCAACCAACCTGTCGAGTTCCCGCTAATGGGGGCAGGGCTCCTGATTGCCTGCAGCTTCTTCATTATCGGAGGGCTTGGCCACCATGTCCTTGGCATCCCGGGTCCTGTCCTGATGATTTTTGCGGCTGCCCTTGTTAAATGCCTGCAGCTTATGCCGGCCAAAATGGAGCAGGGTGCCTTCCACCTTTATAAATTCGTTTCATCCAGCCTCACATGGCCATTGATGGTCGGCCTTGGAATGCTGTATATCCCGCTTGAGGATGTTGTGAAAATCGTAACGCCTTCTTATATTGCAGTTTGTGTGGCTGTTGTTCTGGCCATGGTCATCACAGGCTACTTTACAGGAAAACTGATGAAAATGTATCCTGTTGATGCCGCAATCGTTACAGGCTGCCACAGCGGCCTTGGCGGAACAGGCGACGTTGCCATCCTTTCAGCTTCCAACCGCATGTCCCTGATGCCGTTCGCACAGGTTTCCACAAGAATCGGCGGCGCATCAACAGTCATCCTTGCCATTCTGTTAATGAAGATCTTGAACTGAACCGGGTCCGGGACTGGGCTGAGGGGGCTGGGCCAAGGGCAGGGCCAAGGGGACAGACCCCCTGGCCCGAAAACTGGGCCAAGGGGACAGACCCCCTGGCCCGAAAACTGGGCCAAGGGGACAGACCCCCTGGCTCGAAAACTGGGCCAAGGGGACAGATCCCCTGGCCCGAAAACTGCGCAAAGGGGACAGACCCCCTGGCTCGAAAATCGCGCCAAGGGGACAGACCCCCTGGCCCGCGAATTGACAGAAAAGCTGGAATAGTATTTAATGGATTCTGGTATAGGCGGGCGGCATGTGATGCTGCTTGCTTTTTTAAATAATTTTAGTTAAATAACCTGGAGATAATGGGTAAAGGCTACTAACATGGAATAGTACGGAAATTGACTCCAATTGAAAGGAAGAACTATGATCTATGACTGCTTCAGATGGTGCAAAAAACGTAATTTACACAGATTTGAGAGGAAAAGAGCTTCTATCAAATCCTTATTTGAATAAAGGTGTCGCATTTACAAAAGAAGAGAGGGATGATCTGGGGCTTCAGGGCTTGCTGCCAACCCAGGTGCTGACTCTTGATGAACAGGCAACACGTGCGTATGAGCAGTTCTCCAGACGGACAAACAATATGTTCAAAAACGGAGTGCTCTATGATTTATATAATCGTAATGTCGTCCTGTTCTACCGTCTCCTCAGGGATCACTTGAACGAGATGCTGCCGATCATCTATACACCGACTGTGGGTGAGGCGATCCAGCGCTATTCCCATGAATACCACCGTCCTGGCGGCCTCTATTTGACCATTGAAGATCCGGAGGAAATGGACAAGGCATTCGAAAACCTGAATAAGCCCCATGAAGGAATCGATCTGATTGTTGTGACGGATTCTGAGAGTATCCTGGGAATCGGCGACCAGGGCGTCGGCGGGATCAATATCGCGATTGGCAAGCTGGCAGTTTACACAGCGGCAGCCGGCATTGATCCAAGCCGTGTGCTTCCGGTTGTGCTTGATGTAGGGACCAATAATGAGGACCTGATCAATGATCCTTTATATATCGGAAATAAATTCCCGCGCGTCCGCGGTGAGCGCTATGAGCAGTTTGTCGACCAGTTTGTTGTAACGGCGCGCAAATTTTTCCCGAATGTTCTTCTTCACTGGGAAGATCTTGGAAATGTGAACGCACGGAACATCATGGAAAAGTACGGCAATGAAATCCTGACTTTCAATGACGATATCCAGGGAACAGGGGCTGTTACACTTGCTGCCGTCATGTCTGCCCTGAAGGTGACAGGCGGATCCTTGAAGGACCAGCGCATCCTTGTTTTTGGACCTGGGGCGGCAGGCATCGGAAACGCAGACCAGATGGCAGAAACGATGATCCTTGAAGGTCTTGACCGTGAAGAAGCATATGACCGGTTCTGGGCATTTGACTATCGCGGACTGCTGACGGAAGAAACGCCTGATGTCCTGAAATTCCAAAAGCCTTATGTACGCAGTGCAGAGGAAGTCAAGGATTGGGAAAGAGACGGAGCGGACACGATTCCGTTATTGGAAGTGGTGAAGCGGGTAAAGCCGACGATCCTGATCGGCACCTCCGGCCAGGCCGGCGCCTTCACAGAGGAAATCGTAAGGGAGATGGCCAAGCACGTTGAAAGACCGATCATCATGCCAATGTCCAACCCGACACTCCTAGCTGAAGCGGTGCCTGAGGATCTTTTCAACTGGACAGACGGCAAGGCGCTCATTGCCACAGGAAGCCCGTTTGCGAATGTAGAGTATAACGGAATCAGCCATGAAATCGGCCAGTCCAATAACGCATTTGTTTTCCCTGGCCTCGGCCTCGGAGCGATTGTCGCCAAAGCTGAAATCATTTCAAAAGGCATGTTCGCCGCTGCAGCCAATGCAGTTGCCGAGAAATCAGACAGCAGCACGCCTGGTGCTTCCCTGCTGCCGGCCATCACCAAACTGGCTGACGTCTCAAGGCATGTTGCCATCGAAGTAGCCAAGGCTGCCGTCCAGGAAGGCATTGCCAAAGCGGAGATCGACGATATTGAACAAGCTGTAGACGATGCTATGTGGAAGCCTGAATATAAACAAATTAAGAGTAAATAGTGGTACAAGGGGGGGACAGGTTTTGCTGTCCCTCTTTTTGGGGATTAGGGCGGTGCTCTATGTACTGATCGGACACTGTATTGGCCTAATGCGGGACAGTCATTAAAAAAAGGTTTTCTATCAGGATAAATGTGACAGCAGCCTGTGTCCCTGCGGCCCCTTTCATGATATAATAGATTCAACTTTTAACAGAAATGGAGGTTTTCTTTGTGGCAGCCAGCATCAGACTACGTTTTTTCCCGGCTTTGAATCGTTAATTAAATACGTTCAAGGGCTCTGCCTGTGTGCAGGGTAAATGGGATTGGTCTGCCTATTTTTAAGAAAACCTTATTTTACGTTTGATTGTATAAGGAAGGAAAGGGAGGACGAGTCTGTCCTCTTTTTTTGCTGTCTTTTTTCATGGCCTTTTGAGTTTAGTCTTCTCTTTGGCATTTCTTTATTAGGACAGACATAACTATATTTTCCATTTACTTTAAACACAGGCGGCCAGTCTGTGTTTTTTTAGTACAAAATAGCATTAAAGGAGAATGGACTATGAGTATGGCAAAAGAAAAGGTATTGAGAATTGCAAGAAAAAATGGTATTGAAGCTAAAGAAGAGCCGCTGGAATTCAATGAGTCGGGGCTTGATTTCCTGGTTGTATTTGTGGAAGATGTCAAGGGAGAGAGATGGGTGCTCCGTTTCCCCAGGAGGGGGGATGTAATACCGTCAACTGCGAAGGAAAAGAGGACACTTGAGCTGGTCGGCTCCTATATCCTGATCCAGACTCCGGATTGGCTTGTATATAACGAGGAACTGATTGCCTATAAAAAGCTGGATGGCGTTCCTGCAGGCACCATTGATCATGAAGCTAAAGCCTATAAATGGGAGCTGGACGTGAATGATTTGCCAGAGAAGTATATAGAGAGTCTGGCAAAAGCCATGGTTTCCCTCCATAAGATTGGGAAGGACGAAGCTGAGGGAGCGAAACTGCCAGTTGAGAGTGCAGAAACGGCGAGAGCCAGTATGATGCTGAGAATGGAAAAAGTGAAGGAAAAGTTTGAAGTACATGACGCCTTGTGGAAAAGGTGGCAGACGTGGGTGCACGATAGCTCGATGTGGCCCAAACAGACTGGTCTGGTGCATGGGGATCTGCATCCCGGGCATATCCTGATCGACGAGGACTCACGGGTCACTGGTTTTATCGACTGGACAGAAGCGTCAGTAACTGATATAGCCAATGATTTCGTAGGGCATTACCGTACATTTGGCAAAAAAGAGCTGGAACGGCTAATCGGCTGCTACAGTGCTGCCGGGGGGGACGTGTGGCCAAACATGGCCAAGCATGTCATGGAGCTTGAAGCAGCCTATCCTGTAGCCATTGCCGAATTCGCCTTGAAATCCGGCCTGGAAGAATATATGGAAATGGCGAAACAGATTTTAAGCCAGGAAAACTTATAAATGCAGCGGGACAGGGGAAGTGCACCTTGTCCCGATTTTTATGGAACATTGTGCATGACCTGCCCCTCAAGATCAATTGCCTATTCTGCCTCATTTCCTGCACTTGCAGGATCCGAACCTTCATCACCAGCAGTGAGCGTGTCCCACGATTGGCTGCTACCGCCCAAAACCGCCTCGCTGATTGGATGTGTATATGTGTTTCTCACCTCAAGCAGATCATCATGGCGGAAAAACATGGTCGGTTCATTCATTTCATCAGCAAGCCTTTGTCCTACAAAGGAAAGCTCCAGTTTTACCGCCTGAAGCTCCACATCACCGACTGCGAAGAAGCGGAGCTGGTCACCGGCATTTCCTCCTATGTCCGGGTCTAAAAAACCGAATGTCCTGTTTCGGCAGCTGCCTGCCGGGATGACAAATACAGCGTCTGGAAAGAGGGTTGATTCGCCAACACCGTCCTCGTCTAATGAACAGACTTCCGCAAACAGCTGAATCCTATAATCTCGATTAGTCGGATTGGAGATGGAAACTCTTACAACGTCAGGCGGACCTCCTGCTGGATCCCCTGAGATTTGGCCCGGAATTTTCATCGGTCCTGTCGTCAAAATATTAAATCGCATTCATTTCACTCCCTTCATAATCAATATATGAAAAGCAGGAAGAAACGAATGGACAAACCTCCTGCAGCTGCAGACTATTTTAGGGCGGAGGAAAGATCTTTTGCCGGCGGGGCAGGAGCTTTGTTTTGTGCCGAAAAGACTGGACTTTTTTCCATTTGTTTGTAAGATAAAGAAAGAAGTTTATAAAGCAGAACTGCACTGCGACTTAAAGGGGAAGCGGATTTGAGAAAGTATAATTCATATATGGATTTCAAACGTATGATCTATCTGTATATGATTCCTTTGATTCTGTTGGCTATGGTTAGTTATAATCTTATGGAAAATGACTCGGAAGACAATTTAGAAACATATCTGACAAGGATTTTGATAGCTTGGAATATCATCAGCTGGGCTGCTGTTTATAAAAAAAAGTTTTTGCGTGCTTTTGAGCTCGCTACTTTGGCGATCATCAGTGCTGCACATATAGCCATCATATATGATGGTGTCTTTAATTATATCGGAAAGGGGAAGGAAGGGGCATTTGGGGTCTCTGTCATCTGGGTTCCGGCAGTTATTTTGATTTTCTTCCTGATCTTAAGGGCAAAATGGGGCGCTGTTTATTCGCTTTTCATTTTTGTCATTATATTTGCTTTTGGACTGATGAATCTCCCTAATGCCTCTGGCGACAGCCTTGAGTCACTGGCTCAGTTTTATGTGGCCTACCTTTTTTATATACTTGTATTTTATATGGCCCTTCACCTGTTCAAGCTGTTTTCAGAGCTTGAAAGCATGAAGAGGGTCGCCTATACTGACTCGCTTACCGGCATTGCAAACCGGCTTCGAATTGATGGGTGGCTTGAAGAATGGATAAAAAAATCAGAAGGTTTTTCTGTGATCTTCTTTGATATCGACCATTTTAAATGTGTGAACGATACTTATGGTCATGATGCAGGTGATCTTGTCCTCAAACAGCTGGCTTCACTCGTCAGACAACCACTGACGGGTGCTGAGCTTTTTGGGCGCTGGGGAGGGGAAGAGTTTATCATTCTTACCCCAAAGACAGGGGAAAGTGCAGTAAACCTGGCTGAGAAACTGAGAAAGGTGATTATGGAAAGCAGCTTTCCCCCGGCAGGGAATCAGACTGCCAGCTTTGGCGTTGCCCAGTATAAAAAAGGAGATACTGTAGATTCCCTTCTCTCAAGAGCTGACCAGGGACTTTATCAATCTAAACATGAGGGGCGGAACCGGGTGACGTTTGGGGATGAGGGACAGATTTAGTGTCCCTTTTTTGCTGCAGGGACAAGGTACCGGTTTCTTCGTCCGGTGCATTTTTTTAATATCATAGTTAGTAGAACAATGATAAGCAGTACCGTGCTAAAGCTGAACATATTGATATAGACAGCAGTAGTGTAGATTGTCATGCCGCTTGTTAACTGACTGACATCGCTGCTTTCAAAATGTGCGGAAAGAGATTTTCTGATGTGGCCCAGTCTTGATTTTCCAATATAAATAGAAATCAGCATAAGAAGGGAAACTGAGAAGAAAACAGCTGCAATCCAGCTGTTTTTAATTGTATTTGGGATAGATTGATAGATCGGCACTATGAGAAGAATAGAAAGAAGGAGCAAGAAGCCTGCAGGCAGGAGACCGATATTTCCGTTGCCGGACATAATGTCAAACCGTTTGATCGTGTAAATTTCGGTAATCATGAAAACGGTGAGATAGGAAAGGGAAAGGCCTATAATCAATATCCAAGCTTTTTTCATGGTATGCTCCTTTTGGGAATGGCTTAGATTTCTGTATAAAGACACTCTTCATTTTTTTTGAACGCAAGGACTGTTTCATCAAACTCATTAAATAGCGAAATATAGCCTTTAGCTGTCTTCAATCCTAATCCTTTTAGTGTGCTGGAGTAACCTCCTTGTGCTGTTTCAATCAAGTCTGCCCCCTCTACTGGACTGCCGGTGAGAGCAGAAGTGCCTTTTATCGCATTTTTTCGCCATTCAAGTCTTAAATCCCAGGATCCATACCATATTATACTTTCATTTACATCAATTGCATTCCAGCTTACAGCGATTTGATCTTTAAACGAACAAAACTCCAGCTGCTGTCCTCCTATTAGTAAGACGACTGGACAATCACCCCAAAATTCACCGCTCGACACTTCGTGGACAGTCCACATCCCACATAGATTTTTATTAACCATGGATCTAAGGCGATTGCCGTGATTCTTTATGAATTCCAAAGAGTCTCCGTAGAAAACTGACTTATAGTTTTTAATGCCAAGCATGAAGAAGCCTCCTGTATTAATATTCATATTAACTTTAGCAGGAGACACTGCTTTTTGGAAATGCTAATATTTCTTGTTTTTTGAGCCAAGGGACCTGTCCCCCCGGCCTCACAAAGGATTTCCCAATTGGAGTGGAGAATAGTAGTGTCAGGGACTTTGGAAAGGAGCGGGAGCGATGGCGGAGCAGAGTGTCATGGAGATTTATAAACAAAGCCTCGGAAAGTATGATTTGGAACAGCTGAGGCAAATTCCGGCTGGTGGGGTATGGTCTCTTGCGCAGATGTATGATCATGTGATTGTGGTGGCCGATGAGTATTTGGATGAAGCGGAAGCGTGCGCTGCTGCTGAGCCTGTACAGGGCAGAGGGAAAACGGAATTTGGCGAAAAGCTGTTCAGGGAAGGAGGCTTCCCGCCTGTTAAAATCAGGCTGCCGGATGAGATGAACCAGCCGCCGGACAACTCAGGTACTTCAGCTTCCCTGCTCGAAAGGCTTGTGCAGCTGGAAAGAAGGATGAGGGAGCTGGGGGAAAAACTGGATAAGATTCAACCTGACCTTAAAACTGAGCATGGAGGCTTCGGCTGGCTGAGCGCCATGGAGTGGCACGAGCTGGCTGAAATGCATTTCCGGCATCATCTCCGGCAGAAAGGGGAGCTGGAGGAGAGGCTGGGGATTTAAGAGTATGAGTAAAAGGAGCAGTAAATAATGAACAAACTGACTTATGAAACAATAATAGCGGGATTTATGGAGATGGCTAAAAACGATGAAAAGATCCGGGCGGCGCTCATTGTAGGTTCCAGGGCAAGAACGGAGGTGCCGGCTGACGAGTATTCCGACCTTGATCTTGTGGCTATCGTGGAAAACCCGTCTGCATTTCTTAATGATACAGACTGGCTGGGGAAAATAGGGAAGCATTATCTGACATTCCTTGAGAATACTGCCGTTGGGGGAGGAAAGGAAAGAAGGGTCCTGTTTGAAGAGGGGCTTGATGTGGACTTTGCGTTTTTCCCTGTTTCCGCACTGCCGGAGCTTGAGCAGGATCCGGAGCCGCTTGGCGTATTTGCAAAGGGTGTGAGGGTACTGTTCGACAAGGACGGCACCGTCACTGCCCTGGTTCATCAGGCGCCCAAAAACCTGCCTGCCCCTCAGATGCCTGGTTCAGAGGAGATAAGAAATGCTATCCATGATTTCTGGTACCATGCTGTATTGGCTGCAAAGAAAATCAGGCGGGGAGAGCTGCTTGATGCAAAATCGATTTGCGACTCTTATATGAAGCATTTGCTCATGCAGCTGGTACGGACGCAGACCAAGCTTAATAAAGGCCTTGCTTTTGACACCTGGCACGGTAACCGCTTTTTTGAAAAATGGGCTGATCCTGAAACAGTGTCCGCCTATAAAAACCTTTATGGAGTTTATGAAGAAGAGGATGTCTGGAGGGCCCTGCATAATACGATGAGCTTTTTCAGAGAAACTGCCAAAGATGTTTGTGTAAAAATGGATCTTCACTATCCTGAAGAAGGGGATGCATATGCAGCAGGGCTGGTGGAGTCTCTTTATAGCCAGGAGCAGCGGCCAGTGTGAGGCTCGATAAATTCCTTCTATAACTTGTCCGCAATATAGACAGAAGGAGTGTTAAAGGCAGTATCATCCGTACCATCATTGGTTTCCATATAACTGAAAAACAAATTCATAACAACAAACAAAATAATGACCAGAGCCAAAACACCAACAAAGATGAATACGGCTACTTTTTTTCCAGACATCAGGTGTCCTCCTTTTCCTTATTTTTACGTATTATATCACAATGTTCCGCCATTTTGTGGTATACTAATATCCAACTAAGTGCGAAAGGAATGATGGGTGGACGATGGATAACTGATCTTATTTTTTCTTGATTGAAATAGCATATTTCAATTCACACAAAAAATAGGATTAGTCTGCCCATTTTTCACTTATACATCATTCAGCCATTATGATAATGGTTTATTTGCTGATGCAAAGGTACGGCTAATCCTTCCAATTCAATTGGGAGGATTTTTTTGGTTCTCCCTTAAAGAGAGGGATGAGAGTATGAAGGAAATGTTGAAACTGAAAGACATTAGCTATGAAATTATGGATGTAAGCCTATTTGAAGGGGTGAATAGCAGTGTCCTGCAGGGGGAAGTGATCGGCATCATCGGAAAAAATGGAGCCGGAAAATCCACTCTGCTGCAGCTGATCACCGGTGAGAGGCAGCCTTCCAGCGGGCAGATCCAGTGGGTGGGACAGGAAGCTGATATCCTGATGGTAGAGCAGGAAACAGAATCCTATGCTTTAGGGCATCAATCTCCATTGGAAATTAAGCTGCTGGAAAAATGGCAGGTTCCTGCTGTGGGCTATGTACGGATGAGCGGCGGGGAAAAACTGAAGGCCCGTCTCGCAAAAGGCTTCGCGGCAGATGCAGGCCTTCTGCTCCTCGATGAGCCGACCAACCATCTGGATGAGCAGAGCATGGAGATTTTGAAGGAACAGATTGCAGCCTATAAAGGGACGATCATCCTCGTATCCCATGACCGCCACTTTTTGGATGCTGCGGTTTCTAAAATCTGGTCGATCGAGGATAAGCAGCTGATTGAGCATAAAGGGAATTATTCGAGTTATATGGAGGCCCGGAGGCAGAAACGGCTTGCACAGCAGCGGGAATATGAAAAGCAGCAGAAGATGGTCGAGCGGATCGAGGGGCAGCTGAATGAGCTGAGCTCCTGGGCAAACACCGGCCATGCTAAATCGATGAAAGAGGAAGGCTTCAAGGAATATCACCGTGTGAAGGCGAAGCGCCTTGATTCACAGGTGAAATCCAAGCGGAAGCGGCTGGAAAAGGAGCTGGAAAAATCAAAAGCAGCTCCTGTCGCGCCTGAGCATGAGGTCCGCTTTTCGATTTCGGCAAACACAAAGCGGGGCAAGCGGTTTTTGGAAGTGAAGAATCTTGCAAAATCCTTTGATGGGCGCAAGCTGTTTGAAAAAGCGCATTTCACCATCCAGCATGGCGAAAGAGTGGCCATAACAGGGCCGAACGGCAGCGGGAAGACGACTTTCCTGAAAATCGTCATGGGAAAGGAAACAGCAGAGGGAGAGGTCTGGGTGTCGCCGGCAGCCAGTGTCGGCTACTTGACGCAGGAAGTATTCGATCTGCCGCTCGACCAGACGCCGGAGGATCTTTTTTACCGGGAAACGTTTGCGGAAAGAGGGAAGGTCCAAACCTTGATGAAGCATCTCGGCTTTACGGCATCACAGTGGAAGGAGCCGATCGGGAATATGAGCATGGGCGAGCGCGTCAAGTGCAAGCTGATGGAATACATCCTGGAGGAAAAAGATGTGCTCATACTTGATGAGCCGACCAACCATCTTGACCTTCCTTCGCGCGAACAGCTGGAAGAAACCCTGTCAGCATATCCAGGGACACTACTGGCGGTGTCGCATGACCGCTACTTTCTTGAGAAAATAACCAGCAGCAAGCTCGTGATTGCAGGCGGGACTATTCAAAAGCAATTCGACCAGGAACCGGAAATAAGGGATGACCGGGAAGAGCTGAGGATGAAGCTTGAAACTGAAAGGCAGGAAGTGCTGGGGAAGCTCAGCTTTATGACGCCGAAAGACAAAGAATATCAGGAGCTGGACCGGAAATTTAATGAGCTTACAAGGCAGATAAGGGAGCTTGGATGAATGTTGTGCGGATATTAGGTTGGGGAAGGGTGCAGGGGACGGATATTAGCAGCTTTCACGATATATTAGCCACTTTCACTTTTTATTAGCAACTTCCCAAATATATTAGCAACTCGCCTTTTCTAAAGTTCAAATCAAAAGGAGCCCTGCCGCCGCAGCAGGGCTCCTTTCTGTTGTATCCACAAACCCGGCCTAAAGCACTTTGCCAAGAAAAGCCTTAGTCCGTTCATGCTTGGGGTTGCCGAATAATTCGCCTGGGACATCTTCTTCGACGATATATCCGCCGTCCATGAAGATGACACGGTCCCCGACTTCGCGGGCAAATCCCATTTCGTGAGTGACGACGACCATGGTCATGCCTTCACGGGCAAGATCTTTCATAACCTCGAGCACTTCCCCGATCATTTCAGGATCGAGGGCAGAGGTAGGCTCATCGAACAGCATAACCCTTGGCTCCATGGCAAGTGCCCTGGCGATGGCGACACGCTGTTTCTGCCCGCCGGATAATTCGCCGGGGTAGCTGTCCGCTTTTTCCTCAAGCCCTACTTTTCTAAGAAGTTCGAGGGCTTTCTTTTTTGCAGTTTCTTTGTCGACGCCCTTCGTTTTCATTGGGGCCAGGGTAATATTCTGCAGCACTGTTTTATGAGGGAAAAGGTTGAAGTGCTGGAACACCATCCCGACTTCCTGGCGGATTTTATTGATGTTGATTTTAGGATCGGTTATGTCATTTCCATTCACGATGACATGGCCACCCGTAATTTCCTCAAGTTTATTCAGGCATCTCAGAAAGGTACTCTTTCCAGAGCCGGAAGGGCCGACAACACAGACCACTTCCTGCTCTTTTACCTCTGTACTGATATCTTTCAATACTTCGAGTTCGCCGAATGATTTTTTCAGATTATTGACTTGGATTACGCTCATCGCAGCTGATATCTCCTTTCAATAAAGTCGCCGAGCTTGGTGAGCAGGTAGATCAGGATGAAATACATGAGCGCGACCATGCCCCATATTTTAAAAGGTTCATAGGTCGCTGATACGACGACTTGCCCTCTTTGAGTCAGTTCGGCGATTCCGATGACCGACAGGAGGGAGGTGTCTTTCAGGCTGATGATCGCCTGGTTCACAAATGTCGGCAGCATCCTTCTTAAAGCCTGGGGCAGGATGATATAGCGCATGGTCTGTGTACTTGTCAGCCCCAGTGTGCGGGCAGCTTCTGTCTGCCCTTTATCGATGGACTGAATGCCGGCCCGGATGATTTCAGCTATATAGGCGCCTGCATTGATGGCAACGCCGACAATACCTGCCGTTACAGGCTCAAGCGAAATGAACGAAAGTGAATTCAATCCAAAGTAAATGAAAAATAATTGAACGAGGAAAGGTGTTCCCCGTACTAAGTTGATGAACCAAATGGCGATCCACCTTAATGGCGGAATCGGGGAAAGGCGGAAAAGTGCGGTGATCAGCCCGATGATGAATCCAAACAGCAGACCGAGAACGGTAATATATGCAGTCAGTTTTAGCCCGGCCCATAAGACAGGAAGGGCTTCTATGAAAATATCCAAATCGCTGCTCCTCTCTTTCTCGAAAAAGACAGCGCGCTTTTGGGGAGCGCGCTGAGCAAATTCTTACTCTTCCAGATAACGTCCTAAAATCTCATCGTATGTGCCGTTATCCTTTATCTTCTGGAGGCCGCTGTTGATTTTTTCCAGCAGCTCCTGGTTTTCGCCTTTTTTTACAGAGATGCCGTACTGGTCGCCGGTCAGGCGGTCCCCGACGGTTTTCAGATCAAGGCCGCTTGTTTTAATGGCGTACGCGATAACCGGATAGTCTTCAATCAGCACGTCTGCGTTCCCGTTGGCCACTTCCTGGAACATGGACGGGCTGTCATTGAATTGGCGGACTTCTTTTATGCCGGCTTCCTCTTTAATTTCCTCGGCATGCTCCGCACCTGTTGTACCATTCTTAACGGCGACCACTTTCCCTTTTAAATCGTCTATACTGGTAATGTCGCTGTTATCTTCTGAAACAACAAGGGTCAGCCCGGCATCAAAATACGGGTCTGAAAAATCAACTTTTTCTTTGCGGTCATCTGTAATGCTCATGCCAGCAATGGCTACATCAAGCTGGTCAGCCAGGATGGCCGGGATGATGCCGCCGAAATCCATAGGCTTCAATTCAATCTCAAACCCTTCTTCCTCTGCAATGGCATTGATGATATCAATATCAATCCCTTTATACTCGCCGCCTTCTTCAAACTCAAACGGAGGATAGGTTGTATCCGTCCCAACCGTATAGGTTTTGCTTCCGTCGTCACCGGAGCTCCCTCCATCACCACTGCTGTCTGCATCATCTGTGCCGCATGCAGCCAGGACCAGCATCACTAGCATCATAAAGCTGAATAATTGTATTTTTTTCATCTAACCCCTCCTGATCTATTGTCTGATAATTCACTACATTGACAATGTTAGCAAATGTTTACAGGTAATTTCAAAGGAAAAGGCTTTCAGCAGGAGAGCTGGGTGGGTAATGTGTCCCGGTTTTGCGTTGTTATTGGACAGGGAGAAAGGCTTTGTGAGGCAGTTTATGTGTGGGGAAAAGGCAGGGGGAAAAGGTCCTGTACCTGCGTCTGTTATGCTATACTTGGAAAAAAACGGGAGAATACCTTCAGTAAGCTAGAGGGAGGCTGGGGTTTATATGCTGGGAAAAGAAGAATATCTTGAGTTCATTTCGGATGAATATCCAGACTTAAAAATAAAAAAGTTTCAAGCAAATGAAAAGGGCTGGGATAACGATATTGTGATCATTAATGAAAGTCTCGTCTTCAGGTTTCCGAAATCTGAAAATGTGATCTCAAAAGTAGAGGCGGAAGGAAAGCTCTTGCATCTGCTGAAAAAGAAACACCCCATCCTGCAGTTGCCGGATTATGAATATTTGTACCAGAATCAAATGTTAAGATGTGTCCGGTATGATTATCTCGAAGGCAGGATGCTAGGCGATATCAGCATGGACTCCTTCAAGAATAACCAGGAAAATGCAAGGCTGCTGGGCGATTTTCTAACTAAGCTGCACTCCATAGACCCTGCAGAGGCAGACACTATGAATCTGAAAACCCTTCATACATTGGAGTACTGGGAAGCCTTGCATTCATCTGTCAGGGAGGAAATTCTCCCTTATCTAAAAGACAGGGAAAAGGATCTGATTAATAGGATATTCAGGGATTTTCTTGAAGAATTCCCTGGCTATTCTATTAAAAAATCTATCATTCACGGTGATTTGACAGCTTCCAATATCATTTACAGCGAAAAGAAGGGCCGTATCAGCGCGGTCATTGATTTTACCGACGCCCAGCTTGGAGACCCGGCATTCGACTTTGCGGGCATTTACTGGGCTTATGGAGAAAACTTCACCAGGGAGGTCCTGTCCTGGTATCAGACGGATGAATCAGCAGATGCCCTCTTTAAAAGGGTTCAGAGCTTTTACGGGCTTCAGCCTATTTTTCATGAGCTCCTTTATGATGTACGGAATGGAAAGAAGCCGGACTGGAAAGCGGGACTGGGAAAGTTTGGAGCCTTAGTGTCATTGGTTTAATAAACAGCGTTGAACTCTTTAAGCGGTATGAATCTATCAAAAGGAGACCTCGATATGGAATTCAAAACGGATATTTTGCAGCTGCGGAAGGGCCCTTATGAAAACGGTGCAGCCTTGGGCAGGCACTTGTCAGGGAAACCTATAGTGAATGTGTTTAAAAGTATCACAAAGGCTGCTATCAATATAGAGAAAATGGAGGGAATCCTTAAAGCTTATTCTCCTCATCTCCTGGATGAATTAAAAGGGATTGCTGACGGCTTGGAGATTCCTTATCATAAGGCAGCAGCACTTTTCAGCGGTTATGATGTGCCCAAGGTGGCTGCCATGGGCTGTACAGCGGTTATGACGAAAGACTTTTATGTGCGCAATTATGATTTCTCCCCAGAGTTCTATGACGGTATCTTCACTCTATCAGAGAATCTGCCGGCTCTTGCGTCAGCCGGCTACAATCTTCAGGCCATCGGCCGGCATGATGGGGTGAATGAAAAAGGGCTCGCGGCAGGGCTGCATTTTGTCAGTCACGATGGCTATCAGGAGGGGCTATCGGCATGGACAAGTGTGAGGATGGTGCTGGATACTTGCGCCACTGTGAGGGAGGCTGCTGAACTTCTGAAGGAAATTCCTCATGCAGCCTGCTATAATTTCTCCCTAGCTGACAGCTTTGGCAATCAGGGGGCAGTGGAGGCAAGCCCCGATAAGGTATTGATAAGACAAGGGCCGGAAGAGTTTCATTCCTGCGTCAACCATTTCAGGTCAGAAGAGATGGCAGGGAAGAATCGTGAGCATATTGATGGGTCGATCAAGCGAACCGGTTATCTCGATTTGGTCGGAAGTAAACAGCTTTCTTTCCAGCAAACCTTCGATCTGCTCAGGGACTCAGAGTCACCGCTGTTTTTTACAGACTATGAAGATCTCTTTGGAACACTGCACACGTTTGGCTACTCTTTTCAGGACTCTCAGATAGTTACTTCTCTCTGCCAGGGAGACCCGCTGCGGATCAATCTCAAAAAATGGCTGGCAGGAAAAGATATTGAACAAACCGCAATGCAAGGGAAAATATGAGCCGGTCTTAGTATTAGTCCGCATGCTCATTTACAAATAAAGGATAACGTGAGATAATACAGAAAATTATGAAGGGGTGAAGTAAGTTTATGGAACCAACTAATTGCCAATATTAATTGATTTTAAAATTAATATGAATTTTGTATTGAGTGTTAAAATGCCTAATCTGATTAGGTCTATTTGTTATGCTCTTTATGGAATGTTGGCAAATTAGAAGGAAACTTACTTTACTCGACCGGGTTTATAATTTACGGGATCAGTCCGGCAGCTCTAGGCTGCTCCAGAGGCTGAAATGGGCTTATTTTGTGATGGGCGCATTTCAGGCTTCACTGGCGATAAATTATAGAAGCATCCAGGCTGCAGGAAGGGATATCTTCTTGCAGCCTTTTTATATGCGGAAAATTGAATAGTTGGAAGATCTTCTTTGCCTTGTCCATAAAAGTGTAGCAGCCAATATGGATGAAAGAAGGAATAAAAGATGCTCGAATTAAAATTGAACGGAATCAAAAAATATATGGAAGCCACACTGATCATGAGGAATGTATCGCTCGAAGCGTTTGAAGGGGAGAAGATTGGGATAGTCGGGGCCAATGGCTGCGGAAAGAGCACCATCCTGAAGCTGATCGCGGGGATTGAAAAGATGCATTATTATCCGGGTTATCCGCAGACATCGAGTCCCGGCTATGATGAAGGCCTGATTCATTTTCCAAGAGGGGCGAGCAAGGCGTATCTGGAGCAGTCGCCGGTTTTTCCGCCGGGCTTGACTGTGAACGATGTACTGAATCTTGCTTTTGAAGAAATCGATGAAATTGAAGCACGTATGCGTGAACTGGAGGAGCAGATGAAGGTGCTCACAGATAAGGAGCTTGAAAAAGCCTTGAACCAATACAGCGATCTGGTTTTGCAGCTTGAGGCGAAGGGCGGCTACGAGCGGGAAGAGAAGCTGGGCAAGGTGTGCACCGGACTTAAGTTCAACGATAGCTTTTTGAACACAGATTTTGATCTTTTGAGCGGCGGGGAAAAAACGACCGTTGTGCTCGGCAAGCTGCTGATCCATAATCCTGACATCCTCCTGCTGGATGAACCGACGAATCATCTTGATATGGAAGCGATCGAGTGGCTGGAAAGTTATCTGAAAAGCTGCAGGGGCATTGTCCTGATTGTCTCGCATGACCGGTATTTCCTTGACCGCACCGTGACGAAAATAGTCGAGATTGAGGATATGGAATCCATCACTTATAAAGGCAATTATTCTTCTTTTATCAGCCAGAAGGAAGAGAATATGCGGATTCAATATGAGCATTTTCGTGAGCAGCAGAAAAAAATCAACGGGATGGAAAAGACGGTGTCCGACCTGCGCGAATGGGCGATGAGGGCGGATAACAATAAATTCTTCCGGCGGGCAGCGAGCATTCAGAAGAAGCTTGATAAAATGGATATCATTGAAAAGCCTGTCTTCAAACGGAGAAATATGAGGCTGGATATTAAAGCCGCCCAGCGTTCAGGCAAAGAAGTCATCAAAGCTGACGGGCTGTGCAAAAGCTTTAATGATAAGGTTATTTTTAAAAACAGCGTCCTTTTGGTCCAATATGGAGAAAGAGTCGGTCTGCTTGGCTCAAATGGCAGCGGCAAAACCACTTTCCTGAAAATGCTCCTCGGCGAGGTGCTGCCAGATGGAGGCACAGTAGAGCTCGGCGCCAATGTGCAGGCAGCCTATCTGCCGCAGAAAATCGTATTCAATGATGAAGAGCTGACTGTACTCGAGGCCTTCCGGGAGGACATTTCCATTGTGGAAGGAAAGGCCCGCGAGTATTTGGCTAAGTTCATGTTTTATAAAAAAAGTGTCTTCACGAAGGTGAAGCAGCTGTCAGGCGGCGAAAGAATCAGGCTGAAGCTGGCGATGCTATTATACCAGGATATCAATCTGCTGATCCTGGATGAGCCGACCAACCATCTGGATATCCCATCGATCGAAACACTGGAAGCTGCCTTGGAAGACTTTGAAGGAACGATCTTCTTCATCTCACATGACCGTTATTTTATCAACAGAATCAGCGAAAGAGTGGTTGCAGTAGAAGATTATTCGCTGAAAAACTACCCAGGCAACTATGATTCCTATAAAATGATAAAGGAACAAAAAGCCGTCCAGGTGATGCCAGTGCCTGAGGAGAAAAAGAAGAATCAGCATTCTTATCCAAAACAGGACACGTCAGCTGAGAAGGCTGAAGCAAGAATACAGCGGCTTGAGCAGGAATTAAAGGAGATTGATGCCTTCATGGCAGAGGCCGGAAGTGATTATGACAGGCTCAATCTGCTGTATGGCAGGAAAGAGAAATTAAATAAAGAACTGGAGGAAGCCATCGGGCTTTGGCTGGGATGAGAGTTTCTCCGGTTCATCAATAAATTGGGACAGTGTGCCTGTCCCGGTATTACAGGAGTGTGTTAACGTGGATAATAATGATATTTTGATTCGGTGCAGGTATGCAATGGATATTAAGAATAACGATGTAGTGGAGATTTTCAAGCTGGGCGGAATGGAATTTACGCGGGAAGAAGTGCTGCTGATTCTGACGAAATCGCCTGATTTGGAGGATGATGCGGCTCCAGTGGCAACAGATAGGCATATTCCGTGCACAGATGACATGCTGGAAACGTTTTTGAATGGATATATTGTTTTTAAGCGCGGCCGGCAGGAACCAAGGCCAGGTGAGCCGGAAGCGCCGCAGGTCAGGCTGTCTGACAATGAACATCCTAATAATCTATTGCTGAAAAAGCTGAAAATAGCATTGTCCCTGACAAGTGAAGATATGCTCGATGTATTCAAGCTGGCAGGGCTCACAGTGACTAAAGGCGAGCTTGGCGCTTTTCTCAGGAAAAAAGGCCATAAAAACTATAAAGAATGCGGAGACAATTTTGCCCGTAATTTCTTAAAAGGATTAACGGTTAAATATAGAGGAGAATGAAGGTATCATGCTGCACACATTTCAAGGGGAGACGATCAGTTTTCAGATTGTCCATAAAAACAGGAAGTCGGCCGGGATTTATATCGATGGTCTTGGCCATATTGAAATCCGAGTCCCTAAAGGCACAAAGGATGAAAGTGTGCTGAAGCTGGTGGAGGAGAGATGGGATTGGATCCTGGAGAATACCCAGGAAATGAAGGACCGGCTGCAGGGCCCAAAGGAACGGAGCTATGACCGGGATGAGAAGTTCCTCTATCTGGGGAAATCTTATCCTATTGAAGTAACCATTGATGCCGGGGTTGAGCAGGATTATGCTGCAGTGGACGGAGATAAGCTGCGCATTTTTGTGAAGCAGCCGGGGGATGAACAGATCCAGCAGGCTCTGAAGCGGTTTTACTATCAGCAGTGCAAAGCGCTTGTTGAAAAAAACATTCAGGCCAATCAGCAGTATTTCAAAATGAAGCCGCAATCTATTCGCATCTCCGACAGCCCTACTACATGGGGAACCTGCGACTCCAGCCGCCGGCTTACGTTCAACTGGAAGCTGGCCATGGCTCCGCCGAAGGTGATTGAATATGTGGTGATCCATGAAATGTGCCATATGATGCATATGAATCATGACCGCTCCTTCTGGCGCCTCGTCGGGAAGCGGATGCCGGATTATAAAGAGCAGGAAAGATGGCTGGCTCTTTCAAGCTGGCAGATGACGGTTTGAGCGGAGTTTGGGGGACACCAGCCTTGTGGGGCTGGTGTTTTTTAGTTGGCGGGGAGGGTGATTTTGGGCTAGTTGCTAATAAAAAGTAAAAGTTGCTAATATATCTGGAAAATTGCTAATAAAAAGGAAAAGTTGCTAATAAAATCCAAAACTTGCTAATATATCGAAAAAGTTGCTAATAAACATGATCCAGCCCGCAAACATACCCTCCATTTGGGAGTGAGAATGTAAAATTCCTGCCGGCAGGGGCTTTCTAAAGCTAAATTCACCAAATATCATCTGCTCAAAGCACCATTTCCCGGTCCGAAACCTGAATCCATCCAAATACTCCACCCCAAACCCACACAAAAAAAGCTGCCCTCCAGCGCAATAAGCACCATCGGGCAGCTTTTTCAAATGATCAGCTGTCTAAAAAGTCGTCTTCCATATAGCTCGGGTTCGGATATTTGTAAAATCCTTCGCCTGTTTCTCTTCCAAGCTTGCCTTTGTCGATATAATCCCGCTTCAGCATTTCAGCCAGTTTGGCGGATTCTGCCATGCCGGCCTGGCCTTTGCCGTTTGCGATATTGTAGGCAGTTGTGACGCCGACGATATCGAGGATGGCGAATGGGCCTTTTGGCGCGCCGGTTGCGATCATCCAGGTTTTGTCGATCGTCTCCGGATCGGCAACGCCATTCAAGAGCAGCTTTTGGCCTGCTTCCAGGAATGGAACAAGCAGTGAATTCAGGATATAGCCGGGCTGTTCTTTGTGCACAGGCAGCGCAACCATGCCGATTGCTTTCGCAAACTCGATGACATCGTCGAATACTTCCTTGCTTGTGCCGGGATGTCCCATTACTTCTGCTGTATTGTTTGTCCAGATTTCATTCGCAAAGTGCAGTGCCAGGAAATGTTCCGGACGGCCTGTCGCGTCAGCAAACTGGCTTGGCAATAGAGTAGAAGAATTAGTGGCAAAGATGGTTTTCTCAGGTGCCACAGACCCGAGCTTTGTATAAAAATCAATCTTGATCTGCACGACTTCTGGAACTGCCTCAATCACGAGGTCGGCATCAGCAACCGCTGCAGCCAGGTCACTGTGGAAGGAAATGCGCTCATAGGCTGAATTTACTTCTTCTTCACTGGCTCCAAGGTCCTCCTGGTAGCGCGGCTTCAGCTTCCCGATTCTATCTCTTGCACGGTCAAGTGCCTCGTCGTTGATATCATATACAGATACATTGAACCCTTTAAATGCCGTCTGGAATGCGATCTGGCTTCCAAGCACTCCGCTTCCGGCAACGGTTACATTCTTGTAATTCATAGAAAAAACTCCCTTTCTATTTGTATCATTCATAGATTTACTACCACTCTTATTATAAACCTAAGCTGAGAAATTATAGAAGTATAATGCTTGGGTAAAAAGAACTATACCGCCGTTCTTAAATAGGATGATGCACAAAAGTCCCGCACAGTTCTCAGCCTTTAAAAACATCCATCCGCTCCTCCCGTGCATTCCGCGCGTCAACTGAAAACGGAAAGGGTATAATAAAACTATCGACTGCAAATAGGATTTTTATGTCAAAAACGTAAAGGGGATACAATGACAAACAGCAATAGAACAGGGTGGAAGTTAGATAACAGCTACACACGCCTGCCGGAGATGTTTTTTACAAGCCAGGATCCCAATCCTGTGGAGGCGCCGGAGCTGT
This sequence comes from Bacillus infantis NRRL B-14911, assembly GCF_000473245.1. Classification (NCBI taxonomy): domain Bacteria; kingdom Bacillati; phylum Bacillota; class Bacilli; order Caryophanales; family Bacillaceae; genus Bacillus; species Bacillus infantis. Next base: position 890,882 of record NC_022524.1, read on the forward strand.
CCATTCTGAATGGGCCTTTGGCGGCTTCACTGGGACTGGATGCTGAAGAGCTTCAGAGTAATGAAAGCATCAGCATTCTGGCCGGAAATGAAATGCCTGAAGGAGCGTCGCCGCTTGCACAGGCATATGCGGGGCATCAGTTCGGCCACTTCAATATGCTTGGGGACGGCCGCGCGCTCTTGATCGGCGAGCAGATCACCCCGGAAGGCGACCGCTTTGACATCCAGCTGAAGGGCTCGGGGCGGACACCTTATTCCCGCGGCGGAGACGGCCGGGCGGCACTAGGCCCGATGCTGCGCGAGTATATCATAAGCGAAGCGATGCACAGCCTCGGAATCCCGACGACCAGGAGCCTCGCCGTTGTCACGACAGGTGAAATGATCCGGAGGGAGACCATGCTGCCCGGCGCCATTTTAACAAGGGTAGCTGACAGCCATCTCCGTGTCGGCACCTTCCAGTTCGCCGCGCAATTCGGTGAGAAGGAAGATGTCAAAGCTCTTGCGGACTATGCCATTCTCCGCCACTACCCGGAAATAGAGGGACACGAGCAGCCTTATCTTGAACTCCTTAAAGCGGTCATCAGGCGCCAGGCCTCATTAATCGCCAAATGGCAGCTGGCCGGGTTCATCCATGGGGTTATGAATACCGATAATATGACGATCAGCGGCGAGACGATCGATTACGGCCCATGTGCTTTTATGGACACCTACAATCCTGAAACTGTCTTCAGCTCCATCGATGTGCAGGGACGCTATGCCTACGGAAATCAGCCGTACATGGCCGGCTGGAATCTGGCCCGTCTGGCGGAGAGCCTCCTGGTCCTTCTGCATGATGATCAGGACCAGGCTGTTGAGATTGCCCAGAAGGAAATTTCCGGTTTTATGGACATTTACCAGGGCAACTGGCTGGAAGGTATGGGGGCAAAGCTTGGGATCTTCTCTGTTGAAAAAGAAGACAGAGCGCTAGTCGATGAACTCCTTTCCCTGATGAAGGATCATCAGGCGGATTATACGAACACATTCCGGGCCTTAACGATCAGCAGGGAAACAGCTCTAGAGGGCAAGCCGGGTTTTGCCGAGTGGCATGATAAATGGAAGTCCCGTTTGGAAAAACAGGATAGGACACCAGAAGACATCAAAACGCTGATGCAAAACAGCAATCCGGCAGTGATCCCGAGGAACCATAGAGTGGAAGAGGCCCTTGAGGCGGCTGTTGAAGGAGACTACAGTGTGATGGGCAGGCTTCTGAATGTGCTGGCAAAGCCATATTCTCATGCAGAGGCTGACGAGGGATATTGCACTGGTCCCGATGATGATGGAAAAGGCTATGTAACTTATTGCGGAACCTGATCAGCAGGAGCTTGCCCCGATCATGGGGCAGGGCTCTTTTTTTGAAAAAAATCCAAAGGGAGAGTGTGTGTGAATGGATTCAGCCATTGTGAAAACCAAGCAGGGATTTGTAAGGGGTACTGAGGGAGGCGCTGCCACAGTATGGAAAGGCATTCCTTTCGCAAAAAAACCGGCCGGCGAGCTGCGCTTTCAGCCTCCCGAGCCGCCTGAAGCATGGGAAGGAACCCTCGAGGCGAATGAATTTGGCCCTGTTTGTACGCAAAATAAAGATATAGCAGCCATGCTTGGCGCGCCTGCTGACAATATGTCAGAAGACTGCCTGTATTTAAATATATGGGCACCGGCAGGTCCAAGGGAAGGGCTTCCGGTTATGGTATGGATCCATGGCGGCGCCTTTCGGGCAGGTGCCGGGAGCAGTCCTCTCTATGATGGGACAAGTATGGCGGAAAACGGCGGGGTTATTGTCGTCACGATCAACTACAGGCTCGGCGCATTCGGCTTTCTGCACCTTGCCGGAGTGGACAGCAGCTATACAGCGAACCTTGGATTGCTTGATCAGGTTGCAGCTTTAAAATGGGTCCGGGAAAACATTGAGGCTTTTGGCGGCGATCCTGAACAGGTGACGGTGTTCGGGGAGTCGGCAGGTGCGATGAGCATCGCCTCTTTACTGGCCATGCCGGCTGCAAAGGGGCTGTTTCAAAAGGCCATCCTGGAAAGCGGGGCATCGCAGATCATCCCGCCGGAGCAGGCTTCCATGATAGCGAAAGCGGTGCTGCAGCAGCTGGGCATTGATGATCATAACATGGAAAAATTAAATGAAGTGCCGGCAGAGGATATTTTGAAGGCTGCGGAGCGGGTCACCGCGGGTCAGGGGCCGGGTATGATCTTCCAGCCGACGGTTGATGCTGAGACACTGCCGGTTCCTCCGCTGCAGGCAATCACTGGAGGAGCAGCAGAAGGGATTCCTGTCATGATCGGGACCAATCATGATGAAGGGGCCTTTTTCTTCAGGCCGGGCTCAGCCCCTATGCCAGGCCCTGCAAGAGATGAAGCGATGGCCAAGCTCATTGGTCCGGAGGCGGCGGAAAAGGTGAAAAGGCATTACCCGGAAACAATAGAAGGGGAATCCCAGTTCATGACCGATTTTGTTTTCTGGAAGCCTGCGATTGAATATGCTGCCGGGCAAACAAAGCATGCTCCTGTCTGGATGTACCGGTTTGATTGGCATATTCCCGGGCATCCCCATGTCGGCAAGGCAGCACATGGACTGGAGATTGCGTTTGTTTTTTCAAACCTTTTCTACTTCAGCCGGCTTGGCGTCCAAGTGGATGAAACCATACAAAGACTTTCCCGGCATATGCAGTCAGCCTGGATTTCGTTTGCCAAGGCGGGCAATCCGAATGCGGCTGGTGATGACATGAATTGGCCGGCGTACCAGCCGCTGGACCGCTATACCTATATTTTTGACAGTGAAAGCCGGGTTGAAGCTGACCCTTACAAAGAAAAGCGTGAGCTGATTACCGGACGGGGATAATGGCCAGGTTAGTTGTCCCGCTTCTTCAACAGGCTGGGACAACTAACCTGGCACCTTCGTCCTGAGGAGGTGCAAAATGAAGTTTCTGGATGGGGCATTGGCTCAGGAGATCGTGGATCGGACGATGCAGATCATCGGCCGGAATATTAATGTGATGAATGAGAAGGGTGTGATCATCGGTTCGGGAGATGAGGCAAGAATCCAGTCTGTCCATGAAGGGGCAGTCCAGGTGATCGGGGCGGGCCGCGGGTTTGAAATTACTGAAGCAGAGGCCGGGCGGCTGAACGGCGTCAAGGCAGGGATCAATCTTCCGATCACCTTCCAGGATCATATCATCGGCGTAATCGGGATCACGGGGGAGCCGGAAGAAATCAGAAGCTACGGAGAGCTTGTCAGAATGGCGGCCGAAATGATCCTTCAGCAGGCTGTTTTGATGGATGAGATGCAGTGGGATGAAAGACTGAAGGAAGAGCTGACGAGCCAGCTGCTGTCTGGGAGTGAAAATCTGGATCCGCTCTATTTTGAAAGAGTGAACCGCCTCGGAATTGACTTGGATATACCGAGGACGGCAATCGTTATTGCAGCCGATGAGCAGACCAAGAGCTATAAATGGATCCGCGACAGGCTGGAAAAGGAAGATTTGTATGTGATGAACCCCGGCTATATCATCCTGCTGAAAAAGGTGATTACAAAACGGGAAGGCTGGGATCATGGCCAAACCATGAACCAGTTGGGAGACTGGCTTTCCGCGCTTGCAGGCAGCCAGGGGCTGCCATGCCAGGCGGCCATCGGCCAGTATCATCCCGGTTTGGAGGGGCTCTCCAGATCATACCGGGAAGCTGTACATACGCTGGAGGCGGGAAGGAAGCTTGACCCGCAGCAGGCACTTTATTTTTATGAAGATTATAAGCTGCCAGTCTTTGTTGCCAGGGCAGCAGAGCTCGGGATAGCAGGAGCCTTCCAGCACCATGCCGCAAACTTAAATCAGCATGACAAAAAAGGCGAGCTGCAGGAGACTTTGAGGATTTATATTGAAGAAAATGGGGACAGCAGCTCTGCGGCAAGCCGCCTCTATATACACCGCAACACACTGAGATACCGCCTGGAGCGGATCAAGGAGCTGACCGGAAAGGATCCGCGCTCCATAAAGGATCTGCTGGAACTCTATCTATCTCTTTTGCACAACCAGCTTAAGTGAATTGTGCATGTGCACAAAAAGGTCCGGAAATACCGGGCCTTTATTTTATACTTTGAACAATGTAAACCTTTACGGAAACGCTTACAATGAAGCTAACATCTTTTAAGGGAGGAATCATCTTGGAAGCCACCATTCAAGTAAGCGCTTTAGGGGCCATAGTCGCTTTAGCTGTTGCCATACTATTGATATTGAAAAAGGTTTCCCCGGCCTATGGCATGATTGCCGGTGCTTTAATCGGCGGCCTGGTCGGCGGGGTTAATATAACCGATACAGTCACTTTAATGATGGAGGGTGCCAAAGGCATCATCCCTGCGGTTCTGCGGATTTTGGCTGCCGGCGTCCTGGCCGGTGTGCTGATTGAATCTGGGGCCGCGTCCGTCATTGCAGAAATGATTGTGAAGAAGCTCGGTGAAACGAGGGCATTGCTTGCATTGGCGGCTGCCACGATGATTTTGACAGCGGTCGGCGTGTTTGTCGATGTGGCTGTCATCACGGTAGCACCAATCGCACTGGCCATTGCGCAAAGAGCAGGGATTAGCAAAACGGCGATATTGCTGGCCATGATAGGCGGTGGAAAGGCCGGCAATATTATGTCGCCGAACCCGAATGCCATTGCAGCATCAGATGCATTCAATATCCCGCTGACCAGCATTATGGCAGCCGGGATCATCCCTGCAGTCTTTGGTCTTGCGATGACCTATTTCATTGCGAGAAAGCTTGTGAATAAAGGGACTGCCATTTCTGCAAGCGAAGTAGCCCCGCAAACTGGAGGCGCGCTTCCGCCGTTTTGGGCCGCGCTGATCGGACCTGTCGTTACCATCATTTTACTGGCATTGAGGCCATTATTGGATATCAGCATCGATCCGATGATTGCCCTGCCGCTTGGAGGGATTGCGGGAGCGATTGTGATGGGCAAGGCAAGGAAAATTAATGATTTTGCCATCTCGGGACTCGGGAAAATGACTGGCGTCGCCATCATGCTGCTTGGAACAGGAACATTGGCAGGGATCATCGCCAATTCCGGGCTGAAGGATGTCCTTATAAATGGGCTTGATGCGGTTGGTCTTCCAGCTTATGTGCTAGCGCCGGCATCCGGGATCTTCATGTCGGCTGCCACGGCTTCGACAACGGCAGGTACAGCTGTAGCGAGCCAGGTATTCAGTTCAACCATCCTGGAAATGGGCGTCAGCGCCTTAGCAGGCGCAGCCATGGTCCATGCGGGAGCAACTGTCCTTGACCATCTGCCGCACGGAAGCTTTTTCCATGCAACAGGCGGAAGCGTCAATATGGAAATGAAAGAACGTTTGAAGGTCATGCCGTACGAATCACTGGTGGGACTTACAATGGCGGTAGTATCTACTCTCATTTACGGTGTATTTCAGCTGTTCGGATAAGATTCAAAAACAGGAGTGATAGAAATGAAGATTGTCATTGCACCAGATTCCTATAAAGAGAGCTTGTCGGCCATGGAGGCCGCTGATTGTATCGAAAAAGGCTTCAAGCGCATCATTCCTGATGCTGAATATGTGAAGGTGCCGATGGCTGATGGCGGGGAAGGTACGGTCCAGTCACTGGTCGATGCGACCGGCGGAAGCATTATACCGGCACTGGTGACAGGACCGCTGGGGGAGCCTGTGGAAGCCTTCTTCGGCCTTTTGGGAGATAAGAAAACCGCTGTCATTGAAATGGCGGCAGCATCAGGACTTCACCTGGTGCCTGCCGGAAAAAGAAACCCTCTTGTGACAACCACAAAAGGGACCGGCGAATTAATCAAGAGTGCACTTGATGTCGGAGTCACCCATATCATCATCGGAATCGGCGGCAGCGCGACGAATGACGGAGGGGCGGGTATGGCTCAGGCACTTGGCGCCCGCTTGCTCGATGAAGAAGGCCGGGAAATCGGCGGGGGCGGAGGAGCGCTATCAGGCCTCTCATCAATTGATCTTTCACAGCTCGACGGACGCCTTGCAGATGTAAAGATTGAGGTCGCATGTGATGTCGACAACCCGCTGACCGGAGAAAAAGGGGCTTCCGCCATTTTTGGTCCCCAAAAAGGCGCCGATCCTCAGATGGTCGGAATGCTGGATCGAAATCTGGCGCATTATGCTGGTGTGATTGAAAAGGATCTTGGGAAGAAAATCAAGGATGTGCCTGGGGCAGGAGCTGCAGGCGGCCTTGGCGGGGGACTGCTCGCCTTTCTTCCAGCTGAGCTGAAGCGGGGAGTCGATATTGTCATTGCAGCTGCCGGACTGGAGAAGATCGTGGCAGATGCTGATCTTGTCATCACAGGAGAAGGCAGGATCGATGGACAGACGATTTTCGGAAAAACCCCGATCGGCGTTGCCAGAACCGCCAAAAAATCGGGCGTTCCGGTGATCGGGCTGGCCGGCAGCATTTCAAGAGACTGTGAGGTTGTGCGGGAGCATGGGATTGACGCAGTCTTCAGCATCGTGCCGGGAGTAGTCCCTTTGGAGGATGCCTTCCGGAACGCAGCAGAATATGCAGAACAGGCGGCAGCCAATGTTGCGGCTGTTTGGAGGCTGGGACGGCAGGGCAGGCATTAATATTGGAAGGCTATCATATAAAAAAGCGCCCTGATTTATAAATTTCAGGCGCTTTTCTTTGTGTTTCTACAGAAATTTATACACTTTTTCCCTGCCATCCGTCCATAACGCCGGCTTAGCACATACCTCCAAAGATTCTGGTTTTCCATTTAATCACGGTAACTTTGGTTCCCATTTCTTTACTGGAATCAATCCGGAATTCATCCATCATCCGTTTTACAGCAGGCAGCCCTGCCCCAAACCCATTGCTGCTGGAATAGCCCTGCTCCAGTGCCTTCGGAATGTCTCTGATCCCCGGTCCATGATCGATGGCAGTAAGGCGAAGCCCTATTTGAGTTCCTGCTGTGAGCTTCTCATACTGAATTTGCCCGCTGCCTGCATACCGGTAGATGTTTCTGGCAAGCTCTGAGATGACTGTCAGGATTCTTGCCTGATCAATGGGATTAAAGTAAAGGGATCGAGCAAGTTCTCTACCCATCTTTCTGGCCAGAATGATATCATTCTCCTTTATAATTTGAACCACTGCTGATTTCTCCATGCCTGACAAACCCCTTACTGCCATTTCTTGCTCTGGCATTTGTTTGGTCAATCGTCTATTAAAAAAAGAGCCAAAAGAAGGAGGCTTCCTTCTCTTGGCTCATGTCCAGTTCTATCGCCTGGGTCATTGCTGCCTGTTATGATTCGGTTTTAAGATGAAGAGGCACACGCTTTTGTCTTGTTCAAAATCCCATGAAACAAACACATTTTCCAGCTCTGCATCCAAATAGTGTTCGAACTGCGGCCTGTGCTCCATGAACAATCTTTTTTCCAGATCCCGTTTGGCGAGGGTAAGCACTTCCGGATAGCCCTGCCGGATTAATTCTTTTTCAACAGCTACCAGTATTTGATTCCGGACAATCACAAGAGTCCTTGGATTCAGCAGGGAAGAATATACTTCGCCTGGAGGCTTTTCGGCTTCCAGACTGACTTGGATGACTTCCTTATGTACAGCTTCCTGGTTCTGATAATGGCTGTATTCCGGGGCGGCCTCTGTCGAAACGCCGATGAACATCCCTGAATGGCTTTCCAGATTCCAGTCATAATAGAATTCATCAATGGTGACGCCTATATCCATTTGGATATATACCTTTATCTCCTCTATGAGTGCGGGCATCAGCATGTCCCTGATTTTCTCGACATATTTGCTTTGCTCTGTATCTAATAATCTATCTTCTATCTGTGACATAAAGTCTTTCATATATACAGTGATATAAGGGGGAGAAATAGTGGCAAACACGGCCCCCGGCCCCTTGCCAAAAGCTCCGCGCAAAACCCGTCCAATAAAAGATCCCAATTCTTTTTCTTTTTTCTTAATGTCCATTCTCGCCATCCTTTAGATTCAGGCATCATATCCCAAATCCGTTCAGCAGCGGGGACGGGGATCGTTAGTCTTGAGATAATGCAATTATACCGTAAAAAACTGGATCTACCTATTTATTCTTCCAAAATTAAAATATTCCTCTATATTTTTACAGAGTATTCATAAAATATGTTTTTTTTGTGATAAAAAGGGGAAAATTATGTTGTGGAGATTTGCCTTTTAGGAGTTTCCCTTCTGGCAGGCAGATGCTAAAATGGAAAAAAGGAGAGAGGATATGATGCTTCTTTCTAAGTGCAGGGATAGACGGAAACATGGAAATTAAGGCGCAGCAGACAAAACTGTCGAACAACTTTGGCAAGCTGCTGCGGGAGAAGTTCGGAAAAGGCCCGGAAGCCATTTACGTGACGGTATCAAAGCCATATGTCCTTATTTATATAAGCGGCTTTATATCAGCCACTGAGCAGGTGCTTCTTGACCAGGGCCAGGATTTGACGGTACTGACAACAAGAGAATATCTGATGAAATCGCTTGACCCTGAAATGCGGGGCCAGATCAAAGCGATCACGGATATAGACATTCAGCATATGTATTATGATTGGAATCTTGACAGGCAGACAGGGGTCTTTGTCGGCGTAGGCCCGTCCATTGTGGCTGAAGGCAAAGATTCAGAATCTGACTACAAGGGAAAGAAAAAGGTCCACGAAGAAATCATCAGCATAAGCAGGCAGGCGGAGAAAGCCCCGGACCGGGTTGAATCTTATATGCTCGGATCCCGGACATTGGTTGTCATCCGCGAGGGAATATTGGTGCCGATCGAAAAGCAGCTGATAGCCCTTGGGTTTGTTGAAACGCTCCGGGTTGCCAAAAGGCAGCTGGAAGGTGAATTGCTCAGCAATGATATTCATTTTTCTGCTATCCTGGAAGCGGGGATACAGGACGTTTTTGTTGATTGGAATTTTGAACTGGATAACAGTGTTATTTCTTTTATACTCAAACCTAATGATTCATAAGGCAGTAATGAACCGGACAAATTGTGCCGGACATAAGCCGAAAAGAACAGGAGATCCTGTTTTTTTCGGCTTTTTCTTTTTGCTCAGCAGCAGATTTTGCAATAGGTCATTTGCGATCTATTAAAACAGGAGGGTATCAATGGCACAGAAACAGCCAAAGACCAGCATAATGGAAGAAGAATTAGATCTCTTTATGGAAGAGCTTGTTCGTCTGAAACAGGATTATGAACAATGTGAAGATGAATTTTTTAAAAAAGAACTTCAGGCGGATATTCAGGTCCTGCTGACCGTTATAAACAGGATACAAGGATACTGACTTCCCGAAAGACCGGAGAGCAAGAAATGAAGGAGAGGCAAATCCCCGCCTCTCCTTAAGAATGACCTTGCCCTCTGTTCCTCTCAAACCCCAAATACCGCGTTCCCTGAAACGTTAGCACCCCAAAGTCTCCTTCTGCAAGCAATCCATATTCTTTTCCGGACACATGGAATTCAGAGCGGTCGCCGCTGTTAAATTCAAATGTCACATAATAGCGGGTGCTTGAGGAAACATGATGATGGTTTTCATGATGGGCATGTGATCTCCTGGATACATCTGTCCGCTTTGATTTGACTGCGGCCGTTACACTCAGCCTGGGGGACTGCTCATTTTTCTGCCACTGGCCGACCCCTTTGAAGATGTTGAATATAAGGCCGCCGATAACGATGATAAATATGATGCCAATAAAAACGGGGGCAGCCTGAAAGATAAAGTCCCCCATGAAAAATGGTTCTGGCATATCAGTGCTCCTTTCGCGGTGTTTATAAAATATTTACGTGCGGAAGGGTATAAAGTTTCGCAAGACTGATGGTTTTTAAGGCCATTTAAATTTTCCCGGCACTGAATACGACGAAAAAAGCAGACCATAATGGCCTGCCTTCTTCATTATTTAATCTCTAATGAAACTCTCACATATATATGTCTATCCGGTTGTTCTCGGAATTTAGCAAATCATCCAGAGTACTTTTTGGTATGACTGCTCCGCCTCCACGATAGGGATTGGGACTTGATTCTGCCTCGGCCTCTATTCCATTGATGAGGATAGTCCGTTTCCCCTTAGCAAGGTGATAGATAAACGTTATCGGCCTATTCATGAAGTTATACCGGAATTCCAGGCCATCCAAGCTATCAGGAAGGACGGGATCAAGCTCGAGGCTGCCATTTTTCTGGCGGATGCCCAAAACATTCGAGATAAGCTGGTTCAGGTAGATGCCCGGCCCGCTGGAATAAATCCTCCAGCCGCCCTTTACAGGAACGGTGCCGTCCTTAAGTTTATTGAAATCTTTCTGGGCTTCATAGCGGGTATCAAATTTACCGTCAGAACTGCTGAAGTATGCGTTGCTTTGGCGAAGGGCAGCATTTGGTACCGCGTCCTGAATCTTGATTGGATTGATGACAGACAGGGCATGCCATATCTCTTCATGAACACCCAGCTTGGCCAGGGCTTCTATAAACCGGATGTGGGCGTGGACATACTGCAGCCCGATTTCACGGCCAAAATTGGATGCCTGCTCAGCACGTTTAAAATGGGTGCTGACTCCGCCGGCATAGTTGGCCGGCCGGTTCATCAGGCGGACGCCATCCGGAAAGGTCAGATGCTCTTTAATCAGCTTATAATGGGCAGCTGCCTGTTCAGGGGTGAAGATTTCGCTGATGATGCCCCGCTGCATAGGCAGCAGGCGATATTGTATGCCGGTATCTGTATCGGTAGGATGAAGCATGAACTCTGCTTTCTCCGGGTCTTCCATATAAACAAAGCCAGGAATGACACTGGAAGATAAAATGTACCTGTTAAAGTCTTCTTTAATCCCTTGAGCAAGCTCACTCAGCTTAGATGCTTCAGGAACATCTGCAGCCGAGAGCATTTCTGCCATCTTCTTTATTGACTGGAACATCAATGAAACTGTCCAGGAGCTGACCATATATTTTTTCAGCAGCTGATTTGCCGGCTGCAGGGTGTCATCCCAATCTCCATCATCATAAGAAGGCAGAAAGGTGTCGTGCAGGAAATGCCTTTCCATATAAGCGACCTGTTTATTAACGTGATCGAGCAATGCAGCATGGTTCTCTGTAAATGTAAAAGACTCCTGGTCCATATAGGGAATTTGTTCCTGTAAAATTGAAAAGTCCCCAGTGGCCTCCAGATAATCACTGACCAGCTTTAATGGCCATACGATGATGTCCCCGTGGCTTTCCGGCTGCTGGATTTTCGTATATTGATCAAACATGAACCATTGCGGCCAGCTGCCTGTTCCATCATATTGATGGGTATATATCGTCAGGATGATATCACGGACTGTCTCATACTTCTGGGTCGCCATAAAGTATTCAGCTGGCCCCTGGCTGACATCGCGTGTTCCCCAGGCTGCGCCGCCGTATTGTTCAAGGCCGTGCGGTGTCGAGAAATGGACCAGCATATTATGGGTATACCAGTGAGCCAATGCATTGAATTTTTCGATTTCCCCGGAATCGCCTTGCTGATGGGATAAATGAAAACCATTCAAAACAACCTTATAATATTTCCTGAACTCCGCTGCTTCCTTAGAAAAATCCCTTTTTTCAAACGTAGGAAATTCGCCGGATAAGTCTCCTTGTATCAGCATAGTCCAATCGCTGGCGGAGTCTATATTAAGAACCGCAAGAGACGCTGCAGAGTCTGTGCCTGAGGCAAGTTCACTTTCGTCAAGCAGCTGAAAGTCAGCTCCTCTCACTGTCAGCCGATAGCTGAGATCCGGGTATATACCGCTGCTGTCTGAATTTCCCGCTGCAGTATAGCAGACAGTATCATTGTCCAGCGTGCAGTGGAATGGGACCGCGTATTCATTCTGATTCATTGAGATCTGGGCAGTTACCATATAGCGGTAGTATTTTCCGCTCTGTGCTTTTAGGTCAAGCTGGACATCCTTGCTGCCGACTGTGGTGAATACAGTGATGATGAAAGTTTCATCATTTGTCTTGTAATACCATCTTGAATAATTGAATCCCATTTCAAACAGTGAAGGCATCGTTAATAGCCGGTAGCGGTTATCGATTTCAATGTAAATGCGCTGCCCGGATGTTTTCAGCAGGTTAAGCGGATTGCGCACATTGGTCATCATCTTATTCATGGAGCTGTTCCCGACGGCAAGCTGAGAATTAAAGACACCATACATATAAGAGGTAGTAGAGAGTACATCTTCACGGACTCTGTCATTGTTTCCATTCATCAGTATATGGCCATGCGGCCTTTCAACAAGCTCTTCTTTTTCTTTAAGAACGATATGTTCGTAAGAATCTGTAAAGAAGGAGAGAAGCCTATCCCCGCTTTTCTCTTCCAGTATTCTGCCGGGAAAATATTGATCGATTTCCTCCAGGGTTAGGTCGATGGCTTCAATTGGAGCTCCCAGTCTGCTGGATAATTTAACCTGCTCCATCTGATCTGGAAAAACTGTCTCTTTCCGGTTCAGCTCTTCCCAGGCAGATTGGATTTCCTCTTGATATTCCAGACGGGTTACGGCATCAGGGTGGTTTTCTTTGAACAGGCCGTAAAACACAAAGCGGTGCCGGCCATTCAGCATTGTTTTTTCTGTTTGCAGTGCCGTGTACGCAAATTCATATTGTGAAACTTTATTTTCCAGAGCAGGCTTTGTCAGCGCAGCGGGCTTGTCTGTTGTTTTATAGGATAAACCGAAAAACTGAAATCCATCGGTGGAAAAACCTGCGGACCTGCCAAGGCTGCCTTGCTGCAAATAAGGAAACTGTCCCTGCTGCGGCTGATTTTGGCGTGAACAGACAACATATCCTTTTAGTTCATCATTGAAAACAGAATGATCTATATATTGGGAGGTGTAGGCCTCATTGGAGCGGACGGCGGCTTCATCTGCCAGACCGATATCCTGTCCGTAGATCAGATCGATTTCTTTATTCGAGCCCTCCAAAGCCACGTCCCAGAACCAGATCTGATTATCCGTTAATGTAAAAGTAACTTTATAGCGGATGCCTTCTGCCTCACCTGTCCATCTGATGGATGAACCTGAGGCAGAAACCGCTGATTCAGAGCGTATTCCGAGCAAAGGGATCGCCGTAATTTCTCTCTCATTAAAAATACGCAGATAAATATTGTTCAAAGAGCCATCAATAGGATTGGAGAGGAGCTGATTAATCATCGTATCTTTATGGGAAATCTTGAACACATCGCCGCTCTTCATAAAAGAGAAACTTAGATCACCTGATTGTATGTTAATAGTAGAGCTGTTCATTGTATCTTCTCCTTTTTTATGATTGCAGTTTAAAGGGAATCGTCATTACTTCATCACTGCTTGAGCCGATGTATGCGAAAAATTGTCCATTGTCACTCTTAAAGCTGAGGTCTGCGTGATGATAGCGGAGCTGTTCCTCAGATATGGAAAACTCAGCCCTTTTTGTCTCTCCAGGCTCCAGGGCGATCCTTTTAAACCCTTTCAATTCTTTAAGAGGGCGTACGACTTCCCCAACAGCATCACGGATATAAAATTGAACGATTTCCTCTCCGGCTGTGCTGCCAGTGTTCGTAATTTCAGCGGAAACAGTTAATTTATCCCCCTTAACCAGCGTATCAGCAGAGATGTTAATTTTTTTATAGCTGTATGTGGTATAGCTTAGTCCGTATCCAAAGGGGAAGAGCGGCTTATTCGGAATGTCCAGATATTGTGATACATACCTTTCCTGCGCATCCGGTGCGTCTTTAGGGCGGCCTGTATTATAGTGATTATAATAGACAGGAACCTGTCCGGCTGTATAAGGGAAGGACATGGTCAGCTTGCCTGACGGATTTTCATCCCCGTACAAAATTTCTGCTATAGCAGCTCCTCCCTCAGTACCGGGCTGCCAGGCTTCCAAAATGGCATCTGCCTCGCCGGAAATGTCTGTAAGGTCGAGCGGGCGTCCGTTAAACAGAATGACCACGATCGGCTTGCCGGTTTTTTTGAGCTCCCTGAAAAGTTTCAATTGAGCTTCAGGCAGCTTAATATTTGACCGGGAGCCAGCTTCACCGCTCATTCCTGAGCTTTCTCCCAGGGCAAGCAGTATGACATCAGCTTCTTCTGCAGATTTTACTGCTGCAGCTGAATCTTCTTGTGATATTGCTTCTATACTGGAGCCGGAAGCCGCAGATAAGAGGGAAGGATCGATTTTCTGTAAAATCCCTTCCTTGAGAGTTACTGCGTCTTCTTTGGATCCCTGCCATGACCAGGCACCCAGTATGTCGCCGCTGTCGGCCAGAGGACCGGTCAGGGCAATTTTCGAGCCTTTATCCAACGGGAGTATATTCCCCGAATTTTTTAAAAGCACCGCTGATTTTACTGCAAGCTCCCGGGAAACCTTGCGGTGGTTTTCTGACATGACCAGTTCCTTCTCCAGCAGTTCATCAGCTCCCCGGTAAGGATTATCAAACAACCCCAGCTTTTCCTTTAGCTTTAATATCCTGAGCACTGCTTCATCAATGATTCCTTCATCCAGATCGCCGCTATCTACGAAAGATTTTAAGTGATCGACATAGCAGGTTGTCATCATTTCAATGTCTATGCCTGCCTGGATTGCTTTTAAAGCAGCGGCTGCTTCGTCTTCTGCTATGCCATGGGGAATCATTTCCTTTACTGCTCCCCAGTCTGATATCAGAACACCATCAAAGTCCATTTCCCCGCGAAGGATGTCGCGCATCAGCTTTTTGTTTCCTGTTGCGGGAATCCCGTCAACTGTGTTGAAGGCAGACATGACCATTTCGCATCCTTCATCCAGGGCAGCCTTATAAGCCGGCAGATATGATTCGCGCATATCGCGTTCAGACATCGTGACGGTATTATAGTCCCGTCCGCCCTCCGGTGCTCCGTATGCAGCAAAATGCTTTACGCACGCGGCTACCCGCTCCGGTTCATTTGCCAGATCGCTGCCCTGGAAACCGCGCACCTGGGCACGTGCAAACTCGCTGTTCAAATAAGGGTCTTCTCCTGTTGATTCCATCACACGTCCCCACCTTGGATCCCTGACCAGGTCAACCATCGGGGCAAACGTTACGTGGATGCCGGAAACTGATGCCTCCAGAGCTGCAATCTGCGCGCTTTTTTCAGCCAGCTCCAAATCCCATGAGCAGCCTATGGCCAGCGGGATAGGGAAGATCGTTTTGTACCCGTGAACGATATCTGACATGAAAAGCAGCGGGATGCCCAATCGGTTATCCATCAAATGCTGCTTCTGTATGGCTTTTATGTTCTCAGCACCTGATGCGCCAAGAACAGATCCAGCGTTTTCTATAATCTTTGGAGAGACTCCCATTTCCTTCATAGGTCCCGTTATTTCTCCCTGGTCAGTTGAACCTTTAAAAAATGGTGTCGCTAATTGTATTAACTGAGCAATTTTTTCATCTAAAGTCATGTCCCTGACCAATTGCTGCAAATTCTTCATATATTGAAGATTCCTCCTTTGGCTGCAGACCCGATTGATAATGTTATCTGTCTGTATAATGTGGGAATAGATTGGCTGTTGGTGAAATATTGTAATCGATTTCACCAATAACTATAAGAGATTTGGAGAAACGTTTCAATAGAAAAGAAGGAATATAATTAATCTAATTTTCATGTTGACTCTCTATAAAGCTTTAAAATTAAGGTTTTTATAGATAATGTGCAAAAAAACATAAAATATATTGAAAACGATTTCAGTCTGTTTTATAATCTAGTTGTTGAAACGTTTCACTAATTTTCTCGGTGACTTTGGGAGAGAAATCTTCTCCGGAATCATATTTTCTAAAAGGGGTGTTTAGATAATGGTTAAGAGATCGAAATGGAGTAAATGGGCAGCAGCATTACTTGCCGTAAGCCTGGTTGCCATGCTTGGCGCTTGTTCATCTGGTGATGAAGCAGGCGGGGATGGCAAAGGTAGCGATAAGACGCTGGAAGTATGGACTATGTCAGGGGCACTGGATGATTTTGTGACAGAGTTTGAGAATGAAGAGGGCGTTACCGTTAAGGTACAGACGATTCCCTGGGCTAATGCACATGATAAGCTGCTGACTGCAGTTGCATCAGGAAAAGGTCCGGATGTTCTGCAAATCGGCACAACCTGGGTGGCTGAGTTTGCTGAAGCAGGGACATTCCTTGATTTAACAGAGTATCTGGATGACTATGAAAATCTGGGCAGCGACAATTTCTATGAAGGTGCGATCGGGACCACCACTTTTGAAGATAAGACCATTGCAATTCCTTGGTATGTGGATACACGACTGGTATTCTATCGGACTGATATCCTGGGTGAAGTCGGCTACCCGGAAGGACCAGAGACGTGGGACGATATGATTGATGCTTCAAGGAAGCTGGCTGCCCGCGGCGACGGACAATATGCCATTGATATGCCTAAGAGTGATCCTCAGTTCCCGTTCATGCTGGCATGGCAGCAGGGGTGGGATTATGAAGTAGGGGAAGGTTCCGCAAACTTTGACAGCCCGGCATTCAAAGAAGCTGTGGAATTGCACCATCTTTTCTATGATGAAAAGTTATCACAGATGGAAAAAGGGAAAGAATTCTTCCAGTCATTCGCGGATGGCTCAAAGCCTATGTTCTTCAGCGGTCCTTGGGATATCGGAACCATTAAAGACAGGGCTCCTGAAATTGAAGGCAAATGGGATGTACATGAGATGCCAAAGGCTGAAAATAATAAATCTATGATGGGCGGAGCACATTTTTCTGTTTTCCATAATTCTGACAAAAAGGATTTGGCGCTTGATTTTATCAATTGGATGGCTGATCCGGAAACTCAGGTAAAGTGGTATGAAACAAACAGTGAGCTCCCGGCCAATATGGCTGCCTGGGAAAATCCTGCTTTATCTGATGACCCAATGGTAAGTACGTTCGGCGAACAGCTTGAGTCAACACAGCCGCTCCCGCTTATACCTGAATTTGAAAGGCTGGGCCAGGAAATGATTACTCAATTAGAGGAAATTAATCGCGGAGGCAAAGATATCGACAAGGCTATAGCAGACTACAAGAAGGAAGCGGCCAAGGTTTTATCTGAATGATTGAGAGAAAGATAGAAGGGGCGCGCAGATCTGCTTGCGCCCCTCTTTATTATAAAGGGTAGGAGGAAGGAGACTTCCATGCACAAATACAAATCTAAGCTTACACCGTTCTTCTTTATCGGACCTGCTGTCTTATTGCTGATGTTATTTGCATTCCTGCCAATCATCATAGCTTTTGGCATAAGCTTTACCGATTTGGACCTTGCAGGACTCGCGAACTGGTCCAATATCAATTTCATCGGCATAGACAATTTCGTGGAATTATTCCAAGATGAAGCTTTTCTGCAATCCTTGGGCAATACATTTATCTATGTGATCATCGGAGTTCCGCTCGCTGTGGGAAGCTCGTTCATCATTGCCTTTTTCCTGAATATGCTCGGAAGCTGGCTGTCATCTGCCTTCCGTGTGATCTATTATATGCCATCCATCACAAACATCGTGGCTGTGGCGGTTGTCTGGAGTTTTCTGTACAACCAGGAATACGGGCTGTTCAATTATATATTAGAGTCAGTGAACTTAAGTGCAGTGCCATGGCTGGAAGACCCTTTCGTCGCCAAGCTTTCCCTGATCCTTTTAGCGGTCTGGAAAAGCAATGGGGTCAGCATGCTCATTTTCCTGGCGGCCCTGCAATCGATTCCGCGCACATATTATGAAGCAGCTGAAATTGATGGGGCAAATCGCTGGCAGAAGCTTACGAAGATTACCCTGCCGTCCATGAGCTTCGCTACTTTCTTTGTAACGGTCACGACATTGATTGGCTGGCTTCAATTTTTCGAAGAGCCTTTTGTCATGACAGAGGGAGGCCCTCTGAATGGGACGAACTCTATTGCCCTGTTCATTTATCAGGAGGGCTTCCAATACAGTGAATTTGGATATGGGGCAGCAGCATCATTTGTCCTGTTTGCCATTGTCATTGTTGCTACACTGGTTCAATTTAAGTTTAGAAAATCAGATCAGACTATGTGAGGTGGCATTCGATGACCTTGAAAAATAGATTTGAAAAATCAATTGTGATCGGAATCATGCTGGTCGGCGGATTGCTTGTTGCTCTTCCTTTTATTTGGATGATATTAAGCTCTTTCAAAAATGAAACAGAAGTGCTGGCTATCCCTCCGACAGTGTTTCCGAAGGAACCGACTTTTGAGCATTATCTTGAATTGTTTCAGAATTTGAATTTTGATGTATACCTTGTGAATACGCTGATCATTGTACTCTTTTCAATGTTCGGTTTATTGCTCAATACGATGGCCGGCTATGGGTTCGGTAAGTTCAGCTTCAGGGGCAAGGAAATCTGGTTCATGGTGGTGCTTGTCACCATGATGCTCCCTGGACAGGTGACAATGATTCCGACTTATTTAATCCTGAATGAAATGGGATTGACGAATACGATGGCAGGGATTATCCTGCCGGGCTTGATAGCGGCCTTTAATATCTTCCTGATAAGGCAGTTTATGGTCACCATCCCTGACGACCTGATTGAGGCGGCCAGGCTTGACGGGGCAGGAGAGTTTTATATTTTTATGCGGATCATCATCCCTCTGGCAAAGCCGATTCTTGCGGTACAGGTGATTTTGACTTTTATCGGCTCATGGAATAGTTTCTTATGGCCGCTGATTGTAGCAAATGATGAATCACTTTATACTTTATCAGTGGGATTATCGCTTCTGCAGGATGAGAATGTAACCAACTATGGTTTGCAGATGGCTGGTTCTGCGCTGATGGTCATCCCTATCATCATTATTTTCACGATTTTCCAGAAGTATATTGTTGAAGGGTTCAATGTTTCAGGAATTAAATAAAGTATACGCAGATGGCGCTTCTAAATAAATGCAACCTTTTAAAGGAAATATAAATAGACAGGAGTGTTGGTAATGCCGCTGATTGAATGCAGCTTTTCTTCAGAAGTATTGTCGAAAACAGTCTCCATGAAAGTAATTTTGCCTGGAGAAAGTGTTTCCGGCTTAAAAGAGCGGAGCGGAAGGAAAGAATACCCTGTTTTGTTTCTGCTTCACGGATTCAGTGATGATCATACCGCCTGGACAAGGAACTCCTCGCTGGAAAGATATGTGGAAGGGCTGGGCCTGGCTGTTGTCATGCCTCAGGCAGACAACAGTTATTATACGGATATGGCCCATGGCGGCAAGTATTGGACCTATCTGACCGAGGAGCTTCCGCTAAAAGCGAGGGCGATGTTCCCCTTATCTAAAAAAAAGGAAGATAACTTTGTTGCGGGACATTCTATGGGAGGCTTTGGTGCGCTGAAATGGGTGCTGAACCGTCCTGATATGTTCAAAGCGGCAGCCTCTATGTCGGGTGTAGCTGATATGGTCTTTCATCTGGAGAATGTCAGAAAAGAGAATAGCGATAAAACAAAGGCTCTGTCTCTTGTTTTTGGAGAAGGAGATATCTCGCGGACGGCGAACGATATAATATGGAAATTAGAGGAACTGGCAGACTCGAATAGAGAAATGCCGCTGCTATACCAAACATGCGGCACAGAAGATTTTCTTTATGAGCATAACATTCGTTTCTATGAGAAGTGTAAAGAATTAAATATACCGATCACGTCTGAGTTTATGGAGGGCGACCATAATTGGGCGTATTGGGATCAGGCAATACAAAAGATTTTAAGGTGGCTGCCTATTGAAGATTCAAGCAGTTTCTGACGGAGGCAATAAGCATGGCAACAATTAAAGATGTAGCAAAGCTGGCGGGTGTAGCAGTGTCTACAGCTTCTTATGCACTGAATAACAGCACTAAAATCAGTATGGAAACCAAACTGCGGGTAGAGAAAGCAGCCAGGGAGCTGAACTATCAGAAGAATGGGCTTGCTTCAGACTTGAAAAAGGATAAAACGAATACGATCGCCCTTATCTTGAGCGATTTATCAGGCCCTTATTATTCTGAGTTAATTAAAGGCGTACAAGATTTCGCCACATCAAATGGATATGATTTAATTGCATGCAGTTCAATTGGCGGAGCAAATTCAACTGCAGTCAAATTCCTTAAGGAAAAAAGAGTTGATGGTGCCATCATTCTGGCGCATAATATCAGCGATCAAATTGCCCTGGAGTCTGCCAGAGATTGTTTCCCGCTGGTAGTGCTGGACCGGAAGCTGCCGAATGATAATATTTTCCATGTAGAAGTGGATAATGAGCAGGGCGGATTCATGGCGACCAAGCATTTGATTGACAGAGGGCACAAGACCATTGCCTATGTGAGCGGCCCATCTAATTCACTAGATAATAATAAGAGATTCGCGGGCTATATGAGAGCTTTGAAGGAGAATGGGATTGGATTTCAGTCAAAGTGGAAGATTCCCGGCGACTTCACTCGTGAAGGGGGATATCGTGCGACAAAGCTGCTCATTGCGCAGCAGGATCTGCCGCAGGGAATCTTTTATGCTAATGATGAGATGGCGATAGGGGGACTGCAGGCTCTACAGGAGAATCAGCTGCAAGTGCCTGATGATATTTCGGTAATCGGATTTGATGATATTCAAATCTCAGAATATGTATCCCCGCCGCTGACAACGATTGCCCAGCCTAAATACGAAGCAGGGGCACTGGCTGTACAGCTTATCCTTCAGGTATTGGAGGGAGGCAAGGTGTCACCTTCGTTTTCTTTACCGACTAAGCTGGTTGAGCGCCAATCAGTCAAGCATGCTGGCGTGTAATTCAGTGTTTAATGATAGATAATAGCCCTGGACAAATACGTTTTGTCCAGGGCATTTTTATGGATCTTACATTAAACCTGATAAGGAAATCGTTTTGTTTTAAAAGCCTCCCTGACCATACCAGCGCATTACTAAGAATATAGGAGTTAAAAAGCTCTGAAGTCAGCTCACCATATTTCATCATGAAATATGCGCTTATATCGGAATTTACAGAAAAATTCCACTATAGTATTATTTTTATATACCTTTTTAAAAGGTCAGCGGGAAGGAACCCCTGCAAAAGCCTTCCAAGTAAAGCTTGTCACAACAAGCTTTGCACGCTGCTGCCCTTTAGGGCCCTCTGTTTTATCCTATTTAACCTCGTACTGCAAAAACACACGATCTTATTTCATTCATGTCAAAAAACAATCCAGGACAGTTGTAAGATCAAAATTTACCGTAAGGAGTGGTTGGTTGGAAACCGATATTAGAAAACCGTCTTTTATTTATGCGCTATTAATGCTATTTGCGGCGATTGCCGTTATTTCGGTCGGCATTCTTGCTTTTGATGCACCGATTCAAATTCTGATGTTTATTAGTATGCTTGTATTGATCCCTTTCATGATGGGATTGGGATACTCTTATAAGCAAGTGGAGAAATCGATGCTGTCATCGATGAGCAAGGCGCTGCAGCCTTCGCTGATTCTATTAACCGTCGGCATTTTAATCGGTGCATGGATTGCATCTGGAACCGTGCCTACCTTGATCTATTATGGAATTAAAGCCATATCTCCACAGTTCTTCCTTGTTACGACTCTTTTGTTCTGTTCACTGGTGTCTGTGGCAACAGGGACTTCCTGGGGAACCATCGGAACAGCAGGGATTGCCATGATGGGTGTAGGGACGACATTAGGCATACCTGTCGGCGTGACAGCCGGCGCCATCATTAGCGGTGCGTATTTCGGGGATAAAATGTCGCCCTTGTCTGACACGACGAATCTGGCTCCGACCGTCTCAGGCGGAGATTTATTCAGCCATATCAAGCATATGCTCTGGACGACTGTGCCCGCTTATCTGATTACGGCGATTATCTTCACGTTCATTGGCTTTAAATACAGCGGGGCCACCGTGGATGCAGCGAGTGTAAATGAACTGACATCCTATTTGGCTGAAGCATTTAATCTCGGGCTGGTGCCGATGATTCCTGTCATCGTCCTGATCGGGATGCTTATGCTGAAAAAACCGGCCATCCCGGCCATCTTTATCGGTGCAGCCGTTGGCGGCATCATTGCCATCGTTTATCAGGGCTTCAGTTTTTCAGACACAATCAGCATTTTTTATAACGGCTATGGAGTAGAATCCGGCATCGAAATGGCCGACAGCCTGCTTCAGCGCGGAGGACTTGTCAGCATGCTGGCGCTCATCGCGCTGTTCCTGTTCGCGCTCGGCCTTGGCGGGATGCTCGCCGAATCCGGCGTCCTGGAAGCGCTCATTGCTTCTTTTGCTGATAAGATCCAAAGCACTGGTGTTTTAACCCTTGTGACCATTCTTGTCAGCTATGCAACACTTGCCATCGGCGGATCGGTATACTTCTCGACCGTCATGGGCGGCACACTGATGAGACCTATTTTTGAACGGCTTAACCTCAAGCCTGAGAATCTGTCGAGGATATTGGAAGACACCGGGACACAAAGCTCCTCACTTGTCCCGTGGACTGGAAGCGGCATTTATACCGCAGGCGCACTTGGCGTTGCAACAGGGGCCTATCTGCCATTCTGTTTCCTTGCCCTGATCACTCCGCTCGTATCCCTGTTCTACGGATTCACCGGGCTGACCATGACTGAGAAAGATCGTCCAAAGAAGAAAACTTCCATGAAAACAGTGGAAGCATCATAACATAATAAAGAGGCTGCCAGACAATTTTGTCTGGCAGCCTTTCTTTATTTTCACCCTAATCCTGCTCTTCTTCTTTCCCTGAAGAACCCATCGCTTTCATAAAATAAGCAGTGGGCAGCAGGACACCAATGGCAGCTTCAAGCAGGGCAAAAAACCGGAGTGAACCTACCGGGATCAGGTCTCCGTAGCCGACAGATAGAATGGTGACTCCGCTGAAATAGAGCAGATTCATAAACGATTGGTCGGCAGGCTTCCCGTCCAGTGTTCCAACCCGCAGCACCACATCATCGAATGAAAGGGCGTAAAAAATGACGGAAAAGCCAAGCGTGAGGCCAAGCATCACAAAAAATAGCTTCAAAAATAAGACAGAGCTGAAGCGGCTCTTCTTATAGGACTTATTGGCAAAAAAATAATACAGATTTGCCCCGATAAAAACGAGGGCAGCCCCAGTTAAAACAGAACTCAAAACAAAGTGAACCTCCTTATATCCAGCCTATATTATGTATTTGACCTTAATGGTCGGCGGGTAAACGCTAGAACTGCCAGCAAACGTTCCTATCTGGTAAAAGGAGGAAATCCGGCCGGTGTGAAGAAATAATATGCATGGAGGCGAAACGGATGAAAAAAGAAGAAAGATGACGGATAAAATTGGGCTCTCATCATCCTTATCTTATACGCATCCTTGCAAACTAGAGAAAAAGGAAGGGGAGAAATATGCCTGCTGCAGTACTGAAAGAACTAAATGGAGAATGCCTTGGGGAAGGCTGCTACTGCCTGCGCAGCAAGCCGGGTTCCTCAGGCTACCAAAATAAAAATCTATGGCTGACCGAGAGATTTACAGAGGGCCTGAAGTATTTGAAAGTCCTGGAGAACGGCAGACAGGCCGGATTCATTGAATATACGCCGATCGAATTTTCCTCAAGGGCTGTCTATGGGGAAAATTATCTTGTCATCCATTGCCTTTGGGTGCATGTGACAGGGAAAGGATATGCCTCGCAATTGATTGAGCGTTGCTTGGAGGATGCCAGAAAGCAGCAGAAAGCAGGTGTCATCGTAATCACGAATCCGGATACCTCCTGGACGCCAAGCGCCGACATTTTCATCAAGCATGGATTTGTGGAAAAAGGAAGGGCTCCCTATGGGTTCGAGCTCATGGTTTACAAATTTGGGGATGATCCTGACCCCTATTTTCCCGGTGACTGGAAGAAGCGGCTGGAACCATTCGAGGAACTGACGATTCTGCGAATGCCGCAGTGTCCGTTTGTGGAAATTGCGGCAGACAACCTCACAGCCGCTGCAGAAAAACTGGGGCTGAGAGCGAATATCATTGAGCTGACAAGCAGGGAAGAACTGCTGCGCCTTTCGCCGACACCGTATGGCATTTATGGGGCAGTTTTTAAAAAGAGACTGATTTCTTATCATAGGCTGACTGTGCATTCGGCGGTGAAGCGATTAAAGGCGCTGGGTGGCTTAGGCTAGATTTGGATTTTCAGCGATATGGTGAGGCAGGGTCTTAAATTTAATTCCAGATCTTTTTACATTAATGGCCAAGCCGATGTATCTCCCTGCCCATCGATTCAAGAATATACACAACCGGAACCTGAGTGGTGATATTCGACTCTCCCATAAACTCTTCGCTTACATAATAAGAGATATTTAAGTCAGATATCTTTGCAATCGTGGAAGCGCGGTTATTCGTAATGCTGATGACTCTGCTTCCTTCCTGCTTCAGCCTATTCAGGTGGGCAACTGTAAAAGGCGTTTCCCCTGAAACGGAGAGGGCAATGACAACGCTGTTTTTCTGCCACTTTGAATGGATCGGAAAATGAGGATCTTTTATATACAGCGAGAAAGCGCCTAAGCTTGAAAAATATCTTGCCCCATATTCCGCCAGGATGCCTGAGCTTCCGATCCCGATAAAAATGACACTGTCTGCCTCTGCCACAAGCCTGGAAGCTTTTGCAATGCTCTCCTCAAGATCCCCTTTAAGCGCCCTTTCCAGAAATTCGGCTGCCGACTCTCGTGAGCTTTTGATGTTTGCTCCCTGCTGTTCTTTCAGCTCCATTTTCAGCTTTACCTTAAACTCCGAAAAACCTTCGCAATTCAGTTTGCGGCAAAAGCGGAGAATCGTACTTGTCGACACATGTGTTTCATCTGCCAGCTCCCGGATCCGCATATAGACCACTTTCTCGCGATTTTGGGAAATATAATTATATAGAGAAATCTCCAGCGGATTAAAGCTGGCAATCATTTCATTTGTAAACAAGGCTGTTCCGCTCCTATCTAAAGGATATCATCAATCGTTTTTCTATTTTATCACAAGCATGCTCTCTGAAACATAGTGTTTCAGTTATGAGACAATTCTCATTTTCGGTAAAAACGAACTGAATGGGCAGTCTTCATTTACTCTTCTTGAGATTCAGCGTTAAGATACTTAGTACAAGGCTTATTAAGAGAAGAATAAGCTAAAAGTAAAATAGGATCAGCCAGAGGAGGCAACATCATGAAAGAATACCGTTTTCCAGAAGGTTTTTTATGGGGAGGCGCGACGGCAGCCAACCAAATAGAAGGCGCCTATAATCAAGGAGGCAAGGGACTGAATATAGCAGACGTCCTTCCCGGCGGAAAAGGGCGCTATGACATTTTAACAAGGCCGGGCTTTGACTTTGAGATCCATCCTGACGATTACTATTATCCCAACCATGAAGCGATTGATTTTTACCATCGCTATCAGGAGGATATCGCTTTGTTCGCGGAAATGGGCTTCAAGGCTTTCCGGATGTCGATTGCGTGGACGCGGATTTTTCCGAACGGGGATGAAGCTGAAGCAAATGAAGAGGGATTGGCATTCTATGACCGTGTCTTTGATGAGCTTCATAAGCATGGCATTGAGCCGGTCGTAACACTCTCCCACTATGAAATGCCGCTTCATCTGGTGAAGGAATATGGCGGCTGGAGAAGCCGGAAGGCCGTTTCTTTTTTTGAAAAATATACAAGGACAGTTTTGACCCGTTATAAGGATAAAGTAAGGTATTGGATGACCTTTAATGAAATCAACAGCGGCCTTGTCATGCCGATCCAGGGGCTGGGCTTTTCCATCCAAGAAGAAAAAGACCGTTGTCAAGCCACATTCCAGGCGTATCACCATCAATTTGTCGCCAGCGCTCTTGCAGTGAAGCTGTGCCGGGAAATCAGCCCTGAATCCAGGATCGGATGCATGATCCTGTTTGCCCCTGTGTATTCTTATGACAGCAATCCGGCCAATGTGATGCACAGCTTAAGGGAAGAACAGCTCTTCAACTATTTTTGTACAGATGTGCAGGTCAGGGGAGCATATCCTTCCTATATGGACAGATACTTTAAAGATCATGGTATCCAGCTTGAAATGGAAGAAGGAGACCTGGATATTATCAGCGAAGGGACTGTCGATTATATCGGCTTCAGCTATTATATGTCCCGCACCGAGAAGAAGGAGAAGTCAGATGATGAAGCTTCACAGGGCAATCTGATCGGAGGCGTCCGCAATCCGTTCCTGAAGAGGAGCGACTGGGGCTGGGAGATTGATCCAGAAGGGCTGCGGATCAGTTTGAACCTGCTGCATGACCGCTACCAGAAGCCGCTTTTCGTAGTTGAAAACGGTCTGGGTGCCTATGATGAACCTGAGGAAGACGGCACAATCAATGATGATTACCGGATCGATTACCTGCGCGCCCATATTGAAGCGATGGGGGAGGCCATTGAAGACGGAGTTGATTTGATGGGCTATACAAGCTGGGGCTGCATCGACATGGTCAGCATGTCGACGGGTGAATTCTCAAAGCGCTATGGATTCATCTATGTGGACAAGCAGGATGACGGAACCGGCACCATGGAGAGAAGCAGAAAGAAATCTTTTTATTGGTATAAGGATGTAATCGGGACAAACGGGCGTACACTATAGGGTACAAGAACCCGGATGTACCCAGTCTAAGGCTGCTGTAACCGGCAGCCTTTTTATTTGGGCAGGCATCCTATTCAAGGGAGATGTCACAATGAGTATTATCCTCGCATTATTGGCCGCTCTTTTCGCCTCAATGACCAATATCCTGGCGAAAATCGGGATGGAAAATGTAAACACCAACCTGGCAACTGCCGTCAGGACGATCGTTGTCCTGCTCCTCGCTTTCCTCATGGTCCTGATCACAGGCAAGTTCGGCACAATCGCTGCGATACAGCCGAAAGCCATGCTTTTCATTATTTTATCAGGCTTCGCCACAGGGCTGTCCTGGCTGTTTTTCTTCAAAGCGCTGGGAATCGGCGAGGTTTCCAAGGTCGTGCCGATTGATAAGTCCAGCATCGTCCTGACGATCATCCTCTCCATTTTGCTGCTTGGCGAGCCCGCAGCGCCCCAAATCCTGGCCGGAGGTGCCCTCATCACCATCGGCACCTTCGTGCTGATCGGCAAAAATGAAGACAAAAAGAGATTCACCGGATCACAAAGCTATATTGTGTACGCGATATTGGGCGCTGTTTTTGCTGCCCTGACCTCAATCCTGGCCAAAATCGGAATGGAGGGGGTAGACTCCAATGTCGCTACCTTTCTGAGGACCATCGTCATTCTCCTGTTTGCATGGGCCATTGTTTTTTACCAGAAGACATACCGGGAAATGAAAACTATCTCCTCCAAAGGCTATCTGTTTCTCATCCTTTCGGGAGCGGCAACAGGGCTGTCCTGGCTCTGCTACTTCGGGGCGCTCGCGATTGGCAAGGTCTCGATTGTAGCTCCGATTGACAAATTCAGTGTGGTGATCACTATGATTTTGAGCTTCGTTATTTTAAAAGAAAAAGCGAGAAAGCATACGATTGTGGGCGGGGCAATCATCACTTTGGGGACGGTTTTTCTTGTTTTCTGATCGAATCCCGTCTTTCTTTTGGGACGGATCATGCAACATCCTTGCTGACGGGCATCCATAACCCTGCTAACTCTTTCATGCAGCAAAACCAATAGATACAACCAGCAATCCTCTGCGTTATCTGTCAGGGGATTTTTTTCCTTTCTATCCCCGCAAAAGCCCCCAAACATGCTATGTTAAAAGAATGATATAGGAGGATGGCCTCATTAATGATTGTCCGCA
The DNA here is from genome assembly GCF_000473245.1 of Bacillus infantis NRRL B-14911. Taxonomy (NCBI): domain Bacteria; kingdom Bacillati; phylum Bacillota; class Bacilli; order Caryophanales; family Bacillaceae; genus Bacillus; species Bacillus infantis. The sequence continues at coordinate 918,625 of NC_022524.1, forward strand.
AACATGCATACATATAAAACAGACCAAAATGCAAAGGTAGTGTCCAGATGATAAAAGAAACCTTAATCAACCCTGAAGCCTGCTACCGGGAGGCGGAGAAGAAGGCCGCTGCCTATTTTCAGGCTCTATTTGCGCAGGCATCAGAAAAAAGCTTTATCCCTGTTCTGGAAAGAGACTTTCATTCATGGAAAAAGAATCATCGGCAGACATCGTCTTTTTTGCCGTTTTTTTCACGGAAAAACAGAAAGCCTGATTCCAAAGCTTATCATTCTTATATCAAGTGGCTGGAATACAGGGGCAAGCTGGATGATTATCTGGACCGGAGCATTTCTTATTTATATATGAGGGATTTGGGGAAATCCCTTGATGACCGGGATACGAAGGAAAGCATCGGAAGGGCAGTGGAGAGCCTGAAGGAGCGTCTCACGGCACCGAAGCAGCAGGAAGCAGAGTATTTCGGCATGGCCGGGCTGTACAGATGGGCTGAGAAAGAGGGCATCCAATCAGCTGTCATCTGGCTGATGGAAAAATTGCAGCAGACTGCACGGAATATCCCTGAAGGCATGGATGCTGCCCATGCCCAGCGGAAGCTGATTAAGATCATTGCAGGCGTACTGATGCATGAAACTGAAGCTATGAAAGAAGGGATAGAGGCAGGGGAGCGGAAAAGAAGATTGGAACGGGCTATCAGGCTTGGCTATTCTTATGGACTGACTTATCCTTTCATAGATGATCTGCTGGACAGCCGGGTACTGTCTGAAGATGAGAAAAAACAGTTTTCTGAGCTGATCTGCACTACCCTGACAACGGGTAGCGTCCCGCCGCTTGGCAGGTGGCAGCGTGCTATTCTGCCTTTGATCACCTATGTACATAATGAGCTGCGGGAAGCCTTCCATTATATAAAAGCCCAGCAGACGCCGGAGACGCTGGCCAGCTTCCTTGAACAGGCTTATGTCTTTTTCCAGTCCCAGGAGGTGGACCGGCAGAAGGATCTGAATGATTCATCATACACAAATGAAGAATTGTATATTCCCGTTATCCTGAAGTCGTCCTCGTCGCGCCTGATTGTCCGTTCCGTACTGAACAGTGGAAAGGATGACGGCTTTGACAGCCGGACCTTTTATTATGGAATCTACAACCAGCTTGCCGATGATTTTGCTGATCTGTTTGCTGACCTGGAGGATGGGGCGGTCACCCCTTATACATACTACCTCACCCATTACAGGGCGCGGCATGACCTGCTGAATCCGTTTGAGGTGTATTGGACCGTTATTGTCCACCTGATCCATGATGTCTACGGTTCCAATCCAAAAGCGAGGGAAGTAATTTTGGACCGGGCCATCAATGGTTTAAAGCGAAGCAAGGAGAGGCTCGGAAAAGAAAAATACAGGGAAGTCATGGAGCTGTTTGCACCCGGCAGCCCGGAGTTCAGCCGGCTGATTCAGCAGATGGCCGCAAAGGCCGCTGATGTCGACTTTTTCGATAAGCTGCTGAGAGACCATATGCTTGACAGCCTGCAAAAGGAGCGGCTGGGGCAGGAGGATTTCCGGTATAAAGTGGAGGAAGTGCAGAAAAGGATTAATAACGTGCTTCGGATTGAGGATAAAGATCTGCTGATGGGGGAGCCTGTCCGGGAGGCGGCCAATTACAGCCTGGCAGCCGGGGGAAAAAGGCTGCGGCCTGTCATTGCCTGGTTTGTGGGCGTTGAGGCATACGGTATGGAGGAAACTGCTTTGATGCCGCTTCTCCGGTCATTGGAATACATGCACACAGCTTCTCTGATTTTCGATGATCTTCCGGCCCAGGATAATGCTCCGAGCAGAAGGGGGAAGGCTGCTGTCCATGAGGTATATGGCACGGCAGCAGCTGAGCTTTCCGGTCTTTATTTGACGCAGAAAGCTATGGAGGATCAGGCATCGCTCACCTCTTCCACGCCGGATGCGGTCCTGGAACTGATCCGCTATACCGCCCGTTCAACCGCTGAAATGTGCCGCGGGCAGGCGATGGACCTAGAGGCGAAAGGAAAAGCATTGACGGCAGGGGAGCTGGATGCTCTTTGTTTTTATAAAACAGGCATCGCCTTTGAGGCGTCCATTATCATGCCGGCCATCCTTGCAGGAGCAGAACAGGATGAAATTGATGTCCTGAAAAAATTTGCCCGGCATGCCGGGATCGCTTTTCAGATACGGGATGACCTGCTCGACGTGGAGGGAGATCCGATGCTGCTCGGCAAGCCGGTAGGAACGGACCGGAGGAACCAGAAGGAAACATATGTCTCGGCGCTTGGGAAGGATGGCGCCAAAAGGTCGATGTGGGAGCATTATTGTTCGGCAGCTGAATTGCTCCAGGAGCTGCGCGCGGAGTTTGCCTTTTTGGGGTATCTGCTGGACTATATGGTCCATCGTGAAAAATAAAATAGATTGCGTACGGCTGCTGTAAAGCGGCCTTCTTCTATTTTTAGCGAGCACACTATCATTTTCTTTCAATACTTGCCGATTTTATTATTATGATCTATAATATATATAGATTATATATAATATAAAACATACTTAACGGAGGACTATCATGGTTGTTATGGATTTTAAAAATATGCTGTGGAACTATACACGGAAAATCAGCGAAAATACAAATGTGATTATCACTTCCATTTGTGAGCAATATGGACTTACAAGCCTTCAGATCCGGATACTGGTCGAAGTTCAGCAGCATGGTTCCCATACAATCGGCAGCCTTGCATCCCGTCTGAACATGGCAGGCACCAATATTTCAACCATGTGCAAAAAACTCGAAAAGCTGGAATTCCTGAGGCGGTTCCGGGATCCGAATGATGAGCGCGTCGTCAAGGTAGCTCTTACCGAGAAGGGTGCTCAAACAGTTGAGGAAATGAATGCAGCACTGATAGAGAGGATTTCTTTTTCCATAAAAGACGAATCCGATGAGTCGCTTACTGACATTATTGAAGGCCTTAAAAAGCTGAATGAATTGCTGGAAAGAATGAAATAAATAAGCTCAAGACATCAAAGGAGATATGAAGAATGTGGCAGGAAATATTATCAACGTACGCTTCAATGTTTGATTGGCATATGTGGGCGGAGATGCTGACCTCATCAAAAGCATGGGGGATGATTTTATCCCTGGCGGTCCTTGAATGTATACTATCAGCCGATAATGCACTGGTCCTGTCGGCTTTCGTCAAGCCGCTGCCTAAAGATCAGCAGAAGAAAGCCCTCATTTTCGGACTGTGGGGAGCTTATCTGTTCCGATTCATCTTCATCGGTCTCGGGACGTTCCTGATCAAGTTATGGTTCATCAAATTGATCGGTGCCTTGTATCTGCTATGGCTGTCCGTTAAGTTCTTTATGGACAAGCTGAAAAACAAAGAGGAAGGCGAAGAGGATGAGGCCCGCAAGCCAAAAGGCTGGCTTGTTACGACATTCGGGCTCTTCTGGGCAACCGTCATCAGTGTCGAGCTCATGGACCTGGCGTTCTCAGTGGACAGCATCCTGACCGCCCTGGCTGTATCAGAGGAAGTCTGGGTCATCCTGCTCGGCGGCATGATCGGCATCCTGCTGATGAGGGGTGTTGCAACCTTCTTCATCAGCCTGATGAACAAAGTGCCTGAGCTGGAAACAACCGCTTATGCACTGATTACCTTCATTGCGGTTAAAATGGGACTGACACTGGTCGAAATCCATATACCGAATGAAATTTTCATAGGCGTGATGATCCTTGCGTTCATTGTTACCTTTATCATTCACGCTATCCGCAAAAACAGGACAGAGAAATTCTCACACTGATTAAAACGCCCGGCAAAGCTGGAATCCAGCTTTTAGCCGGGCATTTTTTGTATTGAAAAAAATGGAATGAAGGTTTCACAACTTGGCTATTCACAGCCATTGGCTAATCTGGCAGCAGGTGAAAGAATAGACCTCCGCCTATTCCTGTGTTTAGGACAGCCCCTGATGGGAAGAGAGAATGGTAGAGCAAATAATAGGAGGAATCAGATTATGAGCAAAACCATTTTCATTACCGGTGCAGGCAGCGGACTTGGAAGAGGGGCTGCCATCGGCCTTGCCAAAAAGGGGCATAAAATCATCGCGACAACAGAAATTACACCGCAAAAGACAGATCTTCTCAGGGAAGCACGCGATCTTGGACTCGATATGGAGGTATTCAAGCTGGATATCACCAATGAGCGGGACCGGGCTCAGATAGAGGAATACGATTTTGATATTTTTGTGGCCAATGCGGCCATCAATGAAGGCGGACCGCTCGGTGAAGTGCCGATGGACCGCTTCAGGGCTTTATTTGAAGTGAATGTGTTTTCCACTTTGGAGACTGTTCAAATCGCTGCCCGGAAATTCGTCAAAAAAGGCAGCGGCAAAATCATTTTCTTGAGCTCGATGGCAGGCATTTCCGCAACTCCTTATGTCGGACCTTACACCGCTACTAAGCATGCTATTGAAGGAATTGCACAGACATTGAAGAGCGAGCTCGAGGAATTTGGCGTAAAAGTTGCCACGATCAATCCAGGCGCCTACAACACCGGGTTTAATGACCGCAGCGCCGAGGAAATATGGAAATGGTACGATGAAGACAAGAATTTTACCAGGAAAGAAGATATGCTCAAGCAGCAGGAAGGGCTGAAGCATCAATTCGATCCAGAGGACATGATTGAAAAAATGATTGAAATCATCCCGGCGGACCATCATAAATTCCGTACGGTCCATCCGCAGGAAACTGAAGAACAATTGAAGAAAACCCAGCAGGAGCGCTGGGAGATGGAGATATAGGATAAGGGGTGCCAGGCACCTGCTGCGGCAGGTACTGGCACTTTTTTTGTCACTATTTGAAGTCTGCATGCATATTTCCCCGGAAATGGTCGAATGCAATGGTGTTGTGAAGATGTCGTGCCAGGCACCGGCCGTGGACAGAATAGGTTGTAGTGTCCATATGGAGTGTCAGGCACGGTCATTACAGGGAATGTATTTTTTGTAGAATTAGGCCGATTTAATGTAGAATAACTGAAAAACTTGTTTTATGTAGAATACTAGGAAACTTATGTGGAATCGAATGATTTTCTTCGTAAATGACTGAAAAATGCCGGTCCGAAGCCAATCGGACCGGCATTTTTTTACATTAAAAACTCACTAACTAGCACCAAGCCTTCAAGCAGAAATTTCTTACTTCATCACTTTAAAACGTCCATACATAAAAATGTAAACGCTTACTTAAATATTTAAAATAATTTAAATTGACTGACTAATTTTGCTGTATTATTATACTAATATTAATAATTTTTCGCTCACCGAAATAATAAATTCAGAAAAGGAGGGAGTTCCCTATGTCCCAAATGTTGGCAGTTGTTATTCTTGTTTTAATTTTATTCATCGGAGATTTTGTGGCAGTCCGTACGAAGGCATGGGTGCCTTCCATCTTTGTGTGTGCGGTATTATTCCTTGCAGGATATTGGACATTTTTTCCGCAGGATATCGTCGCGCTGGCAGGTGTGCCGCCGGTTGTTGCGACACTAATGATGTATCTGCTGATTACAAATATGGGTACGCTCTTATCGGTCAAGGAACTGAAGAATCAATGGAAAACGATTGTTATTGCTATTTCCGGCATCCTTGGCATCATCGCCATACTCTTCGCAGTCGGAACATTTATCTTCGGCTATCAGACGATTGTTGTGGCAATTCCGCCGTTGGTCGGAGGTGTAGTCTCTGCCTTAATCATGTCAGAGGGTGCAAAGGAAGCGGGGCTTGCTTCACTGTCCGTGTTCGCCATTGTCATCTATGTGATGCAGGGGTTTGCAGGCTATCCGATTACATCCTTTGTTTTGAAAAAAGAAGGAAAGAACCTGCTGGAAGCCTATCGCAAGAATGGCGGTGCAGCACTGAAGGAACAGCAGCCTGCCAAAGCGGAAATGGCAGCGGCGGCTGAGGCTCCAGCCGCGCCGGAGCTCAAGCTGTTCAGGAGTATGCCGGAAAAATACAATACCGATTTCTTCAAGCTGCTGCGCCTTTCGGTCGTTGCTTTCCTGGCCTACCAGGTTTCCGCCTGGCTGGCGCCTGTTGTCAGTGTGAGCCCGTTTGTCATCTGCCTGCTGTTTGGCGTAATCGCCACAAGCTTAGGCTTCCTGGAAAAGCAGGTCCTCCAAAAGGCCAATGCCTTCGGTTTCGCAATTATGGCCTTGATGCTCTTTATCTTTGATGGTCTGAAGCAGGCAACACCGTCCATGATGCTGCAGATCATCGGGCCGCTGGTCGGCACTATTGTGCTTGGCGTCATCGGGATGTACATCTTCTCCTTTATTGCCGGAAAAATTCTCGGCGTCAGCAAAAATATGGCCTTCGCCGTATCATTGACAGCTTTATACGGATTCCCGGCAGATTATATAATCACGAACGAAGTGATTAAATCACTGACCGAAGATGAGGAAGAAAGGGAGATGCTGACTAGCCATATGCTTCCGCCAATGCTCGTCGGCGGCTTCATCACCGTCACCATCGTTTCCGTTGTCCTCGCAGGGTTCTTTGTCAGCCTCTTATAAAGAAAGGAAGGATTAGAACATGAGTCTAGTAAAAGAGCAGCTTGCTGCCAGAATAGAGAAGCATATAGAAGCGCTGAGTCATTTTACGGCTACGCCTGGAAAGGGTACAACACGGCTCACCTACAGTCCGGAAGACCTTCAGGCCCGCAATTATATTAAGGGAAAAATGAAAGAAATCGGATTGGAAGTCACTGAGGACGGCCTTGGAAATATTTTTGGAAAGCTCGAAGGAACCCTGGAGGATGCACCAAGCGTGCTGATTGGCTCACATTTTGATTCTGTTCCGAATGGCGGCTCCTATGACGGACCGGCAGGCGTTGTGGCAGGTCTTGAAGTGGCTGCGCTGTTTGCAGAGAATAATGTGAAGCCGAAATACCCGCTGGAAGTCATCGCAATGGTGGAAGAGGAAGGCTCCCGCTTTGGAGGCGGTCTCATGGGGTCGAGAGGTATCACCGGGCTGATGTCCGAGACAGAATTTTTCAAGCTGGCAGACCGGGATGGCGTGCTGGCGAAGGACGCAATGGAGAAAATCGGGCTGGATCCTTCTCTTCCAAAGCAGAGGGACCCGAAAACGATTAAAGCGTTCCTGGAGCTGCATATCGAACAAGGGCCAATACTCGAGGAAAAAGGTATCCCGATCGGTGTGGTAGAAGCGATTGTCGGTCTGACCCAGCTGGAAGTAACTGTGAAGGGGCAGGCAGGCCATGCCGGGACGACTCCGATGGACCGCCGCTCGGATGCACTCGCTGCGGCGGCTGCCATCATTGCCGGGCTTTCGGGACTGGCTGAAGCAGAAGGGGAAGGGAGCGTTCTGACCGTCGGCCGCCTGAATGTTTTTCCTAATGGAGCCAACGTCATCCCGGATAAAGTGGTGTTCTCAGTGGATATCCGCTCAGGCAAGGAAGAGCATGTACTGAATATGGTTGAAAAAGTGAAAGAACGAATCGGCTCTTACGATGGCGGCGGAATTCAGACCTCCGTTGAACAGCCGCTGTATATGAAGCCTAAAGCAATGAACGAGGAAATCCTGACGCTATTTAAAGAAAAAAGCGCTCAATTGAATATTCCATACTGCCCGATCAACAGCGGAGCCGGGCATGACGCAATGGTACTTTCCGATTTCACGGACGTCGGCATGCTGTTCATTCCGAGCAGGAACGGCCTGAGCCATTGCCCTGAAGAATGGTCAGATTCCAAGGACATTGCGAAAGCCGTCGAAATTTTCTATGAAGCAGCAAAGAAGCTGACGGAGGCTGAGTAAGATGCTCCACCCTGCAATCAAAGCCTCTATTCAGGCTGGCAGAGAAGAGCTGGTCAGCATCCGGAGGAAGCTTCACAGCGAACCGGAGCTTCCGTGGGAGGAAGAGAAAACAACAGAGTTTGTGGTTACCTCTCTTAAAAAACTCGGCATTCCCTTCAGGAGGATGAACCCAACCGGGGTGGTGGCTGAAATCGCCGGCGGCAAATCCGGAAAACGGGTGGCCTTGAGGGCAGATATGGATGCCCTTCCTGTTGATGAGCTGAATAACAATTTGCCTTATGTGTCAAGCTCTCCCGGAAAAATGCATGCCTGCGGACATGATGCCCATACAAGCATGCTGCTTGCCGCTGCGAAGGCCCTTGTGGAGATCAAAGGCGAGCTGCCAGGCACCGTCCGGCTGATTTTCCAGCCGGCTGAGGAAATTGCCGAAGGGGCGAAGGAGATGGTGAAGCAGGGAGCGATGGAAGGGGTCGACAATGTGTTCGGCATCCATATCTGGTCCCAGATGCCGACGCATAAAATCTCTTGCACTCCTGGCCCGTCATTTGCTTCCGGCGATATATTCAGAATCAAGTTCAAAGGACGGGGCGGACACGGTGCCATGCCGCACGAATGCATTGATGCCGCTGTTGTCGCATCTTCCTTTGTCATGAATGTCCAGGCAGTCGTATCACGGGCCATCGATCCGCAAAGCCCGGCCGTCCTGACAGTCGGCAAGATGTCAGCCGGCACCCGCTTCAACGTCATTGCGGAAAATGCCGAGATTGAAGGAACGGTCCGCTGCTTTGATGCGGAAACGAGGGATCATGTGGAAATGCTGCTGAAGCAATTTGGAGAGCAGACCGCCTCTGTCTACGGGGCAGAAGCCAAGGTGGAATATATCCGCGGCACGGATGCTGTCATCAATGAGGAACAAAGTGCAGGATTGGTGCAGAAGATCGCGGAAGAAGCTTTCGGGAAAGAAGCGATCTATCATGAAAAGCCGACAATGGGCGGCGAGGACTTCAGCATCTACCTCGCACACGCACCAGGAAGCTTCGCACTCGTCGGCAGCGGCAATCCTGATAAAGATACCGAATGGGCTCACCACCACGGACGTTTCAACATAGACGAAGACGCACTCACAACAGGCGCAGAGCTTTATGCGCAGTATGCATGGGTGTATCTGAATGATTAGTGTGGGTGCCAGGCACCGCAGATGGACAGATTGGGTAAAAGTGTCCATGGGCGGTGCCTGGCACTTTTTTTGCCAACTCAGCTTAATCAGTATGCGTCTGAGCTATGAAAAGGAAAACGGGGGAAGTGCACCTTCCCCCGTTTTTTACTATATTTCTAAAACATAAGCCCTCACAATAATCCCATCACCAGCCGGCTCAAAATCATACTGCGGCAGCCTTTTAAATCCAAAGCCTTCGTAAAGTTTCATCGCGTTTTTCATAAAATCGCCTGTGTGCAGGCCGATTTTATGGAAGCCCTGTTCCTTTGCGCGGCGGATGCATTCAGAGATGAGAGCTTTCGCAATGCCCTTGCCCTGAAATTCAGGAGCAACGGCAAGCATCCGGATTTCCGGGTAATCCAGTTCCTCCACATAACCTTCATAGGCATCAGTCCTGGCCGGAAAAAGGGCGACGCTGCCGGCGAGCCTGCCATCCTCCTCGGCAATGATCAGCTCCACGCCCGGCTGCTGGTCCGCATCAGAGGATATCGCTTTTTTTAATGCTTCCCAATGCGGTCCTGGAATGCTGCCGGTATGGGCCGAATAGGCGGAAACCCGCTGCTCGCGGATGGTCCCGGTCATCTCCTTTTCCGCATTGCGGATGATTACGCCGCTCATCTGCCATCTGCTCCTTTTTTCAAAAACTTTTCTGTCTTACCGCTGAGCTTTTCACGTCCATGCTCTGTGTTCCATACTGACAATTCCGGACCCTTTGGCAGGATAGCCGGCTCTGCCTTGTCGGTTGAGATGGTGATGGACAAATGATAGTGCTGCTTAATTGCATCAAAGTCAGTGGTATCGCCAAATCCCGGTGTCTGGTAAAGGTCGCGGGCGTAGCCCCATAGATGCGTATATTCACGGATCAAATTCCGGTTTGTGTTGAACGCGGTATAATAGGCAGCGTCAAATCGGGCAAGGGTTGTGTAGAGCCTCACATCTGAATCGGTGATATAGTCGCCGAACAGGAATCGCCGGCCGGAAAGCCTTTGCTCCAGCTCATCAAGTCGTGCGAACAGCTTATCGTATGCCTCTTCATAGGCCCCCTGCGAATGCGCAAACCCGCATTTGTAGACGCCATTGTTTACATCATGAAAGATGCTTTCATTCAGTTCGTCGATGTCAGCTCTCAGGTCTTCCGGATAGAGGTCAGGTGCATCTTCTTTATGCAATGCAGCCCATTCTGTCTCAAAATAGTTTGTGAGCTTAAAATAGTCGTTGTGGACGGCCTTTTTTTCTTTTATATCAACCATGACCGGCACCGTCGGCCTGCCGTCATAATCAGGGTCTGCGTTTTTGTATACTTCGCTCATATACTGAATGCCAAGAACAGGATCACGTCTTCCTTCATCAAGGGAGAATTCCCAGTCAACATGCTGAAGGCGGGGCCGCATCGGGCTGGCGGTGCCAAGGCTGATGCTATCTTCCAGGCCAAGCACTCTCCGGACAATAACCGAACGGTGCGCCCATGGGCAGGCGGCCGACCATAAAAGGCGGTAGCGCCCCGCTTCGGCAGGCAGCTTATCCGGCCCCTCGCCAAAGGGAGTCATAAACCGGTTTGTCTGCCGCTTGAAAGATCCATCAGAGGAAATCTCCTTCGGCTTATTGCTTGAAGGCAATTCACAATTTGAACCTTGAGATGATTGTGGCAATGTACAGCATCCTTTCTTATAGGAAAATAGTTAAGTGGTGAAATATCTCAATCTGCTACTAGTTTAGTATAAGGGCAATATTCAGTCAATTTTCAGTGCAGCTTTATATTGGTGTCAGGCACTGCTAATGGACATTCTGCCCTCATTTGTCCACGGACGGTGCCAGGCACTGCTGCCACATTCTTTGAAACCAAATTACCGTTTCTTTCGTAAAGAGATTAGGATGAAACAAGGAGGCAGCTATGGATCAAAGAATAAAGAAACTTGCAGATTCAGCTTTTGAGAAGTTCGGGCTGGCAGAATATGATCTCGGTAGAACCGGATTCTATCAAGACTCACCTTTTCAGAATAAGACTGTTTATACTCTCTGTATGGAATGGTTCCCTAACGGTACAGCAGCAGAGGATGATGAGAGCAATCCGGAGGGCACGGCTGTCATAGAAGTGGCCATTCCAAGCAATAAGACAAAGAGCGCTATATTTGTGGGCGGGAAGACATTGGCTGATGGAGTTATTTTCGTTCCCGGGGACCGGGGCAGTATGATTGATTGGATTGAGAAAGAAACTGGCCTGAGCTATGGGCAGCAATTCATGCTGACGAAGGAAGAGGGAAGAAGGCTGCATTTTTCAGCGGCTGTCAATGGCACCGCCCTCTATCCTGGTGGTTATATAGAGCTGGAAACGGATGAGGAAGGAAGGCTGATTACTTTTTCTTCAAATGGAAGTTTCCCAGAAGCAGATCAGGTACAGGAGGAGAAATATGCTCTCTCGCTTGAAGACATAGATGAAGATCTTCTTAGAGAGCAACTGATATTCGCTCAATTCCCGAACCGGGAAAAAGAAAAATGGTTTTCTTTATTTGCGATTGAGGAAATTTTCGTCAAGAATGACAGGATGAAAACGATTGAATTTGATCCAATAGGGATGGAGCCAAAACTTATGGTCGATCAGGTAATCGATTGGGACAAGCCTTCAGACGTTCCTTTTGAACGAAAGCCTATCATAGAATCCGAAGACATTGGAGCAGACCAGGCATTCGGCGGAGAACCTCATATAGAGTCCTGCCCGATCAGGGAGGAAGAGACTGATAAGTGCGCGGATGCTGTCAGGCAGGTGCTCAGCCGGGAATATCCTGGCGAGTCCGGCCAGTGGACATTGAAAACACTTCGCAGGAGCCGCGGGTGCATTGATGCGGTATTAAGGAAATCCGGGCACGATTCTAGTGTTTTTAAGCGAAAGCTGACGGTTGTGATTGATGCCCATAGTTATGAGCCGAGAAATTACATTGACAATCAGATGATGCTCGACATGTTCGACGGTTACCAGGCACCAGGGGAGATAGCGGTCATTAAGGAGGAAGCCTTTGAAATGTTAAAATCATCCTTCTTCTTAAAACCGGTCTATGTCTATGATGTTGAGAGAGAAAAGTATGTTTTATGCGGAAAATTGGACTGCCTGCATGCAGTTGATGCTGAGACAGGTGAGATTGTTCTGCTCGATGATATTTAAAGTGGATTTTATGCAGGAAATGCCCTTCTGATAGATATCAGTGGGCGTTTTTTCATTAAATACTTTGCAGGGGCAAGAGATTCTACATAAAAATTCTGTTATTCTACCTAAAATTCTTGTTATTCTACATAAAATCAGTGTGATTCTGCATAAAATACATTTATTGGAATTCCGGAATACTCCAGTGCCAGCCGCTGCCGTGCCTGGCACTGCCAAAAGACACTTCCCCCCATTCTGTCCACGGGCAGTGCCAGGCACTAATTTCACCAGGAACATACGTTTTCAAGGGACATGCATAATGCCACCCTCACCTTAATAAGATGAACTATCATCTTAGAAATGGGGCGAGAAATTGGTAAATGCGAATGGCATTGTTACAAAGGAAATCCTTGCGCGCTATGTGGAATTGAGCAAGACAAAGAAAGCTGCGGAAGAGGAGCTTGAGTCGCTGAAAAAGATGTTCAATCTCCATTTTGATCAATCTGTCGGACAAAATGAAAAGGGCGAAATCACAGTGAGCACATTCAAACTCCAGCGGCAGATCAGGAAAGCCGAGAAATTTGAGCAGGAACCAACCGTAAAAAGGCTGGAAGAGTTAAATCTCCATGAACTGATCCAAAAAAAGCCGGATGAAGGTAAAATTAAATCAGCCCTGGACCTGGGCCTGCTAAAAGAAGCAGATCTGGAGGGCTGCCGCACCATCAAAACCAATGCAGCCATATATGTAAAAGAGATAGATTTCTAACCGTGACAGGCACCGCAAATGGACACTTCTTCTGAATTTGTCCACGAGCGGTGCCTGACACCGTATAGATACCATATTAGAATTTCAATATCGCCGCCAATATTGCTTATAATGGTGTAAACATGTTAGCAGGTGCAGCAGGAAATGGAGGCGGTGAAATGGCAAAGTCAGTATGTATAATCGGAGCCGGGATCGGGGGCCTGACAGCCGGTGCCCTTTTGGCCAATGCCGGCTTTCAGGTGACTGTCCTGGAAAAGGCATCAACCGTTGGCGGATCGGCTGGCTTTTATATACGAAAAGGACGGATGTTCCCGACCGGCGCAACTGTCGCATTCGGACTGGAAGAAGGAGGACTGCTGAGAGAGCTGCTAAATGAAGCAGGGGTACAGCTCCCGGCAAAATGTCTGTCCCATCCTATGGATGTTATATTGCCTGATCGGAAAATTTCCATATACCAACGCACAGAATACTGGGAGGAAGAGCTCCAGCGCGTATTCTTTGAGCACCCAGAGCGTGTTTTACGGTTCTGGAGAGAGCTTCACAAAATCGGGGAAATGGTACAGGCTGTTTCCGCTTCAGGGATATCTCTTCCGATAAAGAAACTTTATGACCTTGGGAGCTTTGCACGCCTTGCCCTCAGGCGTCCCGTTTCCATGCTAAGACTGGCACGTTATGCCCTTTCAACAGTAGAAGATCTATTAAAGAAACATAAGCTCGAACACTATCTTCCATTCAGGCAGTTCTTAGATGCCCAGCTGCTGGATGCCGCGCAGACCGATGCTTCTGAGGCTGCTTTGCTGCCTTCAAGCCTGGCCCTGACCATTTACAGGAAAGGAAGCTTTTCGATCGAAAAGGACTGGGGCAAATCAGCTCTTCTTTGTCAGAGAGGATAGTGGAACTTGGCGGAAGGGTGGAGCTTGTTTCACCAGTTAGGAAGATTGAGTACAGCAAAAGCGAAAATAAGTGGAAGGCAGAAAGCAGAAAATGCAGTGGAGCGTTTGATCTTATCATCAATAACAGCGGAATTTCCTTTGGAAAAGGGACGAGCCATAGTGAAGGTGATGAGTTTTCATGGGGTGCCTTTCGTGTTGACAGCATTGTGTCAGGAAAGGACCAAAAAACCCTGCCTTTCGCCTATCAGATCATGCCGCAAGGGGAGCAGGAAGCATTTCACGGCCCCATCTATGCAACTCTGCAGGAATCGAGGGATGCAAGCGGGCTTACAATTGAGGACGAAATGATATTGACGATTTCTGTTCATACCGACAGCAAGATATGGGCTTCATTTGGAAAAGAAGAATACAGGCAGCGGAAAGAACAACTGACAGGCAGACTGCTCCATGAAGTGGATAAAATCACCTCAATTAAAACCCGCTTGCAAAAGGCAGAAGCTGGCACCCCTTTAACATATCAAAAATTTGTGGGGAAAACGGAGGTCGGCGGATTCCCCCTGACCGTCCGGAACAGCGTCATTAAGCCGAAAAGCTTTCGTACCTCCTTGCCCGGATTCTATTTAGCAGGAGAGCAGGTCTTCCCAGGACCGGGTACACTATCAGCAGCGCTAAGCGGCCGCAATGCCGCGAGGGCCATTATAAAAGAACATTAACCCTGCGTGCCAGGCACCGCAAATGGACACTTTCCCCAAAAATGTCCACGAGCGGTGCCTGGCACGCATTTTTTGGTATAAAATGAGAAAAACAGAGGAGGACAACCATGAAACAATCTATCATTATGCTAATATTATTCGCCATTCTTTCAGCCGGGTGCCAGGCACCGGAGAAGATGGTTCTGCTTGATGAGCCAATATCAGAAGTGAACGTTTCAAAATCTGATGGATTCGGCGGGATGAACGAAGAAATCCTCTATTCTTTTCAGGACAAAGAAAGTCTAACCAGATTCGAGGATGCAATCACATCTGCGGTCCTGCAGCCTGGGAAGGCCGATATCTCAGATCCTGAATATGACGTGATGGTGGAATATCAGCCGGAGGGGGAGTTTCCGGCACATGGGATCCACCTGTGGCTCGGCGGGGAAAACGAGAGAAGCACCTTCATGTATATCGGGGATGAGGCTGTTTATCTCACCTCTCCTGCACATACAGAGAAATTGAGGGAACTGCTTATCGAAGAGAAAAAATGATGGCAGCTTGCTCAACTTAGCAATATAGGTCAAAAAAACCGCCATCTGCTTTTGTTATTTTAAATATGGAAGGAGGTGCCAGCAGTGGCCTACAGTTCCATCATCCAGAAAAGCATAGAGCATATTGAATCAAGCCTTCATGAGGACCTGTCGCTGGACCATATCGCTCAGACAGCCGGGTTTTCTAAGTTTCATTACCACCGGATTTTCCAGAAGGAAGTCGGGGTGACGGTTTCCGAGTACATCCGCTACAGAAGGATTGCCAACAGTGCCCATATGCTGCTTTATACAGATGAGAAAATCCTTGATATTGCTTTATACTTTCAATTCGAATCACAGGAAGCCTTCACAAGATCATTCAAAAAATATTATCATTTGCCGCCGGGAAAATACAGAAAGCTGATCGGGAAACTGGCGGAGCAAAAGGAGGAAAAAAACATGGACAAAGAGCAGAAGCCAAAAGGATGGGTGCTCAGTGGAAGCCATCCGTTCAACTATCAGATGGGAATTGATCATGAGACTTTTCACAAAGGAAAATCATCAGGGTATCTGCAGTCACAGACTGTGGAAGCGCCAGGAGAATTTGCGACCATGATGCAGGAAATCAACGCAAAAAATTATCGCGGGAAGCGGCTTAAGTTTTCCGGTTTCCTGAAATCAAATAATGTGGACGGCTTTTGCAGCTTTTGGATGAGAGTAGATAATGCTTCCGATGAAGTACTGCAGTTCGATAATATGGGCAATCGCCCGATCAAGGGAAGTACAGGCTGGAATTATTATGATATTGTCCTCGATGTGCCGGAAAATAGTGCGGTGATTGCCTTTGGCGTCATACTATCCGGCAGGGGAAAAGTGTGGGTGGATGAATTGAAGTTTGAGGAAGTCAGCACCTCCGTCCCTACAACCAATATTGATTTTACAAGAGATCTTCACGAAGAACCGGTCAATCTCTCTTTTGAAGAGGAGTAGAGAATGAGGAAAAAAGCAGGCATAATCCTTGGGGCCGGCCTTGTAATTGGGATCACATTACTGAAGCTTCAGACAGGCAGCTTTCTGTGGAATTTTATCAGCGGCCTATGGGGCTGACCGTCGTAATAAAGCCCTTCCCATTAATAGGCTGTTGACACTCTTACTTTTATCCTATAAAGTACACAAGTATGTTTTTTATTAGGAGGAAAGTATGGAGACTCAGAATCACACACAAGTTAAAATCACAGCAGCAGATCCATCCGCGTTGGGCTTATTCGGCCTTGCCATGGTCACGTTTGTGGCGTCATCACAGAAATTGGGCCTGACAGACGGATTATCTTATATCCTTCCCTGGGCGTTTTTCCTTGGCGGATTGGCGCAGCTTTTCGCTTCGGTTCAGGATTCGAAGCATAATAATATTTTCGGGACAACGGCCTTCGGGGCTTTTGGATTGTTCTGGTTCGGCGTCGGCATGACCTGGCTGATCCAGCTTGGCTTCTTTGGAGAAGTCCTTGCCTTGGATGGAGACCCGAAGCAGCTCGGGTTCGCGTTCGTCGGCTATTTGATTTTCAGCCTCTTTATGACGGTAGGGGCTATGGAAACCCATAAGGTGCTGTTTTTCATTTTCGTGTTCATCGATTTTCTGTTTATCGGTCTAGCTCTGAGCACCTTTGGCATTATGCATGAAGCGACACATATGCTGGCAGCTGTTGCGGAAATGTGCATTGCGCTTCTGTCCTTTTATGGATCAGCGGCCATTGTGCTGAATACGCATTTTGGAAAAATCGTGCTGCCAATCGGCAAGCCATTCGGGATTTTTAAATAAAAAGAGGGTGCCAGGCATCGGGAGCAATCCCGTGCCTGGCACCTTTTTTATATAGATCTCTCCACATTCACACGTCCGGAAAAGAAGGTGGCGCCTCCGCCCATGTCGGCGATGCGGTCAGGGACGAGTGCGTTGACAAGATGCTTTTTTCCGGGGGAATCTGCCCAGAGGCCTTGGGACACTAGGACTCCCGGCAGCACACGATCCCCGGCATTCGCCTTCAGGATGCATTCGCCCCGGTCATTCCAAACTCTCACCATGTCCCCATCCAGAATCCCCAATTCCTGTGCATCCTGACTGTTCATGAACAGCTGCGGCTCTTTTTCCAGGTCCTGATGCTTTTGATTATTGGAAAAAGTGGAGTTCAGGAAATTATGGTTCGGCGCCGGGACGAAGAAAAACGGGTGCTCGCTGTCTTTTTCAAGCGGCGTATAGACAGGCAGCGGCGGATAGCCGTCCTTTGCCATCTGCTCGGAATACAGTTCAATTTTCCCGCTCGGCGTTGGCAGTTTACCAGGGAAAAGAGGCTGTACCTTACCCTTCACAAAGCTATTCTCCTTCAGCGTTTCGTAAGTGACCCCATCCAGTGCAGGATTTCCGGGATGATCGAGCGCCTGGCTGATCATTTCCGCCTCGGTGTCAGAAAAAGTCTCATCTTCAAAATCCATGCCTGCCGCCAAAAGCCGGAAAACCTCCACATTAGATTTTGATTCACCATAAGGTTTGATGACCGGCTCCTGCAGCTGCAGATAATGATGCCAGTATGAGGTGTACAAATCCGTATTTTCAAAAGAGGAAGTCGCAGGGAGCACGATATCGGCATATTTGGCCGTTTCGGTTAAAAATAAATCATGGACCACCGTGAAAAGATCTTCTCTCTTGAGGCCGCCCCTGACCAGATTGGCTTCCGGAGCGACAACCGCAGGATTGGTCCCGTAGATGAACAATGACAGAATCGGGTGCTCTGATTCTTGAAGCGCCTGGCCGAGAAGGTTCATATTGATGGTCCGGGCCCTGCTCTCCTTCCGAAGATCCGGGCGCTGCAGCTTGAAATTATTGAGTGCCAGATACCCGCCATTGCCTTTAATGGCTCCGCCGCCTTTTTTCAGCCATTGGCCTGTGATCGCGGGGAGGCAGGAGATGGTGCGTATGCACATGCCGCCATTGTCATGGTGCTGGATCCCATTGCCGATCCGGATGAAGGAAGGGGAAATGGTCCCGTACATCCTTGCCAGTTTATAAATATCATCCACAGGGACGCCGGTGATAGCGGAAACAGCAGCAGGATCATAGGCAGCACAATGCGCTTTCAGCTCTTCATGTCCAACCGTACAGTTCCTGAGGAATTCTTCATCCGCCATGTTTTCCTCAAACAGGATATGCATGATGCCAAGGGCAAGGGCTGCATCTGTCCCTGGAAGGATGGGGATGAACCAGTCGGCAGCCCGTCCTGTCTGATTTTTGTGGACATCAATGACGATCAGCTTTGCCCCGTTCTTTCGCGCCTTTTGCGCCAGGGCGATCTGGTGCATATTCGTGCTTGCCGCATTGATGCCCCAAAAAATCATCAGCTTAGAATGGATCGTATCCTCAGGATCAATGCCGAAGCTTCCGCCCATCGTGTAACGGTAGCCGACGGTGCCTGCCGCCTGGCATATTGTATAATCCAGCTTTGAAGCGCCAATCCGGTTGAAGAAGCGCCGGTCCATGCCCTCGGAATTCAGTCTTCCCATATTTCCATAGAAGCTGTAAGGAAGGATGCTCTCGGGTCCGGCAGTTTGCAGAAGTTCTTTCCAATGCGAGGTGATTTCCCGAATGGCTTCATCCCAGCTTATTCTCTCAAATCTGCCTTCGCCTTTTTTGCCAATTCTTCGCAAAGGATGTGTCAGGCGCTTTTCATCGTAAATCCGTTCAGCCTTATGCCGCACCTTCTGGCAAATATGGCCCTTTGTGACCGGATGCTCCGGATCCCCGGCAATTTTAACAATTCTTCCATTCTCTTTCTGCAGCAGCAGCCCGCACTGATCAGGGCAGTCCAGCGGGCATACGCTCTTGAATATTCCATTCTCTGTATCTGCAGCTGACATCATTTGACCGCCTCTCTTATTTCGTATATTAGTATCTTAAAAGAGTTGGACAATTCCTGCAATATAAGAAAAAGCCTGCTCCGATTGGAACAGGCTTAATGGTGCGGGCAGATTAAAATTCCTTCGCTGCCGCTTTTGCTTTTTCAAGTCCTTCATTGATGATTTCCTGTGCACGGTCAGGGAATTGGTTATGGCCTTCAACGATGATAGATTCAACGTTCTGGACGCCCCAGAAGTTCAGGATGGTGCTTACATAGTTGACGGCCATTTCAGCGCTTGCCGCCGGGCCTTCAGAATAAATGCCTCCGCGTGCATTAAGAAGGACAACCTTCTTGTCTCCCAGCAGACCGACAGGGCCTTCTGCTGTATAGCGGAAAGTTTTTCCTGCCTGTCCGAGATAATCAAGATAAGTGTGCAGTACTGCAGGAACAGTGAAGTTCCAAAGCGGGAATGCGAATACCACTTTATCTGCAGCCAGGAACTGGTCCAGATATTTGTTTACCAGGTTTGCTGCTTCCGTTTCAGCTGGCGTAAGCTCCATGCCTTTAGCAAGCTTGAACATGCCGCCCATCATATCATTGCTGTAGTATGGCAGGTTTTCGCCGAATAGGTCCAGCTCAGTGATTTGTTCGCCTGGATGAGCTTCTTTGTAGCTTTCAACAAAAGCATTATAGAGCTGAACGCTTACAGCCTGATCGGCCGGGCGGGAATTGGCTTTGATGAATAATACGTTTGACATAAGAATACCTCGCTTTATTTTTCTGGGTTGCTATAGCAACTGTGGATAATGCTGTATAAGACAAACATCACTTTACCACATTCTTGGTTGTTGTAGCAACATTTATGCAGGCAAATGAACAGACTACTGGACATTTGCCTGCATTTTGCGGAGAATCCTTCTGACTTCGTTCTGCTCTTCCTCTGAGATTCCCTGGCAGACGAGAGAGTTGAACTCCTCGGTTAGGGGAATGATGTGCTCCCCGAGCTCCCGGCCTTTTTCTGTCAGGAACAGCTGGAGGGAACGGCGGTCGCTTTTATGCTGGATCCTTTGAATAAATCCCTTTTTCTCAAGATTGGATACCATGCGCGCAATATTGGTTTTATCTTTCAGCAGCCTTTCCGCTACTTCATTTTGTGTGATTCCATCCTTTTCCCAAAGCAGCATCATGATTAAATTTTGCTCGGGAGCCAGATTATAAGGCGCCAGCCTGTTCTTTACATAGCTGGTCAGCGTCAGGTCGGTCTGATGGATATAGATGCTGATGTAATCGGTAAAAGAAAGCTTCAAAAGGGTTCCTCCGTTCTATAAGTAAACAGGCTGCAGATAATCATATTTTATGGTTATGACAGCAAAAAAACAATAAGTTGAGCATCAATGTGCCGGAAGGTGATCTTTTAGTTGATAATCGGAAAAAACTGCCGATATAACCAGTATGATATGCCTATAAAAAATGAATGAGGTTATACACCCATGTTTACAGTCCGAGACTCAGAGAATATATATATTCTGCAAGGACATTATTCTGTCCCGATTGTTCTTCTTTCTATTATTATTGCCTGCTGTGCGTCTTATACCGCACTATCCATGAACCAGCGTATGCAGCAGCCAAGCTTTTTCCAGCAGAGGTTCTGGCTGCTGCTGTCTTCCATTGCCATGGGGCTCGGAATCTGGTCCATGCATTTTATC
Source organism: Bacillus infantis NRRL B-14911 (assembly GCF_000473245.1). NCBI lineage: Bacteria > Bacillati > Bacillota > Bacilli > Caryophanales > Bacillaceae > Bacillus > Bacillus infantis. The sequence goes on from NC_022524.1 coordinate 939,268, forward strand.
GGCATGAGCGCGTTCATGCTTCCGATGCCGATGAAGTATGATTTGACGCTTACAATCGTTTCTGTGTTTCCAGCCTTTTTGGCCTCTTATCTGGCCTTTTATATCAGCAACCGGAAGAACAGCACTCATTGGCCATCTGCTATTTCAGGGGCCATCATGGGGATGGGCATCTCAGCCATGCATTATTTCGGTATGGCTGCCATGAAGATGGAAGCTGAATACAGCTATAAGCCGGGCCTGTTTGCCGCCTCCATCGCCATTGCTGTCGTAGTATCCTATGTTGCCTTGTATATATTTTCTGTGCTGCAGAAATATATGGGCAGATTTCTGGTAAAAGCGGCCACTGCTCTTATCATGGGCCTTGCGATTACAAGTATGCATTACACCGGTATGGCCGCTGTTGTTTTTTATACAGATGCGCCATTGGGCCATGCTTTGCATGAGATGCATAGTATGGATATGAGGCTCTTGATTGGCGTCATCACGGCGGGAATCTTGATTCTCCTTGCCATTTCCGGCCTGACGAGCCTTCTGGACCGTTATGTAGAATACCGCCTGAGCTATTTTGATCCGCTTACAAAGCTGCCGAACCAGCGGCAGTTTGAACAGGATTTGAAAAACGGGGGCAAAGGATGCCTGGCCATCATCCATATCCATGACCTGGAGAAATGGAACAGCGGTTTTGGCTATTCATTCGGAGATGAAATCATCCAATCTGTCCATGGGGGAATTAAAGGGCTGCTTCCGCTGGAAATGAAGGCATACCGCATCGAAGGAAATCGTTTTGCGATGTTCGCCTCCGGGGAGCATGAATATGAAAAATTAAAGGCAGCCTTGCATAGAATCATGGCTGTATTCACTCAGCCGCTGATCATCGGAAAACAGCGGCTCGTGATAGATATGGTGTGTGCAGTAAGTTCAGCCAGCGATAAACAGCCGCATAAAGAACTGTTCTCAAGCACAATGGCTGTACTCCTGCATTCAACAACCAGGTACAAGCATGAGGTAATTGAATATAATCCCGCTGTCCATACCTACAGCTTTGAAAAGGAACTGGCTAAGGATATCACACTTGCTATGGAAAATGACGACCTTTTTCTTGTCTACCAGCCGAAAATCTCCTCAAGCACATGGGAAGTTTCAGGCATGGAGGCATTATTGCGCTGGAACCACCCCAGGCATGGCATGATTTCGCCAGGCGTTTTCATTCCCATCCTCGAGGAAAGCGGGAAGCTTTTCAAAGTCACAGACTGGGTGATTGAAAAAGTATGCCTTCAGCTGTCCCACTGGCGAAAAGAAGGGGCAGCCCTTCACCAGATTTCCATTAACATCCCGGGCCCTTATCTGACTTCAGCCAAACTGCTGAACGTTTTAATAGACAGTCTTGAGAAATATGATATCAGCAGCCATCTGCTTGAATTGGAAATCACGGAGACCAGCGTCATCCACGATATCGAGAATGCCATTCAGGCAGTGGCGCAGTTCAGGGAAATGGGGCTTTCTGTTGCCTTGGACGATTTTGGTACAGGCGTATCCTCTCTTTCGTATTTAAAAAGAATACCGATTTCGACCATCAAAATTGATAAATCCTTCGTCGACGGGGTGCCGATGTCAGAAAAGGATTCGGCCATCCTGCGGGCCATCATTTCTCTGTCCTGCTCCCTGAATTTAAAGGTCGTCATCGAGGGAGCAGAAAATCAGGACCAGATCGACTTTATTGGTTCTTTAAGCGAATCGCCGCATGTACAGGGCTATTATTTTTCCCGCCCGCTGAAAGAAGAAGAGCTGCAGGACTGGATACAGAACAGACATGAAGAAGCGCTGGTTTAATAAAGAAGGCAGGCCGGACACTTTCAGTCCAGCCTGCCTTTTCTATATGCTAGATTTCTTTGAGTGCACTCTCCAGATCTCCATATCCCCTTTTGTCCTGAAGCATCGGATCATCCGTCTCGGCCGTCCAGCCGTTTCCAAGAGCCGTAAATCTTCCATCCTCCTGCTGTGCAAAAGGTGTATGTATATGGAACGTCCGATCATCCTTCTTGACCGTGCAGCCGAAATAATAGCGCCCGCCCTGGCCTGGCTCCTCATAAGTGCCTATACTGTCCGCCCCGTATTCATTCAAATAGCCCTCAAAAGACCTCTGCAAATCCGCCAGAATCTGCTCACGCGTCATCGATTCCACTGTGCTGTCTCCCTTCGTTGTTATCTGCTTTTAATATGGCTTGGTTCTTAGGTTTTATTCTTCATAGTGAATGGGTTACTTGTAAAAAGGTGTGAGATATAATGATAATTATTTGTTTTTTAAAAAAATTTGAAACCCTCAGCTGCTTCACCTCGTCAAATCACGAATTTTAAACAAGGAGGTGGGTTTTGGTGTATATAGAAGGTGAGCAGGATTTTAATCCGGATTTGGCAAAGAATGAAAATTTGGAAGAAATATTAGAAGAAATCATGGTTACATACGGAACGGAGCTTGCAACGCTTGCTTTCTCTTATGTAAAGGATGCCGGGCTGGCCAAGGATATTGTACAGAATGTATTTATCAGCTGCAGCTCCAGCCTGCAAAAGTTTAAAGGGGAGTCTTCCCTGAAGACCTGGCTGTACCGGATCACCATTAACCAGTGCAAAGACCATTTAAAGAGTGCGTACTTCAAAAGGATACTTTTACCAGGTAAACAGGAGGACAACTCAACACCTCATGCGGACAGCCCTGAGGCAGCGTTACTCGAAAAAGACCATAAAAGGCAAATCAGGGATTGTATCATGTCTTTAAGCCCGAAATATAAAGAGGTCATTTTTCTATACTACTATCAGGAGTTTACAGTTGGAGAGGTCGCCTCCACTCTTCGTATATCAGAGAATACTGTCAAAACGAGACTGAAACGGGGAAGAGAAAAGCTCGGGGCGATATTGAGAAAGGAGGACATGCAATGGGACAGGATATAAAAAGCAAAGATCTTTTTAGTGAGGTGGAATTTACTGCAGAGGACAGACAGAAGGTGCAGGACTGTATAAAAAATAGTGAAAAACCACTTTTCTTTAAATGGCGGATCAAATCGATTGCAGCAGCTGCAGTTCTCCTCACTTTGGCAGGTTCCTTGGCTTTATTCGGATCAGGAACAAAGGCATTTGCTTTTTCAAACTTTCCTTTCTTTGATTCCATCTTCAGCCTTTTTGGCGATGAAGGGCTCCAAAAGGCCTCAAATGACGGAAATGTATCGCTTTTATCTTTAGAAAAGCAGGAAGATGGGATTAAGATGAGCATAAAGGAAGCAGTTTACGATGGACGCAGACTCTCAATCAGTTATGTGATTGAATCAGAAAAGCCGATAAATAATTACTCATATAAACAAATCGATGCTTATATACCCCTTAATCATTCTGAAGAGGGTATCTCCAGAAATGGTGTAAGGGATGAACAGATTTCTGAAAACAAAGTGGCAGGCATCTCAACCTTTACGTACGATTATGATAAAGGCGAATTGCCGGATAAAATAAAGGTGGACTTTCTATATAAAGCTACAACAGACAAATCTTACAAATGGGAAAAGGACTTCTCGTTCCGGTTCCAGTTCCCTGTTGAAAAATCAGAGGATATTAAAACCATCCCTATGAATATGGTTAAACAGTGGGAAAACAAAGTACTAGAACTAAAGAGTATTAAGCTGAGCCCGCTGACTACATCGGTTAATCTCCGATATAAGGAGCCATATAACAATAGGGAGCCCTATCCGTCTCATACAATCAGGCTTATTGATGAAAATGGCAAAGTTTTAAGGAATTTAAACAATTGGACAATGGGAATGGGGACCCAGACAAAAGAAAACGGCCAATGGTACAGTGTGACTGAATACAAAGAGTTTTTCGAGCAAGTGGACAAAGGTTCGTCAACCGTAACCATACAGGTGATAAATGGGACTTCAAACAGGTTTAAAGAAGATACGCCTCTAAGTAGTACCCCGCTCTCAACTGAAGCAGCCTTCCAGATGGGAGAAATGGGCAGCATTGAAATAGAAGGGATTGAAAGGGCAGACCAAACACTCATAATTGCCTATAAATATAAAAGCTCCCTGGCGTTCCTGAATGATTTTCAGTTTATGCTTACAGATAAAAATGGGGAATTTTATCATGGCATTGAGAAGTCCCGGGAATATTTAGGAGGCGAAGCTTATCTTGTTGAAGAAGTGTTCCCGAATACGCCTGATGAAGGTCTTTTCATCAAATATTTTAATGAAAAGGCTCCCGAGCTCATAGAAGAATTCCAAATGGAAGTACCGATCAAATAATCCTTTCAGGAAAAGGATATCCCTTCTCCACTGTAGAAGTTAACTCCAACAAGAATATACAGGAGGCTGAGCAATGGAACAGGAATTCAAATCATTTCTCAACCATTATCTCCAGGTCTGGAGGGAATCCTCGATCGAAGAAATGAAAGAGCTGATATCAAAGGATTATCAGGCAAGGGAAATCCGCGGGAATCAGATTGATGATTTTGGCTACGATGAGTCGGTCAAAGGCTGGGAGCAGGGATTTCGGTATGTAAAAGAGAATGAAGGGATCTGGGATTTGAAGGAGCTTGCTGTCATTCCGCTGAAGGAGGATGAAGTGATGGCGGTCTTGTCGGCCTCGATTATTATAAAGGGAGAACGGATCGGCACAGCCAATCTCTTTTTCGATACCTTCAAAAAAGACGGAGAAGGCAGCTGGAAGCAGGCCAGAAGCTATGTAGAAACAGGAATTTCCCCGGAAAGAATCGGCACCCTGCAGCTCGAGCAGCATATCTGAAAAGGACCATGCGCAGTGGTCCTTTTTCTTTGCTATCATACATATAACAGTAAATGGAACCGCAGGAGGTGAGCTCCATGATCAATCTGGATTTTACAGGTAACGCAGTAGAATGGGCAGCCACCATATTGGCTTATGCAGCTATTGTGATTGCCGCAATCGTTTTATATAAAAAGCAGGATGAAAAGCCCAAGGTATTAAAAATCATCCTCATTATGTTTATTGGACTCTTTTCTTTTTCAATTAACTGGCAAAGTGACGGCCTGCCCATCCGGCTGCCGATACTGCCTCTCGGGGTATGGATTCTCTATTTTTTCTCCAGGGGCAAAGAAGGGAGATGGGCAAAGTACCGGCGGTTTGCCTGGCTCGGGTTTGCTGCTAATTTTGCCCTGCTTGCAGCTTCACTTGCAGCGGCTATGTTCTATCACGCGATCTATGATACAAAGGATCCTGCCGTCTATTTGTCCAATGTTGAAAAGGCGGAAGTAGTCCTGCTGCACCCATCTGCAGAAAAAACAGTTCTCCGCCCGGGAGCCCTGATGGAGACAGGAACATGGACCAGGGAAAATGTTGATAGTGAAGAATGGTACAGGGAAATAACGATGGAAGAGACTCGTGATGAAAGATTTCCTTATCTGCTTTCCGGGGCAGAGCCTAAATGGGGAAGCGGCCTGGAGTCAGTTATTTATATAGAAAAAGATGGGAGGGGCATATTGATCTCTGGGCCGGATGCTCAGCTGTATTATCGGGCTGAAGTGCCGCTGACCGAACCCCTTTCCAGATAAAAAGGGTTTTAGCCGGCCACTCCGCATTGTCCGTTCATCCATTATGCTATAAAATCAGAAGCAGAAGGATAATGGGGTGAGCCATGTGAACTATAAACGGATTAAACCGCGTAAAATATATGAAGAAATTGCTGAGGCGCTAATGGATATGATCAAGTCAGGAGAGCTGAAGCCGGGAGATAAGCTTGCTTCGGTCCAGCAGCTGGCGGAAAACTTCCAGGTCGGCAGGTCTGCCGTCCGGGAGGCCTTGAGCGCTTTGCGTGCCATGGGACTTGTGGAAATGCACCAGGGCGAAGGAACTTATATCAGGGAATTTGAATCCAATATGCTGACACTTCCAGTATATACAGCCATGCTGATGAAAAAGACAGATGTTAAAAATCTTCTGGAGGTGCGGAGGATCCTTGAGGTCGGCGCCGTCAGTGCTGCTGCAGAAAGGCGTACGGTAGAGCAGCTGGCTGAAATTGAATCAGCGCTTGAGCAGATGAAAAAGGCCAGCGATGAAGAGCTTGGGGAAGAAGCGGATTTTCAGTTTCATATGGCGATTGCCAAGGCGTCGCAAAATGATCTGCTGATCAGCCTGATGAATAATGTTTCGGAAATGATGGTAACCACCATGCGTGAGACAAGGAGAATCTGGCTGTATTCTACCGAAAAAGCTTTAGGCCGCCTCACACTCGAGCACCAGAGCATCTATGAAAGCATCCGGGACCAGGATGGGCCCAGCGCCCAGCAGCTGATGCTTGACCACCTGCATAGTGTGGAAGAGGTCCTGATGAAATATATGAACGAAATGGAAGAGTGAGGGCCTGCATCCGAGGGGGATGCAGGCTTATTTATTTTTTATGATTCTTTGCTCGGTATTTAGGAATCCATTAAAACCGAAAAGCGGGACTCCCTGCAAAAGTTAATATCTGAAAATTTCCTATTGTAATGTGAAAGCGTTTTACTTATACTGTTTAATAGAATAAAGTCATCTGATGACCTGTTAACATG